>NZ_JACSNP010000040.1 GCF_016900045.1 Fusobacterium mortiferum
TTGAATAGAAAGGGAGCCTTCAACAAAAATGTTGAAAACTCCCTCTATTTGGCTATTTTTATTTTTTGTAAAAACTCATAGCTGAGTAGTTACAAGAGAGATAATACCAGTAAAAGTAGTACTTGTCAACAAAATTTTATTTATAATTAAAAAAAGGTTTAGCAGTTACTCCAAACCTAATATTTTTCCATGATTATAGTATCCAGTAGCAATAATATTTCCATCTTTATCATAAGCTTTCCACTCTCCGTCACGTATACCGTTTAGATATTCAACATCATATAGTAATTTTCCTTCAGTATCATAATATTGCCAAATACCATCACGAAGTCCATTTTTAGTTAAACCAGAACAAAAAATATTACCATTCTCTTGAAAGAGAGCTACACTTACCACATCTTCTCCATCTAAAAATATATTTTGGACACTTAGTTTTCCATTTTCATCATACATTTGCCAAAATCCAACTCTATAATTATCTTTATAGTTCCCTTTTACTTTTAAGTTACCATCAGGATAGTAATAAATCTGTTCTCCTTCTAAAAGTCCATTTTTATAATTTTCAATAGCTATAAGCTTTCCAGTATTTTCATCATAAAAATACCACTTTTTCTCTCTTTGATCATTTTTAAAATATCCCTTTACGGCAATTCTTCCATCTTCAAAATAGTTAAAAATAGGACCATTTTTTATATTATTTATAAAAGATATTTCACTTTTTAAATTTCCATTAGAATAATAAATTTTTTCTTTTTCTTGAGCTCCCCTTGATACAATGTTACTACATCCAATTATAAGAAAAGAAATTAGTAAAATTAAAGTTTTCATTTTATCCTCCACACTTTTTAATATATTTTACACTAAAACTATACTATCTTCAACTTATTTAATTAGAAAATGTATTAAAAAGAGAAAATGGTTAAAAAAAAATAAAAAATTTGCCAAAAGTTGCTCAAATATGATATAATAGGAAATATAATTATAATATTACATATGTAAGATAAGTTGAATTGAAACTTTGAGGAGGAATTACAGTGGATAGATTAAAAGGAAAAGTAGCACTAGTTACAGGAAGTGCTAGAGGAATAGGAAGAGCAATAGTTGAAAAATTTGCTGGAGAGGGAGCAGCTATGGTAATATCTTGTGATATGGGACCAGCTGAATTTTCTCAAGAAAATGTAAGACATGAAATTTTAAATGTTACAGATAGAGAAGCTATAAAAGTATTAGTAAAGAAAATAGTAGAAGAGTTTGGAAAAATAGATATCCTTGTTAATAACGCAGGAATTACAAAGGATAATTTCCTAGTAAGAATGTCAGAAGAGCAATGGGATGCTGTTATTGATGTTAACTTAAAAGGAGTATTTAATATGACTCAAGCAGTAGCTCCAATAATGACAAAAAATAAAGCTGGATCAATAATTACTCTTTCATCAGTGGTTGGAGTATATGGAAATGCTTGCCAAACAAACTATGCAGCTACAAAAGGTGGAGTAATCTCTATGAGCAAAACTTGGGCAAGAGAATTAACTAGAAAAGGAGCTCAAGTAAGAGCTAACTGTATAGCACCAGGATTTATATCAAGTGCAATGACAGATGTTTTATCTGAAGAAGTAATAGGAAAAATGTTAGAAAGAACTCCATTAGGAAGATTAGGAACTGTAGATGATATAGCAAATGCAGCACTATTCTTAGCAAGTGATGAATCATCTTACATCACTGGACAAGTATTAGAAGTAACTGGTGGAATGACATTATAGGATAAGAATTAGGGAGATATAATAGTTATCTCCCTTTTATATTATATACTGTACAAAAATATAATTTTTTCAGATAAAGTATCTAATAGTGTAAACCTTTTAACCTAACGGGTAAGAAGTCGCCCACCTTATAGGAGGTGCGATGAATTGCCCTATTGTTTTTTAGAAGACAAAGTGATATAATACAATCAGTAGATATATAAAAATAGGAGT
>NZ_JACSNP010000041.1 GCF_016900045.1 Fusobacterium mortiferum
CCAGCAAGAGCTTGTGTAGAAGTAGCAAGATTACCAAAAGATGTAAAAGTTGAAATAGAAGTTATAGCTGTAAAATAATAAAAATATTATGTGGTATGGGGCAACTATTCAGGTTGTCCCTTTTTTTGTCTAAAATAATTGCATAAAAATATAAATATGGTATAATTATATAGAAATTCATATAATTACATTACTAAAAGGAGAGCTATGAAATTAATATCGTGGAATGTAAATGGTTTAAGAGCTTGTGTGGGAAAGGGATTTTTAGAATATTTTAATGAACAACAAGCTGATATATTTTGTTTACAAGAGACTAAACTTCAAGAGGGACAGATAGAATTAGAGTTAAATGGATACCATCAATATTGGAATTATGCAGAAAAAAAAGGGTATTCAGGAACAGCTATATTTACTAAAAAAGAGCCTATATCTGTTCAATATGGGATAGGAATAGAAAAACATGACAATGAGGGAAGGGTAATAACTTTAGAATTTGAAAAATTTTATATGGTAACTGTTTATACTCCAAATTCTCAAGAGAAATTAGCTAGATTAGATTATAGAATGGAGTGGGAAGAAGAGTTTAGAAATTATCTTCTAGAGTTGGATAAGCTAAAACCTGTTATTGTTTGTGGGGATTTAAATGTAGCTCACAATGAGATTGATTTAAAAAACCCAAAATCAAATAGAAGAAATGCTGGTTTTTCAGATGAAGAGAGAGAGAAGATGAGTAAGTTATTAGATAGTGGATTTGTAGATAGTTTTAGATATTTTTACCCAGATAAAACAGATATATATTCGTGGTGGTCTTATAGATTTAGTGCAAGAGCTAAAAATGCCGGATGGAGAATAGATTACTTTTTAGTGTCAGAAAAATTAAAAGAAAATATGAGAGATGCTGAGATTCATACAGAGATATTAGGCTCTGATCATTGTCCTGTAGTATTAAATATAGAGTTATAAAAATGTTTGTTATAAAAAAGGAGAAAGTTAAAATTGACATTAGAAGAGATAAGAGAAGCTATAAAAGGAAGTAAAAAATTACCTAAATGTGTAGCTGTTTATGATAAGCTATTTAAACTGATAAAAGATGGAGAGTTTGATGATACTGGAAAGTTACCTACTGAACCAGAATTAGCTAAAATAATGGGGGTTAGTAGAATGACTTTAAGACAAGCATTGGCTCTTTTACAGGAAGATGGAGTTATAAAAAATATGCATGGAAAGGGAAATTTTATAACTCAGCCTCAAAATCGTTATGGAAAAGGTTTAGAAACTTTACAACATCCTGTTTATGCAGCGTTAAATAGTGAGATTGATGAAGTAGAATTAGAATTTCGTATAGAACCTCCAAGTGATTATACAACTAAAGTTTTAGGTAAAAAATCAACAGCTGTTGTATTTGTAGATAGATGGTTTAAATCAAAAGGGGAAGGAGTTGCTTATACACTTTCATTTATTCCAATTGAAACTGTAACAGAGGAAAAAATTGATTTAGCAGATAAAAATTCGATTTTAAAATTTTTGGAGGAGACATCATACCAAAGAGCAAAACACTCTACAATAAAAATTAATTTTTCAGTAGCTGGTAATTTTACATCGATGAAATATACAATTGCTAAAAATGGAAAAAGTTGGCTTTTAGAAGAGAAAGTCTATATAAAGGCTGATTTTCCATTAGTTCATCATAAACATTATCTACCAATGGAAAATACACATCTTAATATTGAGAGAAAATAAGGTAATAGTTCTTTAGTAATTCTACTTTACTTATTGCTAAAGAGTAAATTTTGAATAAAGAAGGGAGGTAACTACTCAGGTCTATAATTAAAAAACTAAGACTTTCTTCAAAAAATTTGAAGAAGGTCTTTTTTTGTTGCCAAA
>NZ_JACSNP010000042.1 GCF_016900045.1 Fusobacterium mortiferum
GGAGGTTGATAGGTTGGGGGTGTAAGGGCTGCGAGGCCTTTAGCTGACCAATACTAATAAGTCGAAGTTTTAACCTTATCTGATATTACTATATAGTTTTGAATGTCTATGCAAATAGATATAGCTTGGTGAGAATAGCTACGGGGGTACACCCAGACACATTCCGAACCTGGAAGTTAAGCCCGTAAACGCTGAAAGTACTTGGAGGGAAGCCTCCTGGGAGGATAGGAACTTGCCAAGCTTTTTTTTATTTTTTTGTAAATATAGCAAATGCAGATTGAATTGATGGTTAAATCCTTATTATAAAATAAAAAGCAAGTGTAGCTTAGTTGCTGACTTGCTTTTTTCAATTAGTAATTGATTTAAAAAATAGATACTATATTCTAATAGATAACTCTAACTAAAAATCCTTTTAAATACTCTGTCTCAGGAACTGAAACTGAAATCGGATGACAAGAGCTTTGATGAAGTTGATGAACGATAGTAGCTTTTACTCCCGCATCTTTAACTGCATAAGCTAGAGCCATTCTAAGATCACTACTACTTACAGCTCCGCTACAACTATATATAGCAAGAAGTCCACCATTGTTAGTTAATTTTATTCCATTTAAAATTATGTCTTTATATGCCTTTAGTGCTTTTTCAAGATCTCTTTTATTTGGAGCTAATTTAGGTGGATCAAGACTAACAACATCCCATTTTCTTCCCTCTTTTATTAAAACTCTTAATATGTCAAAAATATTTCCCTTAATAAACTCAACATTTATATGTTTTTTCAAATTTTCCTTAGCTACATTTAAAGCATCTTCACTTATATCAATTAAAGTTGCAGAATTAGCTCCATTGCTCATAGCATGAACTGAAAATCCACCGGTATAGCTACATACATCTAAAAAATTTTTTCCTTTTGATAAATTTCCTAATAAAATTCTATTTTCTCTTTGATCAGAATAGAAACCAGTTTTTTGTCCTTTTAAATCTATAATAAAATTAGCATTTCCTTCAAATATTTCTATCGTATCAGGAATTTCTCCCCATAAGATTTGAGTTTTTTCTGGTAGTCCCTCTAGTTTTCTACCATCACCTTCACTTTTTTCATAAATACCTTTTAAATTTGGAATATTATTAATTAAAGCTTGAATAATAAACTCTTTATCTCTTTCCATTCCTAAAGTTGAAATTTGTAAAATAACATAGCCATTAAAGTAATCAATAATTAAACCAGGAAGAAAATCAGACTCACTATGAATTAATCTGAAAGCATTACTATCTATATTAAGCCCCATTCTTAATTCATATGCTTGTTTAATTTTTTGATTATACCAATTGGCATCAATAGAGACAGTTTTATCATGTTCTAGCATACGAACAATAATTTTAGAATTTTTATTATAATGTCCATACCCTATAAACTCATTTTTATGGTTGAAAACTTCAACAATACTACCTGGAATAATATTTTGTTCTATTTTATCAACAGCTCCAGAATATATCCAAGGGTGTCCACTTAACCATAATTTTTCTCTATCTTTTTTTAGAAAAACCTTTTTCAATATATCACTTCCTTATAAAAATCTATTAAATTTATTATAGCATAAAATTTTTTAAAAAAATATAAAAAAAAGTATTGACGAAATTTAATATATATGATAATATATATCTTGTCCGCGAGAAAGCGGCGTAGATGAATAAGTAAGGACATTAGCAACAGAATAGAGAAAGACAATAAATGCAAACACAACAATAAATTGGTGTAATAAATAATCAGTA
>NZ_JACSNP010000043.1 GCF_016900045.1 Fusobacterium mortiferum
TAAGGACATTAGCAACAGAATAGAGAAAGACAATAAATGCAAACACAACAATAAATTGGTGTAATAAATAATCAGTAAATTTTACTGAGTTAAATAGATTGAACGAAGAGTTTGATCCTGGCTCAGGATGAACGCTGACAGAATGCTTAACACATGCAAGTCTACTTGATCCTTCGGGTGATGGTGGCGGACGGGTGAGTAACGCGTAAAGAACTTGCCCTGCAGTCTGGGACAACATTTGGAAACGAATGCTAATACCGGATATTATGCGAGTCTCGCATGAGGTTCGTATGAAAGCTATATGCGCTGCAGGAGAGCTTTGCGTCCTATTAGCTAGTTGGTGAGGTAACGGCTCACCAAGGCGATGATAGGTAGCCGGCCTGAGAGGGTGAACGGCCACAAGGGGACTGAGACACGGCCCTTACTCCTACGGGAGGCAGCAGTGGGGAATATTGGACAATGGACCAAAAGTCTGATCCAGCAATTCTGTGTGCACGATGAAGTTTTTCGGAATGTAAAGTGCTTTCAGTTGGGACGAAGAAAGTGACGGTACCAACAGAAGAAGCGACGGCTAAATACGTGCCAGCAGCCGCGGTAATACGTATGTCGCAAGCGTTATCCGGATTTATTGGGCGTAAAGCGCGTCTAGGCGGTTTGGTAAGTCTGATGTGAAAATGCGGGGCTCAACTCCGTATTGCGTTGGAAACTGCCAAACTAGAGTACTGGAGAGGTGGGCGGAACTACAAGTGTAGAGGTGAAATTCGTAGATATTTGTAGGAATGCCGATGGGGAAGCCAGCCCACTGGACAGATACTGACGCTAAAGCGCGAAAGCGTGGGTAGCAAACAGGATTAGATACCCTGGTAGTCCACGCCGTAAACGATGATTACTAGGTGTTGGGGGTCGAACCTCAGCGCCCAAGCTAACGCGATAAGTAATCCGCCTGGGGAGTACGTACGCAAGTATGAAACTCAAAGGAATTGACGGGGACCCGCACAAGCGGTGGAGCATGTGGTTTAATTCGACGCAACGCGAGGAACCTTACCAGCGTTTGACATCCTAGGAAGTTGGCAGAGATGCCTTCGTGCCCCTTCGGGGGAACCTAGTGACAGGTGGTGCATGGCTGTCGTCAGCTCGTGTCGTGAGATGTTGGGTTAAGTCCCGCAACGAGCGCAACCCCTTTCGTATGTTGCCATCATTAAGTTGGGCACTCATGCGATACTGCCTGCGATGAGCAGGAGGAAGGTGGGGATGACGTCAAGTCATCATGCCCCTTATACGCTGGGCTACACACGTGCTACAATGGGTAGTACAGAGAGTCGCAAACCTGCGAGGGGGAGCTAATCTCAGAAAACTATTCTCAGTTCGGATTGTACTCTGCAACTCGAGTACATGAAGTTGGAATCGCTAGTAATCGCAAATCAGCTATGTTGCGGTGAATACGTTCTCGGGTCTTGTACACACCGCCCGTCACACCACGAGAGTTGGTTGCACCTGAAGTAGCAGGCCTAACCGCAAGGAGGGATGCTCCGAGGGTGTGATTAGCGATTGGGGTGAAGTCGTAACAAGGTATCCGTACGGGAACGTGCGGATGGATCACCTCCTTTCTAAGGAGCAATACTTTCTCTATTCTATTGATAATGTTCTTC
>NZ_JACSNP010000044.1 GCF_016900045.1 Fusobacterium mortiferum
AATGGCTAAAGAAAAATTCGAAAGAAGCAAACCGCACGTTAACATCGGAACAATCGGACACGTTGACCACGGAAAAACAACAACAACAGCAGCTATCTCTAAAGTATTATCAGATTTAGGACTAGCTCAAAGAGTTGACTTCGATAACATCGACGCAGCTCCAGAAGAAAAAGAAAGAGGAATCACAATCAACACAGCTCACATCGAGTATGAAACAGAAAAAAGACACTATGCACACGTTGACTGTCCAGGACACGCGGACTACGTAAAAAACATGATCACAGGAGCAGCTCAAATGGACGGAGCGATCCTAGTAGTTTCTGCAGCAGATGGACCAATGCCTCAAACAAGAGAGCACATCCTACTATCTAGACAAGTTGGAGTACCATACATCGTAGTATACTTAAACAAAGCTGACATGGTAGACGACGCAGAATTATTAGAATTAGTAGAAATGGAAGTAAGAGAATTACTAAACGAGTATGGATTCCCAGGAGATGACGTACCAGTAATAGCAGGATCATCACTAGGAGCATTAAATGGAGAGCAACAATGGGTTGACAAAATCATCGAATTAATGAACGCAGTAGATGAGTACATCCCAACTCCAGAAAGAGCAGTAGACCAACCATTCCTAATGCCAATCGAAGACGTGTTCACAATAACAGGAAGAGGAACAGTTGTAACAGGAAGAGTAGAAAGAGGAATAATCAAAGTTGGAGAAGAAGTAGAAATAGTAGGAATCAAACCAACTACAAAGACAACATGTACAGGAGTAGAAATGTTCAGAAAACTACTTGATCAAGGTCAAGCAGGAGACAACATAGGAGCTCTATTAAGAGGAACTAAGAAAGAAGATGTAGAAAGAGGACAAGTTCTAGCTAAGCCAGGATCAATCACTCCACATACAAACTTCAGATCAGAAGTATACGTATTAACAAAAGAAGAAGGAGGAAGACATACTCCATTCTTCTCAGGATACAGACCACAATTCTACTTCAGAACAACTGACATAACAGGAGCAATCACATTACCAGAAGGAGTAGAAATGGTAATGCCAGGAGATAACATCGAAATGACAGTAGAGTTAATTCACCCAATCGCAATGGAAACAGGATTAAGATTCGCTATCAGAGAAGGTGGAAGAACAGTAGCATCAGGAGTAGTTGCTGAAATCATAAAATAGTAAA
>NZ_JACSNP010000045.1 GCF_016900045.1 Fusobacterium mortiferum
GAGTTTTTACAAAAAATAAAAATAGCCAAATAGAGGGAGTTTTCAACATTTTTGTTGAAGGCTCCCTTTCTATTCAACTACTGGTAACATAATTTCGCATAAATCAAATATACTTTTCAGCGCAGTATATTGATTTTCCCCATTTTTCTTCATTGTAGAAATATACCCCCTTATTCTACAATAAATTTGACTCCCTAACTCACTCCTAAATGCTCCTTGAATTTTACTTTTTACTTTTATGTTTCTTATTTCTCGTTCTGCAGCATTATTAGTAAAAATACTAATCTTTCTCTCTATGAAAAACCTTAAAACATCTTCGTATCTACTCAATCTTTGTAATAAATTAAAAGCTTTACTTTTTCTCTTTTTCGTTTCTAGCACATCAGTTTGATAGGTATCTCTTTCTTCTTTTTTTCCTTCCTCAATCAAAGCCACATATTTTAACCAAATACTCATCTCCTTTTCATTAGAAATTTCTTCCTTATTCTCAATTTTTTCTTTCAAATCTAGAATAAATTCTCTTATTTTAGCTGGAAATTCTAAGTCTGTATTTTCTTCTATGCTTTGAAGCTCTCTTAAAAAATGTGCCCAACATAATGAGTGTAAAATTTGAGGATAACAATCATACGCATACCAACAATCATGTGATAGAACTCCTTTAAAATTAGGTAAAATACCAGCTTCTTCTATTGCTTTTTTTCCTCTGTTAGGATGAGAAGTTAAAACTGTATATCTCTCATTTGAACAGGAATGAATCCAGTGATTTTTTCCATTAACTTTTGTTCCTGTCTCATCTGCATGAAGAAATTCAACTTTTTTCAACTCTTCTTTGAAAAAATTTTCAACCTTTTCAAGAGATACATAAGCTTTTTTTAAAGTATTTGCAATAGTTCCTTGACTTAAATTTAGATTAAAAACATCTTTAAGCAACTCTTGAATTTTATTGTATGGAAGTGCATGATAAATATTTAAGTTTGTAATTAAAGCTCTAATATTAGCGCCATATTGAGTAGGATTAGTTACATTACTAGGAAATTCAGCGCTCGCTTTTTCTTTGCAATGA
>NZ_JACSNP010000046.1 GCF_016900045.1 Fusobacterium mortiferum
TAAAAAAACCTATTATATAATCCTCTACTCCTATCTCTACATCTAAATTTCCACTCTTAATACTATATTCTAAATAAGTTAATTCTTTTAATTTTTTTCTTAAGAAAAACTCATCAAAAATATCAATATTTTTTAACTTTAAAAAAAGTGTATACGGGTGAGGATAACCTCTATCTGTTAAGAAAAACATCTTTATATTCTCAAATATTCCCTCATTAAACTTTTTATATGAGATATTTTTATTCAAAATATTATCTTGGGCAAGAGATGAAAGCTTGAGATAAAATATTAATTCCTCAGCTATTCCATATATAAAATTATTATGTAACTTTTCCTTTGAAACAAAGTGAAGTAAATTTTTTGTATTTTTTGAAATAAGAAAATTCTCAATAAGATTTTTTAAATTATACTCCTCATTAATAGATAGAAGAGGTTTAACTTTTTCAAGATTAAAACTATCTCCATCTAAAAAACTTTTAACTTTTTCTACCTCATTTTTTACTTTAAAAAAATCATCTCCAACTAACTCAACAAACTTTTCAGCTTCATATTCTGAAATATTTAATTCATGTTGAATATAGAAAATAATAGCTTTCTTCTCATTTTCTTTTCTGAAACAAATGATTTCAGCTATCTCTTGAAAACTATCTAAAGTTTTTTTAGGAATTGGATTTTTAATTTTCCCGTAATCATTTAAAAATTCCTCGTAAATAATTACTATCTCTTTTTGAGCTAAGTTATACATTTTTAAAGATTTGGCTATACCATCTAAATTTTTAAAATCTTCAGCTCTCTTTAAAATTATTAATTCCTTTGGTGAAAAAATAGAGTTAGTAGATATAGAGTCAAAAAATAAAGTAACCTCGTCTAAAGAAGCATCAAAAATTTTCTCCGGTATAGAGGGATTGTTGCTCTTTATCTTATCTATAATCTCTCCGTATTTTATCTGCAAAGGAGCTGTATCTCCGTGTAAAAAATATATCATAAATCCACCTTTTTTATTAAGTTTATATTAGATCTTACCATAAAATATAAAAA
>NZ_JACSNP010000047.1 GCF_016900045.1 Fusobacterium mortiferum
TATGGTGAGGATATACAGATAATAGTACTAGATAAACTTACTTATGCTGGGAATAAAGAGAGTTTAAAAGATGAGATAGCAGATAAAAAAATAGAGTTTGTAAAGGGAGATATAGGGAATAAAGAGCTAGTAGAGAATATATTTGCTAGATATGATGTTGATTATGTAGTAAACTTTGCTGCAGAATCACATGTAGATAGAAGTATATTAGGACCAAGAGTATTCTTAGAGACAAATATATTAGGAACACAAAATCTATTAGAGGTATCAAAGGATAGTTGGACAATAGGAAGAGATGAGAATGGATATCCAGTATATAAAGAGGGAAAAAAATATATCCAAATATCAACAGATGAGGTATATGGATCATTAAGTAGAGATTATATAGAGGCTAAGGAGTTACACTTAGATGAGAGTGTAAAAAGAGTAGTAGAGGGAAGAGATAATCTAAAAACATATGGAGAGAACTTCTTTACAGAAAAGACACCATTAGATCCAAGATCACCATACTCATCATCAAAGGCATCAGGAGATATGATAGTACAAGCCTATGCTGAAACATACAAGCTACCAATAAATATAACAAGATGTTCAAATAACTATGGACCATACCAATTTCCAGAAAAATTAATACCATTAATAATAAAAAACATATTAAAGGGAAAATCTCTACCAGTATATGGAGATGGAAGTAATGTAAGAGATTGGCTATATGTAAGAGATCATAATAAAGCAGTAGATATGGTAATAAACAATGGAAGATTGGGAGAGGTATACAATATTGGTGGATTTAATGAGGAGAAAAATATCAATATAGTAAAACTAACAATAGATACGATAGCAAGAATAATGAGAGAAGAGCCAGAGTATAGAAAGGTATTAAAGACAGATATAGAGAATATAAACTATGATTTAATAACTTATGTACAGGATAGATTAGGACATGATGC
>NZ_JACSNP010000048.1 GCF_016900045.1 Fusobacterium mortiferum
GGTGCGATGAATTGCCCTATTGTTTTTTAGAAGACAAAGTGATATAATACAATCAGTAGATATATAAAAATAGGAGTAAAAACAATGGAATTAGATAGTAATTGTCATTCAGTATTTTTGCTGTATTATCACTTAGTTCTTGTAGTAAAATATAGAAGAAATGTATTTGATGACACAATTTCTGAATTTGCTAAAGATATGTTTGTAAGAATTGGAGTTCCGTATCATATAACTTTAGTACAATGGAATCACGATAAAGACCACGTACATATAATATTCAAAGCTCATCCTAAAACAGAATTGACTAAATTCATAAATGCGTATAAATCAGCAAGTTCTAGGATAATAAAAAAAGAATTTCCACATATAAGAAAGTATCTCTGGCAAGAAATGTTTTGGTCTAAAAGTTTTTGTTTGTTGACTACTGGAGGAGCTCCTATTGAAGTCATAAAAAAATATATAGAAGAACAAGGACAAAAGAGTAAATAATTTTGAGGAGGTGGACTGATGAAACAACTAAAAGCATATAAATTTAGAATTTATCCAAACGAAGAACAAAAGATATTTTTTAGTAAAACTTTTGGTTGTGTTCGTCTTGTCTACAACCTTATGCTAAATGATAGAATTAAAGCATATGAAGAAAGTAAAGGTAATCCTGATAAAAAGATAAAATATCCAACTCCTGCTCAATATAAAAAAGAGTATGAATTTCTAAAAGAAGTTGATAGTCTTGCTCTTGCTAATGCTCAAATGAATTTAGACAAAGCGTATAAAAATTTTTTTAGAGATAAATCTATTGGATTTCCTAAATTCAAATCTAAGAAAAATCCTGTACAAAGCTATACAACCAATAATCAAAATGGAACT
>NZ_JACSNP010000049.1 GCF_016900045.1 Fusobacterium mortiferum
GGAGGTTGATAGGTTGGGGGTGTAAGGGCTGCGAGGCCTTTAGCTGACCAATACTAATAAGTCGAAGTTTTAACCTTCAAATAATCAAGAAGTAACGAAGTTACGACTATGATTATTTAGACGCAGATGACTGAAAGGAATCAGCGTTACCTGATATTACTATATAGTTTTGAATGTCTATGCAAATAGATATAGCTTGGTGAGAATAGCTACGGGGGTACACCCAGATACATTCCGAACCTGGAAGTTAAGCCCGTAAACGCTGAAAGTACTTGGAGGGAAGCCTCCTGGGAGGATAGGAACTTGCCAAGCTTTTTTTATTTTTTGTAAAAACATCTTGACAGTTAGAATTCTAAGTTATAAAATGAAATTTGTTGATAAGAAGGGGAGGTATTTTATGAAAAAATATTATTAAAGTAATGATTTATTGTATAGGATTACTTATTATGGCAATAGGGGTAACATTTTCTGTAAAATCTAATTTAGGAGTTTCTCCAGTAAATGCAATACCATATGTTGTAAGCGTTATTTTAGGAATAGATCAAGGTTTATGTGTATCTATTATATTTTGTAGCTATATTATTTTACAATTTTTTATACTAAGAAAAGAGTTTAACCTAACGGGCAAGAAGTCGCCCACCTCTATAGGTGGTGCGATGAATTGCCCTATTGTTTTTTAGAAGACAAAGTGATATAATACAATCAGTAGATATATAAAAATAGGAGT
>NZ_JACSNP010000004.1 GCF_016900045.1 Fusobacterium mortiferum
TTTGGCAACAAAAAAAGACCTTCTTCAAATTTTTTGAAGAAAGTCTTAGTTTTTTAATTATAGACCTGAGTAGTTACAACTATTCAAATCTAAATAATTTAAAAGGTGCTAAGAGCTAAAATTGGCTCACAGCACCTTTTCTTATTACCAAATTCCCAACATATACTGTATAATCAAACTTACAATAGTTATTCCACTCCAACAAGCAAATCCCATTAAAATAGGTTTTCCTCCTGTCTTTAAAAGCTTAATAATATTAGTATTTAATCCTATTGCACACATAGCCATTACAATAAAAAACTTACTTAAAGTTTTTATTGGTGAGAATACAGATATACTTACTCCAAAAGATACAGCTATTGTAGTAACTATTGATGCCCCAATAAAATAAAGTATAAAGAATGGAAAAATCTGTTTTAAATTTAATTTTTTATCAGACTTATTCTCTTTTGCTGATTTTATTGCTAAAAAAATTGTTATAGGAATAATTGCCAGTGTTCTTGTCAATTTTACAGTAACAGCTTTATCCAGTGTCTCTACTCCTAAATTATAGATAGCATCCCAAGTAGATGCCGCTGCTGTTACAGAAGATGTATCATTTACAGCTGTCCCAGCAAAGATTCCAAAAGCTTCTCCAGAGGTTGTTGAAAACCCTACCAAGGAACCAAATGTTGGAAAAATAAGTGCTGCTAATACATTAAAGAAAAATATTACAGATATTGCCTGTGCTACCTCTTCGTCATTAGCATCTATAACTGGAGCTGTAGCCGCAATAGCTGAACCTCCACATATAGAAGATCCAACTCCTACTAATGTTGCTATCTTTGTTGGAATTTTTAATACTTTTTGGAGTATATATGCTATTATTAATGATGTTGCTATTGTAGCTACTATTATTGGTAAAGATTGAGCTCCTGTTTCTAAAACAACAGAGAGATTTAATCCAAAACCTAAAAGAATAACTGCATATTGAAGTACCTTTTTTGATGTAAAGAGGATTCCCTTTTGAAACGGAGCTTTATCTCTTATAAAGTGAGTTACTACCATTCCTAATAATATTCCAAAAACTGGCCCACCTATTATAGGATATTTTTCTCCCAATATCCATGCTGGAATACTCAATATTAATACTAAGAACAATCCTAATATATTCTCTTGCATCCATCTCTTTAAACTATTTTTTTGATAACTCATACCACTGTCCCTTCTATCTAGTAATTTTACTAATAAAAAATATCATATTTTAATTGGGATGTAAAATAATAATTATTTATATCTTTATAAATTATACTAATATAGAAAAAAGCTATCACAATACTAATCTTTAGAAATTAATATTGTAATAGCTCCATTTTATAATCTGAAATCTGATTTTCCACCAGTTTTCTCTATTAATTTTATATCTCCTATTATCATATGTTTATCTACAGCCTTACACATATCATATATTGTAAGAGCTGCTATAGATACAGCTGTAAGGGCTTCCATTTCCACTCCTGTTTTACCTGTTGTTTTCACAACTGCCTCTATCCATATTCTATCCTCAGCAATTTCAAAAGATATATCTGCCCCAGTAAGTAGAATATTATGACACATTGGAATCAGATCCCAAGTCTTCTTTGCCCCACATATACCTCCAACTTGAGCAACAGAAAGAACATCTCCCTTTTTCATCTTTCCTTCATTAACCATATTTATAGTTTCTGGACTCATCTTTATATATCCTCTAGCTATGGCTCTTCTCTGTGTTTCATTCTTTTCACTGACATCAACCATTCTAGCTCTACCTTTTTCATTAAAGTGTGTAAAATCCATAGTTACCCCTGCTTTCCAAATGAACAGTTAGGATAGTGGCAAACTCCACAAGATTGGCACAATCCTCCATTTCCATACATCATAATATCTCTTTTACTCAATCTTTCTCCAGTCATAACTCTTGATAAAACTATATCAAAAATAGTTCTTTTAGAGAACATTACACAACCTGGTAACCCCATCATAGGTATATCACCTAAGTAAGATAGTAAAAACATTGAACCCGGTAAAACTGGTGCTCCATAAGTTACTAATTCTCCTCCCATCTCAATAATAGAACTTGGAGTTAAATCATCTGGGTCAACCGACATTCCACCTGTAAATATTAGCATATCTGCCCCTCTATCTAAAAACTCTTTGGCTCTTGTTTTTATAACCTCTTTATCATCTGGACAAAGAACTTGCCCTACTATCTCACAATCATACTCAGCTAATTTATTCTTTATTACTGCTCCAAATTTATCCTCTATTCTTCCATAGAAAACTTCATTCCCAGTTGTTATAATTCCTACTCTATATTTTTTATATGGAGCAACCTTTAATAATGGAGTTTTTATTAACTCCTTTGCTCTTTCCATCTTCTCTTTAGCCACAACTAGTGGTATAACTCTAGCTCCACCTACTAACTCTCCCTTTTTTACAGAGTAATTATTAGGTAAAGTAGCAAAAGATATCTCTCCTAACATATTTAATTCTAATAGATTTTCACTATCAACTCTTAGAATACCATCACATTCAGCTCTAAAGTTTATCTTTCCCTCTTTTATCTCGTCATCGGTATATATATTTTCTCCTTTTCCTAATTCACCTAGAATTACAGCAGCTTCATTTTCATGCACTCCCTTCTCTCCTAACTCAAAAACATATATATGATCCTTTCCTAGACTAAGAAGTTTTGGAATATCCTCCTCTTTTATAATATGACCTTTTTTAAAAGCCCTCCCTTTAAACTCTCCTGGAAGAATTTGAGTAATATCATGTTGGAGTACATATCCAACAGCATCAACTGTCTTTATTTTCTTCATATATTATCCCTTTCTTTTTTAAATAAATAATTATAAACTATCATTATAGTAAAACTTATCAATAAAATCACAGCTAAGAAAAAGTTCGCTGTCTGTGTATCTCCACTCTCAGAAGCTGAATAGATTGCCATAGATATAGTTTGAGTTTTCCCAGGAATATTTCCCGCCAACATAAGTGTTGCTCCAAACTCTCCCATAGCTCTTCCAAAGGATAAAACCATTCCAGCTAAAATATTTTTCTTTATAAGTGGAAGTGTAATTAATCTTAAAATTTGAAGCTCACTAGCTCCACACTCTCGCCCAGCTTCAAAATATACTGGATTTAGAGAGGCAATCCCTGTTTTAACACTATTATACATAAGTGGTAGTGATACCATAAAGGTTGTAATTATTCCAGCCCACCATGAAAAGATTACCGATATATTGAAATATTTATATAGGATTGCCCCTATTATTCCTCTCTTTCCAAGAATTAAAATAAGGATATACCCTAATACACTTGGTGAAAGGAATAGTGAGAAATTTATAAACATCTCAGATATACTCTTTACTTTTGAATTTGCTCTCTCTAACAACCATACTAATAAAATAGATACAATAGTTACTATCAATGTTGAGATTATTGCTATTTTTAAAGTTAATAAAATTATATTTAAGTTTAAACTTGTCATAACTAATCTGCCATCTCAAAACCATATTTTTCATACAGTTTTTTAGCTGTTTCTGAATTTAAATAATTATATAGTTTTACTACATTCTCATTTGCTCTATCCTTTATAACTCCATAACTATATATGATAGGAGTATGTAAATTTTCAGGTACTGTATAAACTATTTCACTATTTTTTAAAACCCTTGCATCTGTCTTATAGATAAGAGAATAATCCACTTCATATAAATCTACATATTGGGCAGCACTTCTCACATCTTTGGCATATACTATATCCTTTTGAACCTTATCCCAAATTCCATAGTTTATAAAAGCTTCTTTGGAATACTTTCCAGCAGGAACACTTTCTGGAATACCTATAGCTATACTACTTCCAACTAACTTATCTAAAGAATCTATATTACTTCTTCCAGCCACAACAAGTCTATTCTTTAAAATATCCTTTTGATACTCTTTATCTATAAGCCCCTTACTATCTAAATCTTTTAAGTCCTTCTGTGAAGCAAAAAATACTAAATCAACTGGTGCCCCGGCTACAATCTGATTTTTCAAAGCTCCAGAACCACCTAAATTAAGATTTATCTTTATATCTTTATTTTCATTCTGAAATTTCTCAGTCAGCTCACCCATTACCTCTTTTAGACTAGCTGCTGCACTTACTGTTATCTCCTCTTTTGAAAAAGATAATGAAGAGAGTGTTAACATACCAATTAAAGTTTTTAGTATGATTTTTTTCATCTCATCACCCCGTATTTTAATATTTATCTAAATAAATGATAACAAATTTACTAAAAAATTTCAAGATTTATTGATATTTTATGGTATAATTGAATTAATAATAAAACTACTATTGAGGTGAAATTATGTTCAAAGTTGCTATTGTATGTATGAGTGATAAAGGTTCTAAAGGTGAAAGAGAGGATATATCCACACAAGTTATAGAAAGAATTATGATTGAAAATGGATATGAAGTAAGTGAAAAAATCTTAATTCCTGATGAATTTCAATTAATAAAGGATACACTTATAAATCTATGTGATAATAATTTAGTTGATTTAATTCTTACTACTGGTGGAACAGGATTTTCAAAAAGAGATGTAACTCCAGAAGCTACAGAGGAGGTTATTGAAAAAAGAGTTCCAGGTATTCCTGAAGCTATGAGAGCTTACTCTTTAACTATTACAAAGAGAGCTATGCTTTCTAGAGCCACTGCTGGTATCAGAAAAAATACCCTTATTATAAATATGCCGGGAAGTCCGAAGGCTGTTGAAGAGTCTCTTAACTACATAGTTTCAGAGTTAAAACATGGACTAGAAATAATGGTTGGCTCAGCTAGTGATTGTGCTAGAAAATAATCTTAAAAAATAAAGAGCAAGTGGTTTAGCTTGCTCTTTTATTTACTCTTTAATTACTATTTTTTAATCTCTCAAAGCTAGTGGCATAAGAATATAGATATAATCATCATTTCCTATCTCTTTTACCTCAAACATAGATGAGGCATTATTTCCACTAATAATTACATTGTCTGATATATTATCAATATACTCAGATAAAAATTTACAGTTCAGAGAAGCCTTAAAGTCATCTCCTTCTTTTAGCATATTTACTTTTTGATTTATCTTTGCTCTACCAGAGAAGGCATTGATAACCATCATCTTTCCTGTAAAGTTAAATATTGCTCCAAACTTAGCATCTAAACTTGTCTTTGCTACAGTGATTACTCTCTTTATAGCACTTCTTAATTCATCTCTATTAAATTCCATCTTCTTTTCAAAAGCTGAAATTCTAAGAATTGTTTTGAAATCTGGATATTGAAGCCCTATTGTCTTACTTGAAAAATAAGAGTTTTCCCATGTTATAACCAAAGTATCTCCACTATAACCTATATTGATATCTTTATTATAATCTTTTAATAGTTTGCAAAGAGTATTTATAGTCTCCATAGGAATCGATATCTCTTTTTCTTCACTACATTGAACTCTCTCTCTTAAAAAAAGAAGTCTATATGAATCTGTAGAAACAAGGTTCAATTCTTCTTTTTTAAATACAGCCCTTACACAATTAATCTGAATGTTATCCGCACCTTGAGAAGCTGCAAATTTTGCTTTATCTAAAAGAGAGACAAAACGTGCTCCATCTATTGTTAAAAGGTTTTGTGCTTCTAATTCTGGGATAACAGGATAAGCTCCTCCCTCTAATGTAGAAAACTCAGCCTGATGAACAGCTATAAATCCATTTTCACTAGAAAACTCTATTCTTTCCTCTTCTAATAGCTTAATATATTCAAGAAGTAGGAAAGGTTTTAAAATAACCTCTCCCTCTTTTTCTACCTCTGTCTCTATCTTTCTTATATGCTCTATCTCTAAGTTTGTTCCAGTAAAGATAACTTGATTCTCTTTAGCTGTAATCTTTAATCCTGAAACTATTGGCTTAATAGGGTTCTCTTTCAAAATGTTTGTATATTCTGAAAGAACTGAAATCAACTCTTCTCTTTTTATGGAAAATTTCATTTTAACCTCCAAATTTAGTCGGCAATTAGTATTTCTTGCCAATATTTATTTTGTAAATCAAGAGTCTTGTTTATATCTCTTAAAACTTGTACATTTTTTAAATCTGAAATTTCAAATAGAGGCTCAACTGTCATTAACTCTCTAGCTTTTACATTTACAGATGGTGTTTCAAGAGCATCAGCCATCTTAGCAGCTACTTCTGGTCTCAATGTATACTCTAAAAACTTGTAAGCATTCTCCTTATGAGGAGCTGATGATAAAATAGTAAATGAATCAACATAAGCTGTTCCACCCTTCTCTGGTATTATCATCTCCACATTTTTTCTCTCATTTTCATCTAACTCTTTAAAGATATTATCTGGATAACCTTGTACTACCCAGAAATCTCCACTTGCAAATCCTTTTCCAAATGACTCAGCATCAAATTTAGCTATATTTTTTTTCCATTTTTTAACCAATCCCGCTGCTTGAGCTATTGCTTTTTCATCATCAGTAGTTTGTGGATATCCTAACATACCTAAACCTGATGTCATTACCTCTCTCATATCATCAAGAAGAGTCATTCTACCTTTTAAATCTGTTCTTTCATAGATAGAGTAATCTCTTGGAAAATCTGGAACATATTTTGTATTTACAGCAATAATAGTTGCTCCTATTAAGTATGGAACCTCATAGTCATTTTGAGGGTCAAAATGATGAAGCTTCTCTAATACTAATGGATCTAAGTTATTGTAACTTGGTAATTTACTCTTATCTAATTTATCAATCATTCCCTCTTTCATCATTATCTCTACATAGTCAGCTGACGGCATAACTATATCATATCCATCTCCACCAGCTTTTAATTTTGTAAACATCTCTTCATTAGAGGAATAAATATCTTCTATTACTTTTATACCTGTTTCCTTTTCAAAATCTTCATAAATACTTTGAGGTATAGTATCAGCCCAACCATATACATATAATACGTCTTTACTTTCTTCTTTCCCTCCGCACCCTACTAATGCCATAGCTAAAGCAAGTGTACTTAATATTTTTTTCATTTATCAACCTCCTAAAACTTTATCAATATATATTATTCTAATATGAAATCTAGATTAAGTCAATTACTTCTTAATTCTTCTATATATCCTTCTATTTCTTCCAATATTCTCATTAAATCTTCTCTAAAATCTCCATTTTTTCCAATTGTTTTCATACTTATTTTTTCTAAATATATTAGAGATTTAAAAGCCGTGAATATATCTTTTTCAAAAACTACTCCATAACTACTTACTAATCTAAACATCTCCATTAATTTTCTAACTAATGTATTATTTGTTGGATAGCTTGAATTAAAAATTTGCTCCATATCTCTTACTACATACTCTAACTGTTCTTGAGATATTTTCTCCTTGGAAATATCATTAAATATCTCGGTAACCTTTCTAAAATCTCTTTTTAATGCATACTTTAGAAGTTTAAACAATCCTTCTTTTGTCTGAGTTGTTAAAATAGAGATGGTATTACAATCTAAAAAATGTATATTTCCTTCATCACTTAAAATAAGGTTTCCAGAGTGTAAATTATTATGAAAAACTCCAACTTTCAATATAAAAAATAACTGTGTTCTAATTAAATCTAGAACATCTTTATAACTCAATCTATTATATTGTAGTAATTCATAAAAATAACTTCCATACACAAACTCTGTTACTACTTTATCATCAGATGATAGATAAGCATATATTTTCGGAAATTTAATTCTTTTTAAAAACTTTATCTCTTTGTACTTATCAAGATATTCTATTAAATTTTTAGTATATCTTATCTCATTTCCTAAAACAAATTTCCTGTCAATCCGTTCCTTTAAGTCTGTTAAAATTTCCTCTATTTTATATTCTTTATTTATCCAAGGTCTTAAATATTTTTGATATTTTAAAGTTTTTTCTATTTTATTTAATTTTTTAAAACAGTTATTTTTGGAAACTGGATTAACCGCCTTTATCGATATCTCAACTCCACTTTTTAGACACCCTTTAAAAAAACAGTTAATATCTGAGTATGCGTAGGGATAATTATCATAATACTCCAACAAAGAGAAAAGCGGATCATCTTTCTTTACTAAATTTAGTAGGTGTTTTTCTTCCTTTTCTAAATGTGTTGTTTGAAACTCTGAAAGAAATAGACACTGTTCTATATTTAATAGATCAAATCTTGTTGAATACTCTTCAGCTATATAAATTCCTACTCTTCCTAAATCTGTTACACAGGATAATTTTTCAGCTCTTCCACTCTTTAGTGCTTTCATAAACTTTATAAATTTAAACGATAACATTTTTATCTCCTCTACTATGATTTTATCATTAAAATTATAATACATATTTTATATTCTGTAAATAATAAGGTTTTTATGGTATAATAAAAAGTAGAAAAATTTCAGGAGGATATTGTGGAATTTATAAATAGTTTAGATAATAGTACAATTAAAAGAATAAAAAAATTGAAACAGAGAAAGTATAGAGAGGAGGAGAAAAAGTTTTTAGCTGAAGGAAGAAAGTTTTTAGACTTTGATTATCAACCAGAGCTAATAGTATTAAAAGAAAATTTTGAAGAGATAGAAAATATCAATCAAAAGTTAGAAAAGTTTACATGTAGAAAACTTGTAGTCAATGATAGAATTTTTAAAGAGTTAACTTCCCAAGAAAACTCCCAAGGAGTTATCTTAGTATATCCTTACTGTACTAGTGATATTAACTCTCTACAAAAAAATATTGTAATTTTAGATAAGGTACAAGACCCTGGAAATCTAGGTACAATTATCCGTGTAGGTGATGCTGCTGGGTTTAAAGATATTTTATTAACTAAGGGAAGTGTTGATTGCTACAATGAAAAATGTGTAAGAAGTAGTATGGGTTCTATATTCAATATGAATATAATATATATGGAAGAAGTTGCACTTTTAAAATATTTAAAGGAAAATAACTATAAATTACAGGTAACAGCCCTTGAGAAAAACTCAATAGAATATACTCAAATGACTCTTGCTGATAAAAATGCTATAGTTTTTGGAAGTGAAGGGAACGGAGTGAGTAAAGAGTTTTTAAACTCTGCTGATGAGTGCGTTATCATTCCTATATATGGAAGTGCTGAATCACTAAATGTAGCTATGGCTTCTGGTATTATTCTTTACAAGGTTAAAGAACTTGAAACTTTAAAGTAATTTTTTGCTAAAAGGATTTGTGATGGATAAATTTGAAGAGTTAGAAAAAAAAGAGATTTTTAAGAATGAACATATTAAAGTTTTTAGTAGAAAACTAAAACTTCCAAATGATAAAGTTGTTGATTGGACTTTTACTGGGAAAAGAGATGCTGTTGGGGTAGTTGCTGTTTTTGAAGATGATACTATTCTATTAGTAAAGCAATATAGACCAGCTGTAAATATGGTAACTCTTGAGATTCCAGCTGGACTTTTAGAAGAAAATGAATGTCCTATCAGTGCAGCTATTAGAGAATTAGAAGAGGAAACTGGATATAGAGCTAATAAGATAGAGAAAATATGTGAATATTTTATGAGTCCCGGGATATCTGATGGAAAATTTTACCTTTATTATGCTGAAGATTTGATTAAAACTCAACAAAATTTAGATGAAGATGAGTTTGTAATTGTAGAGAGAGAAAGTTTAAAAAATCTATCTCTTAGCTCCTTATCTGATGGAAAGAGTATAATAGGGGTGGAGTTTGCTAAAAGAAAAAGAGGGATACTATGAAAATAGTAAAACTTCTCTCTCTTTCACTAATTCTTTTTCTTTTTACCAGTTGCTCCTTTGTTGGAGTAGATAAAAATGAAAAAATATCTAAATATTTTACTATGGGGGAAGCTATTCATAGCAGTGTTGCTATAAAAAGAGGAATAAAAAATACTCCAAGCTGGAGTGAACAAGCTAACATTAGATATACAGCTAAAAGACTTGATGAAGTTAGAAAGATACTTGGACGTCCTATTGTAGTAAGTAGTTGGTTTAGAAGTGAAAAGCTCAATAGAGCTATTGGAGGCTCATCAACTTCTGGACATAGAAAGGGAATGTCTGTTGATATTATGTTAAAAAAGGGTAGTGCTGGAAAAAAAGAGTATGAAAAAGTTAAAACAAAATTAAAGAGTTATGACCAAATAATCTACTATCCAAAGCGTGGACATCTACACATAGGTTTTAAGCAATATAAATTTCAAGAGAGAAAACAAGTTATGATTAAATATAATTAATTAGGTGATAATTATGTCTGAAAAAATAAAAAATATTTTAAGTCAAGAGGATTTTTCAAAGGAAGACCTACTTGAGCTAATGAAGATAGATAACCCCGAAGATTTAGACTTACTATTTAAAAAAGCTTATGAGATAAAAGCTAAATATGTTGGGAGAAAGGTTTACTATCGTGGACTTATTGAGATAAGTAATAAATGTATAAAAAATTGTAAATATTGTGGAATAAGAAGAGATAACCATAATGTAGAGAGATTTTCTATGTCTAAAGCTGAGATAATGGAAGCTGTAAAGTGGATATATGATAATAACTATGCCTCTATAGCTCTACAATCTGGTGAAAGACAAGACGAGGAGTTTGTCTCTTTTATCGAAGACTTAATCAGAGAGATTAAAACTTTTTCCAATGGAAAACTAGGAATTACTCTATCACTTGGGGAGCAGAGTAAAGAGACATATAGAAGATGGTTTGAAGCTGGAGCTCATAGATATCTTCTTAGAATAGAATCAACAAATATAGATATATATAACCATCTGCACCCTATGGATAACAAACATACCTTTGAAGTGAGAAAAAAATGCCTTGAGGATCTAAGAGAGATTGGTTACCAAGTTGGAACTGGGGTAATGATTGGACTTCCTAATCAAACTGAAGAGGACCTTGTAAATGATATCCTATTCTACAAAGATATGAATATAGATATGATAGGTATGGGTCCATATATTCTTCATAAGGATACTCCACTTGGTAAGGAGTGGGAAAATAGTGTAGTTAGTGTTGAAAAAAGAGTTGAACTAGGATTAAAAATGATAGCTATTACTAGAATTTTCCTAAAGGATGTGAATATTGCTGCTACTACAGCTCTTCAAGGACTTGACCCTCAAGGAAGAGAGAAGGGGCTTCTTGCTGGAGCTAATATCCTTATGCCTACAGCAACAGCTCTTGAACACAAGGGAAAATACCTTCTTTATGATAATAAACCAGGAATAAACGATAGTGTTGAGAAAGCTAAAGAGATTATGGATAGTAATGTAAAAGCTATTGGTGATGAGATTGTTTATGGAGAGTGGGGAGATTCTCTGCACTTTAAAAATAAGCAAAAATAACTTTTATTAATAAAACTTAAAAAGAGGGCAATCAGCCCTCTTTTACTCTCTTCTTATGCTCTTTTTAATATCTCTATAACATGTGATAGTCCATCAAAGAATATTCTAAATCCGATAGACATAATAAATATCTGCATCACTTTTGATAATATATATAATACTAATTTTCCAAATATTCTCTCTAAATAGTTTCCTATCATAAGTACTAAATAGATAATTATAAAAGCTACAATTATTGAAAAACTATTATTCATAAGTCCATGCTCTGCACGTCCAATCAGAGCTGTTGTTAAACTTCCTGGTCCAACTAGCATAGGGAAAGCCATTGGAATTACAGCTTGTTTTATCTGGTCTTCTGGTGTTAATTGCTTTTCTGATGCTCTTTTCTTTTGCGGAGAAAATATTAGATTTTTAATCGCCATTAGAATTAGAATTAATCCACCTGCCATTTTTAACTCATTCATATCTATTTTATAGAAGTTTATCATTAAAAACTCTCCAAATAAACTGAATATCCAAGTTATGAAAAAACCTGTAATTGCAATAGTTTTAAAAAGTTTATTTCTTACATCCTTTTCCATTCCCTCTGTCATTCCTATAAAAAGTGGAACATTTCCAAAGGGGTTTAAAACAGCTATCAATGTTAAAGCATTTATAAATATAGTACCAATACTCATTTTTCATTAGATAAATATATGAAATATCTATCTACTTTCCTCCTTTATCTTATATAGATTTTAAATTTTTTTCCTAGATATTATATTATTTTTATATAGAAATGTCAATTTTTTTATATCCTTTATCTTGATTACTTATTTATTTTAAATAAATTAAATTATAGCATAAAAACTATAGAGCTATTACAAGCAACCTTTTAATACTCTATATGAAAACAACCCCAAGAGGATTTTTATCTCTCTTGAGGTTGCTTTACTAATTACTATATGTTGCTATAAAAGTTATTCTATGTCCACTTAAATCATCTATTCTACTTTTACCTGTATCCCATTCATATTTATAATAATACCTCTCATCTACACCATCAGCAGTTAAAGTTGTAACTTGGTTTTCTAAAGAAACAGTTATTCCTAAATCTTCACTACTTAATGTGTAGCTCATCGTTATCCCTTCACTTCCAGTAACAGTCATTATATGCCCTCTTACTGTAGATATAGCTCCCTTTACAACAGTACCAAAGTCTATTGTTGACATATTACTCGACATCTCTATAGGATTTTTTGCCTCATATAGTACTGTTCCACGAAAAGATATTTTTTCAGTTTCTTCCTCTTCAGTAAAAGTTGAAATAGAAAAAATCATCATAAATAGTAATACTATCTTTTTCATACTTCCCCCTATCTATATATTGCAGTCATCTTTATTAACCTTAATCTCTCTTCACCTTGAGCACTTTCAGTAACTAAATTACTTTGAGTTTTTAATTTTCCAAGAGCTTTATGAGAAAGAGATGAACTTGATATTTTTAATTTAAAACTTTCAAAAATTGTTTTATCCGTAACCTTTTCTATATTTAAATTTACAAGCTCATTATCATCATAAGTTAAGTCTACCTCCGGATGATTAAATACCAATACCATCTTATGAACTGGCTCAACTCCTATATCATCTTTTTCCAATTCAATCTTTAACTCCTCTTCCTCTTTTGTAGTAGTTAAACCCCTTAAATCTACAACTTGTCCAGAAATTTTTATCTCTGCCTTAGACATTAGCCTGTTTCCGTCTGTATTTTGATAAACACTTTGAGTGGGTAAAAATATAGCTAAATATAGCAATAAAAATTTAATTGATTTTTTAAACAATATTACTCACTCTCCCTTTTTATCAAAGTTATCTCATCTAATTCAAAAACTCCATTAGAGTTATCCTCTGCCCTTATAATTACTATCTCACTCTCTTTTTCCAAATAGTAATCCTCATTTGTAGTAGTCAACTCAAGTTGATACTCTCCATCAACTAAGCCGTCAACGATATAGTAACCATCAAATTCTGGTCTAAATCTCTTTAACTCTACTCCATCTTTTTTAAGTATTAATTGAACTCTATTATAGATGTATGGAAGTTTCTCTTCACTGACATCATCTAAAACTTTTATATTTCCACTCAATGATGTAGTCAGTTGGAAAGGAATATCAATTTTCATTCCAGACGCTGGCATCAACTTATAGTATTTTTCATCATCATAATATAGTAGTGGGTCAATATATGTTCTATCCACTTTTACATTGAAAATAGAGTTTGAACTAATATCCTCTATAAAATACATTCCATACCTATCTGTTTCTACTTTTTTTCCAAGTGCTGATACCTCTACTTCGGATAAAACCTCATCTATATCTTCATCATATACAGAGTTTCCGTTATTGTCAATAAAAACTCTTCCACTTACCCAAGAGTTCGATATATTTTTCATACGGCTATCCTTTGTTATATCCTCTAATATAAATACTTTTTTAGCTGTTACACCAATACTTCTATTGTCACTTTTTCTGTCATCTGCATTTATATCTATCTCAGCATTTACAAACGGAAGTCCAAAATCCTCTAGGTATAGAGTAGCTGATAGTTCTGTCCTAAATCTATCTCTATCCTTTTCAGAATATATAAACTCTATAGCTGTATCAAAATATCTTTTTGAATAATAACCACTATTTCTTCTTACAAACTTTAGTCTGTACTTTTCATCAGTAGGTTTCCATTTTTCATCATAGTTAACCTCTATTCCAAAGTTGATACTAACACTACTAAAATAAGCTAGTCCTAATTGATACTTAGTAGTATGATAGTTATCTCTATTTACATGAGAGTATTGATGATATTTATATTCTCCAGTTAAACTGAAGTAGCTTTTACTATATCCCAAACTTCCACGATATACCTCATAAGTCTCAACTTTTCTTTTCTCTATCTCATATCCAACACCAGTATTCAACTTCCAAAAGCTTTTCATTAACTCAATAGCATATTTCTCATCTATATTTTCCTCTTTAGAAATCCTCTTACTATACTTCTCTCCCTCTAAATAAAGGGTAAAGTCATTATATTCTGCTTATACTCCCAAGTAAGAGTTCCATCTTCATTATCAACATCTTGATACCAAAATATATTTGCCCAAAAAGGAAATTTTATCGGTGGCGAGTTTAAATATGCCCCATATACAATATCTCTATACTCATCAAAATTAACACTTTTACTCTTTACTTGGTTATATCCTAGTTGTAGAGTTAAGTAGTCTGATAATCCATATCTTACATTTCCTATAAAGTTATTATCTTTCTTATCCTCTATCTGTCCACCTTGAAGGCTATATGTCCAGCTGTTCTTTTTTATATTTTTATTATTTAAAAGTAGAGATATATCCTTTTGAATATATGTTCCATCAGGATTGTATATCCTAATAAAATATTTATCTGTAAGAGAGTGTATATCTACATTATGGAATACATACCTTCTATCCTCTGCTGTTTGATAATCTGTTAAAATTCCATTTCTATATAGCTTTACTATTGTTCCACTTGGTGCAAATCCTTCAAATGTATGTCCATTTCTCTCACTTACATTAAATCTATCAGAGGAATCTATTATATTTATACCTACTAACTTTGTATCTGCTCTGTAGAAATCTGGTTTACTCAAATATACATTTCCCAGTGTAATATCTTTTCTATCCATTACATTGTAATAGCTCAAAGATATCTCCTCTAGCTCTACTCTATTTTTATCCTTTCTTCTATCATCTAGAAGAGTTACATCAGCTTCAAGAGTTCCATAGAGAAATTGAGTAATATAGTCTGCTCTTAAAGATTTTCCATCTTTATCTTCAACATTTGCCTTTTCAAATTCTAGCTTGACAACTCCGGGAGAAAACATTTTATGATTTTTTATATGTTCTTTCTCCTCTGTTTTTCTTTCATTGTTTGTCATACTCATTCTTGCCTTTTCCTGCTGATACCTTATATCAGATGGTAAAGAAAAATCAAAGTCTATCTTTGATATTAGAGTAGCTAGATTGAACTCTACTTTTTTAGCTGGAAGAAGTTTCCCTATCTCATATATATTTACATATAATTCCTCTCCATCTACAAAGGCATATTCATCACTAAAAGTATAACTTCTCTCCTTTCCATCTGGAAGTTTTACAGTTACACTCATATTTTCTAAATCTACCTTATTATTTTCTAACTCTATAAGGGCTAGAAAATTTTTCATTGGAAGATAACCAATCTGTCTTAATTCATCTATATATAGAGGATAGAACTTTTCATCTATCCTATTTATTTTCATATCTATAAATCCATCAACTATATCGTCCATATTGACACTATAGCTCAGTTGTGTGAAGATTATAAAAATAAGGGGGCTGTTGCAAATTGATGATTTTTAATCATTAATTTGCAACAGCCCCAATAAGAAGTGTTTTAAAGAAAAACCTACTATTGTGGCTAATAATAGCATTTTTACTTTTTTCATCTCATCATCTCTCCTATAAAAAACCAAAATATTATATATGTAAACTTTTTTAGAGAAAGTTTTTAAAAAAAACTCATGGTTATTATGTCAGTTTTTTAAATTATGTCAAGAATTTTTTCTTTCAAACTTTTTAAATTTGTTATTTATATATTACCAAATTCTTTATTTTTCAATGGGTTATAGCCACTATTAAAATTGATAAAAATAGTGTATAATATATAATTGAAAGAAGAAAAAAATGTGAAATTGAGGTGAAAATTATATGTTGGATAAGATAGTTATTAAAGGTGCTCGAGAGCACAATTTGAAAAATATAGATATTGAAATTCCAAAAAATAAGTTTGTAGTCATCACTGGTGTAAGTGGAAGCGGAAAATCCTCTCTAGCCTTTGACACCATATATTCTGAGGGGCAAAGAAGATATGTAGAGAGTTTATCAGCCTATGCAAGACAGTTCATAGGACAGATGACTAAGCCAGATGTAGACAGTATAGAGGGGCTTGCCCCTGCTATCTCTATAGAGCAAAAAACAACTAACAGAAACCCTCGTTCTACAGTGGGAACTATAACTGAGGTATATGACTATATGAGACTTCTATTTGCTCATATTGGTACTGCTCACTGCCCAGTTTGTAATAGACCTGTGGAGAAACAGAGTATTGAGGAGATAGTTGAAGGAGCCCTAGACAGATTTCAGGAAGGGAACAAAATGATAGTTCTTGCTCCAGTAATTAAGGATAAAAAGGGAACTCATAAAAATCTTTTTCTAAACCTCTTAAAGAAAGGATTTGTGAGGGCTAGAGTAAACGGGGAGATTCTTTATTTAGAAGATGAGATAACACTAGATAAGAATAAAAAGCATAACATTGAGGTTGTAATTGATAGACTTGTGTTAAAAAAAGAGGATAAAGAGTTTCAAAGTAGGCTTACACAGGGAGTAGAGAGTGCTTCTGAACTTTCTAATGGAAAAATCATACTAAATGTAAACGGAGAGGATTTTAGTTACAGTGAAAACTATGCTTGTCCAGAGCATGAAGAGGTAAGTATCCCCGATTTAACTCCTCGTCTATTCTCTTTCAATGCTCCATTCGGTGCTTGTCCAGAGTGCAAGGGTATAGGAAAAAAACTTGAAGTAGATGAGAATAAACTGATAGAGGATGAGGAACTATCTATATTAGATGGTGGAATGTATATCCCTGGAGCATCTACTAGAAAAGGTTATAGTTGGGAGATTTTTAAAGCTATGGCTAAAGCCTTCAACATTGATATATCTAAGCCTATAAAAGAGATGAGTAAAAGAGATTTAGATATAGTTTTTCATGGGGCTAGCGAGAAATTTAGATTCGACTATGAGGGAGATGACTTCCAATTCCATGGATACAAGGAGTATGAGGGGGCAGTAAAAAATCTAGAGAGAAGATACTATGAAACTTTCTCTGATGCTATGAAAGAAGAGATTGAGAATAAGTATATGATCGAGAGAGTTTGTAAGGTATGTAATGGTAAGAGATTAAAACCTGAAGTACTGGCTGTAACTGTTGGAGACAAAAATATTATGGAGCTATGTGACATGAGTATAAAGGACGCCTTAAGTTTTTTCAATCAGATAACTCTCACACCTAAACAGGAAAAAATTGCCAAAGAGATACTTAAGGAGATAAGAGAGAGATTATCCTTTATGATAAATGTAGGTCTTGATTATCTAAGTCTTGGTAGGGAAACTAAGACTCTTTCTGGTGGAGAGTCACAAAGGATAAGACTTGCTACTCAGATTGGTTCAGGGTTAACTGGAGTACTCTATGTACTAGATGAACCAAGTATAGGGTTACATCAAAAGGATAATGATAAGTTATTAGCTACCCTTGGAAGACTAAAGGACTTAGGAAATACTCTTATAGTTGTAGAACATGACGAGGATACTATGCTACAAGCTGATGAGATAATCGATATTGGACCTAGAGCTGGAGCTTATGGTGGAGAGATAGTGGCTCATGGAACACCAAAAGAGGTAATGGAAAATTCTCAATCACTGACTGGAAAATATTTGAAAGGGGAGTTAAAGATAGAGGTACCTAGTTCTAGACGTAGTTGGAATAAATCTTTAAAAATCATTGGAGCAAAGGGAAATAACTTAAAAAATATAGATGTTGAGATTCCTTTAGGTGTAATGACTGTAGTTACTGGAGTGAGTGGAAGTGGAAAATCTACTCTTATCAATCATACTCTTTTCCCAGCACTATTTAATAAATTGAACAAAGGAAAACTTTATCCATTGGAGTACAAAGCACTTGAGGGAACTGAGTATCTAGAGAAAGTTATCAATATTGACCAAAGCCCTATCGGTAGAACACCTCGTTCTAATCCAGCTACATATACAAAGATATTTGATGATATCAGAACTCTTTTTGCTGAAACTAAAGACGCTAAGGCTCATGGATTTACAAAGGGAAGATTCTCATTCAATGTAAAGGGTGGAAGATGTGAAGCTTGTCAAGGAGCTGGAATTATCAAAATAGAGATGAATTTCCTTCCAGATGTATATGTTGAGTGTGAGGTGTGTAAGGGTAAAAGATACAATAAGGAAACATTAGATGTTTTCTATAAGGGAAAAAACATATCTGAGGTCTTAAATATGAGTGTGGCTGAAGCCTATGAGTTCTTCCAAAATATTCCTTCCCTTGAGAGAAAATTAAAAGTATTGATAGATGTAGGACTTGACTACATAAAGCTTGGACAACCTGCCACTACACTGTCTGGAGGAGAGGCTCAAAGGATAAAATTAGCCACTGAATTGTCTAAGATGACTAAAGGAAAAACTATCTATATACTTGATGAGCCAACTACTGGACTACACTTTGAGGATATTAGAAAACTATTGGAAGTTCTCAATAGACTTGTAGAGAAGGGAAATAGTGTTGTAATTATTGAGCATAATCTAGATGTTATTAAAACAGCTGACTATATCATAGATATTGGACCTGATGGTGGAGATAGAGGGGGAACTGTTGTTGCCTGTGGAACTCCAGAGGATATTACCAAGGTAGAGGAAAGCTATACAGGAAAATATATCAAAAGAATGTTAGAGAGTGCTAATGTTGAGAGTAAAATTATACCTGTGCCTAAAAAAAGAGGTAGAAAGAAGAAAGAACTTTTAGAAGTAGCTGAAGAGGAAGTTAACCTAAAAAAATAATTTTCTAAAATGATGAGGAGAGTAATTGATGTTTGAATATTTAAGAGGTTGTGTTGAGTACAAAAAACCAGATTACCTAGCCCTAGATGTAAATGGGGTAGGATACAAGGTAAATATATCATTGAGAGTTTATGATAGGATAAAGACTGGTGAAAATGTTAGATTATATATATTTAACTATGTAAAGGAAGACGCTTTTAAGCTGATTGGATTTTTAGAGGAAAGAGAGAGAAACCTATTTGAGATGCTTTTAAGTGTGAAGGGAGTAGGAGTCTCTCTTGCCCTTTCTATAATGTCTACCTTTGATGTGGAGCAACTTAGAAAGATTGTAGCTGAAAATGATTATGCCACTCTAAAGAGAGTTCCTAAGCTTGGTGAGAAAAAAGCTCAACAGGTAATATTGGATTTAAAAGGAAAATTAAAAGCTATAGGAAATCTATTTACTCAAGAGGAAAATCTATTTGAAAGTTTCACTATTGAAGATGAGCTATATGAGGCTCTTGAAGCTCTGGGATATAGTCAAAAGGAGATAAACTCTTTAGTATCAAAAGAGGAGATAAGAGGATTTAAATCTATAGAGGAAGCTATTAAGTGTGTATTGAAAAAAGTTAAATATTAAACTAAAAATATATTGGAGGGATTATAATGGATTACAAAGAGTTGTTTGAATCAGGAATGAGCTATGAAACTTTTATGAGTATTGCTACTGCTAGAGAGGTAGAAAAGATGGAGAATATCAGTAAAAATATCTCTATATGTGAGAAGTATATTGAAAAAATCAAAAACTTTGATAAGGGATACAAATTCCTTCTTAGTGCTGAATCTTGGTGCCCATATGTGAGAGCCACTCTACCTGTGCTTATGAAAATGATAGAGATTAATCCTAATATAGAGATTAAGATTATTACAGAGGGAAGAGGATTTAAATATCTTAGAGAAAAATTGGATATCTCTGAGGACCTATATGTTGTCCCTACACTTGCTATATTGGATGAAAATTTTGAATTTGTAACTAGATATGTTGGAAGACCCTCTAAATATAGAAATATAGGCTTTGATAATGTAAAAGAGGAGTACTTTGCTGGATATCGTTCTGATGATATTGTAGAGGAAATTCTCAAAAGAATGGGTAAACTTTAAAATTTAATAGAATAATAAAAACTTAGAAATAAAAATCTAATAAATAAATTACATATAAAGGAGAAAAAATGAAAAAATTTTTAATTGGAGCTTTACTAGCTCTTGGAACAGTCACTGCTTACGGAGAAACTGTAGCTGTAATAGGTGCTATGGACAAGGAGATTAATCTTTTAAAATCTCAAATGAAAAACATTAAGGAGAAAAAAATAGGTAGAATCACTTATTACAAGGGTAAACTTGAAAATAAGGATATTGTTCTATTAAAAACAGGAGTAGGAAAGGTTAATGCAGCTGTAGGGGCTGATACTGTAATAAGAGAGTTTGGAGCTGATAAGATAATATTTACTGGAGTAGCTGGAGCTATCAATAGAAACCTTAATATTGCTGATGTTGTTATCTCTAAGGATTTAGTTCAACATGATGTGGATCTTACTGCCTTTGGTGCTCCTATGGGACAACTTTCTGGAGAGAGTAAGATTGAGTTTTCTGCTGACCCTCAACTTATCAAATTAGCTGAAAAGTCTGCTATTAAAGTTCTTGGAAAAGATAAGGTTACAATAGGTAGAATAGCTACAGGAGACCAATTTATTGCCAATAAAGAGAAAGTTCAATTTTTAGGTAAAGAATTTAACGCTGATGCCGTTGAGATGGAAGGTGGAGCTGTAGCTCAAGTTGCTGAAATTTATGGAGTTCCATTTGTAGTTTTAAGAGCTCTATCAGATAAAGCTGATGGTAGTGCTGAAATGGTATACAGTGAGTTTGTGGAGGTTGCTGCAGATAATTCTGCTGAAATAGTTAAAGAGATGTTAAAAAGTATGTAACTTTTCTACTTAAAACAATTATATAAGTTAACAAAGTGGGAATTCTCCATTCGAAAATTAAAATAAAATTTTCATTTATACTGTCAATTAAAAAAAACTATACATTATACCAAATTTATGATATTATATAGACATATTTTAAAACAATTGATTATGTAGGGGGAATTCCATTGAAAATAAGAAGAAAAATATTATTATCTTTTATGATGTTAGGACTACTTACAGCTTGTGGTGGAAATAACGACAGTAAATCAAAAGGACCAAAGGATACTCTTGTATTTTCTCAAATATCTGAAGGTAAAACATTAGATCCACAAGATACTACAGAACAATACTCTCAAAGGGTTATTACTGTAATATATGATAGATTAGTTGAAATTGATGAAATGACTGGTAAAATTGTTCCTGGTCTTGCAAAAAGTTGGGAGCAATTAGATGATAAAACTATATTATTCCATCTTAATGAGGGAGTAACATTCCATAATGGAGAGAAATTTACAGCTGAAGATGTTAAATTCACTTTAGAAAGAGCTAAAAAATTACCTAAAGTAGCTCATCTTTACTCACTTATAGACAAAATTGATGTAATTGATGACAATACTGTAAAAATCCATACTAGTGAGCCTTTCGCTCCACTACTTGCTCATCTTAGCCATAAAACTGCTTCTATTATAAGTAAAAAATACTTTGAAGAGAAGGGAGTAGCTGGATTCCAAAATCCTGTTGGAACAGGACCTTACAAATATAAGGATTGGAAAGTTGGAGATAGAATAACTCTAGAAGCTAATGACAACTACTTCGGATTAAAACCAAGTATAAAATATGTTGTAATTAGAGCTGTTCCTGAAGAGAATAGTAGTGTTATTGGACTAGAAACTGGTGAGATAGATATGACAGCAGATTTAAATGCTGAATCTAGAAGACTAGTAATGAATAACCCTGAATTAGTATATATGGAGCAAAGTGGAATCAATGTAAACTATGTTGGATTAAATACCGCTAAGGGAATTTTAAAGGATAGAGATGTTAGAAGAGCTATAGCTATGGGAATAGATAGAGATTCTATAATCGATAGTATTCTTTTAGGGTCAGTTGACAAAGCAAATAGCTTTATAGCTCCAGGAGTATTTGGATACAGTGCAGATTCTAAAACTCTTGAATACAATCCAGAAGCAGCTAAAAAGATTATAGAACAAAAAGGACTTAAAGGTACTAAACTTACTATTGGTGTAAGTAATAGCCCTGTTAGAATGCAAATGTCTGAAATAATCCAAGCTCAATTAAAAGAGATAGGACTTGATGTTACAGTTGAATCTCTAGAATGGGGAGCTTTCTTAACAGCTACTGGAAGAGGAGACCTTGATATGTTCAGTATGGGATGGGGACCATCTACTTATGATGGAGATTATGGATATTATCCTAACTTCCACAGCTCTCAATTAGGATCAGCTGGAAACCGTTCTCAATATGTAAATCCTAAAATGGATAAACTTTTAGATGATGCTAAGAAAGAGATAAATACTGAAAAGAGAAAAGAGTTATATAAAGAAGTAGCAGATATAATCTATACTGATGTACCTGTTATCCCTATGTACTATACAAATAACACTGTTGCTTCTACTAAAAATGTAGAAGGAATGAAACCTACATCATATATTCGTTTCAACGAATTAAAATTTAAGGTATCTGATAAGTAGTAACGGAGGAAAAAAATGAAAGAGAGACTTATAAAATTATCTGAAGAGTTAACTAATACATTTGGTGCACCAGGATATGAAGATGAGGTTATAGAGAAGATAAAATCTCATTTAGATTTTCTAAGTTTAGAAAGAGACTCTATAAACAATCTATATGCTGGACTTGCTGAAAGAGATAGTAAAAAACCTACTGTAGCTCTAGATTGTCATACAGATGAGGTTGGATTTATAGTAGAAAATATAAATAAAAATGGTTCTATTAGCTTCCTACCACTAGGAGGATGGTATGTTGGAAATGTACCAGCTAGTAGTGTTGTAATTAAAAATGAAAAGGGAGAAAAGTACATTGGAACTGTAACTTCTAAACCACCTCACTTTATGAGTGATGAGGAGAAAAGTAGACTTCCTAAAATGTCAGATTTAACTATTGATTTAGGAACTAGTAGCTTTGAAGAGACTACTGAACTTTATGGAATAGAAGTTGGAAATCCTATCGTTCCAGATGTAAAGTTTAGCTATGATGAAAAACTTGGAATTATGAGAGCTAAAGCTTTTGATAATAGACTTGGATGTGCAGCATCTATAGAAGTACTTTCATCTCTAAAAGGTAAAGAGTGTAATGTAAATGTGGTTGGAGCTTTTGCTTCACAAGAGGAAGTTGGATTAAGAGGGGCTCAAGTTGCTGCTTACAGAGTAAAACCTGATTTTGCTATAGTATTTGAAGGTTCACCTGCTGATGATAGTTTCAAAGATGGAGCATCTGCTCATGGAGCTCTTAGAAAAGGAGTACAACTTAGAGTGGTAGATGGAGCTATGATATCAAATCCAAGAGTTCTTAGATTTGCTAAAGAGGTTGCTAAGAAAAGAGGAATAAAATATCAAGTAATAGCTAGAGAAAAAGGGTCTACTAATGGTGGAAAATACCATATATCAGAGACTGGAATACCTGTACTAGTACTAGGTATCCCAACTAGATATATTCACACTCACTACTCTTATGCTTCAATAGATGATTTAATATCTGCTATTGAACTTGCAAAGGCTGTTATAGAAGAGTTAAATGAAGATATTATAAAGAGTTTCTAATACTCTCAAAATATAATTACAATATATAGTGTCAAAAAAGGCATCAAGATTAAAAGTAGATAATCAATTTTATCTACTTTTAATTTTATATATTGACTTCTACTACTTCCTACTTGAAATCCCTTTGACTCCATAGCCATAGCTATATTTTCAGAAGCTCTTATAGCTGTAACAAGCATAGGAAGCATAAATATATTTCTCTTTACTCCTCTAGCTCTATAGGCAAAGGTTATATTTTTATACTCACTTCTCACAATGGGAATAAAATTATAAGCTGCCATTATCCCATAAGCAAACTTATCTGATAACTTAAACTGTTGCATAAGACTCAATATAAAATGTCTTGGATTAGTCGTATAAACAAATAAAAATCCCAAACCAGCATAAGCTAGAATTCTAGCCGCTAGCTGTAAACCACTCTCTCTATTCTCAATAGTTACTACTATCTTTGATATATCATTAACACTATTTCCTATTTCTCCATTTCCATAAAAATATCCAGTAAAAAATACTCCCAAAGCCATAATCACAACTGGTAAAAAGGAGATTAAAATCTTTTTTAACTTCACTTTTGATAGTAACATCAATATAATAGCTAATATAAAAATTGTGAAATTAATATAATAGTTATATTCAAAAGATAGAATAAGAGATATTAAAAATATAGTCAAAGCTTTATAACCTGGATTTAATCTACACATACTCAACTTTTCTCAACTCCCTATCTTTAAATTCGTAGATATAATCAGAATACTCTACTACTAAATTAATATCATGAGATACCAATACTATACTCAAGCCCTCTGAAGCTTTTTTTACTAAAAATTCCATAATCTCTCTACTTGTCTTATTATCCTGTCCATAGGTTGGCTCATCACAAAGTAAGATTTTTTGTGTTCCACACAGCATAGAGAGAACAGCTAATTTTCTCTGTTGTCCTTGACTTAATGAGTAAGGTGAATAATTTTTGTACTCATAAAGATTGAACTCCTTAAGTAAGTGCTCTGCTTTTTGAAGATTACTTTCCTCTTTATTTTTATACATCCTATTTAAAGTAAAAACTATCTCATCAATAACCTTATAAGTTATAAATTGATTTTGAGGATTTTGAAATACTATTCCTATATTTTCTAATAATTCTCGTTCTCTTATTTTTTTTAACTCTTTTCCATCTAATAAAATGCTTCCATTTCTATATTTTACAAATCCAGCTATTGTATTCAAAAGTGAACTCTTACCACTTCCACTTTTCCCTATAATTGAGGTTATCTTTCCTCTTGGAATTTGAAAAGATAAATTACTAGCCAATATATTATTATCATACCTTAATTCTAATTTTTTAATCTCAATTATACTATTTGAAATATTTTCTCCCTCTATATATACTTTTTTCTTTAGTGGTTTACTATCTTCTAACTCTCGATTTATATTTCTATTTAAAACTTTATTTCCATTATCTAAAGTAATTAGATTATAATTTACATTTTTCCAAAGTGATAGTCTATGATCTATTATTATAAGTGTCGTTTTTCTTTTACTATTTAATTCTAAAAGAATATCTATTATCTCATGAGCTGAATCAATATCTACATTAGCAAAGGGTTCATCTAAAATAATAACTTCTGGTTCTAATGCTAATATAGATGCAAGTGCAACCTTTTGTTTCTCTCCCCCAGAAAGTGTAGAAAGTTCTCTATCCCTTAGCTCTAATATTTCCACTTTTCTTAATATCTCATCTACCTTTTCATCCATTTTTTCCACTGGTAACTTTTTATTTTCTAATGTAAATATGATCTCTTCTTTTACACTCTCCATACAAAACTGCGTATCTGTATTCTGAAACATCATACCTATTTTCTTAGCTCTCTTTTGTATAGAATACTCTCCTATATCTTTATTATCTAAAAAAACTCTTCCCTCTGTAAGCACTCCCTTATGTTCTGGATAGAGTCCTGCTAATATATATGCAAGAGTTGACTTTCCACATCCTGAAAAGCCTGTAACTAAATATATATCTCCCCTATGAAAAGAAAGAGAGAGATTTTTTATTATCTCTCTTTTTGCTTTTTCAGAATATTTAAAAGTTATATTTTCGCATCTCAATATCTCTATCTTACTCATCTATCTCTTCCTGTCCAAGTTTATAACTACTTAAAGCTCCTGTTTTTGCTAATTTTTCAGCTAATAGTTTTGATATAACCCCTGCAAATAATATTGAACTTATAACTCTCACAATAAACATTCCTAATATATACATTGGGGTAAATTTTGTATATCCACCTCTTACAAATCCCCATATAAAACTAAAAATACAAGCAAAAATAGCTGCTGTACACATACTTCTCATCGAGAAATCTTTATACTTTCCCTTAGCAAATACAAGTTCTGGTCCCAATCCCTGAATTATTCCTGATAAAATAACTATTGGTCCAAACATATTCCCCATTATCACTTCAATTACTGCTGATAAAACCTCAGAAATAGTAGCCACTCCAGCTCTTTGAATTATATATGGTACAAATGTAGAAGCCATAAACCATACTCCAAAAACTACCTCATAAGCATATGGGGCAAGTCCAAAGGGAGCTAATAATGTAGCCATAAAATTAGCTAAATATACAGCCCACAAATATATAAATGAAAAAACCACAGAAAAAATACAAACCATTATAACATCTTTTAATTTCCAATTAAACATACTCTTACTCCTTTGTTGGACTATTTACTGAAATAGTTACTTGTAAAATATAGTGTGATAAATTTTCCTCTCCATATTGAAAAATCTCTTCCAATGTATCAAATACTTTATGAACATCTCCCTCTAATATGGAAACATAGTGAGAACTTCTAGCAAAGATACCTCTCTCTTTAGCAATCATTACTACCTTAGCTATATGTTCCATATAATCCTCTTCTCCCATTGGATAAAAAGATATTTTACTTACTACATTAAAATTTTTATCCTTTAGATTTTTCTCATTTAACTTTTTATCATCTACTTCCATAAATGAGTCAGCATCTGTATCTCCTGGACATCCTTTGGAAAAAGTAGCTTCTAAAGCCATGTGTACATCATCTCTGTAAGCATTTACAAAAATACCTTTTACCACATCGAAGATATGCACCCTCTTACCTCTTACACAGGTACTTAACTTATCGGTTTGTTTCCAAACTTTACTTGTATCCGTCTTTTCAAGTCCTCCTAGTATAATCTCAACAAAGTTATCACTCATTGGGTAAAGTGAGAATCTAGCTCCTGCTACTCCCTTACTTGCTCCCCCAATACACCATAAGCAATCTTTTAATCCCATAAAAAAATCCTCCTTTTAATAACAAAAGGAGGAAATATAAACAGATATATAATATATAAAGTTATAATTACTCCTTTCGTTGGTACTAACCAAATCAAGTTCAATGGGTTTAGAGTTTTCACTCAATCTCAGCCAAAAGGCACCCCAGTAATCTTATTCAATTAAATATAATATATCACTTAACTAGATTTTTGTCTATTATTTTTTTATCTATTTTTACAATACTCATAAAGTCCTTTTACGTGTACTCCAGAAGCACCTTTTTTATACCACTTAGTAGAGTTGTTATAAGCTGTTCCAGCTATATCCATATGTGTCCATGGTGTCCCTTCAGCAAATATTTCTAGAAACTTAGCTGCTGATATAGCTCCACCCCATCTATTACCCATATGTTTCAAATCTGCTACTTCAGATTTTAATTCCTCAGCAAACTCTTCATTTAACGGCATTCTCCAAACTCTTTCTCCATATTTATTACAAGATTTTTCTAAAAGAGAGTAAACCTCATCTCTATTAGAGAATACTCCTGTTATAAATGTTCCTAAAGCTACCATCATAGCTCCTGTAAGTGTAGCCACATCTATTATTTCAGATACCTTTTCATCTCTAACTATGTATGTGATAGCATCTGCCAGAGCAAGTCTTCCCTCAGCATCAGTATTTATTATCTCCACATATTTTCCATTCATAGATTGAATAATATCTCCAGGTCTATATGAGTTTCCATTGATAGCATTTTCACAAGCTGGAACAACAGCTACAACATTCTTTTTAAGAGTGTTTTTAGCAATAGCACACATAGTTCCTATTACAGTAGCCCCACCTGTCATATCATCTTTCATATTCATCATAGAATCTGCTGGTTTTATACAAAGTCCACCTGTGTCATAAGTTAACCCTTTTCCTACTAATCCCATTATATCTTCAGATTCTCTATCACCAAAATATCTCATTACAATAAGTCTTGGTTTAGTAGCTGAAGCCTTTCCCACACTGTATAAAAAATTCATACCTAATTTTTGAATTTTTTCATCATCAAAAATCTCCACTTCAAATCCAAACTCTTTTCCTAACTCTATAACCCTCTCTGATAAAGTTATTGGATTGATAATATTAGCTGGTAAATCCACTAAATTTCTTGTTATATCAGTAGCCTCATTTAAAATTAGACTCTCTGTGATATCTATAGCCTCACTAGAGAAGAACTCTACATCTACCTTATTTGATTTTTTCTCTTTAAACTCATCAAATGAGTAATTTATATTTCCAACTATCTCACAAATTAAGTCTGCTCTATTTAACTCCTCTCTATTGCTTGAAATCAGTATAGTCCCACTCTTTCCAGAAAGATATTTAAATAGTACCTCTCTAAAAATATTTTCACTATACTCCTCTTTTTTTCCAAATCCTAATATATCCATAGATATTAATTTACCATTTTGTAAAAAGTTTACAGATAGAGTCTCTCCCTTTTTCCCAGTAAACTCCTCTTTCTCTATCATAGTAGCTGTTAATTTTTTCCCATCTTCTGATATATATTCACAGAATTCCTTATCTCCTTCAAATATTAAGATAAGATTTCTATCATAAGCTTTTTCTATTTTATTTATTACTCTCATATTCTACTCCTTTTACTATCTTTTTTCCTATTATACCAAAAAGGCTACCGAATTGGTAGCCTTTTATTTAAATTATTTTGCGACTATTTTTTTGCTGGTGCTATATGTCCATAGTCTCCATCTTTTCTCTTATAAACTACGTTCATTTCTCCAGTTTCTGCATTTGTGAATGGGAAGAAAGTTTTATTTAAAATTTCTAATTGAAGTATTGCTTCCTCTACATCCATTGGTTTTGGTGGTAAGTATACCTTTACCACATTTACAGCAGCTTCTTTTTCTACTGTATTTGTTTCTGGATTATATTTTACCTTTCTGATCATTGGCTCTCTTGATTGAACCGCTGTTCTTATTTTATCTTTGTGTTTTTTTAGTTGTCCTTCTAGTATATCTGCAACTCCATCGATAGCTGCATATAGATCTGCATCAGTACAAGAAGCTTTAACTGTGCTTCCTCCTAAGTAAGCTAACACTTCTGCTGTATGACAATTACCAGTTTTTAATTTTAATGCTGATAAATTAATAGCTAGCTCTATTATACCGTCGTGATACTTTTCAACCTTTCCTAATTTAGTTTCCGCGTAATTTTTTATTGCCTCTGTAATAACTAATTGTTTACCATGGATAGTCATTTTCATAATACCACTTCCTTGCTGTATCTTTTGTTTTGTTACTTTATTATACTCCACAAATTGCAAATTTCCTTTTTTTATTTTAAAAATTTTTTTATTTTTTTATTCCTCAACCAAGATACCCTTCTTTAAATATAGTTGTTTATCTGAAATCTCAGCTAAATCCTTAGAGTGAGTTACAACAATTATAGTCTGTTTCTCATTTTTATTGATATCCTTCAAAATTTTAAATATCATCTCACTTGTTTCCTCATCAAGATTTCCAGTTGGCTCATCTGCTAATAAAATTTTTGGAGAATTAATTAGAGCCCTAGCTATCGCGACCCTTTGCTTCTCTCCACCTGAAAGTTGTGATGGCTTATGATTCTCTCTTGCTGATAATCCAACTTTATCAAGTAACTCCTTAGCTCTCTTTTCTACCTCTGCCCTCTCAGAAAAATTATTTAAAAGAGCTGGTAACATAACATTTTCTAAAGCTGTAAATTCAGGTAGTAGATAGTGAAATTGGAAAACAAAACCTATCATCTGATTTTTTATCCTATCTCTCTCCTCTTCACTCAATCTATCAACTTCTTGACCATCAATAGATATCTTTCCTCCATCAACCTTATCAAGTAGTCCCATAATATTCAAAAGAGTAGATTTACCAGAACCAGAACGTCCAAGTATCGATATAAACTCTCCCTCTTCTACTGAAAATGTCAAATCATTTATTATGTGTAGCTCCTCTACTCCACCACTATATTTTTTCTCCACATTTTCTAATTTTAAAATCTCTTTACTCATGTCTTAAAGCCTCCACAGTTTCCATTTTTGCTCCCCTATATGCTGGGAATACACTAGATAGGAATATTATTCCAAAGTTCGCTCCTATTATTATAAAAATCTCCTTTGTGGATATCTCCACTGGTATCTTTGTAATATAGTATATAGAAGTGATAAAATCCAATGTATTATTTTTTATATACCATAAAAATGATAGGGATATAATCGTTCCAATTGTTATACCTATAGCTCCCAATACCATTCCCTGTATCAAAAATATTTTCATAATATTTTTTTTAGAAAATCCCATAGCTCTCATTATTCCAATATCTTTTATCTTCTCTCTCACCAACATATTAAGAGTTACCCATACAACAAATCCAGCTATGACTACTATCAGTGAAAATACCATTATCATCACTGTCTTTTCTAGGGAAAGAGCTGATAGAAGATTTCTATTCATCTCTCCCCATGTTCTTGAATATATCCCAGTTTTCTCCATTATCTTATTAGAAATTTCTGAAGCCTTATATGGATTATAAAGGGTAACATCTATCTTAGAAGCTATATCCTCACCATATGTTAAATATTGTACAGATTTCAGAGGAAGAATCACCATATTTATATCATAGTCATAATATCCACTTTGGAATACACCCTCTATTTCAAACTTTATCTCCTTATTTTCAGAGGATATTATACTCACCTTATCCCCTATCTGTGCTCCTATTGAGTTAAAGAGCTCCTTACCTATTAGGATACCATTTATCTTATTTGGAGAGATAGTTCCAGCTACTATCTTCTTATCTAAGTCCATAGCTTTTTTAGCACTCTCTAAGTCGTAACCCTCTATCTTTACCCCTGAAACATAACCACCATATATTCCATTATGTTTGAATATACCTTGAGTAGATATACTTGGGACAGCTCCCTTTACTCCCTCTATCCCCTCTATCTTCTCCTTGATATCAGTATAGTTAGATATTTTCTCACCATTAGATACCATTATATGACTGGTTACAGAGAGTATACTATTTATCATATTTTTATCCAAACCATTAGCTATCCCAATAGATACCATCAAAACAACTACTCCTATTGTTATTCCAACTACTGAGATTAGGCTCTGCTTTTTTCTTTCAACTATATGCTTCTTCGCTATAAAGAACTCTATCATTAGCCACCTCTTTTCCTTAGTATTATTTTTTCAGTAATCCATTTTACCATATTTTCTAGTATAAGTCTATTTTCCTCGTAAGATAGTAAATTTTACCTCGGCTATCTCTCCACTTTCAGATATGAGAGTCAATCTGTGCTCACCCTGTAAAAAATCAAAAGCTCTCTCTAACTCTCTTCCACTGAATATATACTTCCCATTGTGGTACCAGTATATATTTCTGTTCTTAGGATTAGCAACTTTAACAATCAATTTTTTTCTTCCCTCAAAATCCTTTGGAAGAAATATCTTTAAACTATTTAAAGGGTATATTATCTGTATTCTTTCACTATTCTCATCAGATATATCTATACTCTCTCTAGCCATATAGTCCAGTAGTTCTATAGGATAGCTGAGAATTACCTTTTCACTACTTCGGTAAAACTCTTCATCTCTAGAATCAATCTCTTTTCCCTCTGAATCTACATAAATCTTCTTATAATATGGTGATACTTTTAAACTCTTAGCTTTTTTAGGGCAATCTATCTCCTCGTAAGGAACATCATATTTAAGTCTATAACCTGTCTCTTTATCTATTTTTATTCTTTTAAACTCATCTACAGGTTTTTCAAACTCCAAATTTTTATCTGGAAGAACCTTAAAAATTTTGAAAAGTAGTTGCCCTGCAGTAACAACTCCAGAGAGGTTTCTATTCCCCTCTCCAGTAAAATTTCCACACCAAACTACCACTGTCCATCGTGAAGATATCCCACTAGCCCAAGCATCTCTCTGCCCATAGCTAGTTCCTGTCTTCCACGCTATACCATCTCTTCCCAAATAAAGATTATCAGCTCCATATCTCTGTACCCCTTGCATAGCTTCAATTGTTAAATAACTAGCTCCTTTAGATATTAAGTTTCTAGATTCTTTCATCTCCTCATTCACTAGATATTTTAACCCTCTGAACTCTCCATAGTTAGCTAATCCATGATAGAGCTTTGCTATATCCTCTACACTCATCTCCTTAGTTCCTAGGATTAGAGATAAACCATAATTTGAGTAATCTCTCTCTGGAAAATTTAATATATCCTTTAAGAAATAAAAAAATCTATCCTCTCCATACTCATCTAAAAGTTTTACAAAGGGAATATTCAGAGATTTTTTTAAAGCCTCTTGAGCCTCGATAAGACCATAATATTTCTTATTTGCATTTTGAGGATTAAAATTTGAAAAATAGAGTGGTACATCTAAAAGTTTTGATTTTGGAGATATTAATCCATCATCTATTGAAAGAGCATAGAGAAATGGTTTTAATACAGAGCCCACTGACCTCTTAGCCTTAACTCCATCTATCTGTCCATTTCTCTTAAAATCATAAAAATCTTGAGAACCTATATAGCTTTTTACCTCCCCAGTTTTATTATCAACTACTATTACCGAGCTATTTTTTATCCCTCTGTTATTTAAGTATTCTCCATACTCTTTTACTATTCCCTCTATCTTTCTTTGTAACTCACCATCTATAGTACTTTTTATTATTCTCTTATCACTCTCCCCTATCAATCTTCTAGTTAGGTGTGGGGCTAGAGAGTTAAAATATCTTCTCTCTTTAGGCAACTCTTCTTTAAGGGCTAATCTATACTGTTTTTCATCAATTACCCCTCTTTCATACATCTTTTTCAGAAGATTATCCCTTTTTTCTAAGAGTTTCTTTCTATTTTTCTCTATGGATATTAGTCCTGGAGAATTAGGAAGGACAGCAAGAGTCGCCCCCTCTGCCCAAGTAAGATTTTTTGCCCCTTTACCAAAAAATAGTTGTGAGGCTGTTTCATATCCCACTATATTTCCACCATATGGAGCGTTGTTTAGATATAGCTGTAGTATCTCATCTTTAGAAAGATTATTTTCCAATTTATAGCTCTCTACTATCTCAGCTACCTTACTTAGATACGTCCTCTCTCTTCTTTTATAGAGTTTTATCCCCTGCATAGTTATTGTACTGGCTCCAACTCTCTTACCTTGACTCAAATTTACTTTCAAAGCTCTTATTATAGCTAGATAATCTACCCCACCATGTGAATAAAAATCTCTATCCTCATAGTTTATCACAGCTAACTTTAATCTTTTGGGAATTTCTCCCTCTCCTTTAATCTGCCACTGCTCATCACTATTTAGATATGCACCTATTATCTCACCTTTACTATCCAATACAACTTGGCTATATCTTCCCTCTAATTTTTCCCTCATCTCCTCTATATCAAAATCTCTGTAGATATTTATCAGAAATAGGATTGGTATGATAAAGAGTATGGGAAGAAATTTTAAAAATCTCATTATTTTACCTCAACATCAAAACCATTTAGATAAGCTCTGTACTCATTATTATACATTCCTTCAGCTTTTGTACCTGGAAGTTTATACTTTCCTTTTGTTACACTGTTTAACTTTATAAAGAAACTTTGTCCCTTCTTATCATAATTATTAAAATCAAAGAAGAAGTTTACTCTATCATCTCTTATATCCTCATACTCTAGATTACTACTCTCTATCTTCTCCTCTATCCATTGTGGTAGATTAGTGTTAAGTAATCTTGTGTTTTCAATCTCCCAACCACTAGGAATAATCTGTGTCAGAGCTATGTTATCAAGATAGAAATATCCTTTGACATCATCAGCTGGTAAAACCTTTAATTCCATATAGAAAGCTCTACCTTTTTCTAAAGATTTTACATCTATCTCTTCTCCATTATCATCATAGAATTTTCTCTCTATCTTTATATTTCTACTTTCATCAGCTTGTGTGTAGTTAATTGGAATTCCTTCCCAGTATCTATTGACATAGATATCTTTTCCTATGACCTTTACACTCTTCATACCCTCTTGAGAGTACTCCCAAACTCCAGATTTATCTTTAAAGTCTATCTCCTTACCATCTACTATTAGTTTTCCGCTTACCTCTTTTCCTTCACTACCCTTTACTACTTGAGCTATTGACATCAAAGAGTAACCTATACTTTGAGTAGATAACCAGTTTTGTGATTGAAGAGTTTTCAATATATCCTCATATAATTTTTTATCAATCTTTCCATACACAGTGTAGTAAGAGTTTAGAACAATAGCCTCATCTCTTAGTTTTGAGCCATAACTATCCACATAGTAATCAAATGGTTTCTCTTTTACAACAGTAGAAAGCTTATTAGCTATTGATTTTGCTATCTCATCCTCTCCTATTATTGCATAGGCTGAAGCTAGATACCACTTAGATATATCATCTAGTTCTGATAAATTATTATCATATAGATAGTTCATCTCTCCAATTTGAGCCTCTCCTCCCAATGCTAATACATATAGAGTGTATGCTTTTAGATTTAAGTTATAACTACTATCTTTACTCTTCTCAATAGCAAAATTTAACCAAGATTTATATAGAGACTCTGGGATATAGTAACCTTTATCCTTTGCTATAACCATAAAATGTCCAACATAGTTCGTTGCCCATAAATCACCATCACTATTTCCAGCCCAATAGCTAAAAGAACCATCAGGTAATTGGAAACCACTTAGTTTAGCTATACCCCCATTGATATTTTTTACAATTTGCTCCCTTGATAACTCCTTACTATCTGATAAGCTATCTATAAAAAGTTGTGGGAATAGTGTTGAAATAGTTTGCTCTATACAACCATAAGGATATCTTATCAACTCTTTTAATCTATTATCTATAGCTAAGATTGGAGAAGATGATACTATAACTTTTCCATTACTGCTTCCTTTCACACTTTCCTTTGGAAATTCAAAGCTCTTTTCATCTTTTACATACTCTACATCATTGATATATGTGTATGGATTATCTGAAGTTACATCTATATTGATACTCTCCTCACTACTATAATTAGGAGATTTTATCTTCAATTTTGCCTCTTTGTTTCCTATCTCATCTCCAACTTTTATATTGAAAACTACATCTTTACTCTCACCTTTTTTTAATTTTAGACCCTTAATATATCTTCTACCTAAAAATTCAAAGGCTAAATCTATCTCACCTAAATTGTCCTCTGTAGCAAATACCCTTATAGATGTTTGGAACTCATCTCCTACCTTTAAAACTCTTGGCATTGAGATATTAGCTATGATAGGAGCCTTTACCTCTACTCTCTTTTGAGCCATTCCATAGCTCTCTTCACTAGCACCGGTTACCATAATTCTAATAGCCCCTGTATAATTAGGTAGCTCTAACTCTACACTTCCCTTTCCTTTCTCATCTGTAGTAAGTACTCCTCTATATATAGCTAGAGGCTCAAATCTTTCAGATTGTTCAAATCCAAAGGAATTAGCTGACTTATCAAGTCTTACATTGGACATGAGATACCCATCTCCTCCCGCTGTCAATACTTGATTAACATCTCCAAAACTTCTACCTATTATCTCTGAATAGTTATCATAAGTTGTAAGTTGTAATCCCTCTTTTTGATAAAAATATTCATAAGGGTTTGGAGTTTTAAAATTTGTAATCTGTAACAATCCCTCATCTACAACTGAAACTGTATAGTCCATCTTTTTATTAGCTTCTACACCTATTCTAAATTTTTCATTTGGCTTTAAAACAACAGGAGTATCTAGGCTTATCTCCAATTTCTTACTCTCATCTCTAACAACTATAGGTACTGCTCCATATAGTCTAATTGGTCTATCATTATTTGAATTTGCATATTTTTGGAAAAGAGTCACTGTAACATATCCATTTGGAAATAGCTCTTTATCTACATCAAATTCTACTGTATTAGTAGTTCCCTCTATATCCTTCCAATATCTTTTTAAAATTTTTCCAGATTTCTCAAGAGTTATTAGGGCTCTTGTTCCCTTTTCTCCCTCAAATGTTATCTTTGCCTTATCTCCAACATTATACTCTTTTTTATCACTCTCTATCTTTAACTTATCTATCTTCTTACTTATACTTGAATCCTGCCAAGTTGATACATATAGATTTATCCCAGCACTCTGTTTTGTCTCTGTATCCTCTACCTCTACAAATACCTCTCCACTTCCCTCTATTTGATAGTCTATGATATATGGTTTATCTGTAGTTATAATCTCTTTTTCATAGAGTAGCACACTATTTTTATCAGTTTTTATTGACTTTAGGAAAGTGTTATAATTGTAGTAATCCCACCACCAAGAGTACTCATTCTTATATACTCTATATTTGAGTTTTCTACCACTTACTAGTCTCTCTCCATCTTCAGAAACAGCTACTACCTGTAGATTTATACTATCTCCACTCTTTACATATCTATCCTCTGGATTTTCAATTCCAACATAGGAATCAAAACTATTTATCTTGACATTATCAATAGCTATTACTGGTCTACCACTTGGCTCTATTACTCTAGTGACTATCTCTCCATTTAGACTTAAATTTTTAGGTATATTCTTTGATAGATTAAACTCTATCTTACCCTTTCCTTCACTATCTAACTCACCTTTTTGAACCATTCTTATATCTGTTATATAGGTAGTTGGATTCGAAAAGGTGAATTTTTTATATCTTTCAAACTCTACACTCTTTTCTCTTATTGTCAATTCACTTGAATATTTCAGATTTTCAGCTGGAGCTCCAAAAAGATATTGAGCTGTAATATCTCCAAATATATTCACTCCGTCACTTACCTTATCTGGAAATTCAGTCCCTACCTCTATCTTATATGGAACTATACTTTCTACTGGAATTTTTAGAGAGAATTTTTTATCCTTCTCTCCACCTACATAAACAGTAACCTCCCATACTCCAGTTTCACTCTCTTTCTTAGTATCAAAGGAATAGGTAAAAAATCCATTTTTTCCATTTTTAACTATCTCACCATCAATATACTTATCTCCTCTAGCAGTGAATACATCTATCTTTATAGGTTGTCCCTCTGGAAAAATCTTATCTCCATTTCTAGCTATTATTCCTATATTTACTCTATCCCCTGGTCTATACACTCCTCTATCTGAATATATAAAAGCTCTTATGTCACCATCTCTATACTCTCCATCTACTAAAAATCCATCATATGAAAGTTTAGAATCAGAAAGCTTTAGAATTGAAATCTCATCCTTAGATTGAGCTAAAACATAGAATATTTTATCTCCATTTTCAAAGGTAACTTCTCCATTTTTATCACTTTTCTTTTCAGATATAACTTGGTTATTTACACTTATAGCCTTAATTTCTATACTCTCTATAGGCTTATTCTTTACAATATCCAATACATTTACAGTAAGTTTATTATCTCTCTCCTTTTGAGCTACTATTCCCATATCAGATATAAGAAGAGCCTTTCCTATCTTTCCTCTCTCTTCAAAGAAGCTCTCCCTTTGCCACTCTTCTACACCTTCTGGAAATTTATAATCTATTCCATCTTTATCAAAGGATAGCTCAACTATATATACACCCTTATCATTTGTAAGATTTTCTAAAGCTATCTCATTTTGTGCCCAAACATTTTTCTTATAATCTAAATCGTAGCTTTTTTCAAATACAGTTTCTCCAACTTTATATAGATTACTCTGTACATAGTAACTAAAAATATTTCCATTACCTTTAAAAATAAAATCTTGTAAGAATTGAGTAGTATTATTGAGGAATATCTTCTTAACTTTAAGATTAACCCTCTTAACATTTATAGATTTAAAACTTACCCTATTTTTATTTACCTTAGGTAAAATTATCCCCTCATTAGAGAAAATTAACTTAGGCTCTACATCTTTAAATTTTATACTTTCCTTTAGATTTTCCTCTAAAAGTGATTTTTCTCCCTTTATTCCCTTTAATAGCTCTATTTCATACTCACTATTCGTATCAAAATTTCCTGTAATTATAAGATGCTCCCTCATCTTTAAAACTTTATACTCTATATTAGGAGTAATTTTTATATAACTTTTTAAATTTTCAGTAGCTATATTTTCATTAAAAGCTATGTCTACACTTGGATTTTTTCCACCAGTTGTAGATACACTCTTTATCTTTAAACTCTCTTTTACCTCTTGAACTATCTCCTTCTCTTCACTTGGGGCTATCTCTTTTTCCTCTACTCTATCCTTTTCTCCACCACAAGCAACTACTAATAAAGATAGTAACAACATCAAACTTTTCTTCATACTTTCACTTCCTCTCTATCTTATTAAAGTCTCATATAGTATCTCTTTTAAACTCTCTAATTCTATATTTAATCCCAGTCTTTCTTTTAGTCTCTCAACTCTAATATCCTCTAACAACTCACATCTGTCACTTTCTATCTCAAGTCTCTTTATATCCTCATCGTTATAACTATTGATAACCTTAAGAAAAGTCTCTCCATAACTTTTAAACTTTTGATTTCCTATCCCCCTAATCTTAAGCATCTCCCATCTATTTTTAGGCTTATACTCTGCCATCTCTAAAAGTGTCATATCTGAAAATACTATGTATGGGGCTACTCCCTCCTCCTTTGCTATCTCTCCTCTCAACTGATTCAAGCTCTCAAATAGTGGGTCTTCAAAGTAATCAAAACTAATCTTTTCATCAACTCTTCTGAAAACTGATATCTCATTTTTTAGTACCCTTCTTGATCTATCATTAAACTTTAATACTGGAAAACTTCCAGCACTCTGTTCAAAATATCCTTCAGATATTAAGAAATTTACAAACTCCTCTATCCAAACAATATCCCTATCCTTCATTATTCCAAAAGTTGATAGCTTATTAAACTCCTTTCTATCCATCTTTGTGTCACTTCTACCATAGAGAATATTCACAAGGGTAGATATCCCTATGCTCTCCTTAGCTCTTCCAATACATGAAATTACTTTTTGAGCTTCTATTGTCAAATCCTCCACATTTTTAAGTGTTTTACAATTTCCACACTTACCACAGTAGTTTTTTATTCTCTTATCTCCAAAGTATTTTAGGATATACTCTCTGTAACAACTCTCAAGATAGGCATACTCTACCATAATATCTAATTTCTTTATCTTCTCTCTCTTTAACTCATCCTCAGTTTCCTCATTACTATCTATCAAAAAAGTTTGAGTACTTACATCCTCTTCAAAGAACATGAGTATAGCCTCTGCTGGAGCTCCATCTCTTCCAGCCCTTCCAGCCTCTTGATAGTAACTCTCCATATCCTTTGGTATATTTCTATGTATTACAAACCTTACATTTGATTTATCTATCCCCATACCAAAGGCATTCGTAGCTACCATTATTTTTATCTCATCATTGAGGAATTTTTCCTGATTTTCCTTTCTCTCCTCTTCACTCAAACCTGCATGATATTTACCTACCTCTATATCTCTTAATTTCAAATAAGCATATAGATTATCTACTTCTTTTCTTGTAGAAGCATAGATTATTCCAGATTTTCTTGGAGCTTTTTTTAGATAATCTACAATGTAAGCTTCTGGTACTACATTTTTTACCACTTTAAAAAATATATTCTCCCTATCAAATCCATGTACATAGACGAAGGGGTCTTTCAATGTAAGCTTCTCCTCAATATCTCTTCTTACATCCTTTGTGGCTGTAGCTGTCAAAGCTAATATCTGTACCCTCTGTCCTATCTTTTGCATAAAATTTGGTATCTCTAAATAGCTCTTTCTAAAATCATGCCCCCATTGAGATATACAGTGAGCCTCATCTACAGCTATCAATGAGATTTTAAACTTTTTTATAAACTCTACAAACTTATCATTAGCTAATCTCTCTGGGGCTACATAAACTATTTTTGCTTCCCCTCTCTGTATCTTTCTAATACTTGCTAAGTAATCCTCTTTAGAGAGTGTCGAGTTTATATATACACTCTTTACTCCAAGTAGTCTTAAGCTATCAACTTGGTCCTTCATCAAAGAGATAAGAGGTGATATTACTATCGTAATCCCTTTAAATAGAAGTGCTGGTACTTGATAACATATAGATTTTCCACCACCGGTACTCATTACACCGAGGGTATCCCTTTTACTTAGAACAGAATCTACTATTATCTCCTGCCCTCTTCTAAAATTCTCATATCCATATATCTCTTTTAAAAGTTTTCTCGCTTCTCTTATCATCTTTTTCCTTTCTACAACTATTCACACTTAGAGTAGCCACAGTTCCTACAAGTGTAACACCCACCAGTAATCTCCAGTTCTACTCCACACTCTGGACAGATTATCTTCTTACTCTCTGCCTCTTTCATCAACTTTTGTTCCTCTCTATCTTCTGCATCTATCTTCTGCATAGCCTCACTATGTTTATTAAGCCCCATATCCTTTTCAAACTTCTTTAAAACATTTAATATTGCCGATGGACATGTACTTCCCTGACTTACATCTAAATTCTTACTTCTTGCCACTGCAAATGATGTACAACCACTTACTCCATCTATAGCATCTTCAAGCATAAACAGATTTCCACCAAGTCTCAATATTCCAGACATATATATAGCCACAGCTTGTATATTTTTTTCACAACCACCTGTTCCACTTCTAATTACATATATATCTTGTATAGCTCTCTCACTTGGTGAGTATCCTATCATTACTTTCAACTTTCCACATCCAATCCTCATCTTGTTTGGATAGTAGATAGTATCTGGAGCTATTGGTTTTAACTCTCCTCTTGGTATACTCTCCATCTTACTTTTTAAAGCATCCTCTACATTTTTTTCCTTTTTATCCTCAACAGTTAGTATTCCCTCTCTATCACAACCAGCACGGTATATTGTCATTCCCTTTAGACCATTTTTCCAACCTTCAATATATAGATGCTCCACCTCTTCTACAGAAACCTTATTCACTAAGTTTATTGTCGAAGATATACTAGCATCTATTCTTTTTTGCCATACTCCCTGCATCTTTATTCTCTCATATGGATTTAAATTTTGAGCTGTGACAAAGTACTCTGGTAGTTCCTCCTCTGATTCCAATCCATTCTCTTCCATATATTTTTTAACTATAGGTATGAAAACTTTATAGTAAACATCCTCCCCATGTAAGCTCTCTGTCTTTCTTGTAAATGAGAAGGCAAAGTTAGGCTCTATCCCTGTACTTATCTCCAACATAGTTCCTATTGAACCAGTTGGTGCTATAGTTAGAAGTTGAGAGTTTCTAAGTCCATATTTTTTTATCAACTCGATAGTCTCTTCGCTAGCATTTTCCAATAAAAATGGAGATTTCAATATCTTCTCCTCTCTATATCTTGGAAAAGCTCCACTCTCCTTTGCTAAGATAGCACTTGCTCTTAAAGCTGTATCCACTATGGTTTTAGCCACTCTATCACAAAATTCCAAAGATTCCTGTGAGCCATACTTAATTCCTAACTTTATCAATAAATCCCCTACACCTAAAACTCCAAGTCCTATCTGTCTCCACTCTTTTACAGATTCTCTTTGCTCCTCTAGTGGATGAAGAGGTAACCCCTCATCTAATACATCATTTAAAGCCTTTACAGATTTTTTTACTGCCAATTTTAATTTTTCAAAATCAAAACCATTTTCTCCCACAAAACTAGGTAAGATTAGAGAACCTAAAAGACAACTTCCTCCAGCTGGTAGTGGTTCCTCTGCACATGGATTTGTTCCAGCATACTGAAAATCCTCATCTTCACTTAAAAGATTCCAATTTGAAATTCTATCCCAGAAAAGTATTCCCGGTTCAGCAAACCTCCAGTTTTGAACAGCTAATTCCTTAAATAACTTCTTAGCATCTATACTCTTTTTTATAATCTCTCCAGTATCTTTTACCTCAAATACTGTCTCATAATTTTTACCTTCAACTACAGCTCTCATAAATTTTTCATCTACTCTAACTGAGATATTAGCTTTCTGTACCTTTGTTAAATCTGATTTTATCTTGATGAACTCCTCTACATCTGGATGGTTTACATCTATAGATATCATTAAGGCTCCTCTTCTTCCCTTTTGCCCAATTATATCCGTTGTCATATTGTATAGGTCCATAAAAGATATTGAACCAGTTGTATGTTTAGCTGAGTTGTTTACCTCTGCTCCCTTCGGACGTAACTTTGAAATATCAACTCCACATCCTCCACCATAGGAATAAGTTCTTGCTAATTTTTTAGCTGTATCAAATATTGACTCTAGATTATCTTCTGGAGGAGTTATCACATAGCAATTACTATATGTTATCTTTCTTCCAAGTTTTGCAAGTCCTCTATTTGAAAGAATTCTTCCTGCAAATATAAACTCTTTATTCATAATCATCTCTCTTAGCTCACTATCTCCACCAGATACTCTATTTAGCCAAGTTTCAAAATTCTCTCCATCATATTTATATTTCTTCTTCCAAATATCAAGTCCAAGTTTATTATCTTTTCCAAGCCACTCTCTTATATCCATTTTATTACCCCCAACACTGTTATATGTATTTATTATAACACTTTCTTTTTACTTTTTCACTCTCTTATAGAAAATATTATCCTAATCTTTTTCTCACTTTATTTTTATTTTAATTATTTAAATATCTTTTAATATATGATATAATATACATTAAATTACTAAAAAAATAAGGAGAAACCAAGATGAAAACAATAAGTTTTGAAGAGTTTTTACTAGAGGAAAATGCTGTATTGATAGATGTTAGAACGCCAAAGGAGTTTTTATTAGAAAAAATACCTAACTCTGTAAATGTTCCTGTACTACTTGATGAAGAGAGAGTTATTGTTGGTACTACCTATGTTCAAGTGTCAAAGGAGCTAGCTAAGAAAAAGGGAGTTGAGTTTATATCTAAAAGATTACCAGAGATTTTTGAACAGATACAAGAGCTTTCAAAAAAATACTCTAAACTTATTTTTATGTGTGCCCGTGGTGGTATGAGGAGCTCATCTATGACATCTCTATTTGCTAGTCTTGGTTATAAGGTTGCAAAACTTGAAGGTGGATATAAAGCTTATAGAGAATTTATTAATCAAATTATACCTAAAGCTAATGAAGGGTTTAAATATATTGTAGTGCATGGAAGAACTGGAGTAGGTAAAACAAAAGTTTTAAATAAGATGGCTGAACTTGGAGTTTCTGTAATGGACCTTGAGAAGATGGCTGCACATAAAGGATCTTTTTTTGGTGCTTTAGGTGAGAAGTTACCTCAAAGTCAAAAGAGATTTGATGGAGAAATTTTTGAATTTTTGAGAACTTGTAAAACTAAGTATATAGTTGTAGAAAGTGAAAGCAAGAGAATTGGAAATTTATATGTTCCAGAGCCAATATATGAATCTATGACTAATGGAATACATATTTTTATTGATACCTCTATTACTAATAGATTGGATATTTTAATGGAGGACTATACCCATGTTCCAAGTGATGAGATTGAAGAGTGTATTAAAAAAGTTGCCCGTTATGTTTCTAAAGAAAAAACTAATAACTATCTTAGACTTTTAAACGAGGGAAAATTGAGAGAACTTGGAGAAATTTTAATTGAACAATACTATGACCCTCTTTATGAGGTAAGTATTGATAAGCACGAGTTTAAATTTTCTCTAACTTATGAAGATATGGATAGCTGTGCTAAAGAACTTGCTGATTACTTCTTTAAACTTGAAGAAGAGATTTCTTCCTCTTCAAATATTGAACTTTAAAATATAATAGATAAAAACCTATTAATTAATAACCCAGCTATCTAAATAGCTGGGCTATTAACTTTCTGGTACTTTATTTTAAAGTTATATTTTTTAATATGTGATTTCCATTTGGATTAAATACAAATCCCTCTACATTTTTTTGCAGACCTATCACATAGTTTTTATATGCAATTGGAAGAAGTGGAACCTCTTCAAATACTATATCCTGAACCTCTCTATACTGTTCCTTTCTCTCATCAATATTTGAAGTAGCTCTTGCTCCATCAAGTAAATTATCAACCTTTACATTACTATAAAAACTTCTATTTCCTATAGGACCTCTTGAGCTAGAGTGAAGTAGTGGATAGTAACCATAGTCGGCATCTCCAGTACTTACATACCATAGTCCTATCAATACATCATGCTCTCCTCTTCCTGTATATTGTAAGAAAGTTGATACCTCAGCTACTATTATCTCAGCCTCTACTCCAACCTCTTTTAAATTTGCTTGGATTATTTGAGCCATCTGTTGTCTTGAAGGTTCATCATATATCCAAAGTTTTAACTTTAAATTCTCTGCTCCTGCCTCTTTCAAAAGCTCTCTTGCTTTTTCAGAATTATACTCTCTTCTTTTCCCCTCTTTACTATATCCAAATACATTTGGTGATAGTATTGAATTTGGTACAACTCCATAACCTTCATATACAGCTTTTATTATCGAGTCTTTATCTATAGCATAATCCAATGCTTGTCTAACTCTTTTATCTTTTAATCTCTCTGTATTAATTGTTAAAAAGTCACTTCCTAAAGATGGTCTATTTATAACTCTTAAATCTGGTTTCTTCTCTATTCCTTTTATATCATTTGCAGATATATCATAAGCTATATCTATCTCCTTAGTTTCTAAAGCTATCAATCTATTTGAGCTCTCTGGAATTGTTTGGAATACTATCTCTTCAACTTTTGGAGCCCCTTCAAAATAGTTATTAAATCTCTCTAAAGTAATTTTCTCTGCTATTTTCCAATCCTTTATCTTATAAGCTCCAGTCCCAACTAAATTTATACCACTCTCATTTTCCTCTATCTCCTTAACCACTCCAGTAGAGGAATGAGCAAGATTATGTAATAGTATAAATGGTGAATTTTTTTGTATAATCTTTAAGCTATAATCATCTAAAACATCTATTCTTTCAATAGATTCAACTAATATCTTTGAAACTGGTATTCTTAAATTTCTCTCTAAACTCTTTTTTACATCTAAAGCCTTCATCTCGCTGCCATCATGGAATAAGATACCCTTTTTTAATTGAAGAGTGATGGACTTATCCTCTCCTATACTATATTTTTCAACTAACTCCGATGCAACATCCCCATTTTCATCCAGTGAAAAAAGGTTATTATATATCTGTTTGGTAACTGCTAAAGTTGAACTATCTGTATTTCTCTGTGGGTCAAAGGAACGGGGTTTATTTGCCAATGCAACTTTTAAAACCTCTTTAGGTTTAACTACTTCCTCTTTCTGTCCACAAGCTGTAAGAATTAATAAAATTATTCCAAATAAATATCTCATCTTCTTTCTTTGCTCTCTCCTATTCTAAAAATATAAATATATCAAAAATATCCAAATTTTTGTATGGACTTGGAAGTTTTTTCTTTATCTTTTCCCATAAAATTTGAAATCTACTTCTGTCCATTGATTTTATCTGTTTAATTAATTGTGGTTTATATAGAATGTTTACTCCACTGCTATTTAAACCACTTAAAATATCCCTTTTTATCTCTTCAAAATTTTTATCATCAATCTCTACTAATGAGTAGTAATTTGCCAGTAATCCTCTCTCCAAACAATACTCCATCGTGAAAAGTTTTCTTATTGAACTAGCCATAAAATCATCATTTAAACGTAATGAAAAGTTACCTCTATCCTCTCCTGAATTTATTATAAAAGGTAGAAATACATCTTCAAAATGATGGTCCTGAATAGATTTAGTAAAAATTTTAAAGTTATTGAAGAATGAGCTTTTTACTCCATTCCCTTTTTTAAAATTCTCATCTACACAGTAGGAAGCTCCCAAATGCTTAAATAAAGAAAAAGTTAAATCTTGAGAGTGTCCAAAATTAAAGATATACTCCTCATATACCTTATTATCTTTTACCTTATTTATAAATTTTTGAGCCTTCTCTAATAGCTCACCCATATTTTTCAATTGGAATATCTTATCAAAAAAGTTTTGCTCTAAAATCAGGCTCTTTCTTCTTGGAAGTGGAAGTTTCATTATACATTTTTCTAAATTTGTTGTCTTTAGAAGTTGTTTCATAAAATTTTCATCAATGTCAAAGAAAACTATATCTCCCTTTCCTACTGCTGTTGTCCTTGTATCTTTAATAGCCTTTATCTTCTTTAACTCCCTTGATAAAAACTCTAAATACGGCTGTTGAAAAGGGGTAAATATCTCCCTTTCCCTATCAGTTAGATCAGTTTGCTCTTTAAGAATTTTATCAAGATTTATATAGTCTAAGATTGAAACTATTCCATCTCTATTTATTCCAACAGCATTCCAAGTATAGGTATATGGGATAATATTTAAATTTTTATCCACAGAGAGTGCCACATACTGAGCTATTCCTCCTCCTAAAGAGTGCCCAGTCAAAGTTATATTCTTATGCGGTATCTTATGATTATTTACAAGTTCATAATATACCTCTACCCCTTCATAAAATTGAAGTGGTATCTTTCCTAGTCCAATAGCTAAATCTGTCTCTATAAAATCCTTATAAGCATCCTCTATAGGAAATTTTTCACTTCCCCTATAGGCTATTACATATTCATCTCCTTTTTTAAAAACAATAGAGTAAAATCCAGAACCCTCTTTTCCTGAAATATGTGCTGTTCTATTATCCACATAATAGATTTTCCAATTTTCTAAAATATCCCCATAATATCCCCAAAATATATCTCTATTTTCTGGAAACAGAATATCAAAATTAGCTATAATAAGAGTGCTATTTTTAGGATTTTTAAATATTTCCTTTAAATTTTTATTATACTCATTCTCTCTAAAATTGCAATAGGATAAAACACTTAAAAGTATATACTCTCTAACTGTAATCATCTTGTCCCTCCCTTATAGTGCAACTAAAACTAAAATTAGGTAAGTTACTGCCCAACCTAAAAAAGCCCCTATTATAGTTTCAAAAAAAGTATGTATTTTCCCCTCTATTCTTGAATGAATAACTAAAATTGTAAGAATTAAAGCAAGAAAAAATACCTTCGGATTGTTTGTAAGAGAGGTAATCAAGGTTAATATAGATGTGGCTAATGCACTATGTCCACTCGGAAATCCTCCCCTTAAAGCTGTTCCTTTCCCTGTTATAGCTTTTATACAGATAACAATTATTACAATTAAAACAAAAATAGAAAGGACAGTGTGTTGATATGAGTTTTTTAAAATATAAAATATTCCTCTTAAATTAAAAATTATTCTCTTTTCAAATACAATATAGCCAACAAAAAGAGCGTTCAGAGCAGCTATTAAAACTGCTCCTGCCGCTATATCCTTTGCTCTTTTTGCCAAGGGATGATACTTATCTGTAACCATATCAACACAGCTCTCTATAGCTGTATTAATAAGTTCAGTTATCCATATGAGAGATACACTTATAAATATTGCCAAAGTTTCATACTTTCCAATATCTAAAAATAGTGAAAAAATAAAGATTACAATAGTACAGAAACAATGAAACTTCATATGTTTCTCTGTACGAATAGTTTCAAATATCCCTTCAAAAGCTACATTAAATTTTTCAGTAATTCCAGTATTTTTCCATTTATTTCTCTCTTCCATAAAATATCACATCTCTCTTGTATAACCAAAGCTACCTAATATCTCTTCCTCTTTTGCTCTCATCTCTTTTCTTTCCTCTTCTTCTATATGGTCATATCCTAATAGATGTAAAATTCCATGAGTTAGAACATAAAAAAACTCTCTTTTTGGTGAATGATTATACTCTTTTGCTTGCTCTACTACTCTTTCTAATGAGATAACTATATCTCCTAAAGTATCATACGGTCCTATGTCAAAATCCTCTGTTTCATGATAAGCAAATGATATTACATCTGTTGGTTGATCCTTATCTCTATACTCCCTATTTATCACTTGTATCTCATCATTTCCTGTAAAAAGTAGTGATACATACACTGGAGCTTTGCTATCATACTCCTTTTCAAGTACCTTCTCTACATACCCTCTTATCTCCTCTTCATTTACTAAATCGTCAAATCCTTCTATCTCTAAAGACATCTCTAATACTAAATCCATACTCTTTATCTCTCCTTATTTATCTTATTTTTGTCCTGGATATTTTATTCTCACATGGTGAATACTAACAAGTGTTTTTACAAATGTTTTTATTATTATCTCTATCTCTTTAAATGTTAAATTTGCCTCTGAAAGTTGGTTATCCTCTATCTTACCACTGATAATTTTTCTTATCATTCCCTCCATAGCCACAGGTGATTTCTCATCTAAAGATCTGATAGCCGCCTCTATAGAGTCAGCTAACATTATAATAGCTGATTCCTTTGTCTTTGGTTTAGGTCCGCTATACCTAAAATCCTCTTTCTCAACTGTTGGATCTAATTTTTTAGCAGCATTATAGAAATATGCTAGGAATGTCGTTCCCTGATGTTCATACATTATATCTCTTATCTCTTTTGGTATCTGATACTCTTTTGCTAATTCAGCTCCATCTTTTGTATGTGCTGTAATAATTAACGTACTCATAAATGGAGATATCTTATTATGTGGGTTCTCTCCATTTTGCTGATTTTCTACATAGAATTTTGGACGTTTTGTCTTTCCTAAATCATGGTAATATGAAGCTACTCTACAAAATACTGCGTTAGCCCCTATAGCTGTAGCCGCATTTTCTGAAAGAGTTGCCACCATCACAGAGTGTTGGAAAGTTCCTGGTGCCTCTACAGAGATTTTCTTTAAAAGTGGGTGTGATAAGTCCCCTAACTCTAATAATCTAAATATTGTTAATATATTAAATGTCTTTTCAAAATAAGGCAGAAAAGCTATAGTTAACATTCCAGATATAAGACCTGATATCAATATATAACTTGAAGTAATTGCTGTAGTAAAACTTCCTATCTCTGAGAAATAAGAGAATAGTAGATATGTTACTACCTTTAGTACTGATAGCTGTATTCCTGCTGCTATTATTCCAGATCTTGTTGTTATCTTAGAAACTATATGGGCAGCAAAAGCCATAGCTATAAAGTACATTGTAAAAAATTTCAAATCATAGTTCAATATAGGCATCAAATAAAATAAAATAAATGAAAATAATGGTATAGCATAATTTTTTCCTACCAATAGTATCAATAGGAAAAAAGCTGTATCCGCTGGTATCAGATACATCAAATCATTATTGAATACCCTAAAGGCAAGAAGTGTTCCTGCCACTATTAGAAGTGATGATCTGTAATAATTTTTATTAAGAATCTCTTTCTTATGATTATTAAAAAATAGTATATAAAAAAGTGAAGATATTATTCCTAAATATATTATATTTGCAAATATTAGGGCGAAACTTGTTTTGTATGAATATACCCCACAAGCCTCTAATATCTTAATTCTTCTCTCATTCAAAATTTCTCCTGTTTTAGCTATTAATGTTCCAGCTTTTATCTCTACATACTGATCTTTAATTTGAGAAACTTTTTCCTGAATATTCTTCTTTGTCTTTACTTCGTCATAAACATAGTTTGGAGAGGTAAATATATCAGCAATAGCTTTCTCTAAATTTGAGAGCTTATCATATTTTGCCTTTGTATCTCCTCTATAAAATATTATATTTTTTTCCTGTACAATTCCCTCTTTATAAGCATATTCTAAAAAGTGTTCAACCTTATTTTCCACTTTCTTTATCTCTTCTATTTTTAAACTAAGAAGCTCATGTATTAGTGAATTAGGAATTCTTTTATTAGTATTTCTTTCAATTGAGTTATCCTCTACAGTAGTTAGCTTATTATTTTTACTAGTATAGATATTTGAAAAAAAGTCTTTAAAATACTCCAAATAAACTTTCTCAGCATCTGCCGAATAGATATACTCCTTACCAGACTCCCTTATCATATCCTCTATTATCTTCTCTTTTGCACTTTGGTCTTTAAAGATGATAGTATTTGGAGCATATATATCAGCCCTTACAATATCCCCTACCTTGTAATTATACTGATTGGATATAAGAGATATCTTTGATGAGAAAGCTATTATACTTAGAATTAAAATCATATAGATTAGTTTCTCTCTCAAAGAGTAATCCTTTGAATAAATATTTTCATCACTATATTTATTTCTCTTTATCTCAAACTGAAGTTTTAATCCAAAGAGATTTATAGTCTTCATTTCTTAATTTCCTCCTCTAGAATTTTTAGAGATATCTTTTAATATCTCACTTCTACTTAATATATTTATATTTTTTGTAGGTATTGAGTCTAAAAAATACCTTCCATATTTTTTAGTGATTACCCTATTGTCTAAAATTGTTATTGTCCCAGAATCACTTTTACTTCTGATAAGACGTCCTATCCCTTGCTTAAACTTTATAACTGCCTCTGGTATCTGATACTCAGTAAATGAATTTTTTCCCTGAGCAGTTATATGCTCTATTATTGCCTCTGTTACAGGGTCACTAGGTACTTTAAAAGGTAGCTTTATCAAAATTACATTACTAAGTTGATGCCCCTTTATATCTACACCTTCCCAGAAAGAATCCGTTCCAAATAAAACGGGATTTTTTCCATTGATATACATATTTACTAACTGACTACGTGGAGCCATTCCATGAATAAATAACTCTATCCCATTAGCCTCTAAATCATCCTTTATCATATAGTAAACATAGTTTAAAGTCTGATACGAAGTAAAAAGTACAAAGGTTTTTCCCCTAGATACTATAAGTTGAGTCTTTAAGTATTCAGATATCTCATCTATAAAGTTTTTATCTGATGGATTAGGAATATCATTTGGAAGATATACCTTCATCTGCTCATCATAATTAAATGGAGAGTGAATAACCTTATCTAAGGTATTTTTATCCAATCCAATCGACTCTTTAAAATATGAAAAATCATTTCCTATAGCTATTGTAGCTGAGGTAAATATTATCTGCTTTAAGTTTAAATAGAGATTTTTTTGTAACTCCCCATCTATTTTTAATGGTGTAGCTACAAGTTTAGAGTTTCCCTTTCTACTATTTACCTCTATCCAGTATATAAACTCCTCATCTTCAAAATCATTTATAAATCTAAAGTTGTTGATAAAGCCATCTAATCTATCGATATATCTTGAAAAATCATTTATATGTCCAGCTCTATCCTCTTCATCCTTTAGGTCCTTTATTAACTCTCTTACCTTTCTGCTGTATGAGTTATACTCACTTAAAAATCTATCTCTAAACTCATTTAAGCTATTTAAAAATGGAGAGTTTTCCATCTCCTCTTTTTTAGCTCTAAAGGTAAAAGTTCCCATCTCTCCTCGTGAGAATACCTCTATAATATGGTTAAAATACTCTCTTCCAGCTATATAAAGAGATTTATGTTTTAACTTTATCTCCTCTATCTCACGCTCAAGTATTCCTCTACTATCTATCTCTTCACTCTTTATATGCTTCAATACAGCATCTAAAGCTCCAGTATTTTTCTTCTTTCCCTCTGTTACAAAGATTTGGTTCATAGTCTTAGTAAAACTATATTTTGAAGCCTCATATGAGAAGTAATCTCTAGCTACTTTCTCTATATTGTGAGCCTCATCAAACACAACCAACCCATACTCTGGCAAGATTGAGTACTCAGTATTGAACCCAATTTCCTTTCTAATTGCTAAATCAGAAAAATACATATGATGGTTAGTAATTAAAATATCCGCTTTTTTCTTCTCCTCTCTTGACTTTAGAAAAAAGCACTCATTTTTGTATGGACACTTATTTCCAGAGCACATATCCGTTTCACTCTGAAAAAGCTCCCAAATACTGTTATCTGCTTCAAAGGAAAGCTCAGCCTTATCCCCAGTCTCTGTATGATTTCCCCATTTTATAATCTCAGCAAATTGATTTTTTTGAGTGGTTGAGAAATCCTCTAATATAGAGCTATCTCCAAGTGCTAAGTTATGATATTTTCTATTACAAAGATAGTTTCCTCTCCCCTTTACCAAAATGTACTTGAAATCTCCCTGTATAACTCTTTTAGCTATTGGAATATCTTTATTCAACAGCTGCTCTTGAAGATTTATAGTATTAGTGGAGATTACTACTCTCTTTTTATTCTTTATTGCCCACTCTATACTTGGAATCAAATAAGCCAATGTCTTCCCTGTTCCTGTTCCTGCTTCTACTATTACAGGAGTTTCACTATTCAATCCCTTCTCTATATGTGTTGCCATATGTAACTGCTCATCTCTATATTCAAACCCTTTAAAAGCTTGTGAGAGTAACCCAGTTTTTTCAAAATATGGTGCTATATCTATCTTTACATTCTCATCTTTAAAAAGTTCTACTATTATATATATATCACTTACATCATTATTTACTATATATGAAGCTCCATCCATTCTATTTGAATAAATAGAAGCTACCTCCACATCTGCATCTGATGGGTATAAAAAACCTGAGGGATGATTGTGTATAATTACCTCTCCCTTTCTCATTGCCTTTAGAATAGCAGGAACTGAATACTCATTTCCCCTAGCTAAAACTTGAACCTGTGTTACAACTCCATTCTCATCTGGAATCCCTCTAAAAAAAACTTCATTCCCATGAGCTTTTTTTATCTCTTCACACATAATTTCTCTAGCTTCTAAAGAGATTTTTTCCTTTACATCCATAATTACCCTTTCTTAAAAATTATAGTTTTCGATATTATATAATACATCTTTTTTTTTAAAATAGCAAGTTAGAAGTAGGTAATTTCTTTACCATTTTTCTCTCTATAACTTATACAATTATCAGCTTTTGATTTTTTTGTTTCAAAAAAGACTTTGATTTTTTTTTGAAAATATGTTAGAATAAATTTGGTCCATTGTACAAGAAAAGGTGTCTCTTTTGTAGCTTAACTTAAACAAATTAAAAAAAACTCTGTCAATTTGTAATTGACATTTTGTTTAAATTATGTTATCATCTTATGGAAAAAATAAAAAAATTGTTTTTTAAAACTTAGGAGGTTTTTAATTTGGCACATTCAAGATCAGCTAAAAAGAGAGTATTAATAGCAGAAAGAAACAGAGAGAGAAATCAAGCAGTAAAATCTAGAGTTAAAACTATGGTTAAAAAAGTTTTAGCAGCTGTAGAGGTTAAAGAAGTAGAGGCAGCTAACGCAGCTCTATCAGTAGCTTACAAAGAGTTAGACAAAGCAGTTACTAAAGGAATAATCAAGAAAAACACAGCATCTAGAAAGAAAGCTAGATTAGCAGCTAAAGTAAACGCACTTTAATTTGTACTTCAAGGGTATCCAGTGGGATACCCTTTTTTCTTGTAAAAAATTTCTTAGGAGGAGAATTATGATAAAATTAATAGTACTTGATGTTGATGGTACTTTGACAGATGGAAGATTATATATGGATGATAAGGATAACTGTTTAAAAACTTTTGATGTAAAAGATGGTTTTGCTATCGTTCAATGGATTAAGTTAGGAGGACTTGTAGCTATTATCACTGGAAAATCTTCTGAAATTGTTAGAAGGAGAAAAGAGGAGTTAGGTATACAGGAGTTGGCTCAAGGAGTGAGTAACAAAGTGGTTGAGCTAAACAAACTTCTTGAAAAATACTCTCTATCTTTAGATGAGGTAGCCTATATTGGTGATGATATAAATGATTTAGGAGTTATGAGGTTAGTTGGTTTCTCTGCTTGTCCTAAAGATGCCGTTCCTGAGGTTCTAGAAAGAGTAGATTATATCTCTAACAAAAATGGTGGTAGAGGAGCTGTAAGAGATATTTTTGAAAAAATTATGAAAGAGAATGGAATGTGGGAAAAAGTTCTAGATAGATATATAAATGAAAACTAAATAGTTTCTAAATTAGAAAAAATTGTACAACAATTGTCTAAATGTTATACTGGAGTTTTTTAATAAAAATACTTGAAAATTTCTATCTTTTATGCAATAATACTAGATGTAGTATTAAAATTAAAACAACTACAATATATGTAGTATTAGGAGGATATTATGATAAAAGTTTATGGTAAGGCTAATTGTAGTAAGTGCCAAACATTAAAAAATATTTTGGATGAGAAAAAAGTAAATTATGAATATATTGAAGATTTAAAAACTCTTATGATGGTAGCTAGCAAAGCTAGAATAATGTCAGCACCAATTGTAGAAAAGGATGAGGTTATTTACACTATGGAACAATTCTTAGAGGTTCTATAATGAAATTTGTAATAAATAGAGCTGGTATAAGAGAAGAGTTAGATATAAAAAAAATAAGAGAAAAACTGATTAAAGCCTGTGAAAATTTAGAAGTAAATATGGTGGAATTAGAGAGCCATATAGATGCTATCTATCAAGAAGGAATCACAACAAAAAAGATTCAAGAAGCCCTTATAACACAGGCTGTTAGTATGACTAGTTTTGAAGAGTCAGACTGGACATATGTTGCTGGTAGACTTCTTATGATGGAGACTGAGAGAGAGGTTTTCCACAAAAGAGGTTTTTCATATGGAGAATTTTTAAGAACGGTAAGAGAGTTAGTTGATAAAAATATATATGATAAAAGACTTGGAGAATACTCTGATGAAGAGATAGATGAACTAGGAAGATATATCTCCCCTGAAAGGGATATGTTATATGATTATGCTGGGGCTAATATGCTAGTTAATAGATATCTTATAAAATACTTAGGTAATACCTATGAGCTACCTCAAGAGGTATTTATGTGTATAGCTATGCTATTAGCTATCAATGAAAAAGATAGAGTAAGTATAGCTAAAAGATTTTATGATGCACTATCTCTTAAAAAAGTATCATTAGCTACACCAATACTTGCAAACCTAAGAATACCTAGAGGGAATCTGTCATCTTGCTTTATCACTGCTGTTGATGATAACATAGAATCTATCTTCTATAACATTGATACAATAGCTAAGATAAGTAAAAATGGTGGAGGAGTAGGAGTAAATATCTCTCGTATCAGAGCTAAAAACTCTATGGTAAATGGATATTATAACGCAAGTGGAGGAGTTGTTCCTTGGGTTAGAATAATAAATGATACAGCTGTTGCTGTTAACCAACAGGGAAGACGTGCTGGTGCTGTAACGATAGCTTTAGATACTTGGCACTTAGATATAGAAAAGTTTCTAGAGCTTCAAACAGAAAATGGAGACCAAAGAACAAAAGCTTACGATATCTATCCACAGGTAGTTGTATCTGACCTATTTATGAGAAAGGTTGAAAATGATGAGCTTTGGACTTTAGTTGACCCATATGAAGTGAGAATGAAGTATGGAGTTGAACTTTGTGAGCTATATGGAGTAGAGTTTGAAAAGATGTATTTCAAGCTTGAAGATGATGAAAATCTTACTTTAAAGAAGGTAATTAGAGCAAGAGAGCTATTTAAAGAGATTATGAAGGTTCAAATTGAAACTGGTATGCCATATATCTTCTTTAAAGATAGTGCTAATAGAATGAATCATAACCAACACATGGGAATGATAGGTAATGGAAATCTTTGTATGGAAAGTTTCTCTAACTTCTCTCCTAGTAAAAACTATAAAGAGGAAGCTATTGATGAAACTGGTATTAGAAAGGTAGATTTAGGTATAGTACACACTTGTAACTTAGTATCTATGAACTTAGCTGAAGTATCAAGAGAGGAGCTTGAAAAGATTACTAGTATAGCTGTAAGAATATTAGATAATACAATCGACTTAACTCAAACACCTATACTTGAATCTGATAGACACAACTCTTTATATAGAACAATAGGAGTAGGTACAATGGGACTTGCTGACTATATGGCTAGAGAGTTTATGATATATGAAGACTCTTTAGATGAGATAGATAAGCTTTATGAGGAGATAGCTCTTTATACACTTAAGGCTTCTACTCTTTTAGCAAAGGATAGGGGAGCTTATTCATACTTTAAAGACTCTATGTGGGATAAAGGTATATTCTTCCAAAAAAATAGAACTTGGTATGAGCAAAACTCTGATTTTGCTGAAAAATGGAGTGAGGTATTTGATTTAGTTGCTCAGTATGGATTACGTAATGGTGAGCTTTCTGCTGTGGCACCTAATACTTCTACATCTCTACTTATGGGAGCTACTGCCTCTGTAAACCCTACTTTCTCTAGATTTTTTATAGAGAAAAACCAAAAGGGAGCTGTACCTAGAGTTGTAAAATATTTAAAGGACAGAGCTTGGTTCTATCCAGAGTTTAAAAATGTAGATTCTAAAGTCTATGTAAAGATGATGAGTAGAATAGGAAAATGGACTACTCAAGGAGTATCTATGGAGCTTCTATTCGACCTAAATAAAAATATCAAAGCCAAGGATATCTTTGAAACTTTCTTAACAGCTTGGAAAGAAGGGTGTAAGTCTGTTTACTATATCAGAACTATTCAGAAAAATACTAATATAACAAAGGATAAAGAGGAGTGTGAAAGCTGCAGTGGATAGAAAAAAACTTTTTAATCCATCTGGTATTGACTCACTTAATGAGAGAAAAATTATAAAGGGAAACAGTACAAACATATTCAATCTTAACAACGTTAAGTATGGTTGGGCTAACCACCTTTATAGAACTATGATGGGAAATTTCTGGATACCAGAAAAGATAGATCTAACTCAAGATAGAGTTGATTATAACAATCTTACCTCTTATGAGAAAGAAGCATATGATGGTATTCTATCTTTTTTAATATTCTTAGATAGTATTCAAACAAATAACATTCCAAATATCTCTGACTATATAACTGCTCCAGAGATAAACCTAATACTATCTATACAAACATTCCAAGAGGCTATACACTCACAATCTTATCAATATATAATAGAATCTATTCTTCCTAAGGAGACTAGAAACTATATCTACGACAAGTGGAGAGAGGATAAAATCCTTTTTGAAAGAAATAAGTATATAGCTGAAATATATCAAGATTTTCTAGATAATCCAGAGGATAAGAACTTTGCTAAGGTTATAATAGCTGACTATCTTCTTGAATCAATCTACTTCTACAATGGATTTAATTTCTTCTACCTATTAGCTAGTAGAAATAGAATGATGGGAACTTCTGATATAATAAGACTTATCAATAGAGATGAACTTTCTCACGTTGTAATATTCCAACAGATGATTAAAGAGATTAAGAATGAAAATGGTAATTTCTTTGATGAGAAAACTATCTATGAGATGTTCGAAAAAGCTGTAGAACAAGAGATAACTTGGACAAACCACATCATAGGTGGAAATGTACTTGGTATTACTGAAAAAACTACAGAGGCTTATACTAAGTGGTTAGCAAATGAGAGATTAAAGGGAATAGGATTAAAACCTCTTTACCAAGGTTTTGATAAGAATCCTTACAAACACTTAGAAAGATTTGCTGATACTGAAGGAGAGGGAAATGTTAAAGCTAACTTCTTTGAAGGTACAGTTACTAGCTACAATATGAGTTCCTCTGTTGAAGGTTGGGACGAGTTTTAACCCTGCTTGACTTTTTAAGAGTTTTCATATATAATTAAAATCATAAAATTTAAGAGCTACCGTAAAAGGTAGCTTTTTTTCTAAATAATAAAAATAATTGGGTGATTTTATGTTTTTACTAGAAAAAATTATATCTCTTACTTTGTTGTCTCCTCTACCTATAATTATTATTCTATTCCTTATAGGTGTAGGAAATCTTTTCAACAGAAGAAAGAAATCTGGGCTACTTTTTATAGTTATCTCTATATTTATGTATTGGGCTTCTACAGATGCCTTTATAGACAAAAAATTATACAATTTAGAAGCTGTATACTCGCCTATTACTGAGGATAACTTAAAAAGAGGGGAGGTATATGTCCTATTAGGTGGTGGAATAATCACTACAACTGTTGAAGGAAATATCCCTGGAATAATGCCCTCTGTGAGAATATTAAAAACTGCTGAGTACTATAAAAAATATCCTAAAAAAATATATATTTCTGGTGGAAGTCCACTACAAAATCAAGAGAGTGAAAGTTCTGTCTATGCTAGGGAATTAATCTCTCTTGGAGTAAATCCCAATGATATAATTATTGAGGATAATAGTAAAAATACGAATGAAAACGCTCTATTTATAAAGGAAAAGTTAAATTCGGTTGAAAATAAAAATATTATCTTGATAACTTCTGCTTTCCATATGAAGAGAAGCGTTGCAATATTTCAAAAAAATATGCAGGAATTTGAAATCATTCCTGCACCTTGTAACTATTTAGCCTCTCAAGAAAAAGAGAACTTTTTTTACTATATACCTAAATACTATAACTTTATGAAGTTCCAACTTTGGATTTGGGAAAGTATAGGTAATATCTACTATAAGATTAAATATTAATAGTTACTCCTCAGTTATATTTCATTTTGAAAGAAAACTAAGAATTGCTCCATATTTCAAGAAGTTGATTAACTAAAGCTTATTGGACTAAAAACACAAAACTCACTTCGTTCAAACAGTTGTGTTTTTTAGCGTCCACCTTCGCTAAGTTAATCTAACTTCTTTCCATAAATTACACAATTCTTAAAGTTTCCTTTAATTGAATTGATAGTTGATAGGAGTAACTATTATTTTTACTTTACTGATAACTTTTGAGTATAGAAATCTCTTACATCATTCCATCTATAGAATGGAGCTATATCAGTTTTTACAGGAATTGATACTGGCTCTTCATTGTGAAGTATCTTTACAAGTATATCTCCAGCCTCATTTTTATAAAATATCCATTGGACATTTGCCGCCATACAAGAAACTTCACTTCCATTCCATGTTTGGTAAACCTTTGACATATCATCTTGTTTTTCTGACATTCCCTCTATCTCCATTATACTGATAAATGGAATTATTGTCTCAGCATGAGCAAATCTTAAATTAGCAGAGATATTCTGATTAGCTATAGCACTATCACTTGTCTCTATAAAATCTTTTAAAAGAGGTGTTGCTATATCAGTAGCTATATTCTCTCCAGTCATTCCTGGTCCTTTTTCATAGAAAGTTTTTATATTATCTAATTCATCATACCATTTTAACTCTTCAGATGTGAAATATTTTCCTATTCCTAAATCCTTTCCTATATCAGCTTGAAGTACATATAGGTCATAAAGATTAGATACTGCGTCATCAGCACTTTTTAAGATAACTTTTCCCTCTTCAGATTTTAATTGTATCTCTCCACTCTCTAATTTAGCTATAAAATCCTCAGTAAAGAATTGTTTTAGAATTCTATCTGTGTAGTTCTTAGTTTTAGCATATTTCTTATATTCAGCTTTCCAAGGCTCTTTCTCCTCATACTCTAAATATGCTGGTGATATATCGAAAAATCTTAATTCTATATCATCTTTTCCATTTGTAGATACCTTAAACTTAGTGTCTGGTGTATATTTTGAAAGTTCTTTTAAGAAAGCATCTCTACTTTGTTGAGCTCTTGTTACATAAGTTGCAACTGCATCAACCTCTCTTCCAAAAACCTCTTTATTCTCCTTATACATTCTCTTAGCTATTCCTTTTTGCTCTTTAACACCTACTGGAGTAAGTAACCCATAATTTCCCTTTTCTATCTCTAATATCTTAGCAACTTTTTCTTTTAATTTTTTACCCTTAGAAGTAAGTTTTCCCTCATTTTCAGCTAAAACTAAAAGCTCATATACACTCTTATCATATTTTGATGATGATAGGTGTCTTGAACCATGTCTACTTATATGGTTAATATAAAAAGGCTCATATCCCTTTGGAGTCTTTACTTTTACCTCTTTGTGCTTATAGGGTTGTTTTGTTCCTAAATATTTTAAATCATCTGCATCAGCAAACACCCCAGTACTAATAATCATAAATAATAACATTTTATTTTTTAATCCCATATCTTTCTCCTTTAAATTCATAATTATAAATCTCTTTAACTAATATTACTCTTTTATTTGCTAAAAGTCAATTTATAAATGAAAAAAAAAAGAGTTTAATCTCTCTTTTTTCATCAAAGTAGAAATTAAACTCGATTTATTTTAATTATTTTAAGTTTTCTTTATTGAATTTCTTTACAATAGCTAAAACTTCTTCTGGAGTTTTTTGAGCCATTACTTCTTCAACTAAAGCTTCACATTTAGCTTTTTCTAGAGCCATGATGTTTTTCTTAATTCTAGGTACAGATATAGCTGACATTGAGAAAGCATCTAATCCCATTCCAAATAGAATAGCAGTAGCGTTTTCGTCTCCAGCAAACTCTCCACACATAGAGATAGTTATTCCAGCTTCATGAGCTCCTTTTATAGCCATTCTTATAGCTTCTAATACAGTTGGGTTATAAGTGTTGTATAGGTGAGAAATGTTTTCATTTCCTCTATCAACCGCTAATGTATATTGAGTTAAATCGTTTGTTCCGATTGAGAAGAAATCTACTTCTTCAGCAAAGCTTCTAGCTCTGAAAGCAACTGCTGGAGTTTCAACCATTATTCCAAGAGCTATATTCTCATCAAATTTAGCTCCTTCTGCTCTTAACTCAGCTTTACACTCTTCTAATATTGCTCTAGCTCTTCTGATTTCTGTTATATCCATAATCATTGGAAGCATGATTTTGATATATCCAAAAGCAGATGCTCTTAATAATGCTCTAAATTGAGTTTTTAAGATTTCAGGTCTATCTAAGCAAACTCTGATTGCTCTCCATCCAAGGAAAGGGTTTTCCTCTTTTGGTAATTGCATGTATGGAAGAGACTTGTCTCCACCGATATCCATAGTTCTTATAGTTACGGGTTTTCCTTCCATTTTTTCAGCAACTATCTTATAAGCTTCGAATTGCTCATCTTCAGTTGGGAATCTGTCGTTGTTCATGAATAAGAACTCAGTTCTGTATAGTCCTATTCCTTGAGCTCCGTTTCTTAATACTCCGTCGATATCTTTTGGTGATCCAATATTAGCCCAAGCTCCTACTTTTACACCATCTTTTGATATAGCTTCTTTATCTTTTAATTGTTTTAATAACTCTTTCTCAGCAAAGAAAGCTTCTCTCTTCTCTTGATATTTAGCTACTTCTTCTGCAGTAGGATTGATTATGATATCTCCTTTAAGAGCATCAACTATAACGTTATCTCCACTCTTAACTAATGAACAGATATTTCCTGTTCCAACTACTGCTGGTAACTCTAATGATCTAGCCATGATAGATGAGTGAGCTGTCTTTCCACCTATTTCAGTTATGAAAGCAACTACGTTTTGTAAATCTATTTGAGCTGTATCAGATGGAGTTAAGTCTTTAGCAGCTATTACTGTGTTTGGAGGTAATGAACCTAAATCTAATATCTCAACACCAGCTACGTTGTATAACCATCTTTTTCCGATATCTCTTAAGTCTGCTGCTCTCTCTCTTAAGTACTCATCTTCTAAGTTAGCAAGCATATCACAGTAATCGTCAATACCTCTTTGAAGAGCTGCCTCAGCACATATCTTTTCATCTTCTATGATATCTACAACTTCATCAAATAAGTCTTCATCTTCTAGTAATGTAATATGTCCATCAAATATAGCAGCCTTATCTTCACCTAATTTTTGTGCAGTTTTTTCTCTGATTTTTAATAGTTGCTCTTTTGATTTTTCTCTACCATTTAGTAATCTCTCTTTTTCGCAATCAGCATCACATTTTCTTTTTGAGTCAATTACTAATTCTTGTTCTTGATATAAAAATACTTTTCCTATTGCTATTCCAGGAGATGCTTCAATACCTTTAACTATTTTACTCATATTTTTTCCTCACATTCATTATTCGTAAATTTTTTAAAAAAAAGAAGGTACTTCTTACAAGTACCTTCCATCATAAAATTAGTCCTTTAAGTTTGCTAGAAGGTCTCCTAATTTTTCAACTGCTTCAGCTTCGTCAGCACCTTCAGCGTATACAGTTACTTTAGTACCTTTTTTTATTCCTAATGAAAGTAGCTTTAATAGAGATGTTCCTTTAACTTTCTTTCCAGCTTCGTTTTCAACTTCTATTTGAGAAGAAAAAGTCTTAGCTAAGCTAACGAACTCATTTCCTGGTCTTGTATGTAATCCAGTTTCGTTTGTAATTTCAACAGTTTTACTTGTCATGTTTCTTCCACCCTCTCTTAACTTTATAAAAATTCTCTCATTATCAATAGATTACTTCATTTTCCAAAATTTGTCAATTTTTTTTTAAATAAGTTATCAACTTATTATTAATTTGTTCTGTTTTAATTGACAATGTAATTATAATGGTATATCATAAAAAGTAAGAAATTTATCACTATTTAAGGGAGATGGATTAAATTGGATATAAAAATTCTAAAAGAAAATGCTCGTGAAAAAATGAAAGGATATTGTAATCTGTGTAAAACTTGTGATGGTATATGGTGTGCTGGTAAGGTTCCTGGTATGGGAGGAACAGGTACTGGTTCATCATTTAAGATAAATTATGAAAATTTAAAAAAAATAAAACTTGTTCTTAGAACAATACATAGTGCTACTGAGCCAGAATTAACTTGCTCTTTCTTTGGTAAAGAACTATCTTTTCCAGTATTTGGTGCCCCTATTACAGGTACAAAATTTAATATGGGAGGAGGAGTTACAGAGGAAGAATACTGTAACGATATTATAGAAGGTTGTTTAGAAGCTGGTAGTATAGGTATGATAGGAGATACTGGAGATCCTACTTGTTATGAATTTGGACTAAAGGCTATAAAAAAAGTTGGAGGACTTGGAATAGCTATTATAAAACCTAGAAGTAATGAGGAGATAATCAAAAGAATAAAGATGGCTGAAGAAGCTGGAGCTATTGCTGTAGGTGTAGATTTAGATGGAGCTGGACTTGTTACTATGAAACTATTTGGACAACCTGTTGGTCCAAAATCTATAAAGGATTTAAAAGAGTTAGTAAAATCTACAAAACTTCCATTTATAGCAAAGGGAATTATGAGTGTTGATGAAGCTTTAGCCTGTGTAGAGGCTGGGGTAGATACTATTGTAGTATCAAATCACGGTGGTAGAGTCTTAGATTACTGCCAAGCAAGTTGTGATATATTAGAAGATATTGTAAAAGCTGTAGGAGATAAAATCACTGTCTTAGCAGATGGTTCTGTAAGAGAGGGAGTAGATGTTTTAAAATATTTAGCTATGGGAGCTAAGGGAGTACTTGTTGGAAGACCTCTTATCTGGGGTTCTATAGGTGGAAGAAAAGAGGGAGTAACTACTATTATGAACACCCTAAAATCTCAACTTTCTCAAGCTATGATTTTAACAGGAACTAGAGATGTAAAATCTGTTCCTAACAAAATTATAACTAAATAATCAGGTGATAAAATTGATGTTAGATAAGATAATGATAATTAATACTGGAGGAACTATAGGAATGGTCCACAGTGATGAAAATGACCCTAATAGTCCCTTAAGACCAGCTAATGATTGGCACGAAATAACTAAGGAGCACCCTATCCTAAACAAATACTCCACAGATTACTATCAATTTGATCCTTTGATAGATTCTTCCGATATGTCTCCAGAGACTTGGAAGGATATAGCAAAATTTATCTCTAAAAATTATGATAAATATAGAGGATTTGTAATTTTACATGGTACAGATACTATGGCTTTTACAGCTTCAGCTCTGTCATTTATGTTAAAAAATCTTGATAAACCAGTTGTTTTAACTGGTTCCCAAGTTCCACTACAATTTCCGAGAAGTGATGCTTTACAAAATCTTATCACAGCTATACACATAGCTGGAAATGAGCTTTATGGAGTAAAACTTATTCCAGAGGTTTGTATATTCTTTAGGGATACTCTACTTAGAGGTAACCGTTCTAGAAAAATAGATGCTACAAATTACTTTGGTTTCTCCTCTCCTAATTATCCAGCTATAGCTGAAGTTGGTGCAGATATCAGAGTTATTAAGGATAGAATACTTCCTGCAACTAAAGAAAAATTCTATGTAGATGCTGTAATTGATAGTGAGGTTATAGTTTTAGAATTATTCCCAGGATTAAAACCAGCATACCTAAAAACTATTTTTGAAAATAATAGTATCAAAGGAGTTATATTAAAAACCTTTGGAAATGGAAACGCCCCTACTAACAAGGAATTTTTAGATGTCTTAGAATATATCTCATCTAAGGGTATTGTAATAGTAGATATCACTCAATGTACTCGTGGATTTGTAAAGATGGGACTATATGAGGCTAGTGCAAAACTTACAGATGTAGGAGTTATCAGTGGTGTTGACTTAACCCCAGAAGCTGCCGTTACAAAGCTTATGTATCTTTTAGGAAAAAATCTACCTATTGAAGAGGTCAAAAGACTTATGCAGATAGATATGTGTGGGGAGCAAACTATTAGCCAGTATGATTTTCTTACTGAAGAGTTTAGAGATAGCTTTTCAGATAACTTTGAATATGAACTAGAGATTCCTAGTTCACTAAAGAAAGAGGACCTTATAGAAGCTGTTGTGAGAATAAAAAATATATCTGAAAGAGAGAGCTGGAGTGAAGAGTTAAATATATCTGTTACTATTGAAGGTAAAAACTCTAATTCTAGTGAGCAACTAAAGATTAATAACAATATTAATAAGATTTTACCTAGTGAGAAGAAAAACTTCCACGCTATATTTAATCATACTATAAAGTCTATCATTGATAAAAATGATAAATTAAAAATAAAAGTTCAGAGCAATATGAAAATCTCTATGGAGGCTATAAAGTTTTCAATATTCTCAGAGTATTTAAGATAATAATTAATTTTCAAAAAGATAATTTATGGTTAAAAATATCCATATTTTATCTTTTTTTCTTTTATTTTCAAGTAATTTTCGATTATTTTTTATCCGTTTTATTTTATTTAACTATAAAAAAGAAAATAAATTTTTATATTTTTGGTGTAAAACTTTTATTTCTGTTTTTTATTAAAACTTATTTTATTTTATTACAATTAAAACAATTTTTTGTCAATATTTTCTATTTTTATTTGTGATAATTTATTTTTATTTTCTATATTTCTTCTACATATATTTTTAAAATTATTTATTTTATATATAATTATTTAGATAATATATGTTTTTTAAAATGATTAATATATTTTTTGAAATCATTTTTCTATTTTTTGGTTGAAAAAAGATCAAAATAAAAGTATCATAATATTATAAGATAGATTTCTAAATAGTTGGAGGAATTCAAAATGGAAAAATTTAGATTAGAGAGCGATTCAATTGGTACTTTAGAAGTTCCTGCTGGAGCTTACTATGGAGTACAATCTTTAAGAGGAAAAAATAATTTTCATATTACAGGATATACACTTAGTGATACATTTATTACAGCCCTTGCCTATGTAAAAAAAGCTACTTCAAGAGCTAACTATGAAGCTGGGGTAATCTCTAAAGAAGTGGAAGAGGCTATGATACAAGCTGCTGATGAGATTATAGCTGGAAAATTTAGAGACCAATTCATAACTGATGTTATACAGGGTGGAGCTGGAACATCTATGAATATGAACATGAATGAGGTTATTGCCAATAGAGCAAATGAGATTTTAGGTGGAGAGCTTGGAAAATATGATAGATGCCACCCAAATGACCATGTTAACTATGGACAATCTACTAATGACGTTGTACCTACTGCTGGAAAGCTTACAGTTCAACTCCTTATAAAAGACCTACTTACAGATTTACAATATCTTTATGATACTTTACAAGCTAAGGGAGAGGAATTTGACCATGTCATAAAAATGGGTAGAACACACCTTCAAGATGCTGTACCTATTAGACTAGGACAGGAGTTTAGAGCCTTTTCTCAACCTGTGCTTAGAGATATAAAAAGAATCTCTTCTGCCGTTGAAGAGTTAACATATGTAAATATGGGGGCTACTGCTGTGGGAACTGGTATTAACGCTGATGTAGAGTATGTAAAAAATGTTGTAAGAATACTTTCAGAGGTTACTGGTTTTGAATTTAAACAATCTTCTGACCTTGTAGATGGAACTAGAAACCTAGATAGCTTTGTATGGTTGTCTTCAGCTTTAAAAACTTGTGCTGTAAACCTTTCTAAAACAGCTAATGATATAAGACTTATGGCTTCTGGTCCTAAAGCTGGTCTAGCGGAAATTCTACTTCCTCAACAACAACCAGGTTCATCTATTATGCCAGGAAAAGTAAATCCAGTTATCCCAGAGGTATTAAACCAAGTTTGTTTCCAAATATTTGGTAACGATATAACTATTACAAAGGCTGCTGAAGCTGGACAACTAGAACTAAATGTTTTTGAACCAGTTCTATTTTTTAACCTATTCCAATCAATAGAGATTCTTAAAAACGGAATTGTTACTTTTATAGAAAATTGCTTGAAAGGAATCACTGCTCAAGAGGAAAACTGTAAATATTGGGTAGATAGAAGCGTTGGAATAATTACTGCCCTAAATCCTCATATAGGATATAAAAATGCTGCTGATATAGCTAAGGAATCTATCAGAACTGGTATTCCTGTAGCTCAAATAGTCCTACAAAGAGGATTACTTTCTAAAGAAGAGTTAGATATCATATTAAATCCATTTGAGATGACTAAACCTGGTATCCCTGGGAAAGCTTTATTAAAGAAAAAAAGATAGTTTCATTGTAACAAAATGGGGCTGTTGCAAATTAATGATTAAAAATCATCAATTTGCAACAGTCCCTTAGTTTCTTTTATTTAAATATTTTTAAGGCACATTCTTATAAGTTGTATTCTATCAATTAAAATAATATTTTACCTTAGTCTAATTTTTATTATAAATTCTTTCTCCTCATCAAACTTTTAATAAAGAAAGTCTATTCTCACATAATACTTTTATTATCTTTGTAATTATTCTTTTTTTTATAATTTTACAATTTGAAGATAATTATCTTGTAATCTATTCATTCTAAAAATAAAATATACCTTATAAAAATTTAAAAGTTTTTGCTTCAGACTTTTATACTTTTTCTATTTTAATTCTTCTAAAAATTTTTCAAATTCTCCTAATACCACATATTTAATATCACTCTCAAATAGTGGATTTTTAAGAAAAATATTGTTTGTATAAGTTAAAAAAATAGGAATAATATTAATATCTTTTTTAAAATTATATTTTTTATTGCTGATAATAGTAGATATATTTTCTTTCAAATATTTTTGTCTTTTTAAAAGTTGGTCTATATAAGAAAATTTACTTTTACTAGACTTTTTATAAAAGATTTTAGTCATAGTATTTTTTAAATCTTTAGTACAAAAATCTTGTGTTATGTACTTACACTCAATATTTAAAACTAAATTTCTATCAGGAGAAAATACTAAAACATCAAAATCTCCTCCAATTTCTTCAACCAAAGGATGATTTCCATCTTTATCAAATTTTCTTAGATCAACTTCTCTTTCAACTATAGAAAATCCTTTAATTTTAAGTATTTCAACTACTTTATCAACTAATTTTTTTTGAAAAAGTTCAGCAAGATTATCAACTGTATTTTGTATTTCTTGATATTCATTTCTATATGGTAATTTTCCATTTAAAATATGTCGAAAAAATACATGCATTGTTCTTTCACAACTCTCTCTAGAGAAATAATAAAATTCTCTTACTTTAATCAATGGCTTTATTGTCAAACGATAAGGTCTTTTATTAATTTCATCATAAGGTATAAATCCTTTTTCTTTTAGCTTATTATTTTCTAAAATACTTCCTAATTTTGAGGAATCAAGTAACATAAAGTCTATAATCTTCTCAACTTCTTCTGTTTCATTTTCTTTTAAAATTTTAATTAATTCATTTTTTGTTACCATAATAACTTTTTCTAAAGAAGAATCATAGTTTTTTAAAATATCTAATTTATTCAAAAAAGTTGTAAAGGTAAAATAATATTTTTCAAGGAATATTTGATTCAACTTTGAAAAAAATTCTTCTTTTTCTTCTTTTGAAAGGAGAAATTCAATATCATTTCCTTCATAAATAGAATTAATTATATATTTCTGCCAATCAAGTATTTTTTTCTCCATTGGATTTATAGCAGAAAGTAAATAATTATTTTTTATATTTAGTATAATATCTGTATCTATCTCATAATATATCATTTCTATTAAATAATAAACTTCTAAGATTTTTTGTCCAAAAGCATATAAATAATATAAATCATCTAAAGTAATCTTTTTATCTCCATAAATATTTTTATATAATATATTTTCTAAAAGAAAAGTTAAAACTTTATAACTTTCTATATATTCTTGTTCTTTTTTCAAATAATAATCTGTAGTTTTGTAATAAATATTATTTTGATAAATTTCTTTATTAACTTTATTAGCAAAAAATATATCATCAAGGATTTCAAGTATACTTTTTACTATACTTACATCATATTTAACTAAAATTTCAAATAATTTTTGATTTAGCAATGTTCTAATATTTTGTAATACTTCTAGACTACTTTTACTATCATAATTTCCAGGTAGTATTCCATTACTCTTTAATAATATAGCTATTTCTTTATTAATTTTAATAAAATATTTTTCATCAACTTCAAAACTATAATAAGGATTTCTATTTGGAATAACACTTCTAATCTGTGTTAATTTAAATTCGCTTTGTTGTTTCCAAAAATCTCTAACCTTATTTGAAAAAATGTTTTTAGTTTTTATAAAATTTAAACTTTTAAGTATTTCTATAAAAAGTTCAAGCTCTAATTTTTTAGTAAAATCTTTTATAAATTCATTTTTAGCTTTTTCAATATCTATAATAACTCGAACTAAACTTTTATTTTTATCACTTAAAGTACTAATTCTAAAAATTTCTACTGGCTTCAATTGTTTTAATGATAAAAATTCTTCTTTTTCTAAAAGTTGAATAGGTAGAAGTTTTATAAAAATATTTTTGGATTCTAAAAAATATTCTTCCTTAATTAATAAATATCTAAAATCAATAAAATATTTTTCTATCATTGAACTTATATCATTAATGAAGAACTTATTATCATTCCAAATTTCTCCAGAAAAATGAGCTTTAAGGATGTTTATACAAACTAAACTATTTTTTAATTTTACATATTTAGAAAAATCCTTAGTCCTAAAATTATAGAAATGTATTTTAGTTTTTTCTTTTGATTTTTTCCAATTACAAGGATGTCCATACCTTTTAAACTCTAATTCCAAACATTTTTTCTTTAAACTTTCAATTCTATAGATTTCTGCACTTTGAGAATCAATAAATCCTTTTATATAGTCTTCAGCTCCTCTAATAATTTCTCCATTGCTTAACTTAAAGGTTGAAAATAAATTTATTCTTTCAAGTGATATAAAATTATCATATTTTTGAAGAAAATCTTCATATTCTTTAATTTCGTCTAATTTTTCTATTTCATCAAAAATATAACTAAATTCAAAAAATAACAATGATTGATATAAACTATTTTCAGAGAAAAAAATAGGAATATTATCTGGAACTAATTGAAGATTTATTTTATAAAATTTAACTTTTTTTATATTATCAATCAATAAAAATTTATTATTAAAATGAGAATAAAATTTAAATTTATCTTCTAGTATTTTTTCTTTATCATTTTGTAATATCTTTTCAATTTCTAAGTTGTTTTCAATATTGGAAGTAAAGAATAAATATAATTCTTCTCCTATTATAAATCCAAAATCATATATAAAATCTTTTTTATCGCTATTTATCAAATAAAAACAACTTTTATAGTCATCATCAAATCTATTCAATACATATAAAACTACTCCTATTTTTATATATTTATAAAAAATATCATTTTCTAAAAGTGGTTTCTTTTTCTCTTTATAAAAATATAGTAAATTAATTATAATATCTCTTGAAAACAAAGGATAATACTCTCCATTATACTTGCATGATAATGGACTTGGAATAGCTTGTACCCAATTTTCTTCAATATTATTTAAAGAATTTACTTTAGAAGAATTTTCAAAAATATTAATATCTAGCATTTCATTAGAGCAAAATTCTTTTATTTTATAAAAATTTTCTTTTAAATATTTCCAATAATCATAATTAGGAACTTCAAAATTTCCTTTCTCAATATCCTTATTTGAATTATTTAATATAATTATTCTCAATGTCATTTCTAAATAGTTTAATATAATTTTAAAATCTATTCTAAAATTTTCCTTATTTGGAATATAACAATATAAAGCATCAAATAATGAATAATACTCATATAAATAGCTATATATTCCTTCTGAAAAAACAGAATAATTTTTTTTATCAAAGAAAAAACTAATATCTCCTTTTTCTATTTCTAAAATACAATCTTCTTCTAAATAAAAACCTAAATTTAAAAATATAGAAATAATCTCTTTACAAAACTTTTTAAATTCTTTATAAGAAGTAATTCTTTGTGTATTTTCTTCTTGTTTTTCATCTAAACTAGCTAAAACATAATTAATAATATATATTTTGTGTAAGCTTGTTCTATTGTTAGGAAACCAAGAATTAAGAATATAAATAGACAAAATTACATCTTCTCTTTTATATTTGTTATAAATATTCCTTAATTTAGTGTATACATCTATATTTGCTACTTCACAATTCATTTTTCCACCTCAGTATCAAACATTGTCTTTAAATATCCTTTTAAAATTGTATTATTTGTACTTGAATATAAATACTTGTAAAGCATATTCATAAAACTTTTATTATTTTTTCCATTAGCTATAATTTGTTGTACTCCATACTCTGTAAAATTATTTAAATCTTTAATTGAAAAGTTACTATAATCAAAGTTTTCTCTATCTATATAATAGTTCCATTCTGTTTCTAACTCATATTTTTTTAAATATTTTTTAAAATTTTCATTATTATAATTTTTTAATTTATCTTTTATCTCATCAGAAAATTTATTACATTCAATTAATGAACATAATAAGTAAATGAAATTTTCATTAATTTCTCTTGTATTTTCTAAAGCTAGGATAATATTTTCTTCTAATTTTATATTAGATTCTATATAGTTAAATCTTAGTAATTCAAAATAAATTTTTAGATTAAAATCTTCATTTAATTCTTTTAATAATAGATTAACTTCTTTTTGCTTAATTTCCTCATTAAATAATCTTAAAAAGTATATCTTTAAAAATATATCATTTTTTGAAAAATAAGTTTTCAGTGCTTTTGTCAATCTTATTTTTGAAGAAACTTTTATCGAATAATAATAAGTAAGCATTCCCATAACATAATTACTAGACTTCTTCCTATTTTTTATTATAATACTAAAGATTTTTTTTAACATATTATCAGTAACAAATTCTATATTTTTATCAAGAATAGCTATAAAATAATTTTGTAATTCCTTATAAATATTGTCATTATAAAAAACATCGAATTTTTCACTCTGAAATACAATATTAAAAAAATTATCAAACTGTTTTTGAGTTAACTTATGTCTATGTATTAAAAGAAAAATATTTTCTAATATCATTTTAAATTTATTAAAATGTATTTGTTCAGGTTTAAATAAACTCAATAAATTTTTTAAAGTAATTAAAAGTTTATTAAAATCTTCAATATCTGTTTCTAACTCATTTATATTATATTCCATTATTAAATTTTTTAAATCTTTTGTTGAAATCTCTAGCATGATAAAATAATCAAAATACTCAAATTTTTCATATGTTAATATTTCTCCTATAGAAAAATTTCTTTTATCTTTATTATTTTTATATAAAATAAAAAGTATTTCTATATAATTTTTTAGTATATTATGAGTCTCTAAAAAATTATTTGGAATACCATTGTAAAGAATAAACTTGTAAAAATCTCTGACTATAAAGCTTGCTTTAACTAGAGGTGAATTTCCAAAAAAAGAACTGTTTTTACTATTTTTTACATTTTCTAAAGTTTTATACATTTCATTCCTACATTTTTCTAATGTCTTGAAATTGTTAATTTCATAATATAAATTTGTTTTTCTCTTAAAGTACTTATCATATATCTTCTCTAAATTTATTTTCTTTTTTACCTCTTCAAAAAAGAAAAATTTTGGATCAATTCTTTCTAAGTTCTCTAAAAGGAAATATGTCCATACAATTTTTATTTTATTGTTATCTTTTTGATATTCTTTTAATTTGCTTCTTAATACTTCACCAGCTAAATTATATTCCTCAAAGAAAATATATCCACTAACTATTAAATTTTCTTTAGCAATATCATTATTTTCCTCTATAAATTTAATAAATCTTTTTCTATCAAAGGTTAAAATGCAATCAAGTAAAAACTCTAATTTTTCTTGTTTTTTATTAAGATTTTCCATTTTATTAAAGTCTTTCAGTGTATTAATAGAAGAATCTTCATTAAATTGTATAATATTTGATTTTATTAATATTTCTATATATTTATTCAACTCCATTATATCTAAACAATTTTCTTTATCAAAAGAAGCAATTTTTTTATTTGATAATATTTTATCCGTATTAAATTCCACAATATTTAAATTTTTAATTAAAGCTTTTAAATTTGCTTCTGTTAAATAATCTAAATTAGAATAAATTAAACTATTTTCTTCTTCCAATTTTTCTTCTCTTTTTTTATATAAATCTTCTAGAAAATCTGTTAGTAATTTTCCTTTATTCTCCAATAACTTCTCTTCTGAAATTCCTAAATATTCTTTTTTTTCTAAATTTGGTAAAATTATTTTATTAATAATCTTTTCATCTTTTAAACTACTTACTTTATCATTAGATTTAAAATCAACTAAGTAAACTTTTCTAAAATCTTCTTTTAAAATTTTTCTTATCCAAGATAACATATTTTTTACATTAGGGTCATTTAATGAATACCCAATAAATAAAATAGTATTCGTTGTAAAAAGTCCTTTTATAAATGTTGAAATTAAAGGAAATTTCTTTGTATATTCCTTAAAATCACTTCTTTTTAATATAATATTTTTATTTTTTAAATCTCCATGCATTTTTATAATCATTTTATTTCTAGAAGAATGTGCTAAATCTTCATCTTTTTTTATAACATCATATTCATAACTTTTATTTAATTTTTTTTCTATCAAGGTATCAAAATTTGTAGTAATTATATAGTTTATTTCCAATTTCTCTAATATTTCATGAATAGAATTAGGAGAAAATTCTTTATTAAAAATTTTATCAAGGATATCATAGAAAGGAACTTTACCAAAAATCTTATAATATTCTTCTGGAATATCAAGTATTTCATCATCAGATAGCTTTCCTTCTTTTAGTTTTAATTCTTTTGCAAAAGCTTGTATTAAAGTATTCCAACTAGGTAAATTACTATCTATTGAAGCTCCTGCCCCAACAAAGATAACTAATTTCTCTTTTAATAATTCCTCTGCTAAAAAATCTATATATAAATCATTCATAATTGAACTCCTTTAGATATAAAGCTTGTCTTTTGTAGACAAGCTTTATTTAATAATTATTTAAAACTCAACTTTAGGCAACTCCTTAACTAGCTCATTAGTTTTCAATGAAAGAGTTATTATACTTAATAAAAGATTTAAAATATATTTAGAGTCATTATGCTCATCACACCAAAGGTTAGGGTCATTTGTAATACCACTATCTTTATTTGTTGTTACAGCATATCTTTCCATTATCCATTCAATAGCACTCTTTCCATTAACTTGGTAATCATAAGCTTCTAAAGGAATATTTTTTATAGTTATACTGCTGTTATAAATTATAGTATCTTTTACTCCTTTTTTTATGAAACTCATTTTTTCAACTCTATAATTTCCTAATTCTTCTCCTTCAACTATAATTCCTTCAGGTCTTTCAAGAGTTTCATAGTTTAGATGAAGTTCTGCTAATTCTCTTCCTATATCAGAATACTTTTTAAAATCTTGGTATTCGTCAACTAAAGGTAATTTCGGTACAGTTTTCTTTAAATCTGCTTCAAATTCTTTTCTATAATCTTGATTATGTAAGAATCCATAGACATAATAGAAAATATCCTCTTTAGTTATTCTTGGTACTCCATATTTTTCCCTAGATAAATTATAGATAAAATCTGTTATTCCATCTTGTTTATTTTCTTTAGAAGTAAATAAAGTACTATTTGAACTTTCTTCACTATAATATAAAGGATAAAAATTCGCATTTTGAAAAGTTTGAATATCTCCAATTTCTTTTAAAATAAGAGAAGAAAAATTATGTTTTCCTCCAATTCCTATTGTTCCAATTGATAAATATTTTTCAAATTTTCTTTGTTGCGAAGGAATTTCTATCCATAATTTATTAAAATATAAATTTTGTTTTGTAAAAGGTCTATACATTGATAGAGCAATATCTTTTGCTTCATAAATATCTTTTACTTGTTTTTTCAAAGAATTTTTTAACGCTCTTGACCAACTAATATTATTAGGATTAGTATCTATAATATCTTCTGTATCAATATTTTCATCTTTTTTTCTAACCTTTTCTATCTTATCAATCTGAGTATTGTAGAATTTTATAGTATCTCTCATCTGTTTTTCTAATTGTCCTTTTGAATAAGAATACACCCATGTATCTCTATTAGTTACTACTCCGTTAGATGAAATATTGAAGAAAGTATTTTTATTATTTTTATTATCTTTATCAATTAAAGGAATAAAAGTATCAAACTTTTCATTTCTTTGATTAATCCAATCTCCATCTTGATTAGGAGTTAATATTGTCCAATCTATATTTTTTACTGATTTAAAATTAGAGATTATTTTTAATTTTTCTTCTCTTGTTAAATAATCGCCTATATCATGATAGTAAATAGAAGCTTTTTCTTTCTTAATATTAGGATTTTTTATTAAAAATGTTATTGCGATTGGAGTTCTTGAGCCACTACCAAATATTTTTCCACCTTCTTTTCTTGAAAGTTCTCCTGAAGTTCTTTGATTTCCTCTTAAATTAAATACATAAATTGAAGTAAATTCTTTTTCAATAACTTTTCTAAATCCTGAAGTAGAACCACCATCAATCCAAGCTCCATTTGTTACAAAGCCTATTATCCCACCTGTTTTATCTAATCTATCAGTTGCCCATCTAAATGCTTTAATATATGCATCATATAATGCTTTATTTAATCCTGCAGAAGATTCTTTTGAATATGTTTCTAATATTTTATTATCTAATTTAGGATATTTTTTATTTTGAGCATTATCATTAGCAGAACTTTGTCCTATTGTATATGGAGGATTTCCTATTATAATTTGTAATGGTGCTTTCTTCTGTCTGTTTACTCTTTCAGAGTTTTCTTTAAAAGCTAAGTCAAACATTTGAATCTCATCATCATCTTCACTTAATTGGAAAGTATCTGTTAAACAAATTCCTCCAAATTCTTTATAACCAACCTCTCCAATAGAATTTTCCTTTTCTAAATCATGATACACATTCTCTATATTTACAGTTGCTATGTAGTAAGCTAAAAGAACTAACTCATTAGCATAGATTTCATACTTATACTTTCTTTCTAAATCTTTATTTTTGATTATTCTGCTTTGTAAAAGTCTTGAGATAAAAGTTCCTGTTCCTGTAAATGGGTCTAAAATATTAACATTTTCATCACTTAAACTTCTTCCAAACTCTTTATTTAAAAGCTCCTCTACTGAATTAATAATAAAATCAACCACCTCAACAGGAGTATACACTATTCCCAATTTGTCTACTAATTTAGGAAAAGCTGTTTTAAAGAACTTGTCATATAACTCAACTATAATTCTTTGTTTTCCTTCAGCGTTATCAATATTTCCTATTTTAAGTTTAACATCTTCATAGAATTTATTTAATTCTTCAGTTTCCTTTTCTATTTGCCCTTGTAATAATAAATCTAAAATATCTTGCATAGAATGAGATATAGGATTATTCTTAACAAATGAATACCCCTCAAATAAAGCTTCAAATATAGGTCTTGTTATTATATGTTGAGATAACATCTCTATTCCTTGCTCTTCATCAATATCAGGACTAATATTTTTTTGTAATCCTTCTATAAATTTGTTGAAAGCCTTTCTATATTCCTTATCTCTAGCAATTAAATCTCTTATTTTATCAATTTGAATCTCTGCTATTCTAGCGACATCTTTAGCCCAACGTTCAAAGTATTTTCTATCTCCAACTTTTTCAACCATCTTAGCGTATATAGCATTTTGTAATTTATCTACGTCCATACTAAGACTCATTTGTCTTTCGTTTATTTCAAATTTATCCCCTTTATATCTTCTTTCTTTTCCTGTGTTATCTACTGTCCCTATTAAGATATTTTTAGGTTTTCTTTTATTTAAATCTATTTTATTAATTTCAGCATTAAATCTATCGTCATGAGCTCTCAAAGCATTTAATACACTCCAAACTACTTTATATGTTTCATTATCATTTAGAGCTTCTTCAGGTTTTTTATCTGCTGGAATAACAACAGGAATTATTATATATCCATATTTTTTTCCTTCTGCTCTTCTCATAACTCTACCAACAGATTGAACTACATCTACTTGTGAGTTTTTAGCTGATAAAAATAGTACTGCGTCAAGTGTAGGAACATCTACTCCTTCACTAAGACATCTAGCATTAGTAAGAATTTTACACTCTCTTTCATTCTCACTATCCTGTTTCAACCAAGATAATAGATTTTCTCTTTCAAGAGCATTCATTCCCCCATCAATATGCTTAGAGGAAACTTCAACCATCTTTTCCTGTACTTCTTCTTTTAATGAAGATATATAAGTATTTGAAAACTCATTTAAATCACTTGTAATCTTTTTAGATGTTTTTATATCTCTACAAAAAGCAACTGCTCTCTTCATTGGGTCAGGGTCAGAAGCTTTTACTATCCCCTCTTTATCAAGAATTTGTTTAGATAATCCATTAATACACCCCATTAGTTTAGAAGCATCATCTATCTTAAATTCAACTTCTTCATTAGAAATTAAAGCTTGTATCTCTCTAGGAACTTGACTATGATTTAATGTCAAAATTAAAACTTTATAATCTGTTAATAATCCTCTTTGAACAGCTTCTCCAAATCCAATTCTGTATATTTCATCTCCATAGATTCCTCTATCGTCCATAGAACATAGATAAGCATTATTTTCTTTAGCTTTAGATTTTGAGTTATCATCATAAAGTCTTGGTGTAGCTGTCATATAGAGTCTTTTCTTAGCTTTTATAAACTCATTATCATGAACTTTTATAAAATTACTTTCCTCTTCATCAGCAAGAGCTACTCCCGTTGTTCTATGTGCTTCATCACAAACTATTAAATCAAAGACACCAAAAGTAGAATCTTTAGCTAATATTTCCTGTTGAGCCTTAAAAATTACATCTATTGATTGATAAGTTGAAAAAACAACTTTTAAACCTTCTTTAACCTTTAAAGTTTCTAATTGACTTACAATTTTATTTACATCAGTAGTGGCTGGTAAAGCTAAATCAACAACACTCATTCCTGTACTATCACTATTAGTTTTCTTAGTAATTTTTGAATCTGAACATATGCAGATAGGATATAATTTCCCTTCTATATCACTAGACCACTCTCTTAGTGTTTGTCCTAATAATGCTATTGAAGGTACTAAAAATAAAACCAAGCCATTTCCATTAGTTTCATTTTCAGCTATCTTTAGTGAAGTAAAAGTCTTTCCTGTCCCACAAGCCATGATTAACTTTCCTCTATTAGCATTTTTAAAATGTGAATGAACAGCTTTTAAAGCTGATTCTTGATGTTCTCTAATCTTTTTCTTCTCTTTTCTAGCTTTATTTCCTGTATTTCCTAAATATAATTTATCCCAATCTACCCCTGAATCTTCAAGAGTATTTAATGAAATTCTTACAACAGGTATCTCTTGATTTTCTATTAAATCACTAGCTTTTTTAGACCAATGGTTGGTTGTAGAAACGAATAATCTACTTGAAAATTTTACCTTTATTCCATCAACTTCAAAAAGTTTAGCCGAAGTAGAAATAAATGTATCTACATCTGCTTTATCTATATGTTTATCTGAACTATAAAATTTACATTGTACAGCTTGATATTCATTCTTATCTGTCAAAATAACCAAATCTATTCCACTATCACTTCCACCAAATTGATTTCTGTATGGAAATTCATTCCATAACCATATTTCTTTAATATCATCACAATATAGTGGAGCTGATAAAAACCAATTTTTTATTAATTCTTCAAATCTTGTCCCCTTATCTCTTAAAGAAAAGGAATCTCTTTCCATTTTTTTTAAAATATTTTCTAAGCTCATATCCTAACTCCTTTATCTTCTAAAATTCTTACTTTGTATTATAACATATATTCTTTATTAAAACTAAAAATTATTATCACAACTTTTTAAAAATTTATATAACTTTAACTTTTTACTCCTTTCCATATTAAACTCTTTGTGGTAAACTTTAACTAAAGAGGGGGATTTATTATGGAAAAGAAATATGATAAATATGGTTATGATACGAATGGATTTGATAAAAAAGGGATTCATAGACTTACAAAAACGAAATATGACTATTTTGGGTATGATGTTGATGGATTCAATATTAAAAAATTTAATAAAGATGGTATCCATAAAATAACTAAAACAAAATATGATGAAGAAGGATTTAATATTAAAGGGTATAATAAATATGGATTTGATAGAAAGGGAATACATAAAAGTACTCATACTAAATATAATTTAGAAGGATTCGATATTGCTGGATATAATAAAAATGGATTCAATAAAGATAAACTTCATAAAGATACTCTCACAAAATATGATTTAAACGGATTTAATTATGAAGGATATAATTCTAAAGGATACAACAAACGAGGATTTAATAAATTAGGATACCATTATCTAACTGAATCTAAATATGATGAAGAAGGATTTGATAAATATGGATACAATAAAGATGGATTTAATAGAAATGGTATTAATAAGTTTACCTTAACTAAATATGATACAGCTGGCTATGATATTAATGGTATTGACAAACATGGAAAAACAAAAGGTGGAATAACTAATAAGAAAAAAGAAATTATTCTTCATAAAGAAAATAGCTTTAAAAATATAGAAAAAGAAAACTATGACCAAAAGAATATAGTTGAAATTACTCCTATAAGAAAAAAAGTTGTTATAGATAGATTTAAAGATATTGGAGAATTAAATTATTCATACCCTATTAACAAGAAAAATATTCTTTTTGCTTTAGAAGAGGAAGAACATATTAATAAAAGATTTTGTGAATACACTGTAACTAATATCGTACAGGAAAGTATAGGACTCTATTCTGTTACCCTTACACAAAAAGAGGGAGAAGCACACCCTTTTAGTAGAAAAATACAGATAGATGAAGTCATGGAAGGAGGAAATATTTGGTGGGAAATCAATAACACTCCTGCTTATGCTGAAATTTTTCTAGTTTTTCCTGAAGAAGAGAAAATAGCTTTTAGATTTTTAAAAGGTCCAGCTCCAAGGGTAGGAACTGTTGTTAGAATATATTTACCAAATTACATAGAACCCCTTATTAAATGCTGGGAAAATAATTATTATGTAACTATGGTGAATACTTGGTTAAAAGATATAGAAAATTATACTCCAAATGTAACTGATTATAAAATAAATGGTTATTACAACAGTTGGCTTAGAGCTAATCAAAGAAAAGCTTTCAACCTTTTAAATATGAAGGCTGGTTTATTATGGGGTCCTCCTGGCACGGGAAAAACTACTACTATGAGTGCTATGATAGCTGAATATGTTGAGAGTAATCCACATGATAGTATTTTAATTGTAGGAAATACGAACTTGGCTGTTGATACTATATTTACAGGGTTTGATAAAATTTTAGATAAAGTTCCAAATAAAGATTTTATTAGAAAATATTCAGTTAGGTATGGAGAAGCTTTTAACAGTAAAATGTATAAAGATAGAGAATATCTTCTCGCTAAAAATAATGATGAACATATTATGAGAGAACTTTTTATACTTGAGCAAGAAAAAGAAAAAATCCCTAATACTGATGTAGTAGCTTTAGCTAATTGGCAAGATAAATATGATAGATTAAAGAAACAATTAAAATCAGCTTTAGAGAATGTAGTTCAAAATTATTCAGTTATTGCAATGACTTCTACTGTTGCTCTCTATAATTTTGAGCTATTACTAGACAATAAGTTTAACTTAGTAATTTTAGAAGAAGCTAGTCAAATAAATTTATGTCAAGCTCTTATGCTAACTCTTTTAGGAGAAAAAATAATATTTACAGGAGATGATAAACAACTATCTCCAATTGTTCAAAGTAGTAATAAGGAAGCTCAAGAATATCTCGGTTATTCTATTTTTAAATATAAAACTTCCTATTTAAATGATAAAGTTTTTTTCCTAAATGAACAATCAAGAATGACAGAAAATATATGTAAAGTAGTTAGTCAAACATTTTATAATGGAGAATTAATTTTAGCCAAAAGTATTCCTAATCCTGAAAATTGGAAGAAAGAGAGAAAACTCAATAAAGATGATAAATTTAAGGGAAAAGATGTCATGGTAGTTGATATAGATGAAGATTCTAATTGGTCAAAACAATATGGAGGAGCTATTAGATATGATTCTTGTTATGAAATAACAAAAATCTGTGAAAATCTAATAGACCACTATGATTCTAAACAAGAAGATATAAATATTTTAACTCCTTTTAGAGCTCAAAAAAATATGATTAAATCATTTTTAAAGAAAAGTCATTTACCTAGAATAAAAGTAAACACTATACATAAGAGTCAAGGTAGTGAATGTCATACAATTATTTTTGACCCTGTTGACGGAGAGAGTAAATTCTTAAGTACAAAAGAAGCTCAAAATATGATAAATGTCGCTATTAGTAGAGCCAAAGCAAGATTGATAGTATGTCTTAGTAAAAAAGATTACACTAATAAATCTCTTAATAAAATTGCTCATTTAATAGCACAACTCTCTGATACTACAAATAAAAATTTTGTTCCTCATATTAGTGAATTTATAAATAAGTCAGATTTTCCTAAAAATACTATTGGAAAAATTCTTGATTTTGAAAAATCTGGAATTTGTAAAGTTTTAAAATTTGATGAAAAGAGTATAACAGTTGCTATCCCTAATAAAGAAGCTATGACTAAAAAAATTTCTTTAGAGTTCTTATATAAAAAATATCTTTAATATACTTTGAAATAAATTTTTGATTCTTTCCAAGATTAATATCCACTATTATTTTTGGAAAGAATCAATTTAATTATATCTTTTCTATTATTTTTTAATAGCCTCATATAGAGCAAATTCTATATCTCCATTATTTGTTTCTTCATATAAAATCTCATTTTGTTCCTGCATAGTCATCTCTCTAATATATACATCTCTTAGATTATTACTTGGTTTAATATTTTTTAATCTAAGATATCCATTTTCTTCATTAATCGTTGTAAATACAAGTGATTCCTTATCTAATTTTTGTCCAACTAACTCTCTTGCTAATAAAGCAGTAATAAAAGTTTTTCCAAGTCCCACTACATCAGCCAAAAAAACTCCATTATATCTATCCAACATTCTCTTTGCTTGATTTACAGCATCTGTTTGATATTTATAGTTTACAAATCCTGGAGGTAAATCTGAAGTATTTACTCCAATTTTATCTTCATTTATCTCATCTGCAAAATATTCAAATAAAAATTTTAAATAAAGTTCATAAGGAGTTATATCTTCTTTTATCCATGTATCATTTTTTAAGGTAGAAATATACTCATCATTTAAAGGTTCACTGACTTCCCACAATTTATCAAATTTTTCGAGAGCGTATTTTACATCTGATGAGTTTTTTAACTCCACATTAAATTCTAAATTACCCTTTAATCCACTATATGAGAAATTACTTGATCCAGTTATTACTTTTCCAAAATCCTCTGATTTTTCTAAATCCTTTCTCATTATATAAACCTTGGCATGAATTTTATCATATGGATATACTCTTATTTCTATTTTTCCTTCTTGTATATATTGAATAAACTTTCTTACGCCTAAATCAATTTCATAAGTGTCTTCTGAATTTTCTAGTTCTTGTTTAATTGCTTTTTTAGTAAACATTTTTATTTCTTTAGTTGAAAAATAATATTTTTCTCCATCAGAACTTTTGGCGATATTATTTAATAGAGCAACTTCTTCATCAACATTTATTCCCACTAATATTCTAATTTTCTCTACATTCTCTAATTTAATTACTCTTTAATATTTTATCATAAAATCATTTTAAAAAAAACTTTTCATTTTTAATTTTATTATTCATTTTTATTATACATTATTTCATCACTCTTTTTCCACCTTTCTTATCCTAACTAAATTTATTTTGTAGACATAATTGGTAAAACATATTATAATATATTGTATTTACTATAATTTTAGGAGGACCGATGAGTAAAGGAGAATTAGCTCTAGAGAGCATTAGAACTACATATAGAAAGAAAATTTGGAGTAAGTTTATAAAAGCTGTAAAGGATTTTGATTTAATAGAAGATGGAGATAGAATAGCCGTTGGAGTATCTGGTGGTAAGGATAGTCTTTTACTATGTAAGCTATTCCAAGAATTAAAAAAGGATAGAAGTAAGAACTTTGAAGTTGCCTTTATATCTATGAATCCAGGGTTTGGTGCTATGGATATGGAGCAATTCAAAAAAAATCTTGAAGAGTTAGATATCCCTTGTGAGATATTTGATGCTAACGTATGGGAGGTAGCATTTAGAGAGGATCCAGAGGGACCTTGTTTCCTATGTGCTAAGATGAGAAGAGGTGTACTATACAACAAGGTAGAGGAGTTAGGTTACAATAAGTTAGCTCTTGGACACCACTTTGATGACGTAGTTGAAACTACTATGATAAATATGTTCTATGCAGGAACTGTAAAAACAATGATACCAAAGGTTAGCTCAACAAGTGGAAAGATGTCAGTAATTAGACCTCTTGTATATATCAAAGAGAAAGATATCATAGCATATACTCAAAGAAACGAGATATCACCTATGAGCTGTGGTTGTCCAATAGAAGCTGGAAAGGTTGATTCTAAGAGAAAGGAGATTAAAAATCTTCTAGCTGAATTGGAAAAAACTAATCCAAATGTAAAACAAAGTATATTCAACTCTATGAAAAATATAAATATAGATTATGTAATGGGATATACTAGAGGAAACAAGGTAAAAGGTGAGATGTAAGATGGAAAAGGAAAAGAGTAACTCTATCTTAAAAAATATTGAGGGAAAAGGATTTGGAAAAACTATATGGAGCCCAATAGGGAGAGCTATGCACAAGTACAATATGGTGGAACCTGGAGATAGAATAGCTGTTGGGGTATCTGGTGGTAAAGATAGTATGACAACTCTAAACGCCCTTGTTAGAGTAAAGAAGATAGCACAAATTGATTTTGATATCATTCCTATACATATACACCCTAACACTGATAAAGCTTCATATGAGAAGATAGAAAAATATTGTGAAAGCTTAGGATTAAAATTACAAGTTGAGCCTACTAACCTTAGTGAGATGCTATTTGGAGAGAAAGAGGTAAAAAATCCTTGCTTCCTATGTGGAAGAATAAGAAGGGGGATACTATACAGAATGATGAAGGAGCAAAATATAAATAAGCTTGCTCTTGGACATCATAAAGATGATATTATAGAGACTTTCCTTATGAATGTATTCTATCAAGGAAATATGAAAATGATGAAACCTAGCTATGTATCTGAAGAGTATGGAGTAAGGGTAATCAGACCTCTTGCCTATGTTGAGGAGAGTGACATCATCAGATATGTAAAAAAACAGGAGTTACCTGTGGTAGCCTCAGATTGTCCATACGAGACTAGTGAGAACTCTAAGAGACTTAGAGTAAAAAATCTTATCAAAGAGTTGTCTACTGAAAACAAAGATGTTAGAAGTGTTGTTTTCAATAGTATTAAAGAGTTACTAGATTAATTTATTCTAGTTAAATATCTTATGTCATATACTCAAATATTTCTATTTTTTTTAGAATATGATATAATTAGAAAAACAAGATGACATAATGAAATTTGAAAGGTGAAAAGATGAATATTCTCGTGGTACAAAGAGAGAAAAAACAGGGTGAGTATATAGCTAAGGGACTTAAGGAGTCTGGATATAGTGTAGATTATACTGATAACTTAGAGGAAGCTTCACATCTATTGGAGATGATTTCCTACAATTTAGCTATAATTGATACTGTCATCTCTAAAAAATCGGGGGTAGATTTTTGTAAGAGTATTAAGAGTATTAACAACTCTATTGGGATACTTTTCTTATCCTCAGATACTGATATCAATATAAAGGTCAAAGCCTTAGAGTGTGGTGGAGATGACTATGTAGTAAAACCTTTTCCTTTTATAGAGCTTCTAGCTAGAGTTAAAGCTATCTTACGTAGAACAGGAGCAAAGAGCGTGGTCAATAATACATTAAGTATAAAGGGATTGACTCTTAACTATCTAACTAGAGAGGCCTATAGAGAAGAGAGAAAAATTGAATTAACATCAAAGGAGTTTTCTCTTCTAGAGTATTTTATGAGGAATAAAAATATAGTTCTCACTCGTACAGTTTTAAAGGAGCAGATATGGGGAATAGACTTTCTATCTGATACCAATATTGTAGATGTATATGTTACCCATCTAAGAAACAAGATAGATAAAGAATTTAATTACAAGTTTCTTCATACAGTAAGGGGAGCTGGCTATATTTTTAAGGGGTAGTGAAGGGAGTTAATTATGAATTTTTATGAAAAGATGTTAATAAAAGTATTAGAAAAAAGTATGTCTGCACAGGATAGTGAGATACTAAAAAAATTAAAATCTGGAATAGATTTAAGTGCCCAAGATAAAAAAGAGCTTGAGGAGTTAATCGATAGCTTATAGGCAGGAGGAGTTATGAAATTTATATATGATAGAAATAAGACAGCTGTCATTTTTGGAGAGAAGGAGTATAGTTACAAAGAGATTATCAGAGGTATAAAGTACTACTCTACTCTTCTGAAGGAAGCTGGAAAAGTGGTTGTAACTATGGAGAATAGACCAGAGATGATATGTTCTATCTTCTCTATCTGGAATAGTGAACAAACTGCTGTTGTTTTAGATTCTGGGTATACTGGAGAACAGTTTGCTTACGCTTTTTCTGATTCAGAGCCTAGATATATTTTCACATCTAAAAAAGTTGTGGAAAGAGTAAAAGAGGGAATTGAGTTATCTAAAAAAAATATAGAGATAATAGTAATAGATGATATCTCTATCCCAGAAGATTTTACACCTGATAACTATGAGGTAGTTATTGAAGATTTAGAAAGAGTTGCTCTTCTACTATATACTTCTGGAACTACTGGTAATCCAAAGGGAGTTATGCTTACATTTAATAACTTAGAATCAAATATAAAGGCTGTAAGAGAGATTGATCTTGTAAATGATAGTGATAGAGTTTTAGCAATTCTACCTTATCACCACATTTTACCTCTTAATCTAACAATGTTGATGCCTATGTATTTTGGAACATTCCTAGTAATACTTGAGGAGTTATCTTCAGAGGCTTTAAAAACAGCTCTAAAAAAACACAGAATAAGTGTTATAATTGGAGTTCCTAGAGTTTGGGAGATGTTACATAAGGCTATTATGGGTAAAATCAACAGTAGTTCTCTAACTAAGAAAATTTTTAATATATGTAAGAAGATTGATAATCTAACATTGAGTAAGAAGGTATTTAAAAAGGTATCTGATGAGCTTGGTGGATGTATGAGAGTAGTTGTTTCTGGTGGGGCAAAACTTGACCCAGAAATTTCCGCTGACTTTAAAGCTTTAGGACTTCCTATCATTGAGGGGTATGGACTTACTGAAACATCTCCTATAATTGCTTTTAATCGTCCTAATAACAATGTTCTTGGTTCGGCTGGACAACTTATCCCAGATGTTGAAGTTAAGATTGCCCAAGATGAGGAGATATTAGTTAGAGGAGCCAATGTAATGAAGGGGTATTACAACAACCCTAAGGCAACTGCAGAGGCTATAGATAGTGATGGTTGGTTCCACACTGGAGACCTTGGAAAATTTGAGGGAGACTCTCTATTTATAATAGGAAGAAAAAAGGAGATGATAGTTTTATCAAATGGTAAAAATATCAACCCTGGAGATATTGAATCAGCTATTCTAAAGGAGACAGATTTAATAAAAGAGATAGCTGTAATGGAGTATAACAACCATTTAATGGCTGTAGTTTATCCTGATTTTGACCTTATCAAAAGAAGAAAAATAGCTAATATCAAAGAGACTTTAAAGTGGGAAATCATTGATAAGTACAATGTGACAGCTCCTAAGTATAGAAAAATATTGGAGATAAAAATTGTAAAAGATGAGCTTCCTAAAACTAAGCTTGGTAAGATTAGAAGATTTATGTTAGCAGACTTCTTAAAAAAGGCTGATGAAGAGGTTAAAGATAGCTCTCAATTAAAGAAAGAACCTGTTGCTATTCCTCAAGATTTACTGTCTGAGTATGAAACTCTGAAAAAATATTTAGAATCTACTTTTAACGTTGAAGTAGAGCCAGATCTTCATCTAGAGTTAGATTTAGGTTTAGATTCACTAGATATTGTAGAGATTCTATCATTTATTGAAACAAGTTTTGGAGTAAAAATTAGTGAGGAACAGTTTAGTAATTTAAAAAATATCTTAGATATAGCTAAATATATAAAGGACAATGGAGGAGAGTATCATCAAGAGAACTTAGATTGGAAGAGCATTCTTAACCAAGATATAGATGTACCACTTCCTAAATCAAGTTTCATGATTGGATTTACAAGATTACTATTCAAACCTATATTTATGTTGTATTTCCGTCTACGTAAACTAGATACTGATAAGATACCTGAATCTCCTGCTATATATGTAGGTAACCATCAAAGTTTCCTAGATGCTTTTATCTTCAATCAGGCTATGCCTAGTTCAAAGTTAAAAGATACTTACTTCATAGCTGTAGCTGTACACTTTGATACACCACTTAGAAGATATCTTGCAGATAGAGGAAATATTATTATCATTGATATCAACAAGAACTTAAAAGAGACACTTCAAATCTCTGCTAAAGTTTTAAAAGAGGGTAAAAATCTAGTGATATTCCCAGAGGGAGCAAGAACTAGAGATGGAGAGTTACAAGAGTTTAAAAAGACATTTGCTATACTTTCTAAGGAGTTAAATATTCCAGTTGTACCTTTTGGTATCAGAGGAGCTTATGAAGCTATGCCATATGGAAGTAGTTTCCCTAAGGCTACTCCTATTGATATTAAGTTCTTTGATGAGATAGAGCCAGAAGAGTTAACTATAGATGAGATAGTTAAGGATACTAAAAAAGAGATACATGATTGGCTATCAGAGGAGTAAAATGAATATTATAATAGAAGATAAAGTGTTAAACTATATTTTGGAGAAGAACTATGAAGGACTTCTCCTAAAGACTAGAAATCAATCCTTTGGTTGAGCGGGTTGTAAAAGAGTAATTCTAGTTGAATTTATAAAAGAGTATTCTAAAATAATAGAAAATAGATTCAGTTGTAAAACTTATAAGGTTGATGGAATAAAAGTGCTTATTCCATATGAACTGGATTTAGAAGGTGTAATAGAGTTAAGAATATCAGAAGTATTCAGTAGTTTTAGCAAAGAGATGCTTTTAATTGTTGAAACTACAGATATATAATTGTCTATTGAGGGGGATAAATTGAACTTTGTAAAAGATTATAATAAAACTGCTATTATCTATGATAATAAAAATATAAGCTATAGAGAGATTATTGAAAAGAGTAAGTATTTCTCTACTTTTTTTGATATTCAATCTCAAGATAAGGTTATCATCTTTATGGAGAATAGACCTGAATTACTTTATAGCTTCTTAGGTATCTGGGATAAAAGAGGAACTTGTGTCTGTTTAGATGCTAGTTTCAGTGGAGAAGAGTTAGTTTACTATGTAAATGACTCTGATGCTAAGTTCATCTATACTTCTAAAGAGTGTTTTAAAAGTGTAGAGGAAGCTTTAGCTTTAACTGGAAAACAGGATAGTATCTCAGTTATTGTTGTAGATGATATAGTTGTGGAAAAAATTGAGATTCAAGAGTATCTATTAAAAGCTCCAGAGAGAGAGGATATAGCTCTTATGCTATATACATCAGGAACTACTGGTAATCCAAAGGGAGTTATGCTAAAATTTGATAATATTCTTGTAAATATTGAGGGACTTGATAAATACAAGATGTTTATTTCAGAGGATATTGTTTTAGCTTTACTACCTATGCACCATATATTCCCACTTTTAGGAGCTGGAGTTGTACCTCTTGCTAAGGGGGCTACTATTGTATTCCTAAAGGAGTTATCATCTCAAGCTATGGTAGATGCTTTTAAAACTCACAAAGTTACTATGATGATTGGTGTTCCTAGACTTTGGGAGATGTTACATAAGAAAATTATGGAAAAAATCAACAGTAGTAAAGTGACTAAGACAATTTTTAAAATAGCTCAAAAAATTGATAGTATATCTATAAGAAAGAAAATATTTAAGAAAGTACATGATGGATTTGGAGGAAATGTTAGATTTTTCGTATCTGGAGGTTCTAAACTAGACTCTCAAATTTCAAAGGATTTCCTAACTCTTGGAATACAGGTTTGTGAAGGTTATGGAATGACAGAAACATCTCCTATGATCTCCTTTACTCCTATAAATGAGATAGTTCCTGGTTCTGCTGGAAAAATACTTCCAGGTGTAGAGGTTAAAATCTCTGATGACGGAGAGATTCTTGCTAGAGGTAGAAACGTTATGGCTGGGTACTATAAAAGAGATGATGCTACAGCTGAGGCTATAGATAGTGAAGGATGGCTTCATACTGGAGACCTTGGAGAGTTAAAAGATGGATATCTGTATGTTACTGGACGTAAAAAAGAGATGATAGTTCTTTCTAATGGAAAGAATATCAACCCTATTGAGATAGAACAATGGATAATGGCTCATACAGATCTTATACAGGAGATGGCAATAGCTGAGATAGACTCTGTTCTTACTGCTATTGTATACCCAAATTTCCAAAAAATAGTTGAAGAGAAAATAACTAATATAAAAGAGACTCTTAAATGGGGAGTTATTGATAAATATAATGGTAAAGCTCCTAACTATAGAAAAATTTTAGATATTAGAATTGTTCAAGAGGAGTTACCTAAAACTAAACTTGGTAAGGTTAGAAGATTTATGTTAGAGTCTATTCTTAATAAGAAAGAAGAGGAGAACATAAAAATAGAGGAACCTGATTTTCAAGAGTATTTTGAATTAAAAGAATACCTAGAAAAGATGAAGAATAAAAAGATAACTCCTATGGCTCATCTTGAACTTGACTTAGGACTTGATTCTCTTGATATGGTTGAACTACTTACATATCTTGAGACAACTTTCGGAATTAAGGGAGAAGAGAGTGTCATAGTAAATAACCCTACAGTTGAGAAATTAGCTAAATATATTCAGGAGAATAGAGGAGAGGGAAAATTTGAGGAGATAAATTGGAAAGAGTATCTAACTCAAGAAAAAAATCTAACTCTACCTCATTCTAGCATGGCTATTCATTTTATAAAAGCTCTACTTTGGTTACCTTTTAAAACTTATATCAGAGTTAAAGAGCAAGGGATAGAAAATATTCCTACAAACAGACCTGTTATCTTTGCTGGAAACCATCAAAGTTTCCTTGATGCTCTTATTTTTGGACATGCTACTCCATTTAAAATTTTGGTTAACTCTTACTCACTTGCCAAGATAAAACACTTCAACAAGTGGTATATGAAATTTTTAGCTAACCATTCCAATGTTGTTTTAGTAGATATTAATAACAATCTTGGAGAGGTACTACAAACAATGGCTAAGGTTTTAAAAGAGGGAAAAAATGTAGTAATATTCCCAGAGGGAGCAAGAACTAGAGATGGAAAGATGTTAGAATTTAAAAAATCTTTTGCCATCTTAGCAAAGGAGCTTGAAGTTGATATCATACCATTTGGTATTAGAGGGGCTTTTGAAGCTTTCCCTTCATCTTCAAAATTCCCGAAACCATCTCAAGTTGAAATTAAATATTTTGAGCCTATATCTTCTAAGGATAAATCATATGAGGATATAGTAAAAGAAACAAGAGATACAATTTTAAAATGGGTAGGTAAATAACCTACTCATTTTTTTCTTGACAATTAGTATGTATATATAGGTATAAGATTTTATTGATTGTATTAGGAGATACTGAATTTACAATTTTAGAAACACCTGGACATACACCTGGTGGGCTATCTCTTATGTTTCCTATAAAAGAGAGCGATAAAGAATACACTGCTATATTATGGGGTGGTACTGGAGTTCCTAGAGATAGAGAATCTCAATTAAAAACGCTGATGATGCTCTAAAAAACAGTAAATAATTAAAATCTCTTTAACAAAAAATAGGATATATGATATTATATATATAAATATTGTTAAAGAGGTGATAACAATTAATACTTTAGTCTATGATATCTGTTATACAGCTAGAAAGATTTATCAATTTTTAACTAAGGAATTTAAAAAATTCGATATTACTCCTAAACAATTTATTGTACTTGCAACTCTATTTGAACAGGAGGGAATCTCTCAAATGGACTTAGCATTGAAATTGGATAAGGATAAAAATACAGTTAAGGCAATTATTGATAGTTTAGAAAAGAAGGGATTTTTATTTAAAGGAGAGAATAAAATTGATAAAAGAGCCTCTCTCTTTGTAACTGAAAAATCAAAAAAGATAATTCCTATTTTAAGAGAGTGTGAAAAGGATATTATTAATACCCTAATGTGGAATATAACCTTAGAGGAAAGTAAAGTCTCTTCTGCTATTTTAAGTAAAATTAGAGAGAATACAAAATAATCTAGTAAAAGGAGAAGTAACTATTCAGCTACTAAAATAATTTAAGAAATATTTAAGCGTTGTATATTTTTTAGAACAACTCTTTATTTTCTTTTAAGCTGAGTAATTACTTTTTCCTTTTTATTTATTTTTAATAAAAAAACTATCTCATAACTCCCATATAGTAAGCTATATTAGCATTTTTATCCTTTCTACCTCTTATTTTTGAAGTTGGACAACTCATAATTGTTGTAACTCCTGGTCCATGTCCTGCCTTTACACAATCACTGTGAACTATTACTCCGATTGTTACTGAACCTTTTAAGTAATCTCTTCCAAAGCAGTTATTACAATCTTGTAATAAAACTATATCTCCAAATCTAAGCTCATTTATTCCATACTTTTCATTTGCTTCAGCATCTCCAGTCATAATATCATAATCACCAGAAAAAGCTGTTGCACTACCTACTCCAGACCCCATCAAATACGGTGGTATCTCTGTTACAACTGGCACTTCCAAACATCCATCTTCTGTAACTCTTATATCCATCTTTTCTAAAAGTTCTGGATCTATATTCATACAAGTTATATCTTCAAATCCCTCTATCTCAAGTCCTTGACCAAAAGCTTTAACTAAAATTTTATCATCTAAATTTAATTTTTCTAAAGTCTCCTCATCAAAATATACAAGAGTATGCTCTATTCCACCATGTCCTCCTGTTACAAATCCCTCTGCTCCCTTGGCATCTCCAGATACCACTCTAGCTTTATTTCCTATACAACTCAATACCATAAGTGCAGTATTTTCAGATGTATTTTCATTTCTTATACTCACTCCTGGCTCTACGTGGTCTCCAACCCATTTCATACATGAGTCTCCAACTTTGACATTATATGATATCCCTCCAGTAGCTGGTAATATCATTGGTTTTCCATCTCTACTAACTCTATATGGAGTTGAGATAATAGGGCTGTGAACTTTTCCACCTACAGATTGCATAACAAGATTCTCTTTATTTGTTTTTATCATTGTATACCTCCTCAAAATGTTTAATTTTTTATATCTTAATATATTTTTCTGTTCAAGTAAAGAGCAAATTTAAATATCTCCTTTTATTATTTGACATCACTCACAAATTAATGTTATATTTTATATAATAACTATTTTTAGGAGGTCCTTATGAAATGTATTATAACTGTTCTTGGAACAGATAAGGTTGGAATTATTGCTAAAGTTTGTACTTATCTTGCTGAGGTAAATATCAATATTCTTGATATCTCTCAAACTATTGTAAGTGGATATTTTAATATGATGATGATTGTTGATGCTGAAAAAGCTTCTAAATCTTTAGAAGGGTTCACAGATGACCTTATTGAGATTGGAAACAAGCTTGGAGTTAAAATAACAGTACAACATGAAGATATCTTCAAATGTATGCACCGTATATAGTAAGGAGGATTTTTAATGATTACTAGAGTAGAGATTGAAGAAACTAATAGAATGATTGCTGAATCTAACTTAGACGTACGTACTATTACTATGGGAATAAGTCTTTTAGATTGTGCAGATCCAGATGTTGAGAAATTCAATGAAAATATCTATAAAAAGATTACAACTTATGCTAAAAACTTAGTTAAAGTTGGAGATGATATAGCTAGACAATATGGAATTCCTGTTGTTAATAAAAGAATATCTGTAACACCTATAGCTATTGCTGCTGCTGGTTGTAAAACAGATTCCTATGTAAGTATTGCTAAAACTTTAGATAGAGCCGCTAAAGATTGTGGTGTAAACTTTATCGGTGGATTTTCAGCTCTTGTTCATAAAGGATGTACTCCTGCTGATAAAATTTTAATAGATTCTATACCAGAAGCTATGAAAGTTACTGAGAGAGTTTGTGCCTCTGTCAATGTAGGTACATCAAGAAATGGTATAAATATGGACGCTGTTAAAAGAATGGGAGATATTATTCTTGAAACTGCTGAGCTTACTAAGGATATTGATTGTTTAGGTTGTGCTAAACTTGTAGTATTTTGTAATGCCGTTGAAGATAATCCATTCATGGCTGGAGCTTTCCACGGTGTTGGAGAAGCTGATTGTGTTATAAACGTTGGAGTAAGTGGACCAGGTGTTGTAAAAAGAGCTCTTGTTGAAGCTAAGGGAGCCGACTTTGAAACTCTTTGTGAAGTTGTTAAGAAAACAGCTTTTAAAATAACTAGAGCTGGACAAATAGTTGCCCAAGAAGCTGCTAAAAGATTAAATGTTCCTTTTGGAATAATAGATCTATCTCTAGCTCCTACTCCTGCTGTTGGTGACAGTATAGCTGAAATTTTCCAAGAGATGGGATTAGAACACGCTGGTGCTCCTGGAACTACAGCTGCTCTTGCTATTTTAAATGACAACGTTAAAAAAGGTGGAGTAATGGCTTCATCATATGTAGGAGGATTAAGTGGAGCTTTCATTCCTGTAAGTGAAGATCATGCCATGATAGAAGCTGCTAAGATAGGAGCTCTTACCCTTGAAAAACTTGAAGCAATGACTTGTGTTTGTTCTGTTGGACTAGATATGATAGCTATTCCTGGAGATACTTCTGCTTATACTATATCTGGTATAATTGCTGATGAATCAGCTATTGGAATGGTAAATAATAAAACTACAGCTGTAAGAATCATTCCTGTAATAGGAAAAGGTGTAGGAGAGATGGTTGAGTTTGGTGGACTTCTTGGTTATGCTCCTATTATGGCTGTAAATAAATTCAAATGTGATGACTTTATTAAAAGAGGTGGAAGAATTCCAGCTCCTATCCATAGTTTTAAAAACTAATAGATAAAGTTTCAAAAGAGAGAAATTACGACTTTAAATAAGCTATATAAAATATAAAAATATAAGAAGAAGATTTTATTTAAATTATCATACTAATATATATGATTATTTTATAAAATTTTCTTCTTTTTTCTTGAGATATTACTTTAATTTTATGGTATAATACAGTATTATATTACAAGGAAGTGGAAAGATGAAATTATCAAATGATTTGGGAAAAGATTCTATACTGAGTCTAGTTTTTAAATTGGCTATCCCAGCTATGCTATCACAGTTAGTTAACCTACTCTACAGTATAGTGGATAGAATGTATATTGGAAATATTCCAGAAATAGGAGCTATTGCTCTAGCTGGTGTTGGAGTTTGTGGACCTATCGTTACTTTTTTAGCCTCTTTTGGTACTCTGATTGGATTGGGAGGTTCTATCAATATGTCCATACAGATGGGGGCTAAAAATGATGAAAAAGCTAAACAGATTTTAGCTAATAGCTTTTTAGCCTTATCTCTTGTTGGCATTGTACTTACAATTATTTTCTTACTTTTAAAAGATAGTTTAATTATGTTGTTTGGAGCTAGTGAGATCTCTTTTCCATATGCTAATACCTATCTTACTATCTATACATTAGGAAGTTTCTTTGCTATTATGGCTATTGGATTAAATTTCTTTATAACTTGCCAAGGCTTTGCTATGATTGGAATGTTTACTGTTATAATCGGAGCTATTACTAATATTGTTCTAGATACAATATTTATATTTATACTTAATATGGGAGTGGCTGGAGCAGCTTGGGCTACAGTTATTGCTCAGTTTCTTTCATTCTTATTTGCTTTTTTATTCCTAAGAAGTAAGAAAATACCTATCCCTATTACCTTTGGAAATTATTCTAAAAAAATTATGGTAGATATTATTACATTTGGTTTTTCTCCATTTTTTATTTTAGCTACAGATAGCTTTATTCTAATTATTTTAAATATGATGTTACAAAGATATGGTGGAGCTATTGAAGGGGATTTGTTGATATCATCAGCTACTATTATTCAAAGTTATCTTTTACTTATAACAGGACCTCTTATTGGTTTAACTGGGGGTACACAACCAATTCTAAGTTATAACTATGGAGCAAGAAAAATTCATAGGGTTAGAAAAGCTGAAAAATATATTGTTATCTTTGCTCTTTTTTTAACTTCAACTATGTTTTTTTCAACAAGCTTTTTAGCTCCATATTTTATAAGGTTCTTTACTGAAAATATTCCTCTTTCAGAAGTTTCACTCTGGGGAATAAAAGTCAGTGTATTAGCTGTAATTCCTCTATCTTTTCAATACTGTTTTGTAGACGGATTCACAGCTGTTGGTAGAATAAAAACTGCTTTCTCTCTATCTGTATTTAGAAAGTTTATATATATGGTAAGTGCCTATCTTTTACCACTATTTTTTACAGCAAGATTTGCTTTTTATGCTCAACCAGTGGCTGATTTAATGGGTTCAATTGTTTCTACTACAATTTTTTATTTTATTTTCAATAAACATTTAAAAAGAAGAATTTTAAAATAAAGGAAATTTATAAATTGTGGAGTATAATATACTAGGTCTTAGAATATTAGGGAGAAAGACATACTAAAAGGAGTTGAAGTTATGTCAATAAAAGAAAAATATGATTTAACAGGAAAAGTTGCCATCATCACTGGTGCTGGAGATGGGATTGGAAAGGCTAGTGCTTTAAAACTTGCTGAAGCTGGAGCAATAGTTGTGTGTAGTGATTTAAATGAAGAAAAAGCTAAGATAACAGCTGAAGAATCCAAAAAATTTGGTGTAGATGCTCTTGGAGTGAAATGTAATGTATTACAAGAGGAAGATCTAAATAATCTTGTAGATATCACTGTAAAAACCTTTGGAAAAGTTAATATTTTAGTAAATAATGCTGGTGGTGGAGGTGCTGGACGTGAGTCCATTGAATCTCTTACTCTAGAATATATTACTAGAACTTATACTTTAAATCTTTTTAGTGGACTTATCTTAACAAAACTTTGTGCTCCCCATATGAAAGCTGATGGTTATGGTTCTATAGTAAATATTAGTTCTATGTCTGCTAATATGGTAAGCCATAATATGATTATATATGGTAGTTCAAAAGCTGCTGTTAACCAAGCTACTAAATATGCTGCTTATGATTTAGGGCCTGAGATTAGAGTTAATGCTATTGGACCAGGAGCTATTAAAACACACGCTCTAGGAACTGTTCTTACTCCAGAGATAGAAGCTAAGATGCTAGCTAAAACACCTTTAAAAAGACTTGGAGATGTAGAAGATATCTCTATGGCTGTATTATATTTTGCTAGTCCTGCCTCAGCTTGGACAAGTGGACAAGTTATCTATGTCAATGGTGGAGGAACTCAAGAACTAGATTAACAGTAAATAAAGTTTAATTAAATAATGATGTAGATAAAAGAAGAAATTTACTCCAAACAATAGTTGAAGTAATATTTTCTTCTTTTTTCATTTCTTAAAATTTTTAAATATTTATTTGAAAATAATTTTAATATTTATTTTAATTGGTGTTTCTCTCTATATTATTAGGGTAAAAACTATCTCATAAATTTAATTTGATTATAAAAATATTTTTATTTTTAATTTTTTTCTTGACTTTTTTAGTAAATTAATATATAATTCAATTAATCCTTTCTTTTAAAGTATTTTAATTTACTTAATTAACAAAATATAAAAGCTGTCAGTGCATTCAAAAATCTGACAGCTTTTATATTTTTTGTAAAATTATTTCTTTAATAAAATATCTTTTTGATATTCTTTAGATATTCTCATCATATTTTCTAAAAAATCTACATAATATTCTTTTAACTTTTCATTCTTTAATAGTTTAGAATTTTTTTCTATTACCTCTTTCTCTCTTCCACTATCTAAAATCTCTAAATTATTTTCCACCTTATAAGAAATTACATCTTCTACTTCTCTCATTCTCTCTTCAAATAACTTAGCTATCTCTCTATCTATTCTGTTTATATTTTCTCTAGCTTTCTCTAATTTATTCATATTTTTACTCCTTTTTTAATGTTCTTATTTCTATTATATAATTTTTTTTCAAATTATAAAATAAAAAACTATATGGATACATCTTATAGCCTTATCCATATAGTTTTATACTGTTTTAATTCTTAACTAAGCTGTTGCACTAACTTTTTTTCTATGCTCCCACAGAATTTTCATACCTTCTACAACTAAAACAAGAGCCAAAATAAAAATAGGTAATGATACAACCACTTGAAGCCCTTGAACGGCTATTTTTCCCTCTCCATTTAAAAGAAGAAGTAGATTTGTTTTAAACGATATTAGAAGTGAACTCATCGTTGCAAATAACATAAAGAACATTGGAATTAATAACATAAAATTTTTCTTTCCTTTCTTAGCTAGCCAAACTGATACTCCTAAGAAACATGGAACTGCTACTAGTTGATTGCATGCTCCAAATAATGGCCATATATTTTGGTATCCTCCTAAACATAAAATAGCTCCAATTCCAACTGTAATAAAAGTTCCAACATACATATTTCCTAAACATTTTTGTAATTTATTCTCTTTTTCTTTATTTTTCGTTATAAACAACTCTTGAAATAGAAATCTTCCTAATCTAGTTGCTGTGTCTAAAGATGTTAAAGCAAAAGCTGAAATAGCAAGAGAGATTACTGTAAACGTCGTATTTACTGCTACTTCCCCCATACCTAGTTTTCTAAAAAAACCAGAGATTGCTGAAGCAAAAACCACTGCTGGAGTCCCTTGAGGCATCTTTCCATTTGAAAAAAGAGCTCCAACCGCAATAAGAGCAATAACAGCTAATACACACTCTATCAACATTGACCATAACCAATTAACTTTGCATCTTTTTCACTATCTAATTGTTTTGATGTTGTTCCAGAAGCGATTAAACTATGGAAACCAGAGATTGCTCCACAAGCAACTGTAATAAAAAGATATGGAAACATAACTTGCCCATTAAAACTACTTGTCCACCCTGTAAATGCTGGTAAATTAATAGTAGGATTTGTTCCAAAAATTCCAATTACAGCAGCCACAATCATAAAATATAGTAAAAAACTATTTAAATAATCTCTTGGTTGTAATAAAATCCATACTGGAGTAACTGAAGCTATAAAGATATAAAAAAAAACTACACCAAGCCAAAAATTTTTACTAAAATATATAGGATATTTTAATCCTACAGCGATACATATAGCTAACAATACCACTCCAGCTATAGATGAAACTGCTAATGGTGCATTTTTTCTATATACAAGAAAACCAAAAGCTATAGATAATGGAATAAATAACATTGAAGCTGTAGCAACTGAACCATTAGCTGGATACATAATTTTTGTTCCATCAGGATTAATTGCATATCCTTGGAAAGTTGAAGCTACTATATCAGAAAAAGCTGCTACTACTAAAAGTAAAACTAGCCAAGAAAAAATTGTAAATAATAGTTTACATCTATGTCCAATATTTTCTTCTATTACCTCACCTAAAGATTTTCCCTTATGTCTAATTGAAACTACAATAGCTGAAAAATCTTGAACAGCTCCAAAAAATATTCCTCCCAATACAATCCATAATAGTACAGGTACCCAACCAAATACAGCAGCTTGAATAGGTCCATTTATTGGACCAGCTCCTGCAATAGAAGCAAAATGATGTCCCAAAAGAACAGGTGCTTTAGCTGGAATATAATCTATTCCATCTTCAAATTCATGTGATGGAGTTTTTCTTTTAGGGTCAATATCCCATTGCTTTGCAAGCCACGAACCATAAGTAACATATGCAACAAAAAAGCAAAAAATTGTTGCTAATAAAATTGTAACTCCTTTCATAAAATCCTCCCTATTTTATTTAAATAAAATGTTTATATAGTTTTTCTAATTTTTTCCCCATCTTATTTGTAGTTATTTCCTTTCTTTCTAAATCAATTAAAACTATTCTACTTTGAATATATCCTCTGATTAAAAAAAGGTAATTTCTTTCAAATTTATATTTTTTTATTCTTTTTTTCATTTCAATATCATCTATGTTATTAGTTATAAAAATTAAGGTAACATAACTATACATATGATTTCTATCTGGATATTTTTTTCCCCGTCTTATTAAATCTGGTTCAATTTTATTAGGAATAAATGAGAGAAATTTTTCTAAAATTTCCATATTTAGATTCTCTCTTTGAATAAAAAATATATGTTCAAACCCTCTTGTTTCCCATAGTTGAACTTCCCTAGTCAAAAAATATTTTTCATTTTGAGAATTAAAATACCCATATGCATCTATAATTTCATTATCTATTTTATAATTTTCATAGATATCAAATTTTTTTCTATACTCATTCAAAATTCTCTCTAAATATCCTAATCTCTCCATAAATCTCTCCCTTTTGCTTATACTACTTCAACTGTCCACCCATATTTGTCTTCTAATTTTCCATATTGAATTCCAGTTAATGTATCATATAATTTTTGTGTTACACTTCCTGTTTTAAAGTTATTTATAACTTGTTTTTCTCCCTTATAGAATAACTCTCCTATCGGTGAAATTACTGCTGCCGTTCCTGTTCCAAAAGCCTCTTGTAATCTTCCTTCTCTAGCCGCTTCCATTAAGAAATCAATTGTAAAATGTTCTTCATGTACTTTATATCCCCATGATTTTAAAAGTTCTATACAAGAATCACGAGTAATTCCTGGAAGTACAGTTCCATCTATAGGAGCTGTATAAATTTCATTATCTACTATAAACATAGCATTCATAGTTCCAACTTCTTCAACATATTTTCTCTCTACTCCATCTAACCAAAGGACTTGAGTATAACCTAATTTTTGTGCCTTTTCTTGAGCTATTATACTAGCAGCATAGTTTCCACCACATTTTGTAAAACCAGTTCCTCCCTTTGTAGCTCTTACATATTCATCTTCAACATAAATTTTTACTGGATTTACACCCTCTGGATAATAATTTCCAACTGGAGATAAGATAACTACAAATTTATATGATTTAGCTGGATGAACTCCTACTGCTACCTCTGTAGCAAACATGAATGGACGAATATATAGTGAAGTTCCTTCAAGATGAGGTACCCAATCTTTCTCACAAGCTACAATCCTTTTAACAGCATCTACAAAAAGCTCCTCAGGAACAGCTGCCATACAAAGTCTTTCATTTGACTTTATCATTCTTCTTGCATTCATCTCTGGTCTAAATAGAAGAATTCTTCCATCTTCTGTTCTATAAGCTTTTAATCCCTCAAAAGTTTCTTGAGCATAGTGTAATACCATAGTTGCTGGATTCAATGAAATTGGTCCAAAAGGAATAATTTTCTTATTATGCCAACCTTTATCTTCAGTATAATCCATTACAAACATATAATCCGTAAAGTATTTTCCAAATCCCAAATTTTTTTCATCTGGTTTTTCCTTTAAAATTTCTAACTTTTCAAATGTCACTTTCATAAAATATCCTCCTAGATGTTTTAAATAAATTTTTTTATATAAAAAAAACAGCCCAGTCAGGCTGTTTTAAATTTTTTAATAATTCCATACACATTATAAAAATACATTATTTAATTTACTAATGCTTTAAAATATAATCTATATAAAAAGATATCAAAAATACTACCTAACATAAGTAATTGTCTATTTATTTTTTTATAATTAGCCACTATATACACGACAACTATTATGCTGAGTATTATAAATATCATCTTTCTTCCCCCTCAATTATATGTTGGAATTAGTATACTACTATTTTAAAAAAAAATCAAGTACTTTTAAAAAAAATACACCTTCCATTTCTATAATTTCAGGTGTATTTTTAAATATTACATTCTTTCTAATGTTTTAATTCCTAGTAAATCTAATCCATCTTTTATAGTTTCTCCAGCTACTTTAGCAAGTAATCCTCTTGAGAATAGAGTTTCATCATCTTGATTTAGTATTGGACAACTGTTATAGAAGCTATTGAATTTCTTAGCTAATTCAAATAGATAATCGGCTATTACATTTGGTTTAAATGTTTCAGAAGCTTTTATAACTGCCATTGGGAAAGCTGCTATATGGTTAGCTAAAGCTCTCTCTTGGCTAGTTTTTACTAGTATACTCTTAGTATAATCTATTGCTTTTCCTTCTGATTCAGCTTTTCTTAAGATAGATTGTATTCTAGCATAAGAGTATTGAAGATATGGAGCTGTGTTTCCTTCAAAACTTAGTATCTTATCCCACTCAAATATTATTGGACTTTGTCTATTTTGAGATAGGTCAGCATACTTTATAGCTCCTATTCCCACTACTTCAGAGATATTTTCCTTTTCCTCTTCTGATAGTTCAGGGTTCTTCTCATTTACTATATCGTAAGCTCTCTTCTTACCTTCATCCATAAGTTGCTCTAATCTGATTACATTTCCCTTTCTTGTAGAGAATACTCCATCAGCAAATCTCATTATTCCAAACCAAATATGGTGCTTAGGGACATCCCAACCTAACATATCAGTTATCTTAAAGAACTGCTTAAAGTGGTCTTGTTGTCTCTCATCAGTTAGATAGATTATCTTATTGATATTGTAATTATCTTTTCTAAATTTTACAGTAGCTATATCAGATGTAGAGTATAGGAAAGCTCCATCTTTCTTTTGTACTATACATGGGAATAGGTTGTCTTCTTCTGGGAAGAATACTACCTTTGCTCCATCATCTTCTACTGCTATCTTCTTCTCTACTAACTCTTCAATAACACCTTGCATCATATCATGGTAGAATGATTCTCCATAGTAAGTATCAAAGTGTACATCTAATCTTCCATAAAGTTTTTCATACTCATCTAGAGAAACTCTTATAAACTCTTTCCAAAGAGCAAAGTTTTCCTCATCTCCATCTTGTAACTTCTTAAGTTCAAGTCTTGCTTCCTCTTCAAGTTCTGGATGCTCCTCTGCTTGTCTTGTGAACTCTACATATACTCTTTCTAATTCTTCAATAGCATTAGCTTCATAAGCCTCTCTATCTAGCCATCTTCTATATCCTATTATTAACTTTCCAAATTGAGTTCCCCAGTCACCTATATGGTTATCTGCCACTACATGGTAACCTAGATATCTATAAATTCTAGCTATAGAGTCTCCTATTATTGTTGAACGTAGATGCCCTATATGCATTCTTTTAGCTATATTTGGAGAAGAGAAATCTATAACTACATCTCCCTCTCTATTTAAGAATGAAAAATCATATTTTTCCTCTCTTGATTTTTTCAATAACTCTCCTAAATATTCACTTTTTAAGAATATATTGATAAATCCTGGTCCAGCTATCTCAAGTTTCTCTATAACATTATTTTCTACTAAGTTATCTACTATCTCTTGAGCTATTGCTCTTGGATTATTTCCTATTATTTTAGAGTTCATCATAGCAAAGTTAGTTTGAAAATCTCCAAACTTTTCATTTGTAGCTACTGATATCTCTATCTTTTTTAACTCTTTATCACCATACAGTTTAGCAACTGTTTCTTCAAAAATTCTAGCTATCTCTTTATCTATAATATGCATCTCTTCACCTTCTTTTCAACATATTTTGTGACATTTTCCTTAGAAATAAAAAAAAGGGACAAAGTCCCAAAAGAAAAGCTCCAACCTACCGTCTTCAATACAGTTTTAGTCGCCAAAACCATAAGTGGTAGTCAGTTACTAACAGCATACAGAGTCCGTAATCGACTTAAGCTCTAAGCCATTCGTGACTTTGCTGAGCTACTGAGAGCAGCGCCAACCCCGTGACGACATTAGGCCCAAAACCTCAAGAAATAACGTGTAGGTCAGATATCTATTCTTGTTAAGGAAATTATATCACTTATTTATAATTTTTTCAAGTACTAATATTTTTTGTTTTAAAATTATTCCTCTGTTTTTTCCTCTTCTTTATAAGTTACAGCAATATTTAACTCATCTAATTGCTCTTTGTCAACAATATTAGGTGCTTCTGACATTAAACATTGACCTTTATTTGTTTTAGGGAAAGGAATAACCTCTCTTATAGACGCTTCTTTTAACATTACCATTAGCCATCTATCTATTCCAAAAGCAAGCCCTCCATGAGGTGGTGCTCCATATTTAAATGCATCTACGAAGAATCCAAATTTCTCTCTAGCTTCTTCATAAGATAATCCTAATCTTTCAAATACTTTATTTTGGATTTCTGGATTGAATATTCTTATTGAACCTCCTCCAATTTCAAATCCATTTAATACCATGTCATAAGTATTAGTTCTGATACTATCTGTTTCTCCAGCTAAGAAAGCTTCCATATCCTCTGCCTTGATAGAAGTGAATGGGTGGTGTTCAGCCTTGTATCTTCCTTCCTCTTCATCATAAGTAAACATTGGGAAATCTACTACCCATAGGAATTTAAACTCATCATTGTTGATTAAGTCTAACTCTTTTCCTATTCTAAGTCTCATAGCTCCTAAAGCTCCATATACTACTTTTGCCTTATCAGCTATTATTAAGATTACATCTCCTGGATTTGCTTCAGCCTTAGCTATTATAGCTTTCATCTCATCTTCTGAGAAGAATTTAGCTATTGGAGAAGTTATAGCTCCATCTTCAGCTATCTTTATATATGCCATTCCTTTTGCACCAAAGTATCTCTTAGCATACTCTTCATACTCTCCTAAAACTTTTCTTGAGAATTTCTCAAAAGCCTTTGGAGCTGTTATACATTTTACTAACCCACCATTTTCAGCTACATCTTTGAAAGCTTTAAATCCACAAGTTTTAGCTATCTCTGTTAAGTCCTTTAACTCTACACCAAATCTTACATCTGGTTTGTCAGAACCATATCTTGCCATAGCTTCAGCATAAGGCATTCTTGGGAATTGGTAATCAGCTGTTTCTCCTGTTATAGCTGTAAATACACTCTTAGCTAGACCTTCAATTGTATTCATTACATCATCCATCTCAACGAATGACATCTCAACGTCTAATTGAGTGAATTCAAATTGTCTATCTGCTCTTAAGTCCTCATCTCTAAAACATTTAGCTATTTGGAAATATCTCTCTACTCCACCTATCATTAAAAGTTGTTTGAATAGTTGTGGAGATTGAGGTAAAGCATAGAAAGTTCCTGGATTGATTCTACAAGGAACTAAGAAGTCTCTTGCTCCCTCTGGAGTAGATTTATTTAGTAATGGAGTATCCACATCAATAAATCCTTCCTTATCCATGTAGTTTCTTATAGCCATTATCATCTTATGTCTCATTCTAAGATTATTTAACATCTTAGGTCTTCTAATATCTAAATATCTATATTTTAATCTGATATTTTCATTTAAGTTATCCTCAGTTCCAGTTATTTGGAATGGTAATACATCACAATTATTTAAGATAGTTAGTTCAGTAGCAAATACTTCTATCTCTCCAGTTGGGATATTCATATTTTTGCTATGTCTCTCTCTTACAGTCCCAACTACTCTTATAACTGCTTCATTTCTTAATTTTTGAGCTTGCTCTACTACATCTTTTGGAGCTACATCTATATCAAAAACTACTTGAGTTTTTCCCTCTCTATCTCTTAAATCGACGAAAGTTAACCCTCCTAAGTCTCTAGTTGTATCTACCCAACCAGATAGTGTAACTGTTTGTCCGATATTTTCTTTTCTTAATTCACCAAGATTATGAGTCCTGTAAATCATTTTACCCTCTCCTTAATATAGTTATTTATTTTTTTATTATCTCAATAGCTTTTTCTAAGCTCATCTCTTCTTGAGTTCTAGCATTAAAATCCTTCAATACTACTACATCTTTATTCATCTCATCTTCACCAATAATTATACAGTAGTTAACTGCTAATTTATCAGCTTTTTTCATATGAGATTTCATTCCTTTAGAATTAAAATCAACGAAAGTCTTTATTCCATTATCTCTTAATACTTTAGCTACTTTTAATCCAAACTCTTGAGTAGCCTCTCCTAACCAAGCTACATATACATCTGGATTATTTTTAGGATAATCTTCAAGAAGCATCATCATTCTCTCTACTCCTGCAGCAAATCCTACAGCTGGTATATCTTTATCTCCTAACTGTTTTAATAGGTTGTCGTATCTTCCTCCACCTAATACAGTTCCTTGTGCTCCTAATTTATTAGTTACTATCTCATAAACAGTACTTGAATAGTAATCAAGTCCTCTTACAAGTCTTGAATCTTCAACATACTTCACACCAAAAATATCTAAATATCTTTTTACAGTTTCGTAGTGAGCTCTCTCTTCATCATTTAATGAATCTATGATGCTTGGAGCATCTTTTGTAAGCTCTTTACACTTATCAACTTTACAATCTAGAACTCTTAGAGGATTTTTCTCCATTCTCATTCTACAATCTTCACAAAGTTCCTCTTTCATTGGTTCTAAAAAGTTCAGTAGCATCTCTCTGTACTTAGTACGAGAAGCATTAGTTCCTACAGAGTTTACGTGTACTTCTAAATCTGTAATTCCTAATTTTTCTAATAGAGAGTAACTCATTGCTATAACTTCAGCATCTAATATAGGTGAGCTCTCTCCTAAAACCTCAACTCCTATTTGGTTAAATTCTCTTTGTCTTCCAGCTTGAGGTCTCTCATATCTAAACATTGAACCATTGTAGTAGTATTTAGTAACATCCTCTTTTCCATAGATAGCATTTTCTAGGTATGATCTAACAACAGAAGCTGTATTCTCTGGTCTTAAAGTCAAACTTCTATCTCCTCTATCCTTAAAAGTGTACATCTCCTTCTCTACTACATCTGTTCCCTCTCCGATTCCTCTTTTGAATAGGTCAGTCTCTTCAAATATTGGAGTCTTTATAAATGTATATCCATAACTCTCAAATATCTCTTGAGCCATTTTTGAGATATATGTATATTTTACTGCGTCTTCTCCAAAAATATCCTTTGTTCCTCTAGCAGCTTTTATAAGTTTCATTCCTTCACCTCTTTTATTTTCCCCATAATTTTTCTAATTTTTCTTTTATGAGCTTTTCATTTTTATTATCTCCAGGGATATAATACTCCCTCTTTTTATTACTATACCTTTGTTTTACAAAGTTCCCTTGATAATCATGTGGATACAAATAGCCCTTAGGGTTATGACAGATATTTGCTGGTACACTCTCCATATCTCCCTTTTCAATATCCTCTAAAGCCTTATTTATCCCCATATAACAAGAGTTGCTCTTTGTAGAGATTGAAATATATATTACAGCCTGTGCCAAAACTATTCTAATCTCTGGCATACCTATTCTCTCACTAGCCATCATAGCACTGTTAGCTATAAGCATAGCCTCTGGATTGGCCATTCCTATATCTTCACTTGCATGAACTACAAGACGTCTAGCTATATACCTTGGGTCCTCTCCACCAGCAAGTAATCTTCCTAACCAATATAGAGCTGAATCTGGGTCACTCCCTCTCATACTCTTTATCATTGCAGAGATAAGATTGTATTTATCTTCAGCCTTATGATATGAAGCCTGCCTTGTTCTAAAAATATCTAATACCTCATCAACCTTTAAATCTGTACAACTATTTTTGTACATCTCTAAATAGTTAAGAGCTATTCTACTATCTCCCTGAGATATATCTAGTATACACTCCACTATCTCATCTGGTACATCTTTTAAAGACAGTTTCTCTATGGCTCTTCTTACAATTTTCTCAATATTCTTTCTCTCCAAAGCCTTAAATTCAAAAATCATAACTCTTGAAAGAAGGGCATTATTAAGTGAATAGTAAGGATTTTCCGTAGTTGCTCCTATTAAAGTGATAGTTCCATTTTCACAATAAGAGAGAAGTGCGTCCTGTTGCATCTTATTAAATCTGTGTATCTCATCTAAAAAAAGTATTGTCTTTTTTCCATAAAACTCTATATTTTTTTTGGCTCTCTCCACTACATCTCTTAAATCGTTCAAAGATGCTGTAGTAGCGTTTAGTGTTTCAAAATTACTGTTGATACTCTTGGATATTATCTCCCCTAAAGAGCTCTTTCCACAACCTGGAGGACCATAAAAAATCGAATTAGAGATACTCTGTTTCTCTATAAGTTTTCTAAGAATTCCACCCTCACCTAAAAGCTTCTCCTGTCCAATAAAGTCATCTAAACTCTGTGGACGCAACTTTACAGCTAAAGGTTTTACCTCTTCATAATTACTTCCAAATAGATTGTTTGTCATTTTATCATCTACCTATAAAAAAGACGTATTGGACCCAATACGCCTCTTACTCTATTTTACTAAGTATAATAAAAGTGCACTCACGATAAATAGTGTCGCCACAACTTCTGTTGCTCTAGCTAAAGGTCCTCCATCTTTTGATATTCCAAATACAGTGTTTGATGCTCCTAATCCCATACTTGCAGATGTTCCATGGCTCCTGTCTGGTTGTATAAGCACTAATACTATTAATGAAATGGCAAAGATAAATAGCAGAACTGTAAATAAAGTTTCCATATTACTCCTCCAATAATTTTCTTTAAATAATCCATTAGATTATACCATAATTACTCAATCTCGGTCAATAAAAAAACGAGGAAAATTCCTCGTTTTTACTTTTAAAACTATTTTCTGATTCCTAATCTAGCGATTAAGTTTCTGTATCCTTCTAAGTCTTTCTTAGTTAGGTAAGCAAGTAATCTTTTTCTTTGTCCTACCATTTTTAATAATCCTAATCTTGAGTGGAAATCTTTCTTGTGAGTTCTTAAGTGCTCAGTTAAGTGGTTGATTTTTTCAGTTAATAGAGCGATTTGTACTTCTGTTGATCCAGTATCTCCTTCGAATTTTCCAAACTCTTTAATTATTTCTGCTTTACTTCTCATAGCCATTTTAAGTTTCCTCCTAATTATATATTATCTAAGCTAAGTAATACGAGGCTAACCGTAAAACTGAGCTTAAATTCTTTTGTTATTATAGCATAAAATATCTCTCTTGTAAAGTAGATATAGATATTTTTACTCCTCTATCTCTACATTTCCCACTTCTGAAATATCCTCTACCTTTTCTACCTCTTCACTTTCAGCTGGAATAGGCTCTCCCTTCATTATAGCTTCAAACTCCTCTCTATTTAGGTGCTCTCTAGCTAATAGAGCTTTTGCCACAGCATCTAGTTTATCATAGTACTTAGTGATAGTTTCAAGAGTTTCTTTATACATTGTTTGCACAATTTTAAATATCTCTTCATCTACCTCTTTACCAGTTACATCACTATAATATTTTTGTTGGAAGTAATCTCCCTCTTTAGTATTATCAAGTAAGATTGGTCCAAACTTCTCATTCATACCAAATCTTGTAACAATAGCATGAGCTATTGCTGTAGCTCTTTCGATATCGTTACTTGCTCCAGTAGTTATATCTCCAAATACTATTTGCTCCGCTGCTCTTCCACCATAAAGTATTCTCATCTCATCTAAAAACTCATTTTTAGACTTATAGCTTCTGTCCTCTTCTGGTAAAGCCATTGTATATCCACCAGCCATACCTCTTGGAACTATAGATATTTTATGAACAGGGTCTGTATTAGGTAGTGCATAGTGCATTATAGCATGTCCAGCCTCATGATAAGCTGTTATTCTTCTCTCTTTTTCTATAACTTTTTTAGATTTTCTCTCTGGTCCTATACTTACCTTTTCAGAAGCCTCTTCTAAGTCCTCCATAGTAATCTCTTCTCTATTATCTCTAGCCGCTAATATTGCTGCTTCATTTAATAGGTTTGCTAAATCAGCTCCAACAAATCCAGGAGTTTTCTTTGCAATAACTCTTAAATCAACATCTTTAGCTAACTTTTTACCTCTTACATGAACCTTTAAAATAGCCTCTCTTCCATCAATATCTGGGCTATCTACAAAAACTTGTCTATCAAATCTTCCCGGTCTCATCAATGCTCTATCTAGAATTTCTGGTCTGTTTGTTGCTGCTAAAACTATTATTGTCTCGTCAGTTCCAAATCCATCCATCTCTACAAGAAGTTGGTTAAGAGTTTGCTCTCTCTCATCATTTCCTCCACCTTGTCCAGAACCTCTTTTTCTACCTACAGCATCTATCTCATCTATAAAGATTATACATGGAGCATTTTTTCTAGCCTTACTAAATAGGTCTCTAACTCTTGAAGCTCCTACCCCTACGAACATCTCTACGAATTCAGAACCTGACATACTGAAGAATGGAACTTTTGCCTCCCCAGCTACAGCCTTTGCAAGTAAAGTTTTACCTGTTCCAGGTGCCCCTAATAAAAGTACCCCTTTAGGTATTCTTGCTCCTATATTCTTAAATTTCTCAGGCTCTCTTAAGAATTTTACAACCTCTTCTAATTCCACTTTTGCCTCTGTAATTCCAGCAACATCTGCAAAAGTTACCTTAGATACATCTTCTCCGTTCTCCTTTGCCTTAGATTTTCCTACATTGAAAATTTGTGGTCCTCCACCATTTCCTTTTCCCATCTTGTTCATCATAAATATCCATACCCCAATTAGTAGTAACATTGGGAACCAAGATATTAATATATTTAGAAGTAGTGGCATCTGTTGAGGTGCTACAGATTTTATAGTTGCTCCATTTTCCTCAATGATATCAACTAATTTAGCATCTCCACCTAGTCTATCAGTTATCATTCTAGCATTGTATACTTCCTTCTCATCAGCTGTATAACCGTAAACATACCCTTCTTTTTCATCTACTTTTTTAATTTTTCCATCTTTTACAGATTGGACAAATTCACTGTATGATATCTCACTGCTCGGTGTTTTTCCTGTTCCAGATAACATTGATGGTAAAGACATTACTAAAGTAATTATGAAAAGCAACATGATGAAACCTTTAAAGTTAAATTTTCCACCTAATTGTTTAAACTTGCTCTCCTCTTCCTTATCCTCTTTATCATCTTTTTTCTGAGACATTCCCTCTTTAAGCTTATTTCTTAGCTCCTCTTTTCTCTCTTTTACCTCATCTTCGAACTCTTTTTTTCTCTCTTCATCAACTTTTGGTTCTTCAGATTTTTTCTCTTCCTCTTTCTCTTCAGTAGGTTTTTCTTTTTCCTTCTCTTCTATTTTTTGATTTTCGTTTTCATCAAATAAATCCTTGTTGTTCAATTATCTTGTCCTCCTCACACTTAATTTTATACATTTGTCCATCAAACTACTATATTTTTCATTTCCTCTAATACCAGCTATCCAGACAATGTCATTGTTATAGACTACAAGAGGAATATAATCCCTCTTCTCTTTACCTATTTTTTCATTTATAAAAATATCCTTTAGCTTTTTTTCCCCCTTCATACCTGTTGGAGTTATCTTATCCCCATCTTTTCTCCCTCTTACCATAAGAGTATCTCCTACTTTGAGATTAGTATAGAAACAATTTCTATTTTGCTCTTTTCTCTCTGTAAACTCTGCTATTATCTCATACTCTCCATACTCTACTCTACCAGGTATCTCAAATCTAATCTCTTGAATCTCATCTTTTAAAACATTTTTTTTCTCTACTTTTAATATGTTATACTCTTTTTTTAATATATACTCACTATCAAGTGATATCTCTTGAGTTCCACCCTTTTCCAATATACTTTCAATAAGAGAGATTTTCTTTCTATTTACTTCTAATCCATATTTATAAAGATAGTTGCTTAAAATTTTACCCCTTATACTCTTAGGAAAACTTGAAATTTCATCTATTTTTATCTCACTTTGATTAGCAAAGCTCTCTATCTCCTTTTCAATAAAAAGATTATTATCTCTAATCTCCTCTATAAGTGAGAAAATCTTATCTTTAAATTTAGGATTATATCTATTTTCAATAAAAGGAATTAAGTCTAGTCTTATACTATTTCTAGTAAACTCATTTTCTAAGTTTGTACTATCTATACAGTAAGCTATACTGTTACTATCTAGGTACTCCACTATATCACTCTTATATATCTCAGAGATTGGACGAATATATCTATCTCTTTTAGAAGCTATTCCCTCTAGTCCAGAAAGCCCTGTTCCCCTTGTCAATCTAAAGAGAAAAGTCTCTATCTGGTCATCTTTATTGTGGGCTAAAGCTATCTTATTGCTGTTAGTTTTCTCCAATACTTCATTGTAGAAACTGTATCTCCCTTCACGACCAGCCTCTTCCAATGATAGTCCCTTCTCTTTACCAAGAGAGGTAATATCTATCTTTCTTGCAAAGACCTCCAATCCTCTACTTCTTCCATACTCTATAGAAAAATCCTCATCTCTTTGTGCCTCCTCACCCCTTAACAGATGATTTATATGCACTAAGACAATATTAAAATCCAATTTTTCTCTTAATTTTAGAAGCATCTCCACTAAGAAAACAGAATCTGGACCTCCAGAAAAACCAACTACTATTCTATCTCCACTCTCTATTAGAGCTTCTTTTTTATTCTTATTTGCTATCTTTTCAAATAATCTCATAAAATCACTCTTTTCATAAAATTATAACATAAATCAAGGTATTTTTCCAAAGAATTTTATATATTTTTTACTTTATTACTATACTAATTTTTTTATCACTTTACTACTTCTATCTCTATAGTCAAAGAACACATATATATCCTCAAATTCCTTAGTAAAAATATTGTAGCTAAATCTCTCTAGCTCACTATTTTTATGTCCCTCTCTAATACTCTTATAGTTTCTCTCTCTGATAAGCTCATCATAAAGCTCTCCATCTTTTTCACTCTTAAACCACTCTGGATAAAATCCAGTTTTCCCTAACATTAAATAATCATATTTTAAATACTCTACAAATATCTCTCTCTCTTTTAATCCCTTATCTAAATAGAACTCATATAAAAGTGTAAAAAGAGTACTCTCTTTGTGATTTACTTTTAAATATCCTCTCTTGTCAAAATAATCTGCCACATCTTCATAAAAAGAGAAAGCACTTTCATAGTGATTCTCTATTATCCATTGTACACTCTCTGGGAATTTCTCTGAATTATAATAAAAATCCAAAACTTTTTCAAGATTTTTTAATTTTACCATCTCAGCAAAGCTTATAAACTCATTTGAGAATACCTCATATGGTGGCTTAGAAAAATACTTATATCTATATTTCTCTCTCTCATCATACATCTTTGTTCCCTTTAAAAGCTTTAAAAATCCAAGTTGTATCATCTCTGGTTTTAATCTATGAACATAATCAAAAGATTCTCTAAACTTATCATAAGTTTCATATGGTAATCCAGCTATTAAATCTAAGTGTAGATGTATATTTCTACTTATTCTTCTAATGTTATGTTCTAACTTCTCCAATTTATTTATTCTTCCAATACTTTTCATAGCCTGAGCATCTATTGTTTGTACCCCTATTTCAAATTGGAAGTATCCCTTTGGCACTGTCTCTAAAAAATCCAATGTCTCATCATCAAAGATATTGGCATTTATCTCAAAGTGAAAAGTTATCCCCTCTCTATAGTTTTCCAATAAAAATCTCCATATTGCCATATACTTCTCTTTACTCAAGTTAAAAGTTCTATCAACAAATTTTAAAAGCTTTATTGGAGAGTCTATAAATCTCTTTAAGTCCTCCTTTGTTCTATCTATGGAATAATATCTAACACTCTTATCAATAGAAGACATACAGTAGGAACAATTAAATGGACACCCTCTTGAAGACTCATAATAAAATATCTTTGTTCTATCTTGTAACTCCTCGTCATCATATGGGAATGGAATTATATCCAGATTTTCTATTAGAGGCTCTATCCCGTTGTATTTTAGGTTATCTCCCTCTCTATATACAACTCCCTTTACCTCTGATATATCCTTTGTAAAGAAATTAAGTAAAACCTTTTCTCCCTCTCCCGTAAATATATAATCTATCTCTTGATTTTCTGCCATAATCTTATCCCATTCATAAGATACCTCTGGTCCTCCTAAGGCTATCTTTACATCTGGAAGTATCTTCTTCAATTCCTTAGTTATTGAAAATACATACTCTTTGTTCCAAATATATGTTGAAAAGATTATCATATCTGGTTGTTTTTCAAATAGGTCCTTTATAATATTCATCAACTGATTATTTATATTAGTTTCATATATATCTAATTTTATATCACTATTTTTTTCTACATACTTCTTTAAATATCTTACAGCCACATTTAAGTGCACATATTGACTATTTATTGCAGTTAAAACAATTTTTTTCATTATCTACTCCTCAACTATCTCTTTCTAATTTTATCTCTTATTATCCCTTTGAAATTTTAGATGCTCCCTATATGTTCTACTAAAATAATGACTTCCATCTCCCTTTGCCACAAAGAATAGATAATCTGTATCAGCTGGATTGTAAGCTGCCTCTACAGAATCTACAGCTGGATTACATATCGGTGCTGGTGGTAACCCCTTATATTTATAAGTATTATATGGTGAGTCTACCTTTAAATCCTTATAATAAATCCTCTTTTTGCTATAATCAAATACAAAGTTTACTGTTGCATCTGAAGATAGTGTCATTCCCTTTTTCATTCTATTGTAGAATACAGATGCCATTATTGGTTTTTCACTCTTTACCATAGCTTCCCTCTCTAGTATAGAAGCCATTATCAATTTTTGATAAAACTCATCTTTATTTGAATATTTTTCAACTGGGAATCTCTTTAAAAACTCCTTTAACATCGTCTCTACTAAGATTTTCTCATCATAGCTCTCAGGTAAGAAATATGTTTCTGGATATAGATACCCTTCAAAATTTCCATCTGGTGTAGGATATGGAAACCACTTACTTGCTTCATTTAATTCTGCATAAAACTCATCTTTTTGTATCTGTCCAACTTTTTCTAAATGTTCCACAATCTGCTTTATACTAAAACCTTCTGGTATTGTAACCTTTACCATTCTCCCCTTACCAGATTCTAGTATATCTATTATCTCCTTTAGTGAGTAATTTCCCTCAATATGATATTGTCCAGCTTTTATTCTTTTTCCTCCATCTCTAAATCTTAGATAGATTTTAAATACTAAACTATCTGACTTAGAAAGTGGAGCTAAAGATTTCATAAGAGGTTGATTTTTTTCAATTGTAAGGGTTGTATTATACTCCTCTTTTCCTTCAATTTGAAAATATAGGTACCCTCCTAACACTATTGATAATAAAACTACTATACCAACTATACTTAAATAGATTTTTTTCATTTTCTTCTCCTGTCTCACTCTTATAATTTTTTTACTCAGTTATTATATCATAATATTTAATATTCTTAAAATAAAAAAAACTAAAATTTTTTCATTTTTTTCTTGACTTATTTTTATTATTATGATAATATAATTTTTGTGATGAGCAATGCGGGAATAGCTCAGTTGGTAGAGCGTCAGCCTTCCAAGCTGAATGTCGCGAGTTCGACCCTCGTTTCCCGCTCCATTTCATCTGGGGATATAGCCCAGTTTGGGAGAGCGACGCACTTGCACTGCGTAGGTCAGCGGTTCGATCCCGCTTATCTCCACCATGCCTAGATAGCTCAGTTGGCTAGAGCATACGGTTCATACCCGTACGGTCGATGGTTCGAATCCATTTCTAGGCACCATCTTTGTTTATAGCACTCTTTCAGACGAAGGAGTGTTTTTTTTATTTCTATTTAACTAATCCAGTTTTTTCATAAATTAACTTATTCTTCAAATAATTAACAATTTCCTTGGACATAAAAAAAGAGAGCTCTACTCTTCTCTAGGTAGAAACTCTCTTTATTTTTTAATCCTGCCAAGAATCAACTTTAATTTTTATAACTTCCTTTGTTTCAGCATCTATATCAAACTCATACTCAAAACCATTGTGTAAAAACTCTACTTCATACACATAGTTTACTCTTTTTCCCTTTATAATCTTGTAATCATCCTCTTCTTCTAGCTTCGCCTTGATATATTGTACCTCTTTAGGATTTACCTCTGCTGTTTTTAGTGCTATATCCTTTGCTTCATCTGAACTAATCAAGTTCAATCCACTCTTTGAAACCTTGTTTAAAATGAGTCTTTGCTCTATCTCCTTTGCTTGTTTTTCTTTTAAAGAGTCTGCATAAGTTACTCCTCCTATCCCAAGCATGAAGACAGATAACCCTAAACCCACTAAAAACTTTTTTCCAAATTTTTTAATATTTACATCTTTCATACTACTACCTCCTAAATCTCTCTTTCATTATGAATCTATTATATAGTTCAATTATTAAAGGAAGATTAAAATAAAAATTTTTTTATAAATTTTTATACTAGGTGGCAGTAGTATCTTATCTCTATAAAGTTACATTATTTTCTGTAGCCATATCAAAAAGGTGGCACTTATTCATATCAAAATAAAAACTTTCCTTCTCACTAAAGTTTGCTCCTGTAGATTTTTCAACTGGTATTCTACTTGTATATTGTGTATCCCCTAGCATAAAATACACAAACTCCTCATTACCCATCTGCTCTACAAGGTTTATCTTTGCCTCTACAAAGTTTTTCTCTACCCCTTCTGGAGCTGTTAATCTATTTCCTATATTTTCTGGTCTTATACCTAACCAGAACTCCTCTCCAACTCTATCTTTTACCTTTTCAGCCTTTGCTTCAGGAAGTTCTAATAGTTCATCATTTGATAATTTTACATATAATTTTTCATTTTTAGAAACCAACTTAACTTTTACCAAGTTCATAGCTGGTGAACCAATAAATCCTGCTACGAATTTATTTGCTGGCTTATTATATAGATTTAGAGGTGTATCAACTTGCATAATCTTTCCAAAATTAAGTACACAAATTCTATCTCCCATTGTCATAGCTTCCACTTGGTCATGTGTTACATATATCATTGTAGCATTTTGTCCCTCTGCCTTTAGTTGTTTATGAAGTTGAGTTATCTTAACCCTCATTGATACTCTTAATTTTGCATCTAAGTTAGATAGCGGTTCATCAAATAGGAAAACATCTGGCTTTCTAACGATAGCTCTTCCTACTGCTACCCTTTGTCTTTGCCCTCCTGACATCTCCTTTGGTTTTCTATTTAAAAATTGAGTAATCTCAAGTTTCTCTGCTGCTTCCTTTACCCTTCTATCTATCTCATCTTTTGGTACCTTAGCCATCTTTAATCCAAAAGCCATATTTTCATAAACTGTCATATGTGGATATAGTGCATAGTTTTGGAAAACCATTGCTATTCCTCTATCCTTTGGAGGTAGATCGTTTACAAGTTTATCACCTATCCAAATCTCTCCTCCAGTTATCTCTTCTAAACCTGCTACCATTCTAAGAGTAGTTGATTTTGCACAACCTGATGGTCCTACAAAAACCATAAACTCTCCATCTTTAATATCTAAATTTATCCCATGTACTGCTTTAAATCCATTTGGATACTGTTTTTCAACTTGTTTTAGTGTAACTCTTGCCACTTTTCTACCTCCTATAACTTACTACATATATCTCTATTATAATCTATTTACTCTTGTTTAGTCTATTATATCTTTTAATAACTCTATCAGAATCTTTAACAACTTTATCAATTACCTTATCTAATTTCTCATTTCCAACATATACTTTCTCCATAGCATCTGTCATTAATTTTCTAAGCTCTGGGAATACTCCAACTACTGCCCCTGAAGTTGCTGGAGTCTTTTTAGTATTTTTTATCTCATTTACAGCAACCAATTTTTGTGGAGTTTTCTCTAAGTCATTTTTTAATAAGTCTAAATTGTACGCTTCTTTATTAACTGAATAATACCCTGTTGAAGAAGCCCAAAGTGCTTGACTCTCCTTTGAAACAGCATATTTTATAAAGTCCCAAGCCGCTTCCTGTTGCTTTGTAGGTACAGAGTTTGTTACCCATAAACTAGCTCCCCCTATAGGTACTCCTACAAACTCTCCACTCTCACTTGGAACATAAGCTGTTCCTATTTCAAAATCTGCTAATTCAGTCAACTGTTGTATTCCAGATGAACTATCCATATACATAGTAACTTTTCCAGAAAGGAAAGCTGCTCTTGTATTTTGATACTCCTTTCCATATGAAGTTGCTGTATTTGTACGGTACATATCATTTAACCAAGAGAAGATAGCTTTTATCTTATCCCCTTCATATGCCACTCCAGTTGGCGCCTTTCCAGCTCTTCCATTCTCCTCATTTACATATAGAGTATTCTCATTTGCTAATAATTGCTCTATAAACCAAGCGTCCATTATCATTGCAAAACCATATCTCTCAGTTCCCTTTGTTAACTTCTTAGCTGCTTCACTTATCTCCTTATAACTTCTTGGAGCTTTCTCTGGGTCAAGCCCTACCTCTTTAAAAGCATCTTTATTGTATAGTAAAACTGATGCTGAAGAGTTAAAAGGCATTGAATAAAGAGTTCCATTTATTGTATAGTAGTTTATCAATGTATCCTCTAACTTACTTAAATCATAACTATCTCTATTTACAAAGTTTTGCATAGGAGTAATAGCTCCACTATTATACATATACTCTGTTGAAATCTCATTTAATTGAACTAGAGCTGGAGCCTTATCTGTCCCCTGTACACTTTTAAATTTATTTAAAGTCTCTTGATAAGAACCTTGATATAGAGCTTCTACCTCATACTCATCTTGTGACTTGTTATACTCCTCTACTATCTTATTCAATGTTGGTTGGAAATTTCCTCCCATTGCGTGCCAAAATACTATCTTTTCCTTAGCTGCTGCCATTGTTGATATTCCTAAAAGTAATAGTGATACCGCTGTTTTTACTCTCATAATTCTCCTCCAATTTATCTCAATCTAGATTTTTAATCTTATTCTTTTACTGCTCCACTTGTAATTCCCTTTTGTAACTGTGTCTGTCCTAAAAATAGAACCAATAATGATGGTATTGTAACCATTATTACAGCTGCCATTATAACTCCATAGTCAGCTATTCCATCTGACATATTCATCATTCTCAACCCTATTTGAATAGTTCTTGATTCTGGTCTTGTAGATGTCATCAGTGGCCATAGATACATATTCCATAGATTTAAGAATGAATACACCCCCCAAGTTCCAAGTATTGATTTTGAAAGAGGCATAACTATTTTTGAATAGATATAGATATGACTACATCCATCTATTTGAGCTGCCTCAACTAAGGATTTACTCAAGCTTTTAAATTGTTGAACCATCAGAAAAGCTCCCAGTCCATTTGTTAAAAATGGAAGTAGTATAGCTAGTTTTGTATCTATAAGGTTCATTCTCAACACTGTAATGTAGTTTGGAATAAATATCGCTTCCCAAGGTATGAACATAGATAGTAATATAAGTAGGTACATTCCTTTTTTCCCTTTGAACTCTATGAAAACCACAGCATATGCAGCTAAGCTACACGTTATTATTTGGAATATCATTCCTAAGATAGAGACAACAAGAGAGTTATAGAAAAATGTTCCTATTGGTATCTTATCCTTCAATACCTTGTAGTTCTCAAAGCTGAAAGTTTCTGGGAATAATCTTCCAGCCATTATATCTCTATTGCTCATAAAACTTGTTAAAAATGCGTATATGATTGGTGAGAACACTATTATTGTCATAAAAATTAAGATTGCATAACATATTAGCTTATTGATATTCTCTCTATTAAAATTTATTTTACTTTTCATCTTAATAATGTACTCTCCTTTCTAATTTAAACTTTATACACATAACTATTGTAATTATTATCAGTAGGATAACTCCCTTTACACTTGCATAATCAAATCTATAATCTACAAAAGCTGTTCTATATAGGCTGTACACAAGAATATTTGTAGAGTTAGCTGGTCCTCCATCTGTCATAATATCTATCTGTCCAAAACTTTGGAAAGATTTTAAAGTAGTTGTTATCAGAAGATAAAATAGACTCGGGCTAATTAGAGGTAGTGTTATCTTAAATAACTTTGAAAAATATCCTGTTCCATCTATCATACAGCTCTCCTCTACCTCTGTACTTATATTTTGTAATCCAGCAGTTAGAACGATAAATCCAAATCCAATATTCATCCATACAGTTGAGATTATCACTGCCATCAGTGTATATCTACTATCTGTAAACCAGTTAATTGGTAAAAATCCTAGCTCAACTAAAATCGAATTTATAATTCCTACACTTGGGTGAAACATAAATAAAACTATAGTAGAAGCGGCTGAAACTGATATTCCCATTGTAGATGAGAAAAATATTCTAAACATCGGTATCCCTTTTAACTTTTCATTACAAAGTATTGCTAAAAACAGAGATACTAAAATACTAAATATCGTCGTGTAGAATACAAACTTAAAAGTTACATACAAACTATAGTAGAAATTGCTATCTGTGAATAGCTCTATATAGTTTTCTATCCCAGCAAACTCAATTAGTTCTCCACTATTTCCTGTAAAATAGAATGAGTATAATACTGTCTTTAATAATGGATAGATATAGAATATTATTGTAATTATTAGAGCTGGTAGGAAAAATATCCTTCCATTTATCTCGTTTGTTCTATTTTTCATTCTCTACTCCCTCCAGATTGAGTCTTTTATCTCAAACCATTTTTTTATCTGAGGCTCTACTCTATCTATAGAATTATGAACTGGATTTATTACTACAAAAATCTCATGGTCTATATCAGTAGCCTCTACCCTTAGGTACTCTTTTTCATCTACTTCATGAGCTGCGATAAGCTCTTTCCCTTCAACTGTCTCAATAACTCTATTATTTTTTATAACTTTCCAAATTAGGTTTTTATCTCCCTTAACTTTTATCTCTACTTTACCCTTTACCTCTTCCCCTGGATATATTAGCTTTCCATTGTTTCTATACTCTAACTCTAACTCCCCTATTCTAGATACATAGCTTCTTCCAAGCTTTAAACTCTTTAAGATATTATCTGTTGAGTACTCATCTAATCTTATATAGTTCAAAGGATCTCCTAAAACCATTCCATGATTATCACTTCCAGCTACAGCAAATACCTTGTATCCATTACTCCAAAGTATATCTAAAGCCTCTAAAGCTTTCTTATCATAGTAAGGATTTCTTCCCTCCACTGTAGGTGAATTTATTACCTCTAAAAAGTCTAAATTCTCTAAATCTATATTATACATAAGTCCTAAAGGCATTCTACGACTATTGTGAAATGGGTGATTTAAAGATATCATTCCACCTATGCTCTTCACCTTTTCAAATATTTTCCTTAAACTCTCCTCTTTTGCTTCTCCCTCTTCAATAAGTGAGTAGTAATCAATAAATTCTTTCAGCCCAAAGAAATTAAAATGTCCTAAATCATCTAAAGTTAACTCCGTTGATGGTATTACAGGAATATCTATATTGGGATACTTAGTTAATACACTGTTATGCTCTGTTGGGAATATGAAGTCCAACTTCTTCTCAACTATTTCCTTTTCTAACTCTTCTAAAGATATCTTTCCATCAGAAACCCTTGTATGATTATGTAACTCTCCAAAATACCACTCTTTTTTATCTGCAAATCTTTCAGTTAATACCACATCTTTAAACTTAGTTTCACCATTTGTTATCTCTCTATTTCCTAATATCTCAATCTCAAATTCACTATCTACTATATAATTCTTTAATAATCTTACCTTCCATTCTCCAGCTGGAATCTCTCCAGCTATACAGCAGTTAGAAGTTTTTTTATTATCTTTACTGATGTAATACTCCTTTTCAAAAGTTTTAAATGAAGTCAATGCTCTATACTTCCCTTTACTATCTACAAGTTGTATTATTACATGTTGAAAAGGTCCTTTCTTTATAATCAGCTCTATCTCCTTTACTCCCTCTTCAACTAAGAAATTGTACTCAAGCTTTTCAACATTTTTTGTACAATCAAAACTTCCTTTAATTAACATTTACTATTCTTTCCTCCTATTTCTCTTATCTTTACTCTATTATTCTATTCAACAGATGTTAATTCTCTATTAATTTTCAGTAAAAAAAAGGTAAAATAGAAGTAAAATAAATTTTTACATAAAAAAGAGAGGTTTCACCCTTAAAATTAGTACACTCACACTAATTCTTTAAGTAAAACCTCTCTCAAATTTTAACCTATTTTTAACTCTATTTTAAATTAATTCTATTCACCTATTTTTTTAGGTTTTATCCATTCAGAGTTTTTTCCCATATTATAATTTCTGATAAACTCCTCTTTAAACTCAACAAATCTATCCTCTAAAATAGCCTCTCTTGCATTTTTCATAAGCTTAATTAAGAAGTATAGGTTATGGTATGTAGCAAGTCTTTGTCCCAATATCTCCTCAGCTTTAAAAAGATGTCTGATATATCCTCTTTTAAAGTTTCTACATACATAACAATCACAGTCCTCATCAAGAGGTCTATCATCTTCAGCGTACATAGCATTTTTTATTACTAATCTACCATACTTAGTAAATACTGTTCCATGTCTTCCTATTCTAGTAGGTTGTACACAGTCCATCATATCTATACCTGACTCTACAGCCTCTAACATATCTAGTGGCTCCCCTACTCCCATAAGGTATCTTGGTTTACTCTCTGGACACTTCTCAACTATGTAATCTAATATTCTATACATATCCTCTCTCGGCTCTCCTACAGCAAGTCCACCTATTGCATAACCAGAGAAATGCTCGTCCATCTCACTTAACTCTCTTAAGCTCTTATCTCTTAAATCCTCATATATTCCACCTTGGACAATTGCAAATAATCCTTGCTCATCTGGTCTTTTGTGAGCATCTATACATCTCTTTGCCCATCTTGTAGTTCTCTCTATTGATGGTATCATATACTCTCTTGATGACATCCCTGGAGGGCATTCATCAAACAGCATAACTATATCTGAACCTAAGTTATTTTGAATATTTATAGATTTTTCTGGAGTTAAGAAGTGTTTTGACCCATCTAGGTGAGAACTAAATCTTACTCCCTCCTCTGTTATCTTTCTTAGAGCTCCTAAACTAAATACTTGGAATCCTCCACTATCTGTCAATATTGGTTTATTCCAATTCATAAACTTATGAAGTCCTCCAAACTTTGCTACTAACTCATCACTTGGTCTTAAATATAAGTGATAAGTATTTCCTAATATTATTTGTGAACCTATAGCCTCTAGCTCTTCTGGTGTCATAGCCTTTACTGTAGCTTGTGTTCCAACAGGCATAAATACTGGTGTTTCTATCTCTCCATGAGGAGTTGTTATCTTTCCAGCTCTAGCCTTTCCAGATTTTTTTTGTAACTCATAAGTTACAGGTAATTTTCTTGCCATTTTCTCTCCTATCTATGATCTATCTACTGATATTATCTCTTTCATTTTTAACATATTATTCAATAGATATTTATACTCATTTTTATTTGAAATCTCTATTGTAATTTGGAAATTCATAAAGTTTTCACCATTTTTATTTATCTGATTACTATTTATTGTAACTAGGTGAATCTTATGATTTGCTATTAAGTTTATTATATTCATAAGTACATTTGGTTTATCATAAACCAGCACATTGAATGTAAACTTATATTTATTCTCTTTCTGGTCTAATATCTTACTATCCCAATTTACCTCTATCTCTCTAGTTGGGTCTTGAGCCACCATACTTTGAAAGTTTTTACAATCTCTTCTATGTACAGTTATCCCTGTCAATTTAGTTACATATCCACCGATATCATCTCCAGGAAGTGGTGTACAACATCTAGCAAATCTAATTAGAGTATTATTTACTCCATCTATTACTATTCCATAATCATTCTTACTTGAAGAGCTCTTTTCCTTCTCTTTTTTCTTCTCCATTAACTCTTCAATATTAATATTCTCTATCTTTCTCTCTTTTTCTATCTTAGTTCTAAGCTTATCTATAATGACATCTATCTTACTTCTCTTCTCTCCAACATGGTAATAAAACTCATCTAGTGATGTGATATTATTTTTTTCCATATGTTTTTTAATAATTGGATCCTCTTCCATCTCTTTCAGAGTTATACCAAGTTTTCCAAGCTCTCTTTCAAGATTTTCTCTTCCAATTTTTATAGTCTGGTCTCTTACTAAATCCTTTAGAACCTTTCTAATCTTACTCTTTGCTCCATGTGTTACAACTATATCCAACCAATCTTTACTAGGTCCTTTAGAGTTTTTAGATGTTATTATCTCAACTCTATCTCCATTTTGAAGCTTATAATCTAATGTTACTATCTTCCCATTTACCTTAGCTCCTACACATTTACATCCTATCTGTGTGTGTATAGCAAAAGCAAAATCTAATGGAGTAGCCCCTTGTGGTAACTCTGTTATATCCCCCTTAGGTGAAAAAACAAATACTGTCTCATTCATTATATCCTTAGTTACACTATCTATGAACTCCTGAGCTGTCTCTGTCTCATTTTGTAACTCAAGTATATTTCTAAGCCAACCATAGACTTGATCACTCTTAGTTACCTTAGTATGCTCCTTATAACTCCAGTGGGCTGCAATTCCCTCTTCAGCTACCTTATCCATCTCCTCTGTTCTTATCTGAATCTCTATAAACTTTCCTTGAGGTCCAACTATAGTGGTATGAATTGATTGATAGTTATTTGACTTAGGCACAGCTATATAATCTTTAAATCTTCCTGGTACTGGTTTAAAATGGCTATGTATTACTCCAAGGGTATTGTAACACTCTCCCTCAGTTCCTACGATTATTCTTACCCCCATCAAATCATATATGTCATCAAAATCTTTATTCTTTTCATACATCTTTTTATAGATACTGTAAAAGTGTTTAAATCTTCCCTTTACACTTCCCTTTATTCCACTTTCATGAAGTAAAGTTACTATTTTTTCTATAAACTCCTCTATGTAGTCCTCTCTCTCTTTTTTCTTAGAGTCAACTAAAGATTTGATGTGCATATACTCCTTTGGTTTCAAATAACGTAGGGCTAAGTCCTCTAACTCCCATTTTATTTTGGCTATTCCTAATCTGTGTGCAAGAGGAGCATATATATCCAAAGTTTCTTGAGATATAGCAATCTGTTTCTCTGGCTTCATATATTTTAAAGTTCTCATATTATGAAGTCTATCAGCTAACTTTATAATTATTACTCTCAAATTTTGAGCCATAGCCAGAATCATTTTTCTAATATTCTCATCTTGCTTTTTAGTACCATTAGGAAGAGTTTTTAGCTTAGTAACTCCATCTACTAAAGTTGCTACTGTATCTCCAAAGTTATACTTAATATCCGCTAAAGTAATCAATGTATCTTCAACTATATCATGTAATATTCCAGCTACAATAGTATCTGTATCCATCTTCATATCTATTAAAATTTTTGTAACTTCAACAGGGTGCATAATATAATCTTCACCAGATTTTCTATACTGTCCCTCATGGCACTCTTCCGCAAAGAAAAAAGCCAATTTAATCTTTTCAATATCAACTTTTAGATTATTTTTCTCTATCTCTTTTAGTATCTCTTCCCAATAATTCATATAACTCCTCTTTTCTATCCAAAATTTTAAAGAGAGTGATTAAAAAAAGCCAAAACAACCCCCACTTAAATTAATTAATTTAAGTCTGATAAGAAGTTGTCTTAGGCTCTATCCATTCACTCTCTCTAGCTTAATACTTCATTAATGTTAAAACTGGATAATCTTTTAATTTTTCTCTTCCATTAAGTTCTTCTAACTCAATTAAAAAAGCTAAACCTGCTACAACTCCACCTAATGCTTCTACTAATTTTACAGCAGCTTCCATAGTTCCTCCAGTAGCTAAAAGATCATCTACTATAAGTACTCTTTGCCCTGGTTTTATAGCATCTTTATGCATACATAGAGTATTTGAACCATATTCTAAATCATAAGAAAATTCAATAACCTCTCTAGGTAATTTCTTTGGTTTTCTAACTGGTACAAATCCTATTCCCATAGCATAAGAAACTGGACAACCAAATATAAATCCTCTTGCTTCCGGCCCAACTATTAAATCTACTTTTTGTTCCTTTGCAAATTTTACTATCTCATCTGTAGCAGCTTTAAAAGCTTCTCCATCATTCATTAGAGGAGTAATATCTCTAAATAGTATTCCCTCTTTTGGAAAGTCTTTTACATTTGCTACATATTTTTTTAAATCCATTCTCTTCACTCCGTTTTCTTTATTCTTTTTCTCTCTTTACCCCTCAAATTCTATCTGACTATTAATTTGTAGACACTTTCAGCCTTTTGAATATCTCCATCTTTTAAGTACATCTCCCTTAATTGTAACAAAATATTCTCATCATTACCATTTCTAACAATGTAATCTAAAAGTATCTCCTGAGCCTCTCTATTCATATTATAAAGCTCTACTAAATTTTGAGTATATCTCAATGTGTACTCTTTATTATCCATAAAAATTGGATAACTCTCTCTCATAAAAGAGTATAACTCCATCTTTTTATCTAACTCTTTTAAAAGCTCCATATTTTTTAAAGTACACTCCTCATCAAAGCTTTCTCTTTTCATTTTCCTAAATAGCTCATAAGCTTCAATTTTATCTCCAGTTTCATAATTTATTAAAGCCTTTAATTTTAAATAGTAATCACTATTAGGATTATAACTTTGACTTACAACATCAAAAACTTTATCATAATCTCTCTCTTTATAGTAAAGAGTTGCTAAGTTTTTTATTGTATTATCATCTTTTGGAGATATTTCCAAAGCTTTTGTCCAAAATTCTTTAGCTCTGTTATAATCTCCAAATTGATAGTAACAATATCCCAACTCCTTCAAAAGAATCAAATTCTCTGGGTCTAAACTATAAGCTTTTTGATATTCTACCATAGCTTTCTCATACTGTTGCTGTTTAGATAAGTTCACTCCACGTAATATCGAGTACTCTATCTCCTTATTATCTTTTTGTGTGTTACTACATCCAAGTAAAAATATTGACAGTCCTAAAAATAGTGTTTTTTGGCTATTTTTCAACCCTCTCTATCTCCTTTTTCTCTGGTAATATCACTCCACCAGATATTATTAATTTTACAGCATCATCTATTTTAATATCTAAAATTTTTACTTCATCCTCAGGTACTATAATAAACATTCCAGAAGTTGGATTTGGAGATGTTGGTATAAAGACATTACACATCTTTTTTCCATTTCCAATAACTTCACTAATTAAAAAGTTATCCTCTGAAGTTAAAAATCCAATACTATATATACCCTTTCTTGGATATTCTACTATTACAACTTTCTGATATGATTTCTCTCTATCAGACATAGTCAAATCTATTATTTGGCTAATTGTAGTATAGACTTGTTTAATTAAAGGTATTTTTATAAATAGTTCCTTAGCCTTTTTTATAATTCTTGCAAAAAAAACTATCTTTAATGTAAATCCAACTAAGCATGTTCCTACTATCATTGTTACCAACGAAATAAAATATACTAAAAGTTGAAAATAATAATCCATATCCCTCTCCTCTACAAATTTGAGAAGAAGTTTTTGTATAATTATAGTTACAAAAGAATTTCCCAATAAACTCATCATAATACTAACTATCCAGTTAAATATATATACAGTTAAGATTATTGGAAGTAAGGCTATTAAACCTGTATAAAAATAAGCTTTAACTTTTTTGATCATCCACTTTATCTCCCGCATTTAGTTCAATTAATACTTTTGACACTCTCATCTTATCTACTTCTAAAACTTTTAATCTAACATTATCTATCATTATTTCATCTCCGACTACTGCTACTCTTCCCATCTCAGTAACAATTAATCCTCCAAGACTCTCATAATCCTCAGACTCTGGCAATCCTATAGCTAACTCTTTATCTAAAGTTTCTATATCTATCATACCATCTACTTCATAACTATTCTCATCTATCTTATGGATCAACTCTTCCTCTTCAGTATCATACTCATCACGAATCTCTCCAGTAATCTCTTCAATTAAATCCTCAATAGTTACTATTCCTACTATTCCACCATACTCATCTAAAACTAGAGCTATATGTACTTTCATACTTCTAAACTCTTGTAAAATTTCAATAATAGATTTTGTTTCAGGTACAAAATATCCACTTCTTATAAAGTTTTTAATAGGTGTATCTGTTTTTCCATCTTTTATAATCCCTAATATATCTTTTAAATATAGTACCCCTATAATATTATCAATAGTATCTTCATATACAGGAATTCTTGAAAATCCCTTTTCTATGATCTCATCCCAAACTTCATCTAGTGTTCTTTCACCTTCAAGAGCAAACATAGATGTTCTTGGAGTCATTACCTCTTTTGCTGTTGTTTCTCCAAATCCTACTATTGAGTGTATCATCTCTTTTTCTTCTTCTTCAATAATACCTTCAGCTTCCCCTACATTTACAAAAGAGATTATATCCTCTTCCGTAATCATAAGCCCTTCATCTCTTATCTCTATACCTAATAATCTTCCTATAAACTTAGATATCATCATAAGTATTTTTATAATAGGTTTTAAAATTAAAGCAAAGTAATAGATTATTGTAACTACTATCCCAGCAATCTTTACAGATTGATTTTTAGCTATAATCTTTGGAGTGATCTCTCCAAAAATAAGTATAATTATTGTCATTCCGATAGTAGCTATCGCTATTGAGGAACTTGAAGTCCCACCTAAAAGGTTAATCGTTACAACAGTAGCTATAGATGAAGCTAAAATATTTACAATATTATTTCCTACTAAAAGACCTGTCAGCATCTCGTTTGGATTTGTTAACCATTTTTTTAAAAGTTCCACTTTTTTATGATTTTTTCCATCTTCAAATTTCTCTAAATGAATACTTCTAAATGATGTCAAAGCTGTTTCAGAAGCCGAAAAAAATCCAGATAACATAATTAATACAACTAACAACAAAATATTTTGGTACGTGTCCAATTTTCTTCTACACTCTCCTTCTTAAGATTCTAAAATTTATGTAATACTATTTTACCATAAAATAGAATAAAAAATCAAATTCTACTCTATTTCAAATAACTTATCTCCCTTTTTAACTGTTTGTCCATTTTCTACTAATATTTTTGTGATTTTACAATTTTTAGTAGCTTTTACCTCGTTCATAAGCTTCATAGCCTCAATTATACATAGAGTATCTCCAGCTGAAACATTCATCCCTACCTCTACAAAAGCTGGGTTTCCTGGAGCTGATGATTTATAGAAAGTTCCTACCATAGGAGCTGTTATACACTCTTTCTCTCCAGCTTCTACTACTTCCTCTTTTACCTCTACCTCTTCTTGAACTCCAACATATTGTTGCACCACTGGTTGTTGAACTTGAACTGCTTCAACCTTTACTGGCTTTTCTTTCTTTAATACTAATTTTACTCCTTCACTCTCTAAAGTTACCTCATTTAAATTATATTTTTCAATATTTTCTGCTAATTCCTTTATAGTTTTTACATCTATTTTCATTATTTTTCTCCTTTATAATTTTTATATATTAGTTACTACCTATTATTCTTAAATCTTTAACTCCATCTACTTCAGAGATTTTCTCTAACATTCCCTCTATCTTTCTCAACATATTCTCTGTTGTTTGAATAGAGATAGTAGATTTTGCTATTCCATCTACAGCTATATTTTGTACTATAGTAAGTACATTCATATCTTCACCAGCTATTATATTTAAAATACTTGCTAATATTCCAGGTTTATCTACTAGTGACATATGAATACTAAATACTTTATCCTTTCCACTTTCAAAGAAAGGTTTTATATAATCTTTATATTTGTAGTAAGTACTTCTACTTATTCCAACTTTTTTTATAGCTTCATACTTTGAAATTTTTGTGTGTTGTACTAAATCATTTACTTTAATTACACTTTGAATAGAGTTTGGAAGTATTCTTTTATCTACTATATAGTACTCTCTTTTCTCATTTTTTTTCATAATTTCTCCCTTGCTTCTATCTTATATTATTAACTTTTTTGAAAGCTTTCATAGTGTTAGCAAATAACATAGCTACTGTCATAGGTCCTACTCCTCCAGGTACAGGAGTTATATATGCGGCTTTTTTACTTACACCATCATAATCTACATCTCCAAACAGACCATCTTCTGTTCTATTTATCCCTACATCTACTATTATAGCTCCCTCTTTTACCATATCTTCAGTTAAAAATTTTGCTTGTCCTATTGCCATTATAACCATATCAGCCTGACTTGTCTTAGCTTTCAAATCCTTTGTTTTACTATTACATGTAGTTACTGTAGCACCTTCATTTATTAAAAGACTTCCCATAGGTTTTCCCACTATGTTACTTCTTCCTACTACTACTACATCTTTACCAACTAACTCTATTGAATAAGCTCTTAACAGCTCCATTATTCCAGCTGGAGTGCATGGTTGCATAGAGTCTTTATCTCCTAACATTAATAATCCTAGATTTTCTGGTTTAAATCCATCAACATCTTTATTTAGTGCTATCTTATCTATTACTTTTTTTTCATCTACATGTTTTGGTAGAGGAAGTTGAACAAGTATTCCATTTACTCTCTCATCCTCATTTAACTCTCCTATTAACTCTAAAACTTTCTCTTCACTTGTATCCTCAGGTAAAAAGTGAGCAAAACTTTCAAATCCTAACTCACTACACCCCTTTATTTTAGAGTTTACATATATCTTTGAAGCTGGATTATCTCCTACAAGAATAATTGCTAATCCCGGAACTTTTCCCAAGCTTTCCTTAAGCTCTAAAGTCTCTTCCTTTAGTTGTAATTTTATCCTTTGAGCCAAATCTTTTCCATCTAATTTTATCATTTTACCCTCTCTATTTTAAGATATCTCCAACTTTTAACATTCCACCGTTGATTATATCCGCTCCATTTAAAAGCTTTTTATTTTCAGGTTTTACTTGAGTTAGTATTACACTTCCATTTCCAGTCTTTACTACTACCCCTTCACCTTTTTTTACATCTACTACCTCTCCACACACTCCATTCTCATATGTCTTGAAGTTTTCCTTTACTCCATATATCTTAAATATTTTATCCTCACAAATTGTAAAGGCACTTGGGAAAGGATTCATTCCTCTTACAAAGTTGAAAATCTCTCTTTCACTTTTACTCCAATCTATTCTACAATCCTCTTTTGAGAATGGTCTTACAAATGTAGCTTCAGAGTGATTTTGTGGAGTTCTTGGTGCCTCCTCTTTCTCTATAAGTCTTACAGCTTCTATTAACCCCTCTGCTCCTAACTCTTTCAATCTATCATGTAAAGTTAAGAAAGTGTCCTCATCTGTTATTTTTGTTTTAACAGTAAGTATTACATCTCCAGCATCTAACTCCTCAGCTATGTACATTATACTTACTCCACTCTCTTCCTCTCCATGTATAAGAGCTGCATTTATTGGAGCTGCCCCTCTATACTTTGGAAGTAGAGATGAGTGAACATTGATTACTCCATACTTTGGCATCTCAATTATCTCTTTTGGTAATATCTTTCCATAAGCTACTACTACTATTAAATCTGGATTTAACTCCTTTATTAAATTTTGAGTCTCCTCACTTTTTAAAGTATTTGGTTGATATACTGGTATATTATGCTCTAAAGCATACTCTTTTACTGGAGTGAATTTAATCTTCTTCCCTCTCATATTAGGCTTATCAATTTTTGTGAAAGCTCCAACTATTTCATATTCAGAATTTAATACATCTAAAGATGGTACTGCAAATTCTGGAGTTCCCATAAAAAGTATTCTCATCTACTCACCTTTCCTATTTTTACTTATATTTTCAACTAATTCTATAAAAGACTTTATATCATTAAACTCTTTATATACAGAAACAAATCTAACATAGGCTACCTCGTCCATCTCTAAAAGTCTCTCCATCACTAACTCTCCTAACTCTTGACTTGTTATCTCATTTTTTAGTGAGTTTTGAATGTACTTTTCTATCTCCAAAACAAAGGTATCCAGCTCTTCTCTACTTATGTTTCTCTTTATTGTAGCTCTTATTAGACCATTTAAAAGTTTATTTCTATCAAATCTCTCTCTTCTTTTATCCTTCTTTACTATGTATAAAGGTGTCTCTTCCACTTTTTCATATGTAGTAAATCTCTTTTCACACTGGATACACTCACGACGTCTCTTTATAGAAAAACCCTCCATAAATGAACGACTATCTACTACCTTTGTATCTTCTGACCCACAAAATGGACATCTCATAACTATCACCTACACTGATTCTTTCTTACTAATATACTCTATTACCTCACTTGCACTTTTACACTCTAATAAGCCTTGTCTAAAGCTCTCCTCTCTGATTAGACGAGATATTCTAGCTAACACTTTAAGATAGATTTGGCTATCCTTATTTGGTGAAGCAAAAACAAAGAATATATTTACTCCCTCATTATCCATAGATTTAAAATCTATCTTTTCTTTACTTATACCAAAAGCTATTGTTAACTCCTTAGCTGCTTCTGTTTTAGCATGAGGAATTGCTACTCCCTTTCCTATTCCTGTACTTCCTAATTTTTCTCTCTCCACTAGAGATTTATATATGTTGTTGCCCTCATTTGAAATATTTGGCGAAGTCTCCATCAATTTTGATAATTCTAATAATATTTCATCTTTTGTTTTAGCTTTTAGATTAAGAGAAATTAATTCTTCTGACATATAGTCAGTTATTTTTACTATATTAATCATTCTCTACCCCCATAATATAATTTTTTAATTTAGATTGAACTCCTAAATGAAAACTTAAATATTTTTCAAATAGAGTTACAACCCTTTCTATATCTTCAAATAAATATCTACCTTCTATAATATTTCTTACCTTTCCTGCAACAAACAACTCCACTATCTCTTTCTCTTCGCGAGAAATCTTATAGGTATATCTTTCGTTTTCTAGTAAAAACCTTGATTTTTCGTAGGAGAAGTTCTCTCCCTCCCCCATATCAATCTTCAACCCTTCATCTTTTATCAGATAATATAGGTAGTATCCCAACAGAATATAGTTATTCCTTCTATCCACACTACTTTTTAAATAATTTAATGTTTTTATTGTAATTTGGTATAGAGATTTTTTTCTATTATTCTCCACCAAAATATCATTTAAAATAGCTAGAATATAAAGTGATAAACTCAAATTCTCTAAGTTACCCTTTATCTCCATAAAAGAATCTACTCCTAGAAAGTTAGATGCTGTATATACCTCACCTTTTTTATAAAAAGTAAATTTAGAAAGAGTAAGTACATCTACAGAATTTAGCTCTCTTTTCTTACTCTTTCTAATCCCTTTCAAAAGAAATACGATTTTTCCAAAATTTTCAGTAAATACAGTTATATATCTATCAGCCTCTCCAAAATCCCTTTTATTTATCACAATGCCGTTGTCATTGATAAACTTAATCATGGAGTGCTAACTCCTCTCTATTTAAGTTTGAATCTATCCTATAATTCTTTATTTTTAAACTTGCTACTTTAATCTTTCCATCATATATAGTTAAGCTCTCTGGTAAAGTATACCCTGATACTTTTTTTAATTTCTCCAATTTCAAAGTTATACCATTTTTTAAAGTCATCTCTCCATCTTTTAACTCTTTCTCTTTCATAATATAGTTTAAACTCTCTAATGTACTATCTTCTCCATCAACTATACTTTCTTCACTTATTTGGTCAAAAAGTGGAAGATAAACTATTTTTTTTCCCTCACTATAAATATATATTTCCCCTTTATTTAATTCAGGTTTCAATACCTCTTTTCTTATAAAATCAGGCTTAATATATTTTATGACATATTCACTTTTCTTTGTATCATTATTCATATACAGCTTTTCTTCTACTTCAAAGGTTATATCCTTTATACTATCTATACTTTTTCCAAAAGTAATTAGGCTTATTATCAAAAACAAAAGAAAATACTTAATTTTTTCCATTTTTTACCTCTTTTTTATCCTCTGGCATTAAAATTAATACCTCCATCATATTAAGAATATCTATATCGTTTTTTACTTTGATACTTCTAAATAATTCACCATTATCTTCATCTATTTCTGATACTTTTCCTATATATAATCCCTTTGGGTATATCTCGCTTATTCCAGAGGTATATATTTTTTCACCTATCTCAATATTGTTTTGGAATGTATTTGCTTCAAAGTATAGAGTTCCATCCTCTTCATCACTACCCTTTATGATTCCAAGCATCTGACTTTCAGTTAAAGCACTAACATTAAAATTTTCAGAAGTTATCATATCAACAATAGAGTAATTTTCATATACTCTACCAACTTTCCCTATCAAGGTTTCTCCTGATAGGACTATCATATTTTTCTTTACACCATCTTTTTTACCTAAATTTATATAAAATCTCGTATAAAGATTACTTGGATTTCTAAAGTTAACCTTGGCAACTTTTAAATTTAAATTCTTTTCTTCTTTAATTTTTAAAATCTCCTGTAATCTTCTATTCTCTTCTAATATTTTTTCATTATAAGATAGCAGGATATCATACTTTATCTGCTCATTTTTTAATACTTGATTTTCCTCTAAAATCTCTTGATAACTTACAATAGCTTCCTTTGTTCTTTTTATATAATCCCCTATTTCATATATTTTTTTTTGAATAGGAAAAACAACATAACTTACTAGTTCAACACCATGGTTGATAGCCCCTTTAAATATCAAAAGCAGAAAAAATATACAAGCTACCGCTATATACACTTTTCTTCTTTTAGCACTTCTAGAGCTTTTGTTTTTACGTAACATCTTATGCTATTTCCCTTAAAACTTCTACAACTAATTTTGTTGTATTTACCATATCTTGAATCTCTATGTATTCCTCTTTAGTGTGAACCTTTGTCATTCCTATTGCTAATGTTAAAGCTTTATATCCTTTTTCATTATATATGTTTGAGTCACTTCCTCCACCTGTAGATTTTGTTACATAATCCATTCCTACATTTGAACAAGCTTTTTCAAAATATCTTAATATTTCATCATCTTCTTTTAAATGATATCCCGAATATCCCTTCTCTACTCCATTTTCAACACTAGCTCCAAACTCCTTTGCTACTGTCTCAAAAATATCAGCTGTCTCTTTTAATAAGTTATCCAACTTCTCTCCCGAAAAACTTCTTGCCTCATATTGAAGTGTTACCTCTGGCATAACTATATTAACAGCTTCTCCGCCTCTTACTACTCCTATATTAGAAGTTGTTTCACTATCTATTCTTCCAAGCTTTAATTTTGTAATAGCATGAGCCGCAACAGTTAAAGCATTTATTCCATTTTCTGGAGCTATTCCTGCATGAGCTGGTCTTCCTATTATTTTTATTTGTCCCTTTGCTGAATATGGAGTTTGAACTATTGCTATTCCAGGTTTCCCACTTGAATCTAATATAAATGAATAATCTGGAGAATATTTCTCTATTTCAAAATTTTTCGCTCCCAATAACCCTATCTCTTCAGCTATAGAACACACAACTATTATCTCTGGATGATCTATATTATTTTCCTTTATAACTCTAATAGCCTCTATTATATTAGCTATTCCTGCCTTATCATCTCCACCTAGAACAGTTGTCCCATCACTTTTTATTACTCCATTTTCAATGATTGGTGTTACCTTATCACAAGGTAATACCGTATCCATATGTGCACTTAATAAAACTTTTTTCTTTCCTGGTGCTCTTAAAATTCCAATTATATTTCCAGAGTTTCCTCCTGTTTTATCCCCAGCGTTATCCTCTAATACTTCTAATCCTATACTTTCTAACTCTCTTTTTATATAATCAGCAACTTCTCTTTCTTTTAATGATGGTGAAGATATCTTTGCCATATTAACAAAATTCTTTACCATTCTTTCTACATTAACCATCAGTTGTCCTCCTAATTTATCTCTTTTCTCTTAATTATAATATATTTTTAGTGGTTTTGTAAAGTACTACTAGTACAAAAAAATAGACAATTCTATAATTTTATCTCTTTAAATTTTAACTTTTTGCCTTTTAAAACACTCAAATATCTAATCTAACTCTGTAATAAGATATAAAAAAAACTCCACATTGAGTGGAGTGTTATTTACAAAGTGGTGCGAAGATTTGAACTTAACTTAGTATACTCCAAATATTTAATAACCAATTCATACTCTTGAAAAACCATTTATAATTCTATCATAACATATAAATTTTCACAAAAAAACTTTTATTATTTTTTAAAACTATGTTAAAATATCTGAAACAAACTAGGAGGAAAAATGAGAGAAAATATAAAACCTTTTGTAAAGTGGGCAGGTGGAAAAACACAACTACTACCAGTATTATTAGATAACTTTCAATATGATTGTAAAATATATATTGAAGCTTTTGTTGGAGGAGGAGCTTTATTTTTTTCAATATTAGATAATATAGAAAAAACTAAAATTGAAAAAATAATAATCAATGATATCAATCATAAATTAATTACAACCTATAAAATTATCAGAGACGATATTAAGGGGTTAATTTATGAGTTATCTGAGTTAGAAAATACTTATAACTCTTTACCTTCTTTAAAAGATAAGGAAAATTTATTTTATCAAATCAGAGATGAATTTAATTCGGAAAATACTAATTCTTTGAAAATAGCTAGAGATTTTATTTTTCTAAATAAAACTTGTTTTAATGGTCTCTATAGAGAAAACTCAAAAGGTAAATTTAATGTTCCCTTTGGAAAAAAAGAGGTAGCAAGTACTTTTAACGAAGAAAATTTATTATTACTTTCTCAAAAGCTTAATTTAGAAAAAAATGGTAAAAAAATAGTAGATATTAGAGAGGGAGAATACTTTCTATTAAAAAATGAAATTTCTCAAACAACTTTTTTCTATTTAGACCCACCATACAGACCTGTAACTAAAAATGGATTTACAGATTATAACAAGAGTAGCTTTAATGATACAGCTCAAGTAGAACTTGCTGAATTTTGTAAAGAAATCAATAGTCTTGGTGGAAAATTTTTATTAAGTAATTCTGATCCTAAAGTTTTAGATTCTAATGATAATTTTTTTGATGAGTTATATGCTAATTTTAATATAGAAAGAGTTGAAGCTAGAAGAAATATTAATTCTAAAGGAAATGGTAGAGGTAAAATAACAGAAATTTTAGTTAAAAATTATAATATAAATTCTACTATAGATGAAAAAAATAGTGCTGAATTAACTTTATTCCAAGAAGTAACAACTAAAACAAATTTTGATATATTTTTATCACAATTAAAAGAAACAAATGCTACTCTAGATTACTTTGTTGATTTTGAAAAAGTTAAAAATAATGTTAATAAGGTTTCATTAAAATTAAATCAATTAAATTATTTGTTGGGAAAAGAAAATTTAAAGGAAGCTATTACTGAAATTTATACTGAAAACAAATCATCTTTTGAAGTCCTTAATATACTTATTGCTGTAAGAGATGATAAAGTTAAAACTATATATAATGGGAAATTTTATTCTTTAAAAGATTTTTTTGATAGTCCAGAAGATATTTATACATTTATTAAACTAACTAAATTGGAAGAAGTTTTTCAAAACCACAATATTAAAAATTTAGTAGATTATGTTTATGGAATAGAAGTAGGACTAGATAGTAATGCTAGAAAAAATAGAGGTGGAGATAATATGTCTAAAATTATTGAAAATCTATTTATAATTAATAATATTCCATACAGAAAAGAAGTTAAATCCACTGAATTTCTAGAGCTGACATCACTTGGTGTCGACATTAAAAAATTTGATTTTGTAGTTGTTGCTGATAAAATTTACTTAATCGAAGTTAATTTTTATACAGGTCAAGGCTCAAAACTAAACGAAACTTCTAGATCTTATATTGATATAGCTTCTAAAATTAACCAAAATAAAAATTTTGAATTTATTTGGATAACTGATGGAACTGGCTGGAATTCAGCCAAAAATAAACTAGAAGAGGCATATAATAACATACCTAGTATTTTTAATTTAACTACACTTCAAGAATTTATTGATAAAATAAAAAATTATTACAATTAATTTTAATTTTTATAATATACACTATAATTTGCTTTTCTTTCATATTTATGATAAATTAATAAAGAAAAGTGAGGTGTATTTATGACAGAAATTTATTTTAATTTACTCGGAAATAGTAGAGAAAGTTACAGAAAAAATTTAATTCTAAAATTTTTAGAAGAAAAAGCGGGAAGTGGAACTGGGGAGCTAAGTAGCAAATATATTTATTATGTTGAAACTACAGCGACTGGAAAAAAAATCTATTTACTAAGACCAGCCAACTTAAATAAAGGAATGGACTTCACAGTTCATTTAAAAGATGTTCAGTTTCGTTTAATAGGTCCATTTAAAGATAGACCAACCCACTCGGAAATTATTCAAGATTTAATTTTAAAAAAGGAAGAAAATAATTTAGAATATGAAAAAGTAAAACCTTTAATCAATAAATTATTTTTATGCCAAGCAGTATCAGATGAAGAATATAGAAATCTTCATTTTTCTAAAGGAATAGAGATTGAAGGAATTTTAAAGATTATAAAATGGCTTTTCATAGAGCAAGATATCACTTACTGGAATTTTTCTGGAAGAAAAATGCTTTATGAAAGCCTACGTATAAATAATTTAGTTTAAGGAGATTATATGGATAACAAAGATACAATTATTGTACCTTGTAGACCAGAAGGAGTAAAATTTTTTTACAATGGTTTTTGGGAAAATCTTAGTATTTCTAAAAATAAATTAGAAGTTCTAAAATATATTGCCCTCTATCAATCAGTAACTGAAAAAAAAATAACAGTAGTTGGTAAAATAATTAAATTTGAAAAATATAGTATAAGTGAATTTAAACCACCTAAGTATAGAGTTTTCTATAAAATATTAGATAAAAAATTAAATGTGTATTTAGATGATACTAAAAATAGGAAGTTAATAATTCAATCTCCAAAATATGTAAATTTTACAAAATTACTTTCTTGTAATACATTTAGTGAATTATTTGCTGATAATTAATGAAGGGGCTGAGTAGTATGAGTAGTATACTAGTACTCAGCCCTTTTGATTATCCCTTAAAATTATTCTATATTCTTAAAAAATTATAATTAAGAAACAAACTCCTTAAAAAAACCTATTATATAATCCTCTACTCCTATCTCTACATCTAAATTTCCACTCTTAATACTATATTCTAAATAA
>NZ_JACSNP010000051.1 GCF_016900045.1 Fusobacterium mortiferum
ATGGCGGGAGTGACGAGGGTCGAACTCGCGACCTCATGCGTGACAGGCATGCGCTCTAACCAACTGAGCTACACCCCCATATAATGGTGGTCTCAACAGGACTTGAACCTGTGACCCCCTGCTTGTAAGGCAGGTGCTCTCCCAACTGAGCTATGAGACCTTTTTAAGTGGTGCCCAGAGGCGGAATCGAACCACCGACACGGGGATTTTCAGTCCCCTGCTCTACCGACTGAGCTATCTGGGCATATTTTATGGCGGAAGACCAGAGATTCGAACTCTGAAGCCTTGCGGCGCCGGTTTTCAAGACCGGTTCCTTACCAATTAGGATAGCCTTCCAACCTTAGAAACACTTATTATAATAATGGTACCCCGTAGGGGAATCGAACCCCTGTTTCCAGAGTGAAAATCTGATGTCCTTACCACTGAACGAACGGGGCAGTGGTGGATCCAGCTGGAGTCGAACCAGCGACCACTCGGTTATGAGCCGAGTGCTCTGACCAACTGAGCTATGGATCCAATTTTTAATGGCGTGTCTGAAGAGATTCGAACTCCTGACCCACGCCTTAGAAGGGCGTTGCTCTATCCAGCTGAGCTACAGACAC
>NZ_JACSNP010000052.1 GCF_016900045.1 Fusobacterium mortiferum
AATCTATTGGATTTCCTAAATTCAAATCTAAGAAAAATCCTGTACAAAGCTATACAACCAATAATCAAAATGGAACTATAAATATTTTTGAAAGTTGGTTAAAACTTCCAAAGTTAAAAGAATTGATAAAAATAAAAGCACATAGAAAAATAGAAGGTACAATAAAATCTGCTACTATATCACGTAATGGTAGTGGTAAGTACTTTATCTCTTTATTGTGTGAAGTTGATATACAAGAACTACCAAAAACTAATTCATCACTAGGAATTGATTTAGGTATAAAAGATATGGCTATTTTATCTACTGGAGAAAAAATTGAAAATCTTAAATTTAGAAAACAACTAGAAGATAAATTAAAAAGAGAACAAAGAAAATTATCTAAAAGATTTTTAGTTGCTAAAAAATCAAATAAGAAATTAAGCAAAGCTAAAAACTATCAAAAACAAAGAGTTAAAGTTGCTAAGATACATGAAAAAATTATGAATATGAGGACAGATTTCTTAAATAAGTTAAGTACAGATATTATCAAAAATCACGATATTATCTGTATTGAAGACTTAAATACAAA
>NZ_JACSNP010000053.1 GCF_016900045.1 Fusobacterium mortiferum
TCTCTATCTATTACTACTCCACAATGTGAACACCTATAAACTCTATCTTTTAGTTTTAAATCTTTCTTTATAGAACCACAATGACTACAAGTTTTTGATGATGGATAAAATCTATCTGCTATTACTAGCTTTATTCCATATAACTCTGACTTATATGTTATATACTCTCTAAACTTATAAAAACACTGTCTTCTTACTGAATCTGATAGATGTTTATTCTTCATCATTCCAGAAACATTCAAATCTTCTATTACAATTCTATATGGTTTGGTTTTCACTATATTTGTTGTAACTTGATGAAGATAGTTATTTCTAATATTGCTTAATTTTCTATGTATCAGTCTTGTTGTATTTTCCAACTTTTCTATATTTTTAGTTTTTATAAATTGACAACTTACACCTCCCTCTTTTTTTATTTTATTCATCTCATATTTTCTACTAATTTGTTTTTGTTTCTGTTTTAATCTTTTTTCTAATTTTTTAACTTTTTTGGTTTT
>NZ_JACSNP010000054.1 GCF_016900045.1 Fusobacterium mortiferum
GTAACTACTCAGGTCTATAATTAAAAAACTAAGACTTTCTTCAAAAAATTTGAAGAAGGTCTTTTTTTGTTGCCAAAAATATGATATACTATTTAAGTACTTTTTTGATTAGGAGGTGAACCATTATGAAAAATTTGACTTTTGAAGAACTTTTAGATAAACTTGAAAAAGCTCTTGCTAGAATTGAAGCGCTAGAAAAAGAAAATGCTACCCTTAGAGCTAGACTTAATATGAATAGTTCTAATAGTAGCCTTCCTCCTTCTACTGATAGATTTATTAAAAAAAAAGATAGATCTCTTAGAAAGAAGAGTAATAAATCTTCTGGTGGACAAATTGGACATAAAGGTTACACTCTTAATAAGGTACAGAAACCTGATTCTATTGTTGATTTAGAACTTAATATTTGTCCTCATTGTAATACTGATTTACAAAATTCAAAAATTGAAGATATTAAAATTAGACAAGTTTTCGATATCCCCGAGATTAAGATTCT
>NZ_JACSNP010000055.1 GCF_016900045.1 Fusobacterium mortiferum
GCTACCGATTTCGTTTCAATAATGAATCTTTGCATTGACACGATTCGGAATATTTGCGGTATCAATGAATTGTCGGATGCGTCAACACCTGCGTCTGGTACTCTAGTTGGAGTGGCCGACATTGCCAACCAAAACTCTAACCATGCGATTGCCCATTATTACAGGGCGTACCACAGCATTTACAAAAGAACTAGCTTGGCTATACTTGGGTATTGGAAAAACATCCCTTCTAATATGGCATGGACAAGGGAATATATCGTAGGGTTAAAAGCATCTACTACCGCTCAAGAGTGGGCTATCTACAACCAAGAACTTTCAAGATTGGTTATGATTCCTTTGATTGATGGAGGAATTAGGGTAGATGATAAGTTTGAATTGCAGTATCCTAACATCAAGGACTTAAAACAAGGAGAGTTCTTATGCAAGATTCGTGTTAAGAAAAACATGAAAGAAGCACAAGCAAGAGCCGAACAAGCGCAAAATGCACAGTAC
>NZ_JACSNP010000056.1 GCF_016900045.1 Fusobacterium mortiferum
GTTATTGTAGAGTTAGTTCAAACAAACAAAAAGATGACCTTGAAAAACAGATTGAAAACGTAAGAAGATATATGATTGCAAAAGGTTATCAGTTTGAGATAATAACAGATATTGGAAGTGGAATTAACTACAATAAAAAAGGTTTAAATCAATTAATTGATATGATTACTAATTCAGAAATTGAAAAAGTTGTGGTTCTTTACAAAGATAGATTAATTAGGTTTGGATATGAATTGATAGAAAATCTTTGTGAAAAATATGGAACAACCATTGAAATTATTGATAATACAGAAAGAACTGAAGAACAAGAGTTAGTAGAGGACTTGATTCAAATAGTTACTGTATTTAGTTGTAGACTTCAAGGAAAAAGAGCGAATAAGGCTAAAAAAATTATTAAGGAGTTAATGGAAGATGATTCTAGCGAAAAAAGTTAGACTT
>NZ_JACSNP010000057.1 GCF_016900045.1 Fusobacterium mortiferum
GTTTTATATGACTTGGGATGCTTTCGCGCAATTTAAATGCACTATCTGGAATATTAGCGAAAATCTCACCTTTATCAACATAAGCATAATTAATATGACAAATGTATTGTAGTGGCATTTCGATACTCGTCGTATTTTTAACTTGCATACCAATTGTCATTTTACTGTCTTTAGCTTTTAAGCAAACGTGTGGACGAGCTATATATCTAAAACCAAAGCCTTGACAATATTCATATTCGCCCCAAATAGTTACACTATCTTCATCAATTTCAAGCCATACTTTATCCATATCAGCACAGCAAAATTCACCATGCATAGGGTGAGTATCTTCTGATGATGGACAACCACTAGCAAGTATTCCTGAATGAAAAGCAAAGCAACCATATGTATCAAGCATATTATGTGTGCGTCTTGGCTGAGAAA
>NZ_JACSNP010000058.1 GCF_016900045.1 Fusobacterium mortiferum
ATATTTATCTTCTCTAGATAATTTTTTTAATACATCATAATATGTGCTTTTAGCTAATTTTGTATAGTTTAATAGGGCTTTTAGAGTATATTTTTTCCTTAATTTAGCAATTACTAAAACTAGTGTCTTCCTTCCTTTTCCCATTGCTTCATTAAGGCATGCCACTTTTTTAATAGGTCATTTTCCATCCTTAATTGATAATTTTCTTGTTCCAATTGTTCAACATAAGAAAGTTCTTTTTTAGGTTTGTTAACCTTATTTTTAGATTTAGATTTTTTCATAGATGGTCTACCTCGTTTCTTAGAAACTAAGCCAGAAAATCCATAAGAGCTATACAATTTTTCCCATGTAGAAATTGTACCAGTATTAGGAATGGAAAATTTGGCTG
>NZ_JACSNP010000059.1 GCF_016900045.1 Fusobacterium mortiferum
TATTTTACAGCTATAACTTCTATTTCAACTTTTACATCTTTTGGTAATCTTGCTACTTCTACACAAGCTCTTGCTGGTTTTACATCCCCTAAATACTCATTGTATACTTCGTTTATTGCTGCAAAATCATTCATATCTTTTATAAATACTCCTGCTTTTACTACATTTTTCATTGAGTATCCTGCTGCTTCTACTATCGCTTTTACATTTTCTAATGATTGTCTTGTTTGAGCTTTTACATCATCTGATACTAATGTCATTGTTTCTGGTACAAACGGAATTTGTCCTGATACAAATAACATTCCATTAGCTTCTATAGCTTGTGAGTATGGTCCTAATGCTGCTGGTGCTTTTTCTGTGTGAATTACTTTATTCATT
>NZ_JACSNP010000005.1 GCF_016900045.1 Fusobacterium mortiferum
AAAAGCAACTACTTCCCAAGAAGAAGCTCCCACTTCAAAAATTACAAAGTAATTTTAAGTGGGAGAGGTTCACATAAAATGGTTGTATAAAAAAATCTCACTGATAATTAAATCAATGAGATTTTTTTTATTTAACTATAAAGCTAAGGCTAAAGCTCCTAGAAGACCAGCATTATCACCTAATCCAGGATAAACAATATAGTTATCAATATTTTCTAAAATTTCAGTTGTTTGAACATATCCTTTTAATAGTTCAACAACCTCTTTTCTTATCTTTGGAAATAGTTGCTCCTGTTTCATAACTCCACCACCTAGAATTATTTTTTCTGGAGATAGAGTTAATATGAAGTTAACTAATCCTTGAGCTATATAGTAAGCTTCTAAATCCCAAGCTTCATGATCTGATGGTAACTCATATCCTTTTTTTCCCCATCTAGCCTCTATAGCTGGACCTGCTGCCATTCCCTCTAAGCAATCTTTATGAAATGGACACTTTCCTTCATAGTTATCTTTAGGGTGTCTTTTTATTATTATATGTCCCATCTCTGGGTGTAGCATACCATGTACTAGTTTTCCAGAAACTAGGGCCCCTCCTCCAATTCCAGTTCCTATTGTCATATATAAACAGTTATCTAATCCCTTTGCAGCTCCCCATGTAGCCTCTCCTAAAGCAGCTCCATTTACATCAGTATCAAAGAACATAGGTACATCAAAATGTTTTTTAAGATATCCAATCACATCACAATCTGTCCAAGCTAATTTAGGAGTTTTAGTTATATATCCATAAGTTTTAGATTTAGGATTAACATCTATTGGTCCAAAAGATCCCACTCCCAATCTTTCAATATTTTTATCTTTAAAGAACTCTACTACCTTTGCTAAAGTAATTTCTGGTGTTTCAGTAGGAAAACTAACTTTTTCAAAAATTTCTCCCTTTTCATTTCCAACACCACAGATAAATTTTGTTCCTCCAGCTTCTATTGCACCTATTATCATAAATTTCTCCTTTATATTTTTTCTTTATATTTTACAATTTTTATTTAAGGATTTCAAATTTTTTAAGCTCATACCATTTAAAATCATTTAAAGTATATTCTCCAGAAAATTTAGGATTAGCTTCTAAATTTTTTGAATAGCATCTCGAAGTAAATACTTCTTCACCAGAGTTTAAAAATATTTCAATAGAACTATTATCTAAAAATATTTGAATATCTATTAAATTTTTTAGTTTAACACTTCTAGTTTTTCTTCCAAAACCACATTTTTCTAGATCTAAGGTAAAGACAGAACCATCATAAGTTAAAGATATACTATCTCTTAAAGTTAGATTGAAGTTTTTACATGTTGTAAATTCAAAGTTTAACTCTACATTCTCTGCAGAACAATCCAAAGTTTTTTGAACCTCTCCTCTTAACCTTTTATACTCTTCTAAAGGAAGTTGATAGATTTTTTTACCATTAGCTTTTAACTCTCTTGGAAGAGTTAAGGCATGTTGCCACCCCTTATCTATAGTAGGTTGATTTGTATAATCTGCATCAGGTATTCCCAGCCATCCAATTAAAATTCTACGGTTATTTTCATCTAAGAAAGTTTGAGGAGCATAAATATCAAATCCTCTATCTAATTCTATAAAATCTCCAAATTTATACTCTTTTTTCTCAAGATCTAGTTCTAAAGGGAAGTATCCACATTGATAGATATTAGCATAATCTATTCCTTGTTGCTCTACCCCTTGAGGACAACAGATTAGGAAAGTTTGTCCAGATATCTCAATAATATTTGGACACTCCCACATATAACCAAATTTTTCAGGAGTAGTAAGAGTCATATGATAATCCCAATTTTCTAAATCCTTTGACTGATATATAAGGATACAACCAACATCATCTAAATCTCTAGCTCCCAATACCATATAGTAATTATCATTTTTTTCAAATATTTGAGGGTCTCTCACATGACAACTCATATTTTTAGGATAATCAATATTTTTTAAAAGAGTCTTTTTTTCTTTATATGTAAATCCATCTTTAGATTTTATTAAAATAGTATTTTGCTCTCTTCCAGCACTAATGTAATCATACTTTTTATCTGTATGTTTAACATTTCCAGTATAATAAAAGTAAAATTCATTATTTTTTATAAATGCAGATCCACTATAAACTCCATCTCTGTCGTCTTCAATATCTGAAAAGATAAAAGGTTCATACTCTTTATAAGTTATCCAATCTTCAGTAGTATAGTGTCCCCAAAGCTTCATACCCCAAGTAGCATCAAATGGGGTATATTGATAATAAATATGATTTACTCCATTGAATTGGCAAAGCCCATTGGGATCATTCAACCAACCACTAGGTGGAATAAGGTGAAAGTTAAGAGTGTATTTATCACCTTTCATTAATTCTTGTATTTTTTTTTGTTCATCTAAACGATTTAAATATTCAGTTTTATTCATGAGGTACTCCTATTTTTGTTTTACTAGAATTTTTGTCATAATCATACCAGTTCCCATACCAATAGCTATCATAGCCAAATATCCTAAAAGATTATTTCCTAAATAAGCAGGAATTGCAGGAATAAATGTAACTCCCATAACTGATGGTGCAACATTGAATAGCATTGCAAAAGCTCCAGCAATAGCTCCTCCTATCATTCCAGAGATAAAAACTTTTGTATTACTTAAAGTTACTCCAAATAGTAATGGTTCTGTTATTCCAAAGAAACAAGGAACGATAGAAGAAAGTTTTAATGTTCTATCTTCTTTGTCTTTTATACTCATAGCATAAGCTATTGCTGCTCCAGCTTGTCCAGCCATTGATGCAGTAATTAGAGCGTTCATTGGATTAACTCCTTTACTTGCTAGGTAACTTGTTTCAATTAACATAAGAGAAGTATGTAAACCAGTAACTGTTAAAGCTTGCTGAGTTCCTCCAAATATAGCTCCTCCTATTCCAAAAGGTAACTCAATAACCGATTGAACTCCCATCATAATAATATCTTCTACCATTGTAAAGATTGGTCCTAAAACAAAGAAAGCAGCTAATATACCAATAACAATAGTTAAGAATGGAGTGAAAACTAAATCAACAATACTAGGCATCCAAGATTTTATCCATTTTTCAACATGTGCTCCAAAAATACCAACAATCAAAGCAGGAAGTATAGTTCCTTGAAATCCTTCTATTCTAAATATTCCAACTTTTAAAGGTTCTACAGCTCCACTTGCTACTTCCCAGGCATTAGGTAACATAGGAGCAATAAGCATAAGTCCAAGTACCATACCAATAACAGGAGTTCCACCAAATCTTCTAAATGTAGACCAAACCACTAAAGCAGGAAGAAAAATAAATACAGTATCTGTAACAACTTGTGATAAAGTTAAAACTTCTGGTGAAAGAGTTAAACCAAGCTGCATTACAAATCCTCTTAATCCCATAAAAAGTCCAGTAGCAACTAGTACTGGAATTAATGGAATAAATACATCAGCTAAAGATCTTAGAATTTTTTGAACAGGATTTAAATTTGCGTAAGCACTTTCCTTAGCTCCATCAGATTTTATAGTTCCATCAGAATTTATAATATTAAAAACCTTATTAACTTTACCAGTTCCTATAATGATTTGATGTTGTCCAGATTGATAAAAATATCCACCAATCTCCTTTATATTTTTTAAATTTTCAGTATTAACTTTGCTGTTATCTTTTACTACAATTCTCAGTCTTGTAGCACAATGCTCTAAAACAGATATATTGTCTTTTCCCCCAATATTTAATACTATTTCTTGTGCAATTTTGTTGAAATCCATACTTTCCTCCTTTTGTGAATTTCCTCTATAAATAATTTTTTATTTTACGGGAATGTTCCCATATAATAAAGATAATATATTTTAATAATTTTGTCAATAGTTTTTAAAAAATATTTCATATTTTACTTTTTTAGAATTTAAAGTTCTATAATAGTTCATATTATTATTTTAACTTTTTTTTTAAAGAGATTTAATGTATAATATATATTATTATATGGTAAAGGTGAGATTTAGATATGAGTAAAAAATTAACAATACTGGATATAGCGGAACTATCAGGGGTAGGAAAAAGTACTGTATCTAGATTTTTTAATAATGGTTATGTAAGCGAGAGTTCTAGGGAAAAGATACAAAAAGTAATTGAAGAGCATGGGTATGCTCCAAATTTATTTGCTAGAGGAATAAAAGCTAAAAATAATAAATTTATAGGTGTGATTGTACCTTGTTTAGACTCAGCTACAACTTCTACAATTTTGATGAAATTAGATAATAAATTGAGAGAGTGTGGTTATATTCCTTTAATTATAAATACCAATCATAATATTGATGTAGAGATAGCGAACTTAGATAATTTATGGAGACTAAATGTAGAGGGGATTATAATACTAGCTACTCAAGTTACATCAGAACATAAATCTTTTGTAAAAAGTGGAAAGCTTCCAGTATTATTTGTGGGACAATACTGTTCAAATGGTTATTCTATAGTTAATGATGAAGTTAAGGCTGGGAGAAAGATGGGAAAAAGAGTATTAAAATCTCACCCTAAAAATATTCTTTATATAGGGGTTGATGAAAGTGATACAATGGTTGGAAAAAATAGAAGAGATGCAGTGTTTAAAGTTTTAATGGAAGATAAACTAATCAATATTGAAGAGATAAAGAGTGATTTTTCATTAGAAACAACAGAGAAGTTGCTAGATTCTTATTTAAGATTAAAAAAACCAGATTTAATAATTTCAGCTACTGATAATATGGCACTTGGTGCTATAAAAGCAATACAGAAACATGGATTTAAAATACCTGAAGATATATCAATAAGTGGCTTTGGAGGATATAAAGTATCAGATATTATTACTCCCAGATTAACTACAGTAAAATTTGATAATGAAAGAGCTGGAGAGTTAGCAGCAGAAAGTATAATTAAATTAATAAACGGAGAGGAAGTATCGAAAATACAAAAGATAGATTTTAAATTTTTGGATAGAGAGAGTATAAAATGATAAAAAAGAGCAAGATCTTACTTGCTCTTTTAAATTAAACTATTTTTTTAATAAAACTCTCATGATAAGGTCTCCAACTTTAACGTCCTTACCTTTAGCTACAACCTCTATTTTCTCAACAGCATCCATGTTGTTGATGATAACTGGAGTTTTTACAGATGGAGCATTTTCTTTTATGAAAGCTAAATCATACTCTACTAATTTATCTCCTACGTTTACAGAATCAGAAGTAGCAACTCTATTAAATCCTTGACCTTTTAAAGTTACTGTGTCTATTCCAAAGTGAACGATCATTTCTAATCCATTTGGAGTTTCAAAGCTAACAGCATGATTAGTTTCGAAAATATCTATATCTCCAGCAACTGGTGCACAAATAGCTCCTTCAGTAGGATCAATAGCACATCCATCTCCTACCATTTTTTGTGCAAATGCATCATCAGGAACTTCTGATAAATCAATTACTCTACCATTTAATGGTGAATAGATTTCGAACCACTCCTCATCGTTTTTCTTTTTCTTAAAAAAATCGAATAATCCCATACGAATCCTCCCTATATTGAAATCAATATTGCAAGTATATTATTTCATATTTTTTAGAATAAATCAATCAGTTTTTTCGTTTTTAATAAAAAAAATAAAAAAATTTTTTCTAAAAATAGTTGACAAAAAAATATATATGTACTATAATTATATTATAAAATAATTAGCACTCGTTATAGTAGAGTGCTAATAAGACTCGAGGAGGTCGTTATTTATGAATCAAAACAAATTTACAGAAAACTCATTACTTGCTTTACAAGAGGCACAAACTCTTGCAATAAAAGGAAAACAACAATCTATAAAACCTGAGTTTCTAGCATTGGCTCTCCTTAAAAATAATGAAGGGCTAATCCCTAGAATTATTGAGAAATTAGATTTAAATTTAAACTATATTATCGGACAGTTAGAAAACGAAATTTCAAAATTTTCAAAAATAGAGGGAAATAATTTAGGGGATGTAACATTAGATCAAGGAACTCATAGAGTACTTATAGAAGCAGAAACTATAATGGAAAAAATGGGAGACTCTTATATAAGTGTTGAACATCTTTTCTGGGCATTGATTAGACAGCTACCTATATTAAAAAGATTAGGATTAGATGAAAAAAAATATGAAGCAGCTGTAAAGGAGATAAGAGGAAATCAAAAAGTAGACTCTCAAAATCCAGAAGCAACATATGAAGTTTTAGAGAAATATGCAAAAAATTTAGTCGAACTTGCAAGACAAGGAAAAATTGACCCTATAATAGGAAGAGATTCTGAAATAAGAAGAACAATTCAAATTATTTCAAGAAGAACAAAAAATAACCCAATTTTAATAGGTGAACCTGGAGTAGGTAAAACAGCAATTGCAGAGGGACTTGCTCAAAGAATTTTAAATGGAGATGTACCAGAATCTTTAAAAGGAAAAACAATCTACTCTCTAGATATGGGAGCTTTAATTGCTGGTGCAAAGTTTAGAGGAGAGTTTGAAGAGAGATTAAAAGGAGTATTAAAAGAGGTAGAAAATTCAAATGGAAATATAATTCTATTTATAGATGAGATACACACTATCGTAGGTGCTGGTAAAACTGACGGAGCTATGGATGCTGGAAATATTTTAAAACCAATGCTTGCAAGAGGTGAAGTGAGAGTAATTGGGGCAACTACTATAGACGAATATAGAAAATATATTGAAAAAGATCCAGCTCTTGAAAGAAGATTCCAAATAGTATTGGTAAATGAACCTACAGTTGAAGATACTGTATCTATTTTAAGAGGACTTAAAGAAAAATTTGAGATGTATCATGGAGTAAGAATATCAGACGGTGCTATTGTTGCTGCTGCTACTTTAAGTAATAGATATATAGCAGATAGACAATTACCAGATAAGGCTATAGACTTAATAGATGAAGCTGCTGCAATGATCAGAACTGAGATAGATTCTATGCCAGCTGAATTAGATGAACTTACAAGAAAAAGTATGCAACTTGAAATAGAAAGAGAAGCTTTAAAGAAAGAGACTGATACAGCTTCTAAAGAGAGATTAGAAAATCTAGAGAAAGAGTTAGCAGAAGTAAACTCTAAAAAATCTCTTCTAAAATCTCAATGGGAATTAGAGAAAAAAGATATTACTAAGGTAAAAGAGATAAAAGAAGAGATAGAAAAAGTTAAATTAGAGATGGAACAAGCAGAAAGAAATTATGATTTAACTAAATTATCAGAGTTAAAATATGGTAAACTTGGAGAATTAGAAAAACAATTAAAAGAGCAACAAGATAAATTAGATGCTTCTTATGGTAATAGTGGACTTTTAAAACAAGAAGTTACTTCAGATGAAATAGCAGATATTGTATCTAAGTGGACAGGAATACCAGTATCAAAATTAGCTGAAACTGAGAAAGAAAAAATATTAAATCTAGAAAATTCATTAAAAGAGAGAGTAAAAGGTCAAGATGAGGCTGTTAAAGCTGTAGCAGATACTATGATTAGATCGAGAGCTGGTCTTAAAGATGCTAACAGACCTATGGGATCATTTATATTCTTAGGACCAACTGGGGTAGGTAAGACTTATCTTGCAAAATCTTTAGCTTACAATTTATTTGATAGTGAGGATAGTGTAATTAGAATAGATATGAGTGAGTATATGGATAAATTCTCGACTACTAGACTTATTGGTGCACCTCCAGGATATGTAGGTTATGAAGAAGGTGGACAATTAACAGAGGCTGTAAGAACAAAACCATACTCTGTAATATTATTTGACGAGATTGAAAAAGCTCATCCAGATGTATTTAATATATTATTACAAGTCCTAGATGATGGAAGACTTACAGATGGACAAGGAAGAGTAGTGGATTTTAAAAATACGCTTATCATAATGACATCTAATATAGGAAGTAGTTTAATTCTAGAAGATGTAAATTTAAGTGAAGAAACTAGAGAAAGAGTATTAGACCAATTAAAAGCTAACTTTAGACCTGAATTTTTAAACAGGGTTGATGAGATTATAACATTTAAAGCTCTTGACTTAGCTTCTATTAAAGATATTGTAAGACTTGCATTAAAATCAGTAGAAGAAAAATTAAAAGATAGATATATTCAACTTAACTTCTCTGATGATGTTGTAGAGTACTTAGCAGAAAACGCTTATGAACCTCAATATGGAGCAAGACCACTTAGAAGATATATACAAAAAGAGCTTGAAACATCTTTAGCAAAACTTATACTTTCAAATGAAATTAAAGAGAGAGATAAAGTTGATGTTATACTTGAAAATGATGAAATCAAGTTCAAAGTTATAAAATAAAAAAATATAAAAGTTAAATAGCAAAATAGAGTAAAATATGGAAAAATTGGTAGTAGAAGTATTGTTATCAGTTTTTCCATTTTTATTTTTAAAAGGAAGTTTTTTCTCTAACTAAGAGTTGTAAATTTTATTCAAATAATGTATAATGATAAGATAGAAAAAATCTAGAGAGGGAAAAAATGAGTGTAGATATAATAAAGGAGTATTTAAAAAAACTTTCACCATCAAGAAAGTTGATATTAGGATTTTTATTGGCAATATTGGTAGGAACTTTTTTGCTGATGATGCCTTTTTCATTGAAAGAAGGAGAAAAACTTAGTTTTCTATCCTCACTATTTACAATTGTATCAGCAGTATGTGTAACAGGACTTACTGTGGTAGATGTATCTAAAGTTTTTTCTCCAGTTGGAACGACAATTATAATATTTTTTATACAATTAGGTGGATTAGGAGTAATGACATTTTCCTCTATAATATTTTTGGCAACTGGGAAAAAAATGACTTTTTATGAAAGGGAGCTATTAAAAGAGGAAAGAAATGCTGATAGTAGTGGAGAGATTGCTGATTTTATAAAAAAATTACTATTTATAGTTTTTATAATTGAAAGTATTGGAGCAGTGATTTTGACAACACAGTTTATAGGACAAATGAGCTTTTGGAAGGCGATATACTATGGAATTTTCCATTCGATATCGGCTTTTTGTAATGCAGGATTTGCTTTATACTCTAATAATTTAGAGGGATTTAAATCTAATATAGTTATAAATTTGACTATAGGATATTTGATTACTTTAGGTGGAATAGGATTTGCCGTAATAACATCATTTATAACTGTAGTTAGAAATGGAGTAGATAGATTTAATTTAACTTCTAAGATGGCAATTTTAATTTCAATAATTCTTACTTTTGGTGGAATGATATTATTTTTTATTTTAGAATATTCTAATCCAAATACAATAGGAGATTTAAATATTTTTCAAAAAGTATTGGCATCATATTTCCAAAGTGTAACTTTGAGAACAGCTGGGTTTAATACTGTTCCTCTCGGGGACCTAAGAAGTTCTACAATATTTATAAGTTGTATTTTAATGTTTATAGGAGCTTCTCCAGGATCAACAGGAGGAGGAATAAAAACAACAACTTTTGGTGTTATTATGTTCTATGTTATTGGAATAGCAAAGAAAAAAGAGAATATAGAGGTATTTAATAGAAGAATAGATTGGGAAATATTAAACAGAGCATTAGCAATTCTTGTAATTGCAATTACTTATGTAGCCTTTATAATAACTTGTATTTTAGTAATAGATAATTTTTCTATGGAGCAAGTTGTCTTTGAAGTAATCTCAGCTTTTGGTACAGTTGGACTGACATTGGGGATCACACCAAATTTGAGTGTAATATCAAAGCTTCTTATAATAATAACAATGTTTGTAGGAAGATTAGGACCGTTAACTTTTGCTTTAGCAATAGGGGAAAGTAAGAAAAAGGCAATTTCAAAATATCCGAAGGAAAATATACTAGTAGGATAATTTTAAGGAGAGTAAGATAGATGAAACAATATTTAGTAATTGGATTGGGAAGATTCGGAACAAGTGTAGCACAGACACTTTACGAATCAAATGAAGAAGTATTAGCTATTGATGCTAATGAAGAGAAAGTACAAGATTGTATAAATGACAATATAGTAGATAATGCTATAGTAATAGATGCAACAGATGTAAATAGTTTGAAAGATTTAGGTGTAAGTAACTATGATATAGCTTTTGTATGTGTTGGAGAGATAGAGCCAAGTATTATGATAACTCTAAATTTAAAAGAGTTAGGAGTAAAAAAAATAATAGCAAAGGCTGTTACAAAAAGTCATGGAAAGGTATTAGCAAAGATAGGAGCAAATAAAGTTATATATCCAGAGGAGTATATGGGAAGAAGAGTAGCTCAACTTGCTATGGAACCGAACCTTGTAGAACATTTAAGATTTTCATCAGATTTTTTACTGTTAGAAGTAAAGGCTCCATCTATCTTTTGGGGAAAGAGTATAATAGAATTGGATATCAGAAAAAAATATAATTCAAATGTAGTTGGAATAAAGAAAGAGGATCAAAGCTTTAATCCAAATCCGTTAGCAACAACTGTAATAGAAAAGGGAGATGTACTTTTAGTTATTACAGATAATAAAACAGCAGACTTTTTTGAAAATATGAAATAACTTTAGGAGGAGAAAATGCATAATTTTGATGTCATTGTAGTTGGGGCTGGACATGCAGGTTGTGAGGCAGCACTAAGTTCAGCTAGAATGGGAGCTAATACAGCTATTTTTACAATTACATTAGATAATATAGGAGTAATGTCATGTAACCCATCAATAGGTGGACCAGCTAAATCTCATTTAGTAAAGGAGATTGATGCTCTTGGTGGAGAGATGGGAAGAAATATAGATAAAACTTTTGTTCAAATAAGAGTTTTAAATACTAAAAAGGGACCAGCAGTAAGATCTTTAAGAGCTCAAGCAGATAAGGTAAAATATGCTAAAGAGATGAAAAAGACACTTGAAAACTGTCCAAACTTAAATACTATCCAAGGAATGGTTACAGATTTAATCATTGAGGATGGAAAAGCTGTTGGAGTAAAAATAAGAGAGGGAGTAGAGTATAGAGCTAAGATGATAATTTTAGCTACTGGAACTTTTATGAGAGGATTGATCCATATAGGGGAAAATCATTTCAGTGGTGGAAGAATGGGAGAATTATCATCAGATGACTTACCACTTTCATTAGAGAGAGCTGGAATAAAATTAGGAAGATTTAAAACGGGAACACCAGCTAGAATAGATGCTAGAAGTATAGATTTCTCAAAGGTTGAAGAGCAACCAGGAGATGAGGAGTTACTTAAATTTTCAAATAGAACAAAGGATGAGGATATAATAGGAAGAGAACAGATATCTTGCTATATAGCTCACACAAATGAGAAAGTTCATGATATAATTAAGAGTAATAAGAGTAGATCACCTATGTTTAATGGAACAATTCAAGGAACAGGACCAAGATATTGTCCATCTATAGAGGATAAGGTATTTAGATATGAGGATAAAAATCAGCACCACCTATTCTTAGAAAGAGAGGGGAAAGATACAACTGAGATATATTTAGGAGGATTATCATCATCTCTTCCTACTGATGTACAGGAGGGAATGTTAAAAAATATATCTGGTTTAGAAGATGCTCATATCATGAGATATGCTTATGCTATAGAGTATGATTATATTCCACCTCAAGAGATAAAATATTCATTAGAGAGTAAAACAGTAGAAAATTTATTCTTAGCTGGACAGATTAATGGAACTTCTGGATATGAGGAAGCAGGAGCACAGGGGCTTATGGCAGGAATAAATGCTGTTAGAAAACTGCAAGGTAAGGATCCTATAGTTTTAGATAGGGCAGATTCATATATTGGAACATTAATAGATGACCTAGTTACTAAGGGGACAAATGAGCCATATAGAATGTTTACCGCTAGAAGTGAATATAGATTACTTCTTAGAGAGGATAATGCAGATTTAAGACTTTCTAAGATAGGATATGAGATAGGGCTTTTACCAGAAGAGGAATACAGAAGAGTAGAAAAGAAAGAGAAAGATGTAGAGGAGATAAAAGCTAAACTTATAGCAAACTATGTTGGTCCAAGTAATCCTAGAGTAAATGAGGTTCTTGAAAAGAGAGGGGAAACTCCATTAAAAGATGGAGTTACATATTTTGAGTTACTTAGAAGACCAGAGGTAACTTTCCAAGATATAAAATATATAGCCGAATTTGCAGGAATAGATTTAGGAGATTATTGTAGAGATACAGAGTATCAAGTTGAAGTTCAAGTTAAATACTCTGGATATATCGAAAGATCTATGAAAATGATAGAAAAACATAAAAGTCTAGAAAATAAAAAGATACCAGCAGATTTAGATTATGATACTTTAGAGAATATTCCTAAAGAGGCTAAAGATAAATTAAAGGCAGCAAGGCCTTTAAACATAGGGCAAGCTTCAAGAATATCTGGAGTTTCACCAGCAGATATACAAGTTTTATTAATATATTTAAAAGCAAGGGGGAATTAAGGTGAGAGATTTCTTAATTTCTGGACTTAAAGAGATAGGTGTAGAATATACAGAAAAAAAAGTAGATAATTTATTAAAGTACTTAGAACTTTTATTAGAGTATAATTCACATACTAACTTAACAGCTATGAGAGATGAAAAGTTAATAGTAGAGAAGCATTTTTTAGATTCTTTACTTTTACAAAATTTAATAAAGAGTGACATGAAAAAAGCTATAGATGTAGGAACAGGAGCTGGATTTCCAGGAATGGTTTTGGCAATATTTAATGAAAATATTAACTTTACATTGATGGATTCTATAGGAAAGAAGACAAAGTTTTTACAGATAGTAAAAGATGAGTTAGGGCTTGAAAATGTGGAAGTAGTAACTTCTAGAGCTGAAGATTTTATTGATGACAATAAAAGAGAGAGTTATGATTTGGGACTTTGTAGAGGTGTATCGAAGCTAAGTACAATTCTAGAGTATATAATACCTTTCTTAAAAGAGGGAGGAATATTTCTTTCTCAAAAGATGGAGAGAACAGGAGAGGAAGCAGAAGCTTCTAACGCTTTAAAAGTTTTAAATTCAGAAATAGTGGAGATATTTAACTTGAATCTACCATTCTCAAAGGATCCAAGAGTGGTAATAGAGATAGAAAAAAAAGCTCCAACAGATAAAAAATATCCTAGAAGAGCGGGAATACCATTAAAAAGACCTTTATAGGTGAAAGGAAGAGAGAGGAAATGACAGATTTTTTTAAGAGAAATAGAAAAAAACTTATATTTGTTACTTTCCTCTTTTTATTCTTTTTTGGAGGGTGGTGGACAATAAAATACAACCTTCCAAAAACTGTAGAAGTAGTAGTAAGATTATTTGTAGGACCAACTCTAAAAAGTAGTAGTATAGATTTTCAAAAAGATAAAGTAGTAATAAAAGATTTTTTATTGGCAGATGGAGAAGAGGTAATAATTGATACTCCAGAAGTTGATATTCTTTATACAAAAGAGTCTTTAAAAAACTTTAGAATAGAAGAGATTATATTAAACGGCGGAACAGCAAATATAACTAGAAGAAAAAATGGAGATATAAATATAGTGGCAGCTTTTGCTGGAGAGAGTAAAGAAGATGAGAGCAAAGAGGAGACTTCAGCTAAGGATGAACCATATAAGCCGGGAATAGGGATTCCAATAGATAGAATTACTGGAAAAAATATAACTACTGTATTTAGAGATTTAGGTTATAGGCTACCAATAGAGCAAACTGCTTATAATACTAATGGATATCTTACATTTAGCAAAACTGAGGGGATTAATTTACATTTTATAGGAAGTAATGGACCAGAGATATATGATTTTGCTTTTTCTACTACAAAAGGGCCGTATTCAATGACTATAAAGTTGAGCAATATAGCTGTAAAGAGTGAGTTAGTTCAGTATGGATATGATGGTAAAGAGGTTTCATATGATGGTGGAGAATTAAATATGGACCTGACTATAGCTTCAAGTGGAATGTTAGGTTGGATAAAATTCCAAGATGTTGATGTAAGATATATAGATTTAGATGATCCGATAAAAGCTGTTACTGGTGGAGTAGACTTCACAAAAGAGGGAATATTTTTAAATGCTACTGGAAAAGTGTTTGAAAAACCTGAAAAGTTTACTCTTTCATATAAGGATAACGAATTGAATATAGATTTTAATTTAAAGAATATTCAAAAAGAGAATTTAGAAAAACTTTCATATTTGAAGGGGATAGAATTACCCTTTGAAAAAATTAATATAGATAGTGTTAAGTTTAATCTAAATTTAAAAGAGGAATTGAAAGTAACAATTGATGCTTTTATTAAAAAGTTAGAGATGCCAGGATTAAGATTAGAGAATACAGATGTGAATTTTCTTTATGACAAGTTAGGAATCCACTTACCCAAAATATCTACTACTTTAAACAGATTAGATGAGAATAAAAGAGTAACAATAGCAGAGAAAATAGATGGAACAGTTAATTTCTGGGAAGGAAAGGGTGATTTAACTTTAGATATAAAAAATATAAATCATCAAAAGTATATCCCGGATTTTAAAGGAAAATTGAATTTTGAGATTTTGGAAAAGGAGATAGACTTTAATCTAAGTTCAAATATTATAGACTTGGAGGGAAGATATCTCTTAGAAGCTAAAAAAGTTCAATTAGATAAAAAAAATGAGTATTTTTTAGAATATGATTTAAATAAAAATATATTGAGTACTGGGGAGGGAAAAATCAAATTTTTTCTTTTTACAAATAACTTTATAATAGATTATACTGTTAATAATAACCAACTTAATTTAAAAAGCTTCTCTTTAATAGGTGATTCAGGAAAAGAATTGGAATTAAGTGGTGATATAGATTTATCTAATATTAACTACAACTTAAAATTAGATAGTAAAAATCTACATTTTAAAGAGTTCTTAGGAGAAGAAGAGGGAGAGCTTAGAGGGACTTTTACTGGTTATATCCAAGGAGAAAAAGATAAAGTAAAAGGTGAGTTAGATATAACTTCTATCTCAGGAAAGTATTTTGGTAAAATAGATGATTTAAGAGGGAAGTTAGTATTCTCTAAAGATGAGAAACTTTTTATGGAGTTTAATGGTGAGATTGGAAAGTTAGGATATAAAGATTATGAAGTAGATGGGTTTTATTTTGTTACAAGAATGAAGAATAATATTTTTGAAATAAAAAGCTTCAATAATCAATTATTATCACTTTGGGGAAATATAAACTTAAATAAAGAGACTATAGATTTAAATGCTAAGATTGAGAAATTATCATCTAAAAAATTTGGAGTAGAAAAACCAGAGTTAAGAATAGATCTTCTTACAGCTCAATTAAAGGGAAAATTAAGTAATCCTATTGGAAAAATCCAGTTAGATGATGTCAAGTTAGTTCTAGAAAATGGAGAGATGGTAGCAGTAACTGGGGATATAAATTACCTTAATAATTATGTTACTATCAATGAAGTTAAAATTAATAATAATATTTTAAAAGGGAAGTATTCTGTAGAAAAAAATAGTTATGATGCAACTTTATATTTGATAGAAGAGAATATAGGAAGATATTATGGAGATACTAGTTTAAAATATAGAGTTATAGGAACAGCCAAACTTAAAGGTGAGGGAAAAGCTCTTACTTTAGGTTTAAAATCAACTATAGATAAAATTTATTTAATGGGAAATAAACTTCCAAATATATATATAAACACAGAATATAGAGCAGAAAATCTAAATGATGGTCTTTTAAAAATAAAGGAGATTACATTAAGTAATAGTTCTTTAGAGAATCTTTTTTCAATAGTAGGAGAGTTTGATGTTGTAAATTCTAATTTAAATATGAGAATAGATAATCAAAAACTTCCGTTAAAGTATTTAAAAGAGTATATTCCATTAGATGATTTAAGTGGAGATTTACTATTGAATGGAGATTTTGGTGGTAAATTAGATAGTTTAAATTATAATTTAAGTATAACTAGTGATACAATAGGAATAAAAAATGTGTTGTTTAATAAATTTAGAATTTTCCTAAATGGAGATTTAAAGAAAGTAGTTTTAAATGAATTTTCTTTTAAATATTTAGATAATCTCTTTTATTCTAATGGAGAGTATGATATAGTAAATAGTAGATATGGTTATAATGCTCAAGCTAGAGATATAAACTTTGATTTTTTAAATATATTTTTAGAAAAGTATGGAATCACTAATATACATGGTTTTTCTACATTTGATTTAAAGATAACAGAGAGTAAAAATAGTGGATTTTTAAAAATTAAAAATTTTAATCTAGAAAATAAAGATTTATTCTTGAAATTAGAGCAATTTAACAGTACAATAAGATTAGAGAATGATAAGGTATATGTAGAGGAATTTAAAGGTAAATTAAACGAAGGAACAATTAGTTTAGATGGGGACATAGTTATTCCAGTATTAAAAGAGATTTCAGAAAATCCATATTATGCTGAAAGATTAAAATATAGATTTAATCTAAAGTTGGATAAAATAAATTATAAATATGGGAATATGTTTGGAGTTACTTTTAATAGTAATATGAGTGTAATTGAAAATAAAATATTTGGAGATATAGAAATAATAGAAGGAAGAGTAGACGAAATACCTAATACCTCAAAGAGTTTATTTCAAAGAATAAAAGAGTTTTTATTCAAGTCATCCTCAGAAACTGTTAATAAGAGTGAGGATCTAGGTTCTGATTTTAAAATAGAGACAGTGTTTGAAAATTCACTGGATATAAATATTGGAGTCAAGATATCTAAGGGAATAAAACTTGATATTCAAACAGTAAACTCATTTGTTGGAGATGTAAAGGGAAATGTAATAGGAAATGGAACATTGAGTGGAAAAGATGGAAAATATAGCTTTATAGGAAATGTAGAGGTTATAGGTGGAAGTTTAAATATCAATGAGAATATTTTCTATTTAGATAGAGCTATGGTAATATTTAATGATCCCAAAACTTATCTTCCAAAGGTAAATCCAAATCTTTTAGTAGACGCTAGAGTTGATGTTCAAGATGAACAATTAGGCTTAAGCTTAAATGGTAATTTAGATAATTTACAATTTACTATAAATTCAAAAAGTGGAAGTAGTAGTGGAAATTTAAACTCTTTATTAACTGATACAGATAATTTAGAAGGTGGAAATAGTGCTACTACAACTTTAATAACTAATGTTATTGGAGGGCAATTATCACAAATATTCAGACCAGTATCTAATCTTGTAAAAAATACATTAAATATTTCTAAATTTAGAATTAGCTCAAATATTTTAAGTGAACAAACTAAAGATAATAATAATGATGAAGCTCAAAGCAGATTAAAATTAGGAGCAGTTTTAGAAGCAGAAGATAATATATATAAAGATAAAGTGTGGTGGGTAGCAAGAGGAACACTATTGGGGGAGGATAATGTAAATAGCGAACAAAGAGATAGTAGTAATAGTGGAGCATTACAAGAGTATGATATTTCATTAGAATACAGATTTGATGCAACAAAATCTATTGGAATAGGAGTTGGAAAGCTCCCAGAAGACAGAAAAAAATCATCAGATAAAGAATCTAAAAATGGCTTAAATTATCATATAGACTTTAAATTTGAAAAGAGATATGATAGTCTACTAGATATCTTTATAAATAAATAGTGGAGGTAGAGATGAGAAAGCAGATAACAGTTTTATTAATTTTTCTATTAAGTATTTTTTCATTTGCTGATGTTACGGGATATGATATCAAAAAAATTGAAATAGTAAATAATAGAGAAATACCTTATGAACTTATACTTGGAAGTATGAAGTCAAAAGAGGGGCAAAAATATGCAACTGAAAATATGATAGCTGACTATAAGTCAATAAAAGACTTGGGGTATGTGCAAGATGTATCAATATATCCAACAGTTTACGATGGTGGGATAAAGTTAACAGTTGATATTACAGAGAAGAAGGATAGTAAGGCATTACTTGAAGAAAAAGGGATAATTCCTTTATCTGAAAGAGAGAAGGTAGATACAACTCTTATAGTTTCTGATATTGAAATTGTAGGAAATACCCATGTAACTACTGAAGAGATAAGAAAGATGATACCAGTACAAACTGGTGGATATTTTTCTAGAAATAGAGTAATAGAGGGACATAAAAACCTTATTGAGAGTGGGTATTTTAGAGATGTAATTCCAGATGTTGTAAAATCTGGAAAGGGAGTAAAGGTAATATACACTGTACTTGAAAATCCTATTATCAATGGTATAAATATAATAGGTAATACTGTTTACACAACTGATGAATTAATGCAAGTTGTAAAAACTGAACCTGGAAAGATATTTAACATAAATACTATCAGAGAGGATAGAGATAGAATAATACAAAAATATCAAGATGGTGGATATGTTTTAGCAGAAGTTACAGATATAGGTTTAAATGGTAATCTTGAGCTTGAAATATATTTAAGTGAAGGTGTAGTGAGAAATATTGAGTTCAAGAAAATGGTAACAAAACAAAAAGGTGCTAGAAGAAAAGCTACTGATGATGTTTTAAAAACAAAAGATTATGTTATAGCAAGAGAGATTGAGTTTAAAAAAGATGAGATTTTTAACTCGAAAGCTTATGATGAAACAGTACAAAATCTGATGAGATTAGGACATTTCAAAAATGTAAAGTATGAAGTGAGAGATATACCAGGAGATCCTGATGGAAAAAATATAGTTTTACTTCTAGATGAGGAGAGAACAGCTATATTACAAGGGGCAATCTCTTACGGTTCTGAGATAGGATTACTAGGAACTATATCTATTAAGGATACTAACTGGAAAGGTAAAGGGCAAGAATTAGGATTTACTTTTGAAAAATCAGATAAAGATTATACTAGCTTCTCAATCAATTTCTATGATCCTTGGATAAAGGATACAGATAGAATCTCTTGGGGATGGAGTATCTATAAAAATACATACGAAGATGATGACAGTGCAATGTTCCATGAAATAGATACAATAGGAGCTAAGATAAATATTGGAAAGGGAATTACTAAAAATGTAAGACTTAGCTTAGGAACTAAACTTGAGTATGTAGAGGAATCGGCAGAACTATCTAAATTTTACTATAACTCAAGTAATGGAAATTATTATTGGGATAGTGGATATAATTTAGAAGCAAAAGGTTTAGATGATAAATACTATTTATGGAGCTTATTCCCATCTATTACTTATGATACAAGAAACCATTTCTGGAATCCAACAGCTGGAGAGTATGTAAAATTCCAAGTAGAAGGTGGATATGCTAATGGATATGATGGAAATTTCTTTGGAAACACTACTCTTGAATTAAGAAAATATCATGCTGGATTATTTAAGAAAAATACTTTTGCCTATAGAGTTGTAGGTGGAATAATGACTGACTCTACTAAAGAGGGACAAAGATTCTGGGTAGGTGGAGGAAGCACACTTAGAGGATATGATGGTGGATTCTATAAAGGAACTAAAAAATTAGTTGGTACTATTGAAAATAGAACACAATTAAATGATATTTTAGGATTTGTCGTTTTCTTTGATATAGGAAGAGCTTGGGATTATGCAGGAAGAGATTTATCATATCAACACAATGCTCAATTTGCTCAAGATGTAGCTATGTCAGCGGGAGTTGGACTAAGAATTAACACACCAATTGGACCATTAAGATTTGACTTTGGATGGCCAATAAGAAATGATGATGCAAGTGGAATGGAATTCTACTTCAATATGGGACAATCTTTCTAAACTAAAAGTAGATTTTTTGAGTCTAATAGAGAAAGGCTATATTTGTAGCTTATTAAGATAGTAAGTATCTAAAAAATTAGGCTTAGGTTTAAGAATAACGGAGGTAATACAATGAAAAAACTAGCAATAACAATGATGGCACTAACTTTATCTGTATCAGCATTAGCTGAAAAGATAGGATTTGTAAATTCTCAGGAGGCTTTTTCAAAGTACTCTCAAACAAAAGTGATTCAAGAGAATTTAAATAAAGAGAAAAATAGATTAGAAAATGAGATTAAACAAAAAGAGGTAGCTCTTCAAAAATCTCAATTAGAACTTCAATCAAAGGGAAATAAATTAACTGATAAAGAGAAACAAGATTTCCAAAAACAAGTTGAAGCTTTCCAAAAATTTGTAAGAGATTCACAAACAAAATTAAGTAAAGAAGAATATACAAGAATGCAAGAAATAGAGAAGACAATGAATTCAGCTATAGATTCAGTAGCTAAAGCTGGAAAATATGATTACATATTAGAAGCTGGAGCAGTTAAATTTGGAGGAACAGATGTTACTGCTGACGTTATAAAGGCTATGGAGAAAATAAAAAAATAGGTATAAATTAGGGAGGTTATTATGAAATATAGTATAAATGAATTAGTAAACCTCTTAAAGTGTGAGATAAAGGGAGATTTAAGTCTAGAATATGTTTCTGGACTTGCTCCCTTTTTTCAGGCTCAAGAGGATAGTATCACATTTGCTTCAGATGAGAAGTTTTTAAAAAAATTAAATGAGACAAAGGCTAAAGTAGTTTTAGTTCCAGATATTCCACTACCTAATCTAGGAAAGATGTATCTAGTAGTAAAGGAAAATCCAAGAACTCTTATGCCAAAACTTTTAAGTTTCTTTAAAAGAGAGGTAAAACCTTTTGAAAAGATGATAGAGGATTCAAGTAAAATAGGTAAGAATGTAAAACTAGCTCCAAATGTATATATAGGACATGATACAGTGATTGAAGATAATGTTACTATATATCCTAATGTAACTATTGGAGAAGGAGTAGAGATAGGAGAAGGAACTATAATTTACTCAAATGTAACAGTTAGGGAGTTTTGTAAAATAGGCAAAAATTGTGTAATTCAACCAGGAGCTGTGATAGGTTCAGATGGATTTGGATTTGTTAAGGTAAATGGAAATAATACCAAGATAGATCAAATAGGGAGCGTAGTAATAGAGGACAATGTAGAGATAGGTGCTAATACTACAATAGATAGAGGAGCTATCGGAGATACAATTATAAAAAAATATACAAAGATAGATAATCTAGTACAAATAGCTCATAATGATATAATTGGAGAAAATTGTTTAATAGTTTCACAAGTAGGGATAGCTGGAAGTGTAGAGGTAGGAAATAATACTACATTAGCTGGACAAGTTGGAGTAGCTGGACATCTAAAAATAGGAAGTAATGTTGTTATAGCAGCTAAATCTGGAGTAGCTGGAAATGTAGAGGATAATCAAATACTTTCAGGATATCCACTTATGGATCATAGAGAGGATTTAAAAGTAAAAATTTCTATGAAAAAAGTTCCAGAATTAATAAAAAAAGTGAGAGATTTAGAGAAAAAATTACAGGAAAAGTAAAAAGGTGTTTGAAATTTTGCTAGAAAGTGGTAAAATATAAAAATACAAATAGTAAGATAAGATGAGGTAAAAATGAAAAAAAGAGTTTATTTTGACAAGTATGGAGAGATGAAGTTTATGTCCCATCTAGACTTATTGAGATTTTTTGAAAGACTTTTTAATAAAGCAGAGATTCCAGTAAAATATAGTGAAGGTTTTCATCCAAGACCTAAGATGTCTTTTGGAAGTCCTATATCCTTAGGAACAGAGGCTTATAACGAAGTTATGGACTTTGAAACAGATGCAGAGATTTCAAATGAGGAAGTTTTAAAAAGACTCAATGAGAGTGGTGTTTTGGGATTCAGAGTACATAAAGTAGAAGAGGTTCCTAGAAAATCCTCGATAATGGAAGAGTATACTAATATGCTATATGAAGTTGAGGGTTCAAAAGAGGATATGGATAAACTTGAAGAGCTTTTTAATCGTGATGAAATATTAGAAGTGAGAGAGAAAAAAGGAAAAACTGTCACTAGAAATTTAAAAGAGAGATTAAAATGTTATTCAAGAGTTGGAAATAAGATCTCTATGGAAATTATAAATACATCTCCAAACTCATATTTAGAGATGGTAGGAATTGAGCAACAAAATGTTCAGATAAAAAGATTGGGTTATAAAGCAAATTAGCTTTTAATCTATATCAAATAAAAAAATAAAATTAAAATATATTTTGAGAGGAGAAAGTGGTATGTTAGAGTTAAAATTCATACGTGAAAACAGAGAAAAAGTAGAAGAGATGTTAAGAAATAGAAATAGCAACTTAACACTTGATGAGTTCTTTCAATTAGATGATCAAAGAAGAGAGATCTTAGGGGAAGTAGAAGCATTAAAACAAAAGAGAAATGCAGAATCTAACGAAATAGCTAGATTAAAAAAAGAGAAACAAGATGCTACAGCTCTAATAGAAGAGATGGGAAAGGTATCTGCTCAAATAAAAGAGTTAGATACAAAGTTAGCTGAAGTAGAGAAAAAATTAACATATATTCAAATGACAATCCCAAATATGTATCAAGATGGAACTCCAGTAGGAGAAGATGAAAATGCAAACGTTGAGATAAGAAGATGGGGAACTCCTAGAGAGTTTACTTTTGAACCAAAAGCTCACTGGGATATAGGAGAAGATTTAGGAATTTTAGATTTTGAAAGAGGATCAAAACTTGGAGGTTCAAGATTTGTACTATATAGAGGCTTAGGAGCAAGAGTAGAGAGAGCATTAATCAACTTTATGCTAGATTTACACACAACAGAGCATGGATATACTGAGCATATAACTCCATTCCTAGTAAAGAGAGAGATATGTGAAGGAACAGGACAACTTCCTAAATTTGAAGATGATATGTATAGAACATCTGATGATATGTTCCTAATTTCAACTTCTGAAATTACTATGACAAATATTCACAGAAAAGAAATTTTAGATGAGAAAGAATTACCTAAATACTATACAGCTTACTCTCCATGTTTTAGAAGAGAAGCAGGTTCTTATGGTAAAGATGTAAAAGGTATAATTAGACTTCACCAATTTAACAAAGTAGAAATGGTAAAGATAACAAACCAAGAATCATCTTATGATGAGTTAGAAAAAATGGTAAACAATGCTGAAGAGGTATTAAAAAGACTTGAATTACCATATAGAGTTATCCAATTATGTACTGGAGATTTAGGATTTGGAGCAGCAAAAACTTATGATATCGAAGTATGGTTACCATCTCAAAAGAAATATAGAGAGATATCTTCATGTTCTAACTGTGAAGGATTCCAAGCTAGAAGAATGGGACTTAAATATAGACCTAATGGAAGCTCAAAAAGTGAGTACTGCCATACTTTAAATGGTTCTGGGTTAGCAGTAGGAAGAACTCTAGTAGCTATAATGGAAAACTATCAACAAGAAGATGGATCATTCTTAATACCAAAAGCTTTAGTACCATATATGGGAGGAGTAGAAGTTGTTAAGAAGTAGTTTATTGATACTACTAATCTTTAATATCTTCATAAATAATTTACTATATATAGGAGTAGCTACACTTATACTTGTACTACTAAATATATTTTATAACAAAAATTTTAAAGAAAATTTAGGAAGAGTAAAATTTTTATTCTTCCTATACTTTGTAACTTGCTTATTACAGATTTTTTACACTCAAGAGGGTGAAGTTTTATTCAAAATATCTAGATTTTATATAACAAAAGAGGGAATGTATAATTTTTTATTAAATTATCTTAGGGTATTCAATCTTTTATTATTATCGTGGATAGTGGTAGCAAATGGAATAATTAATACAAAATATAGCAAATATCAAAATATTATTGAAAATGTAATTGAATTAGTTCCTCAGGCTCTTTTACTTATAAAAAAGAGAATGAGAATAAAATGGTTTTTTAGGTATATTTTAAAACAAATAAAAGTAAAAAACTGATCTAAATTATAATAACAAAATTCTTTTAATTGATTTTATTCTGAATATTTGCTAAAATTAGTATATATAATTTTTTAGGAGGAAAAAAATGGGATACAATTATAAAGATTTAGGTCTTTCAAACACAAAAGAAATGTTTGCAAAAGCAAATGCAAACGGATATGCTGTACCAGCTTTCAACTTTAACAATATGGAAATGGCTCTAGCTATAGTTGAAGCTTGTGCTGAAATGGGTTCACCAGTTATATTACAATGTTCAAAAGGAGCTTTATCTTATATGGGTGTAGAAGTAACTCCATTATTAGCTAAAGCTGCAGTAGATAGAGCAAGAAGCATGGGGTCTGACATTCCAGTAGCTTTACACCTAGACCATGGACCAGACTTAGCAACTGTTAAAACTTGTATAGAAGCAGGATTCTCATCTGTAATGATCGACGGATCTCACTATGATTTTGCTAAAAACATAGAAATCTCTAGAGAAGTTGTTGAGTATGCTCACTCTAAAGATGTAACAGTAGAAGCTGAATTAGGAGTTTTAGCTGGAATCGAAGATGACGTTCATGCAGAAACTCATACATATACAAATCCAGATGAAGTTGAAGAATTCGTAAACAAAACAGGAGTTGACTCATTAGCAATAGCTATCGGAACATCTCACGGAGCACACAAATTCAAACCAGGTGAAGATCCTAAATTAAGACTAGATATATTAGAAGAAATCGAAAGAAGAATCCCAGGATTCCCAATCGTATTACACGGATCATCAGCTGTACCTCAACAATATACAGCAATGATAAAAGAATTTGGTGGAGAAGTTAAAGATGCTATCGGAATACCAAATTCAGAATTAAGAAAAGCATCTGCATCAGCAGTAGCTAAAATAAACGTTGATACTGACGGAAGATTAGCTTTCACAGCAGCTATTAGAAGAGTATTAGGAACAACTCCAAAAGAGTTTGACCCAAGAAAATACTTAGGAGCAGCTAAAGAAGAAATGAAAGCTTACTACAAAACTAAAATCGTTGATGTTTTTGGTTCTGAAGGAGCTTACAAAAAAGGAACTAAATAGTTTTTTAGAGCAGATTTTATCTGCTCTTTTTTTGATAAGGTAAAATTTTGAGCAACTACTATATTTTAGTTCTAAAAATAAAAGCTATTTTATAGTTTAAAAATTCCTTTAATTAAATTAATAGTTAAGTAGCAATAATAAAAAAATGAAAATATTAATAGTGAGGCGAAATAAAAATGTTAGATATAAAAAATATTCATCATGTAGCTATTATTGTTTCCGATTATGAAAAATCAAAAAAATTTTATACTGAAATTTTAGGTTTTACCATAAAAGCTGAAACTTTTAGAAAAGATAGAAATTCATATAAATTAGATCTAGAAATAAAAGGGAACTACCAAATTGAGCTTTTTTCGTTTTTAACTCCTCCAAAAAGGTTAACAAATCCAGAAGCATGTGGTTTGAGACATTTAGCTTTTGAAGTTAAGAATATTGAAAATGAAGTAAATAAGCTCAAAAAGTTAGGTGTTAAGTGTGAGCAGATAAGAGTAGATGAATTAACTGGAAAAAAATTTACTTTTTTTAAAGATCCAGATGACACTCCACTAGAATTATATGAAGCTTAAATTGAACTAAAAATATTAGCACAAATGTCTTCAGAAGAGATTATTAGTAAAAAAGAGGAAAATTATACTAAATATTTTTTAGATAATATTTCCTCTAAGTAATCTATTTACAAATTAAATGGTTATTATAGACTAGTTCATTTTTTCTACTAAAGTTTTTCCAGCTTTGAATTTAACAGTTTTCTTAGCAGGGATTACTATTTCCTCTCCAGTTTTAGGGTTTCTTCCAACTCTTTCAGCTTTTTCAACCACTTCAAATTTCCCCCATCCGATGAAGTTTAATTCTTCTCCAGCTTTTAAAGTTTCTTCGATAGAGTTTAAAATTACTTCAAATTTTCTCTCAGCTTCAGCTTTAGATGCGAATACTCCCTTTTCAAATAGTAATTTTGTAAAATCTTTTTTTGTCATTTTATGAATCCTCCTAAAATCTATATAAAACACATAAGTTTCTATTTTATATCATATATTTTAAATAATTTCAATACTTTTTATAAAATTTTGCTAAAAAATTTTTTTTGATGTAAAATATAGTAAGAATAAAAGTGAGGGAGGAAAAGAATGAAAAAGTATTTAGTTATATTATTTTTACAAAGTTTATTATTATCAGCATGTACATCAATTAATTATAAAATAGATAGTAAAAAATATAGTTCCAAAAGTCAAAATGAAAGAATTAGGTTTATAATTATTCATTATACAGCTACTACTGACGAAGTTGGATTAAGAGCCTTGACTCAGGGTGGAGTAAGCTCTCACTTCTTTATAAGCTCAAAAGATGAGGAGCCTATATATAATCTAGTACCACTTGATAAAAGGGCTTGGCATGCTGGAATAAGCGAGTTTGGAGGGCGTAATAACTTAAATGATACTTCTATTGGAATAGAGATAACAAGCTATGGTGTAAGAGATGAGAAAAAAGATATAAAAGATTATGGATTTTTTATTCCTGAAGATAAATATATTGAGTTTACAGAGGGACAGATAAAAAAATTGGCGAGATTGCTTACTAATTTGATTTCTCAATATAATATAAAACCAACAGATATATTAGGACACTCTGATATAGCACCTACTAGAAAAATAGATCCAGGTCCAAAGTTTCCATGGGAAAGATTATTTAAAGAATATGGAATAGGAGCTTGGTACAATGAAAAAGATAAAAAATTTTTTATGAATGAAAAGTTATACAGTGTAACTCCAATTTTTAAAATAAAAGAGGAATTTAGAAAATATGGTTATAAAATAAACAGTACTAATGAGTGGGACGAAGAGAGTAGAAGAGTTATTTATAGTTTTCAATCGCATTTCAACCCTAAAGGATTAAGTGGTAATATGGATTTAGAAACTTTTGCTATTCTAAAAGCCTTGAACAAAAAGTATAAATAAAAAAATCTTGTATAAATCAGGATTTAATGCTATAATAATCACAGAGAAGAAAACAATTTGATAAATAAAACACTAACTTTTTTCACGTTTCAAAAGCGAAGACTCACGTTTCAAAAATTTTAGGGTTTGTTTTTTCTATTTTGGTTTCATCTAAAATTTTTGGAGGTGCATTTTAATGCTAAAAGGAACAGTAAAATGGTTTAACAAAGACAAAGGATTCGGATTTATTTCTGGAGAAGATGGAAAAGATTATTTCGTACACTACTCTAATATAAATGCAAAAGGATTTAGAAATTTAGAAGAGGGACAAGCAGTATCTTTTGAAGTAACAGAAGGAGCAAAAGGTCCAGTAGCTTCTAATGTAACAGTAGCTTAATTATTTTTAAAATTATAGGGTACTGTAAGGTACCCTAATTTTATTTTTGGAGGAAGAATGAAAAAGAAAAATACAGTAAGACTCCAATGGTTTTTAAATAAATTAGTTAAATTATTTTTATTTCCATTATTTATAGTGGGAATTTTATTAAGAACCTATGATAATATTTTTAAAAAAAATCAGAAAAAGAAAAAGAGAGTATCGTATAATTTGTGGTACTAAAATATGCATGGGTGGCGGAATGGTAGACGCGCAAGGTTGAGGTCCTTGTAGGTGTTTCTCCTGTGAGAGTTCAAGTCTCTTCCCGTGCACCAATTTGTTAATTGAGAGGATATATTTATCCTCTTTCTTTTTTTAGTTATTAAAGGAGAAAAACAAGGATGATTAAGGTAGAAGATTATTATAACATGATAATTACATTTAAGAAAAATATGAAAACGGAGTTACCGGTTATATCTATTTCAATATTTTTATTTTTAACACTGTGGATTTTTTTTTGGAAAATATAATATGATACTACCCCCATTTTTAACACTCTATTTTAAAGTTAAATATCAACAGGAATTTAGAATAAGAGAATTAATAAAAAATTACTTAATGATATTAACAATAGCCTTTATGTCATTTTTAGCAGGAGAGAGTTTAATTTTCTGTATACTTATCAATTTGGCTGTTCCATTTTTTATAGTTTATTTTTTAACAAATAAATTTACACCAAAATCCTACTTTGTTTATGGGATGGCTTTTGTATTTATGCAACTTATGCCGATTTCCTCTTCATTACTTCCAATGAGAACAGCTGCTTTACTTTATAGTTTTATAGTTTTAACAGTAGCTTTATTTTTCTCCTCTAAATATTTGAAAAAAGAGAAAAAATATGATAAATTGAGAGAAAAACTCCTACTACTATCACATCAGATAAAAAAATTAGCTTTAGATCACAAACAGAATATTAGGAACAATATTTGGAATAATTACTTGCTGGATATTGATGAGTATATATCAAAGGGAATAGATGAGAATGACAGAAGATTTTATAAGAGAGGAAACTAAAGTTAAAGAGAGTGAAAATAGTGGAGCTAAGTTATATTTTGATGAGTTATTTTTGAATTGTATTGATTCGGTAAAAGAGTTAGAAATGTTACGTAGAATTACTGAATAGATTCATAAATATGTTTGAAAAAATAAAAAAATTGAGCAAAGTATCAAAAAATATGGTAGAATATGAAATAATAATGAGGAAAGATACCTAAAATAGAAAAGGAGATACCATGAAGCTGACAAAAAAAGAAAAAATTATTATAGCATGTTCGGTTACTGTTATTTGTTTTAGTTTGTATACTTTTAATAAAAGAGATATTTTGATTGAAAAATTAGCTAATAGTCAACTTTTATCAAAATCCTATCAAGAGAGTAAGGAAAAAAGAGTGATAAGAGAGATAGATAGAAAGATAAATAGCCATACTTTGAAAGAGGATATAAAAGGTTTATCTTTAGAAAAATTAGAAGTGATGAATGATATTCTTGATAATGAAGATTTTTTGAAAGTCTTAAATAGTAAGGATAAGAAATCATACAGTTCAGAAAAATATCTCTCTGGTGATATAAGTTATGATGAAGCTACATTACTTTATAATGCAAGTAAAGGGTTTAGAGAGTTCTCTTTACTATCTGACAAGATAAAAAATTATTTAACAAATAGTTTTCCTAATTTAGATTATAATAAAATTGTGGAAAATGAAGGAAAAGTACCAGAATTGATATTAACTAAGGATAAGTTTTTAAAGTTAACTTCGAATAAAGAGTTAAAAGAAGTAATTAGAGGATTAAATAAGGAACAACTAGATAAGCTTAATGCAATAATTGGAAACAATAGTGATATATTGGAGTTTTTAAATTTTAATGAAGATTTTTTAAAGCAGGTACAGGAAAATTCCAATAAACTTTTAACTTCAGGATTACCCTTTGAAACTTTAGAGAAGTTTGTAACATTAAGTAAAAAGATGGATGAACTTTCACACTTAGATGAGGGATTTAAAAACTTTATAGGGAAGAATATGCCTGGTATTGAGTTTAAAAAAATATATCTATATGGAGGATTTTATTTAGCTGATAAAAATAGTAATATTGAATTGGAAAAGGAGTATAGAAAAAAAATTTATAGCTTTGATAATCCTTATATAAAGCTTAATCCATATGGGAGAACACCACTTACAGCTCTTGTGAAAGTTGATGATAGTTTAGCTGGAAAAAAAATTAAAATAACTATATTTGGAGAGTTTGGAAGTGGAAATTATACATACAATACCACTATAAATAAGCTAGGAGAATTACCAATAGTAGGTCTTTATCCTAAATCTGAGAATAAAATAGCCTTAGAGCTAGAAGATGGAAGAAGAAAGAATATATCAATATTAACAGGGCAATTAGATGATATTCTTCCAGCTATAGTGATAGAGAAGAAAATTCCAGAGAGAATGGAAAAAGGAATGAATTTAGTATCTTTTAATACCAAGGATAGAGCTATGCCTTTTGTTTTTGATATAAATGGGAATATTAGATATGTATTGGATATTTCTTCTACGATAAATAAAGCCTATGTTGGAAAAGAGGGAGAAGATTGGATAGTAGCAAATAATGAGGCTGTTTTTACCTTTGATATATTGGGTAAAGTTTTGAGTACAAGAGAGCCGAAGTATTATGCTGAAAATGAAAATTGGAAGAATGGAGTTTTATTTAGAGAGGTACAGTACCTTCCAAAGATGAATAATCAATTAGCTGTATATGGATTTAGTGATAAAGTAATTTATCCAAGTGGAGTTTTTTCAGAGTTAGGAATTGATAGTAAACAGGAGCTATTCAAAGCAAGATTATATTTTGATAAAAATAACTTTGAAGAAAACAATATACTATCTGGTAGAAGAATAGAACTTTTTTAATGGAATAGGAGAGTGCAATGGAACAAGATAAGGGAACAATTTTAAATACGATATATATTATATTGTTGGGGATACTGTTTTATTTATGTAAATATATCTTTATCTCTCAGGATAATCTATTTTCTCTTTATTCTATAATAGGATTTTTCATAATGATGTTGGGAGCATATGTAACTGACAATATGAAATTTCAAAGGTATAAATATAAGATAAGAGGTTATATCTCAGTCATAATAATAGATATTATATGTTTTATGATCTGGTTTTTTTACAGTTGGGATTTATCATTAGTTATTTTTATGCTTATATTTGTATCGTTTCAAGTTTTACTTACTGTACTTATAAGTATAGCAGTATTTAAGTTAAGATATGTCACTATATATGGAAATGGTGAGATGAAAAATAGAGTATTAGATAGTATTCAACATTTCCAAGAGTATCAATATATAGACTTCACTGGAGCAAAGGAGGAATTTCCTAAATTTGTTCAAGAGAATAATATATCACTTATAATTCTATGTAGAGAGAAGTTAGCAAGTAGTGAGATAAGGGAGATACTTGCTATGAAGCTAAAGGGTGTAGAGGTAAAGAGTTATTTTGATTATATGATAGAGAATGAAGGTAAGATAGAGGTAGAGTTTATAACAGAGGAGTGGTTACTTCAAGCTTATGGATTTAAAATCTTACGTAGTCAAATTCAAAATAATATAAAAAGAGTATTTGATATAATTATGGCTATAATAATAGGAGTAATGACACTACCAGTGATGGCTGTAGCTGCTATCATAGTAAGATTTGAGAGTCCTGGACCAATAATATATAGTCAAGATAGAGTAGGAGAGAATGGAAAAGAGTTCAAAGTTCATAAGTTCAGAAGTATGAGAAATGATGCCGAAAAAGATGGAGCTAAATGGGCACAGGTAAATGACCCTAGAGTAACTAAGTTTGGAAACTTTATGAGAAAGACAAGAATTGACGAGTTACCACAACTTATCAATGTTCTAAAGGGAGAGATGAGCTTTATAGGACCTAGACCAGAGAGAATGGTATTTATTAAAGAGTTAGAAAAGGAGATACCATATTATAATTTAAGACACATGGTAAAACCTGGTCTGACAGGATGGGCTCAAGTTATGTATCCGTATGGAGCGAGTGTTGAAGATGCGAGAAGAAAGTTAGAGTATGATTTATACTATATAAAACATCATAGTTTATACCTAGATCTGATGATAATGTTTATGACATTTAAAACAGTAGTTTTTGGAAAGGGTAGATAGTTATGTTGACAATTTTTACCCCTGTATATAACAGAGAAGATACTTTAAGAAGATTGTATGAAAGCCTTTTAAAACAGAGTTCTAAGGAGTTTCATTGGGTAGTAGTAGATGATGGCTCTACCGATGGAAGCAGAGGGCTAATAAGAGAGTTTCAAATTGAAGCACCATTTGAAATAACATATAAATATGTAAAAAATGGTGGAAAGATGAGAGCTATTAACGAGGGAGTGAGTTTAGCTAAGGGAGAGTTTTTCCTAATTGTTGATAGTGATGACTATATATCTGAAAATTGTGTAGAGATAGTTTTAAGTTATGGAAAAGAGCTACCCAAGTCTATGGGAGGAATGATATTTAGGAAGATAGATATGGAAACTAATAAAATTAGTGGAAAACCATATCCTAAAAAGGTAATTGACTCCTCTCCGATAGAGATAGTATATAATCTTGGAATTGACGGAGATAAGGCAGAAGTTTTTAGAACAGATATATTGAGAGAACACCCATTTCAAGTTTATCCAGGGGAGAAATTTATTCCAGAGGCAATAGTATGGGTAAAAATTGGTCAAAGATACAAAATGAGGTATGTAGATGAGGGAATATACTATTTTGAATATCTTGAAGATGGTTATACTAGAAATTTTAACAAGCTGATGAGAAGTAACCCACAAGGATTTAGAGAGTATTATAAATTTATGCTCTCATTTCCATTACCAATAAAAAATAAGATAAAATTTGTAATTAGGTATATACAATCAAGTTACTATACTCTTAGAGCTAGAGGAGGAGAAAGATGAAAATACTCCATATAATAACATCACTAGAGTTAGGTGGAGCAGAGAGATTACTTACAGAATTAGTACCATATCAAAAAAATAGTGGACACTTTGTTAAGGTGATGATACTAAGTGATAAGGGAGCAGTGTTTAAGAAAGAGTTAGAGGAGAGAGGAGTAGAGGTAGTAGTAGCTAAAAATAACTCCATAAAATCCTTTGGAAATATATTCTCAATTGCTGAGGAGATAAAGAGAGAGAACTATGATATAGTACATGCTCATCTTGTACATGCTCAATATTGGACAAGGTTAGCTAAAATACTTGATAAAAATAAAAAAAGAAAGTATATAACAACAGAGCATAGTACATCAAACAGAAGAAGAGATTCAAAGTTAATGAGAAGAATAGATAAATTTGTATTTGGTGGATTTGACAAGATAGTTAGTATCTCAGAAGCTACAGAGAATAGCCTAAAGAGTTGGTTAGGTAGAGATGATAAGAGCTTTGAAATAGTATACAATGGTATAGATATAAAGGAGTTTCAAGACGTAGAACCATATTCAAAAAGTGAATTTGGTTTTAAAGAGGAAGATTATCTGTTGATGATGGTATCTAGATTTCATGAATCTAAAAATCAAAGAGGATTAGCAGAAGCTTTGATGTGGTTACCTGTTAAATATAAATTGATTTTTGTAGGAGATGGAAAGCTAGAAGAGAGTGTAAAAAAATATTGTAAAGATAATAATTTGACAAATAGAGTAAGATTTTTAGGAATGAGAAAGGATATACCAAGACTTTTAAAAACAGCAGATGTTGTTGTTCAATACTCATTCTTTGAGGGATTTGGAATAACTGCTGTAGAAGGAATGGCAAGTGGAAAGCCATTGATAGCTAGTAATGTTCCTGGATTGAGTCAAGTTGTAGAGGGAGCAGGGTATCTAGTTGATGTTAATAATTCAAAAGAGTTAGCAAAGGCTATACTGTCATTAAGAAATTTTGGAGCTTATGATGAGCTTTCTAGAAAATCTTTAGAAAGAAGTAAAAAGTATACAATAGAGTGGTGTGCTAATAATTATTTAAAGTTGTATGAAAGGGAGTTAGAATGCTAGGTTATTTTGGAATTTTTACTTTTTTGGGGTTGGGAAGTATAATAGAACAAATGACTGAGAATAAAAGGATGAGAGAGAAAATTTTTATTTTTTCTCTTCTCCTTTTAATTTTATTTTTTGGACTAAGAGGGTATATTGGGTATGATTGGTACTCATACAAACCTAATTTTGATGTCATTCCAACTTTTACAGAGATAGTAAGGGGAGATTTACAAAATTTTAATTTTGGATATGAGATTGGATTTCAGATATATACAGTTATTATAAAGAGTTTTACTTCAAACTATTTTATCTATAACTTTGTAAATACATCTGTGGATATGATAATTTTATTCTTTGTTTTGAGAAGATATTCAAACTATCCAATTTTATCTCTACTTATATTTTTTGGAGTATATGGAATTGCTTTAGAGATAGATATGCTTAGAAACGTTAAGAGTATAATGCTTTTTTTACTATCTATAGAGTATATTGAGAGAAGGGAGATTCTAAAATTTGGAGCATTAAATATTCTAGGAATACTGTTTCATACTAGCTCACTACTCTATCTCCCAATGTACTTTATACTGAATATAAAGTGGAATAAGAAGATAATTCTATTACTATTTATTTTGGGAAGCATATATTATTTTTCTGATTTAAGAATTATGATGAGGATAATAAAGGAGTATAATAATATTTTACCAACAGGTGTTGGGAGAAAATTATCTGGATATTTTAGCATAATACCTTTGGATTTTCCTTTAGGATGGAGTGTTTACTATATAGAGAGATTAATATTTTTTCTGTTAGCTTGGAGTGCTAGTGAGACTTTACAAAATAGAAAATATGGTAATATAATGTTAAATTCACTATATATATCAATATTTTTCTTTCTATATTTATCAGAATTTTCAATTATGGCTATGAGATTTGGAATTCTCTTTGTGTATTCATATTGGTTTATACTACCAATGTTATTAGATAGTTATCCAAAGGCTGTAATAGTTGTTTTAGCCATAGCTATATCAATTTTTAGAATTGATAATCAGATAAACTTTATAGGGAATAGAGAGGTATATTCATACCAAAATATTTTAATAAATAGTTCAAGTGTAGATGTTCAGAGAAGAAAGATAGAACTTTCAACTAAGTATAAAGAGTATGGGCATGGGAAAGAGATATCATTACTTTTTTAAGGAGATGGATATATGAAGTTGATGTTTGTAGCAAACTATATGTGGGATATATATATATTTAGAGCAGGAGTATTGAGAGGGCTTATAGCTGATGGGCATGAGGTGATAGCAGTAGCTCCAGATGATAAAAGAATAGATATAGAGAAGGCTATTCCGGGCTTGAAAGCCATCTCTATAAAATTGAATAAAAGAGGGATAAATCCTATAGAGGATTTAAAATTGGTAAGGGAGTTATATACTCTATATAAAAAAGAGAATCCAGACTTAATTTTTCACTATACTATTAAGCCAAATATATATGGAAGTATAGCAGCTAAGTTAGCAGGAAAAAAATCAATAGCTATATTGACAGGTTTGGGATACTCATTCATTCAAAAATCATTGGTATCAAAAATAGCAGTAGCCTTATATAGATTCTCTTTGAGATTTTCACAGGAGATATGGGTATTGAATGAAGATGATAAAAATACTCTTATATCTAAGGGAATTGGAGATGAGAAGAAAATCTTTATCTTACCTGGAGAGGGTACAGATTGTGATAGATTCAAACCTCTTTCTATGAAAAGAGATGATGAGAAAATAGTATTTTTGATGATAGCTCGGGCTTTTTTAGATAAGGGATTTAAAGAGTATGAGGAAAGTGCTAGAAGAATTAGAAAAAAATATGGTGAGAGAGTAGAATTTTGGTATTTGGGAGCTCTTGGAGAGAATGCTGTATCTGGAATAACTAGGGAGTATATGGATAATATTGTTGCTGAGGGGGTATTGAACTACCTAGGAACTGTTGATAGACCGGAGGAGATAATAAAAGAGTGTGATGCAATAGTTTTACCATCATATAGAGAGGGAATATCTAAAACTCTACTTGAGGGAGCAGCTATGGGAAAACCTATAATAGCTTCAAATGTAACAGGTTGTAAAGAGATTGTAGAGAATGGAAAAACAGGGTTTTTAGTTGAGGTAAAAAATATTGAGGATTTAGTAAGAAATATGGAGAAATTTATAGCCCTTTCAAAAAAAGAGAGAGAGGATATGGGAAAATTAGGAAGAGAGAAAGTCTTAAAAGAGTTTGATGAGAAAATAATTGTAAATATATATAGGAAAAAATTAGAAAACTATAATAAATTTTAACTAGTTGATTAAGGAGAAGAGTATGGATATAAGTATTATAGTTCCAATCTATAATGTAGAGGAGTATTTAGTAGAGTGTTTAAAAAGTATATATAAAATAGAAAATTTAAGATATGAAGTTATCTTAGTAAATGATGGTTCTAAGGATAAGAGCTACAAGATAATGGAAGATTTTAAGGCTCTATATCCCAATCAGACAGTTCTAATAAATAAGGAAAATGGAGGTTTATCTTCAGCTAGAAATGCAGGATTGAGAGTAGCTAAGGGAAGATATGTATCCTTTATAGATAGTGATGACTTTATAGATACTGTAGAATTTGAAAAATTTGTAATTGAAGGGATAAAGTCTCGTGTAGACATAGCTGTAGGAAATATGAGATACTATGTTCCAGGAAGAATAGGGGAGCCACTATTTAGGTCTAAATTGATAAAGGAAGCTGGGACAGTAACAGGAATTGATTTTTTATGGACTCTATTTCAACAGCCAAAATGCTATAGAGAAGAGGTAGTAGATGATATCTATAGAAGAGATTTTTTAATAAAAAACAATCTTTTCTTTAATGAGGAGATTGTTCATGAGGATAGTGAATTTACTACTCTTGCCTATATTAGAGCAAAGAAGATAAAGTATATTGATAAGGCTTTCTACTTCTATAGACAGAGAGAGGGAAGTATAATGAATAAGGTTTCTGAAAAAAGTATGGTTTCCCTTGAAAAAATTTGTGAAAAACTTTTCTTAGAGTTTGAAAAACTTAATAATAACAAAGGAAAGGAAGCTTTAGCTACACTTATCTTAAGTTTTTATTCAACTGTTGTATATAAGAGATATAATGGTGGAGGAGATTATAAGAGAGTTTATAAGAGATATAGAGAGCTGTATGCTGAGTTAAAAAAATATGCTCAAAGTAGTATTGAGTATAAGTTACTATCTTTTTCACTGTTTATTCCAAATATGATGAGAAAAATATTGGGAAAAGAGATAAGTAATGTTCAGAAGGTTCCAAAGTTTTAAGGAGGAATTATGATACCTAAAAAAATTCACTATATTTGGTTGGGAAAAAATCCCTATCCAAATCTTATGGATATCTGTATTAACTCTTGGAGAGAGAAGCTACCAGATTATGAGATTATAGAGTGGAATGAGGAAAATCTAAATTTTTATGAAGAGATTAAAAAGAATAGATTTTTAAAGGAGTGTTACGAAAGGAAACTTTGGGCTTTTCTTTCCGATTATTTCAGAATAAAGGTACTATATGAGCATGGAGGAGTTTATTTAGATACAGATATGCAGATAGTAAAAAATATAGATAATCTTTTAGTAAATGAATTCTTTATAGGAGCAGAGAGAGAGGGAACAATAAGTGCTGGAATAATTGGAGTTATTCCAAAACATTCTCTTATAAATAAGATATTAAAATTTTATGAACAAGATATTTGGAGCGAACCAATATTTACCATTCCTGATATAATAACTAGAGTTGTAAAAAGAGAGTATGAGTTTCAACAAAAGAGGGATATAATAGAGATAGATAAAGGAATGATTATATATCCACCTAGATATTTCTATCCATACCATTTTACAGAGAATTTTAAATATAGCTGTATAAAAGAGGATACCTACGGAATACATTGGTGGGGAAAGAGTTGGGGGCAGAAAAAAGATTTGTCCAAACTATATTTTTTAGAGTTTAAACACTATCGTGGAGTAAAAAAGCTATTAGTGGAGTTACTAATCTCTATGAAACTTATGAAGTTTGTAAAGCAATCAAAACTATTGATAGAGTTAAGTAAAAGGATATAGGTGAGATATTGAAAAGATTAAAACGATTATTTGAAGATAGGTTGATATTAAACTTTTTGCACATACTCAGTGGAGATGCCTTTGCTTCTCTTCTTTCTATATTTTCAATCTCATTTATAACAAAGGGGATAGGTTTAGAAAAATATGGATTTATAGTCTTAGTTCAAGGGGTTGTATCTCTTATAGATGGACTTTTTAACTTTCAATCTTGGCAAGGAGTAATAAAGTTTTTTCCAGAGGTAAGAGATGATGAGAATAGATTAAAATCTTTGATAAAGTTTAGCTATACCTTAGATATGGTAACAGCTTTAATAACCTTTCTAATAATTTTAACTTCAAGCTCGATAATTGGAAGGTTTTACAATTTTAGTAGAGAAGAGATAAATTTACTATTAGTTTTTGCTATCTATGTAATATTTAATATACAGGGAACAGCAATAGGGATATTAAGAAGCTATAATAGATTTGATTATTTACGAAATCAAAGGGTAATAGTAGCAATTATAAACTTTGCTCTTTTGGCTGGAGGATATATATTAAAGCTGGAAATACCATACTTTATCTTAGTATATCTATTCACTAATCTTGCAAACGCTCTACTACTAAACTATTTTGCAATGAAAGAATTGAGAAGAAGAAAGATTTTTGGTATAATGAAAACAAAATTACATTTCAATAGAGAGTTTTTTAAATTTACATGTTTAACAAATATTAACTCTAGTTTGGATATCCCAGTTCAATATTTTGATAATCTTCTGGTAGGGAAAATGTTGTCCCTAGAACAGTTGGGAGTATATAAAATATGTAAAACTATAGCTATTGCTTTGGATAAGATAGGGGCACCTTTGTATCAAACTCTCTACCCCTATTTTTGTGAAAAAATTGTAGAGAAAAATTATGGAGATATTTTCAAAAGATGCTTAAAGATATCAGCTATATTAGGGATATTTTGTATATTTATACTTTTAGGTATGAATATTATTGGTTTTTCTCTTTTAGAAAAATTCTTTTCTCAAGGATTGAAAAATTATAGCTTAGAGATAAATATATACCTTTTTATGAAGTCTTTAGCTACAGTAACAATTATAGTACACCCTCTATTTTTAGCTATGGGATTTATAAAAAGTGAGACTAAGATAATATTTATAGCAAATATGATATATCTTTTTGTACTGTTTTTATTGATAAAGAAATTAGCTCTCATAGGAGTGATACTAGCTTATGGAATACAGGTATTACTTATAGTTTTTATGAAAGGATTTGTAATTTTTGAAAAAAGAGATATTTTAAAAGTAAGTAACTAAATTTATGAGATAAAGGAGAGAAATAATGGCAAGATTATATTATATAGAATTTTCACATATGATGATATTACAACAAGTTGATATAGATATGGAAACAGAGGAGGATATAGTAATAGCTTTAGGGTGTTCACTAAATAAGATACCTAAAAAATATCTGACTGCTGATTACTCTTATTACAATGGAAATATCTGTATATTTAGAAGAACAAAGGCTGAATTGTTAATAGCTTTTAAGAAATATAAGGAGAGCATTTTAAAAAATATAGAAGATTTAGAGAAAGAGTTAGAGGATTAATTGTTAAAAATTAATATTTTATACAGTTGGAAATTTTAATGAAATAAAAAATAAAAAACTTTAAGAATTATCTGTTGAATAACTCTTGAAGTTTTTTATTTTAAAAAATATTATTTATTTAATTTGTCATAAGCAGATAAAATATTAAAAATTTGAAGAGTAACTCCTATTTTTAAGCTATCTTCATCAATATCAAATTTATCATTATGAAGAGGAGCAGTAATTCCTTTTTTCTTATTCCCAACTCCTAAGTTAAAAAATGCTCCAGGAATTTTTTCAACGAAGTATGCAAAATCTTCAACTCCCATATTAGCTAAAGTTTTTACATATATACCACTATCACCAAGTAGCTCTTTTCCATTTTCCTTTACAATATCTATATATTCATCATGGTTGATAAGGGCAGTATAACTATCTCTATATGTAACTTTTCCAGTAGCTCCATATCCTTTAGCAGTAAACTCTACCATCTCTTTAACTCTTTCTTTAACTTTATTTTTAATTTCAGGAGACAGAGTTCTTAGAGTACCTGATACTCTTACATTTTGAGCTACAATATTTTCTTTTTCTCCACCTATAATCTTACCAAAACTTAATACAGCTGAATCTCTAGAGTCAATATTTCTACTTATTACACTTTGTAGGTTAGTAACTATTCCACAAGTAGCAACAATAGCATCAATTCCTTGGCTTGGGTAAGCTCCATGGCAACTTTTTCCTTCAACTTCAATAATTACGTCGGTAGAAGAAGCACAGTAAGCTCCATACTTTATTCCAATTACACCACACTCTATAGTAGGGTCAACATGAAGTCCAAATATGGCATCAACACCTTCTAAGCAACCATCTTCAATCATAGGTAATGCTCCTCCAGTTGTTTCTTCAGCTGGTTGGAATAGTAGTCTTACATTACAAGGTAAAGAGTCTCTGTTTTCAGATATAGTTTTAGCTACTCCTAGTAGTATAGCAGTATGAACATCATGTCCACAAGCATGCATATGTCCACTTATTGTAGAAGAGTACTCTTTATTTCCACACTCTAATATAGGTAAAGCGTCCATATCGGCTCTAAGGGCTATAGTGATATCTTTATTTTTTCCCTCAATATCAACTACTATACCACTTTTTCCTACTCCTGTTTTGTATGTAAGACCCATCTCATCTAAAAGAGATGTTACATAGGCAACTGTTTTAGGTAATTCGAAATCTAACTCTGGAATTTTATGTAATTCTCTTCTTGTATTTATAAACCATTGATTATTTTTTTCAATATTTTGAAGAATGTTCTCTCTATTCATCAATTTTCCTCCATTATATGGTTTTGTTTTTGAATTATTTTATTATCTATATAGGAAAAAGTAAAATATATTTTTAAAATGATTAGTATTTAATATATATATTTTTATTTTTTGAAGTTTTGGAGTAGAATACTCACAAGTTAATAAAACAGACTGAGGAGCAGTTGATAAGAGTAAGATTTATGAGCTTTCCAGTGCTAAGATTAGATCTGAAAGGTAAAACTGCCGAAGTGAAAATTTTAATGGAGAAAGATTTTTGCTGGGTATATGAATAAGATTCATATAACTGTCATTGAGGTATTCAATGTTGTGCTTTCTGTGGAGTGAAAATGATAGATATTATATTTTTATATTTATTTATTTTGTCGTACACAGCAGAAGCCTCTGCTGTTTTTTTTTACAAAAATTTGTTACAGAGGGGTAAAAAATGAGAATAGTATTGAAGTATGGTGGTTCAAGTGTAGCCACAATTGAAAAAATTCAACAGATAGCAGATTATTTAATAGAGTTGAAGAAGGAGTACAAGGAGATTGTAGTTGTAGCTTCAGCTATGGGGAAGACTACAGATGGATTGATAAAATTAGCAAAGGAGATTACTCCAAATCCAAATCAAAGAGAGTTGGACTCGTTGATGTCAATTGGAGAGCAACAGACAGTAGCTCTAATGGCTATGGCACTTACAGCAAAGGGACAAAAGGCTTTATCCCTTACAGGATACCAAGCTGGAATAAAAACAGCAGGTGTTCATACTAAAAATAAGATTCAAAATATATCTTCAGAGAGAATAGAGAGACATTTAGCAGAAGGAAATATAGTTCTTGTTACAGGATTTCAAGGAATAAATGAAGCGGGAGATATCACTACATTGGGAAGAGGAGGTTCAGATACAAGTGCTGTGGCTTTAGCTGTAGCATTAAAATGTGAATGTAGAATATATACTGATGTAGAGGGAATATATAGTGTAGATCCAAGAGTTTATCCAGAGGCTAAATTTTTAGATAAAATATCATATGAAGAGATGATGGAGATGGCTAACTTAGGGGCTGGAGTTATGGAGACAAGAGCTGTAGAGTTAGGAAAAAAATATAATATACCAATATTTGTAGGAAAGAGTTTAAGTAAAACAGGGGGAACATATATTATGGAAAAAAATATAGCAATGGAAGATAAACTAGTAACTGGAGTTAGTATAACAAAGGAGATAATAGTAACTACTATATCTAATATACCTTTCTCTAGTGAAAATGTAGCAGAGATATTTTCAACTATTGATAGTTGTGGATTAAATATAAATATGATAACACAAAATATTAATAAACATATGAAAGTAGAAATATCATTTAGTTGTCAAGCTTCAGAAAAATATTTATTAGAGCAGGTAACTGAAAAGATAAAAGAAAGATTTTCTACTTGTGAGATAGAATTAAATGAAAATTTAGGAATGATATCAATAGTTGGAGTAGGAATGATAAATAACTCTGGTATAGCTGGAAAATTTTTCAGTGTTTTAAGTAGAAATGGAGTAAACTTCTATCAAGTGACAACATCTGAGATAAGTATCTCATGTAGTATAGATAGAGAGAATATACAAAGAGCTGTAGAAGCAGTAGGAAGAGAATTTTCATTATAGGGGGAAAGAGAATGAGAGTAGCAATAGTAGGAGCAACAGGTTTAGTTGGAGGAACATTTTTAAAAGTTTTAGAGGAAAGAGATTTAGGAATAACAGATTTACTTCTTTTTGCAAGTAGTAGAAGTGCAGGAAAAAAAGTAAACTTTAGAGGAAAAGAGTATACAGTAGAGGAATTGAATGAGGATAGTTTCAAAGGTAGAGGAATAGATATAGCACTTTTCTCAGCTGGAGGAGGAACAAGCTTAAAATACGCACCATTAGCAGCTCAAGAGGGGGTATTAGTAATAGATAACTCATCAGCTTGGAGAATGCATGAGGATGTACCATTAGTTGTACCAGAAGTAAATCCAGAGGCAGCTTTACAACATAAAGGAATAATAGCTAATCCAAATTGTTCAACAATTCAATGTATGGCACCCTTGAAAGCTTTAGAAAAATATGGTATAAAAAGAGTGGTATATAGTACATATCAAGCTGTGTCAGGAACTGGATATAAAGGGGTTCAAGATTTAGAAGAGGGACTTAAAGGAAATCCACCAAAAACTTATCCACATCAAATAGTAAATAACTGTTTACCTCATATAGATGTATTCTTAGAAGATGGGTATACTAAGGAAGAGAAAAAAATGGTAGATGAAACAAGAAAAATTTTAGGTTTACCAAATCTTCCAGTTACAGCAACTTGTGTAAGAGTTCCAGTAATGAATTCACACTCTGTATCTATTAACGTAGAGTTAGAGAATGATTTTGATATAGAAGAGGTAAAAAGAGAGTTAGCTCAAACTAATGGAGTGGTTCTATTAGATAGAGTAGCAGAAAATATCTATCCATTAGCTAATGATGCAACTGGAAAAGATGAGATTTTCGTTGGAAGAGTAAGAAGAGATAACAGTGTAAAATATGGAATTAACCTATGGACAGTAGCTGACAATATAAGAAAAGGGGCAGCTACAAACGCAGTACAAATAGCTGAGTTATTTTCAAAAGGTATGTAGGAGGTTAGAATGAGCGTATTTACAGGGTCAGGAGTAGCACTAATTACTCCATTTACAAATGATGATAGAGTAGATTTTGAAAAGTTAGGGCAATTACTTGAGTATCATATAGAGAGTGGAATAGATGCAATAGTAATAAATGGAACTACTGGAGAGAGTGCAACTTTAACAGACGAGGAAAAAAATGAGATTGTAAGATTTACAGTTGAAAGAGTAAATAAAAGGATACCAGTTATAGCTGGAACAGGAGCAAACAACACAAGACATGCTATTGAACTTAGTAAAAAAGCTTGTGAATTAGGAGTAGATGGATTATTAGTAGTAACTCCTTACTATAATAAAGGAAATGAAAATGGGATATATGAGCACTATAGACTTATAGCTGAAAGTGTAACTTGTCCAATAATCCTTTACAATGTACCATCAAGAACAGGAGTTAATCTATCTATAAATCTATTAAAAAGATTAGCAAAATTAGAGAATGTAGTAGCTATAAAAGAGGCTAGTGGAAATATTTCCTATGTTGGAGAGATAGCAAGAGAGGTACCAGAGCTAGATATATATTCAGGAAATGATGATATGACAATACCTCTTATGGCTTATGGAGGTGTTGGAGTAATATCAGTATCTGCTAATATTATTCCAAATGTTGTTCACAATATGTGTATGAGCTTTTTAGACCACGATATTGAGTTAGCAAAGACACTACAACTTCACTATAACGATTTAGTAGATTCTCTTTTCATAGAGGTAAATCCAATTCCTGTAAAGGAAGCTATGAACTATTTAGGATATGGAGTAGGAGCTTGTAGATTACCTTTAGGTGAGATGTATGAAGAGAACAGAAAAAAACTGCATAGAGTATTGGACTCTCATGGGGTGAAAGCATGGAAGTAATAATACATGGAGCTGGGGTAATGGGAAGTGTTGTAAAAGAGTGTGCTAAAAATCAAGGGATAGAGGTTACAGGTTTTGCTGATGAGCTATCAACTGAAAAGGGAGATGTAATAGTGGATTTCTCACATTACAGCAGATTGGATACTCTTTTAGATTATGCTGTGGATAGAGGACTACCATTAGTTATAGCTACAACTGGATATTCTGACGAAATATTAAAAAAGATAGAGAACTCAAGTAAAAAAATACCAATTCTTTTATCATCTAATATGTCATTGGGAATAAATCTATTACAGGATATACTTGAAAAGATAACACCTATTTTATACCCAAATTATGATATAGAGTTAATTGAGAAACACCATAATAAAAAGATAGACTCTCCAAGTGGAACTGCTAAAACTCTTCTAGAAGTTATAAAAAAGAATATAGATGAGGTTATTGAAGAGAAATATGGAAGAGTTGGAATGGAGAAAAGAGAGAAAAATGAGATAGGAGTTCACTCACTAAGGGGGGGAACAATAGTAGGAGAGCATTCTGTTCTTTTCTGTGGAAATGATGAGATAATAGAACTAAAACACATAGCTCTATCAAAAAAAATATTTGCTGAAGGAGCTTTACAAGGAGCTAAGTTTATAATTGGAAAAGAGTTTGGTCTCTATTCAATGAAAGATATATTTAATAGTTAAGGAGTGATAAAATGAGTAACAATTTAAATACAGCTGAGGAGTTAATAGCATATATAAAGAACTCTACTAAAAAAACACCAGTAAAGGCATATGTAAATGGAGATTTAACAGGGTTAGAAACTTCTGCTAAAGTTTTTAAAGGAGATAGCTCTTATATAATAATAGGAGATAATTCAGAAGTAGAGAGAATATTAGAAGAGTATAAAGATAGAATAACTGATTACTGTATAGAAAATGATAGAAGAAATTCAGGAGTTCCTACTTTAGATATGAGAAATATAAATGCTAGAATAGAGCCGGGAGCAGTAATAAGAGATAAGGTAACAATAGGAAATAACGCTGTTATTATGATGGGAGCTGTAATAAACATAGGAGCTATAATAGGAGATAACAGTATGATAGATATGGGAGCTATTCTAGGAGGAAGAGCTACTGTAGGAAAGAATTGTCATATAGGGGCAGGAGCTGTTTTAGCGGGAGTTATAGAGCCACCATCAGCTAAGCCAGTAGTTGTAGAAGATGGAGTTTTAATAGGAGCTAATGCTGTAGTAATAGAAGGAGTAAGAATAGGAGCCGGAGCTGTTGTGGGGGCAGGAGCTGTTGTAATAGAGGATGTACCAGCTGGAGCTGTTGTTACTGGAAATCCAGCTAGAATAGTAAAAAATGTAGATGAAAAAACACTAAGTAAGACACAATTAGTAGATGATTTAAGAAAATAATTTTAATTGAGCATCAAGATATAGGGGGAACAAAATGAGATTCAACAGTGCAGTAGAGAATTTACAATATTCATTAATAAGAGTTTTAAAAGATGAAGCTACTAAGTATCCAAATTCTATAGATTTAACAATAGGAGAGCCAGATTTAGTGACTCCTAAAGGAATAGTAGATAAAGTGATGGAGTATGGAAGAAATCATCAATTAAAATATGCTCTTTCTGGTGGTGGAGGAGAGATAGGTGGATTAGTAGCAAAACACTATAATAAAATATATGGGGGAAATTATACAGAAAAAAATGTAATAATGAATATTGGGGCATCAGAGGCTCTCTCTTCTGCACTTAGAACAATTCTTAATCCAGAAGATGAGGTGATACTTACAGCTCCTTACTATCCAGGATATCCTCCAATGATAAATCTTTGCTACGCTAAACCAGTTTTCATAGATATTACAGAAAATAATTTCAAATTAAGTAAGGAATTATTAGAAAAATATATAACTGAAAAAACAAAGGCGATACTGATAAGTAACCCATGTAATCCTACTGGAAATGTTATGGGATATGATGAGATGAAGGAGATAGTTGATTTTATAAGAGAAAGAGAGATTTTTCTAGTAGCTGATGAGATATACAGTGCTTTATCTTTTTATGAATTTCACTCTTTTGCAGAGTTTAGAGGAATAGAGGATAAGCTTATCATAGTAAATGGATTTTCTAAATCTCACTCTATGACAGGTTGGAGAATGGGGTATACTATCTGTCCTGAACAGTATAGAAGATATTTTTTAAATACAAGTTTTTATACTGTAAGTTCACCTATGAGTCTATCATTAAAAGGGGCAGAGATAGCTCTAAAAGAGTATGAAGATAGGCAAGATTTAGTGGAGGAATATAAGAAAAGAGCTGAATTTATGAGCCAAGAGTTAGAGAAATTAGGATTTAAAGTTGTTAAACCTAAGGGGGCCTTCTATATTTTTGCTGACTACTCAAAACTTTCAAGTCTAAAATCTTTAGATTTTTCATTAGACTTATTAAGGAAAACAGAGGTAGCAGTAGTTCCTGGAATCTCTTTTGGTGTAGAAAATTTTATAAGGATAGCTCTTACAGTGGATATCTCTATTTTGAAACAAGCTATTGAGAGAATAAAAAAATATAGTTAAAAGAAAACTACTCAGCTATTAATTCAATTAAGGGAAAAATTTAAGAATTGTATAACTTTTTGAAGCATGGAACAATTTTTAGTCTTCCTTTAAAATTAAATATAGCTGAGTAGTTATTATTTATAGATTTAATTCAATATATTCAGTTTTTATTTCAAAATTTTCAATATCTTGTCCGTTTCTTTTTATTCTTTCAATAACAGCAAGTTTATAATTATTAAGTTGCTCCTCATTGTAGCTACCAGTTTTATAATCGGCAATATAGATAATTCCCTTTTCCTTTTCATTAGGTAGCTTTATCATGAGTCTATCTATTCTAAAATCTTTAGTTTCACTATCTGTTTTTAGATATATAGGATACTCTCTATATACAAAATCCCAAGAAGTACTAAAGATATTTCTACATTGTTTATAGATATACTCTATATTTTCTTTTGAGAATAACTCATCAATCTCATTTTCTCCCATTATTGAACTATATTTAGCAGATGTAAGTTTTTTAGAGAACTCAATCTCCTTTTCTGTCCAAGTAAGTATATTTTCTAAGAAATAGTGGACAATCAAACCTCTCACTCTTTTCCATTCCAGTTGTAGAGTATGAGAATATATCTTCTCCATTCCTTTTTTTTGATTTTCATCTTTCTCCTCTTTGTGAACAATCTTTGGTGAATGAAGGGTAATATTGTACTCTTTTCCATTTTCAGCTATAATCTCTTCAGAAATATTAGAGATTAACTCACCATTATCTCTATTTTTTAGTAGAGTAGAGAAAATAGTGTTTTCAATCTTTTTGATATCTTCTATAACAACATATATATTATTTTTAGGACGAGTAAGGGCAACGTAAAGGTTATTAATCTCCTCATGCTCCCTTTTGATATCTCTTTCTTGAATAAATGTGATATCACTGATATTTTTTAATATATTATTAAACTTATTATCAGTTATAAGAAAAGAATTAACTGTAGAATAACTTTTATCCATCTCTAAGTAAAATTCCATTCCAATATCTTTTTTATTTCCAGATTTAGCAGGAATAAAGTAGAAAAGAGTGTCAAACTCCAACCCTTTGGATTTATGTATAGTCATAAGAGAGATACTATTACTATTTCCAGTAGATATTTTTTTAAATTTACTATTTTGACTATTCTCTTCATAATCAATAAGAAAATCATTGAGATATCTATAATCTTTAAGTAATTTATAGAAATTAAAGATATTTACAGTATCCTCTTCATTTTGAAATCTACTACCAATTCCAGTCTTCAATAGCATCTCATATGTGAGAAATTCAGTTTCTCCATTATGAGTTAGATAGTTATTATAAAGTTCTTTTAAAGTATTGAAAATATTTAGCTCAATATCTTCAAGCTTGATATCTATTTCAACAGAGTTATCATATAAGAAGTTTTCTATTTTCTCTCTATTTTTAATAATATTTTTTAGTTGTAAAGCTGAAAGGTTGATCAAATCTGAACGTAAAAAATCAAGAAGTGATAGAAAATCCTTTTTTACAAACCAAGAGATTAGAGAGTAGATACCCCCTATCCCACGACTTTCTACAATACTAGTATCAGATTCAAGGGTATATGGTATCCCCTTCTCTCCAAGAGCTGATGCAATACTTTCCAATGTTTTTTTAGTTCTAGCTAAGATACCTATTCCATTATAGTTAGAAGAGAAGTTTTCCTCAATTTCAGCTATCATTTCTTCAATAGAGCTTACTTCCTCTTCCTCAGTTAAAAGCTTTATAAATCCTTTTTGTTCATTATCTCTAAATTTTACACTATTGAATTTCCAATCATAGTTCAGAGGAAAAGTTTCCCTACTAAGAGTAGAGATATCTTTGAAAATAGAGTTCGTATACTCTACAATATTCTCTTTACTTCTAAAGCATATTTCTAACTCCTCTTCTACTCCATCTATAATTTGAGAAAGATTTTCAAATAATCTCTTTTCTCCCCCTCTCCAACCATAGATACTCTGTTTCTCATCTCCAACACAGATGATATTTTCACTTTTGTCTAAGATGTTTTTTAATATTCTCCACTGTAATATGCTTGTGTCTTGGAACTCATCTATAAAGATACTTTTAAGTTTTCCATCTATAACTTCAAAAAACTCTTCAGTCATTCCATTTTCATCAATAAAACCAAGCTCTCTGTCTTCAAGATACTTAAAAGTATAGTTACTTATATCAGTATGAGTAAATCTCTTCTCTCTGAATTTAATTTCATCATAGATAGAATAAATCTTTTCAATAGTTTTTAATAGTTTCTCCTCATATGGAATAATAAGCTTATTATAGAGTTCCTTAGATAGGTTCTCTCTAAAATTTTCATATAAGTAGTTTAAATCTTCAATATGGGAATCTACATCCCCTTTTTTAGGTCTTACTTTATTCTTATTCCAAATTTCATTTTCGATAAAAGAAGAGTAGTTTTCATATAGATACTCCTCTTTAGATGAAGAAGTAAAATAGCTCTGAAAATCTTTTTTTATAAGTTCTAAGAAAGGTTTTCCTTTAATAACTGAAACCTCGGATAAGATATCTTCCATTTTTGTTAAAAATTTTAGAGGAGTTTCATACTCAAACTCAATTTTACTATCTATTTTATCTCCAATAAGAATCATTTTCCATCTTTGTTCAATAATGTTTTCGATCAAATCAACATAGATGTCCATATTTTTCTCACTATTATTCTCTAGAAAACTCTTAAAAATATTGAAATCCTCTCTATTTTCAAAAAGTTTCTCAAAGGTTTTAATAAGTATCTTTCTATTCTCAGTTTTATCGATTATTTCATAAGAATAGATTTTTAGGTATGGAGCTATAGCCTTTTTGAAAATTGTATTAGTAAATGAATCTATTGTATAAATTTTTAACTTATCTTTATTTTCAACAATATTTTTATATATTTTTTTTATCTTATTAATATCAAAGTTAAAGTCTTTTCCATAGATATTTTGTATATTTTTTTCTATTTCAATTCTAGCTTTTTCATCTTCAACAATCTCTTTTAAAAACTTTAAAATTCTCTCTTTTATCTCGACTGTAGCTTTTTTAGTGAATGTCATTACAAGAATATCTTTGAAATCAATCCCCTGAACAAGAGAGGCTATATATTCAAGAGATAATCTATATGTTTTTCCCGTTCCAGCACTAGCTTTTAATATTAATCTTTTTCCCATTAGTTTTTACCTCTACCACAAATAATATGATATTCACATGATGAACAAGTACCTTTTTTCTCCGTTCTCTTGTATTCTGTTGATTCAACGAAGTTTTTTAAATCCTCTTCCAATTCCTCTTTTGTGAGAGTTACTTTTTCTTCTTTTTCAATTTTTCCTTTCCAAGCATTAAATACCATCTTTCTAGCTTGTCCAGATTCTCCATACAGAATAATTGAGTAGTAATCTAACTGTCCATCTTTTTTATTTCCTGTCTTATAATCAATAATCTCATTACCTATCTCACTCTCAATAACTAAGTCAGCTCTACCCTTAAGATAGATATCAATGTCTCCTGAATAGAAAGGGGTCTTTTCAAAGGAGCTCTTTTCACTTTGAAATCTTTTAATTTTTATTCCAGTGTAGATTAAAGCTAACTCTTTAAAGAATTTTACAATATTTCTACTAATAATAGGTATCATAATATCTTGACAGTAGTTATCCATATGAAGAGGAATTTTAGCTCTTTCCTTCCTAAAAGCCCTTTCCATTCTATCTAAAATCTCTTCATACTCAACCTCTTTTATTCCATCTTGTAGAATCTCTTTCCACTTTGAATTAACAAACTCCTCTAATACCTTATGGACAATGATACCAAGTATTCTACTACTAATATCCTTATCATTAAATTTTAAAGTATGAGTTAGTTTTTCTATATTTAAAAAATAAAAATTTAGAGGACACTCCATAAGTTTATCATAATCATAGGCTCCTAATTGAAGTTTATTCTCTTTAAAATCATTAACATCTTTCTTAAAAATCTCATCTGAGCTTTCAATATAGCCTAAATTCGCACCTAATAGAGCATTTTTTATCATATTTTTACTGTTTATATTGTTTATTGGAGCTGGAAGAATAGGGAGTGAATACTGGAGTATAATCTCCTCTAGAAATGGCGAAAATTCAATTCCTTTATCTTCATCTTTTTTAGTAAAGATAACACTCTCTTTTCCTGAAAATAAAGCTTGAAAAAATCTGTATCTTTCAATCCCTCTTCTCTCCTCTTTAGTTGTAATTCCTAGCTCTTTTCTCTGTTTTTCTGTCAAAATTAGAGAATCATTAAGATTTTTAGGAAGAAACTCATCTGTGATATCAATAAAATAGTTGATATCCTTTAACTCCTCACTATGTCTTACAAAATCCATTCCTTTTATAAGAGTGATATTTTGCTCATATTTTATATTACTCTTTATAGATAGATCTTTCATATATTGAATGAGAAGTCTGTATAGAGATATTCCCATTTTATTTCCAAAATACTCATTAAAATTGGAATGAATCTTCATAACTTCATTACTTTTAATAATTCCAAAAATTTCAAAAAATTTATCTAAAATATCAACGTTATCTAGATTGTCTTCTATAAATCTCTCTATTTTTATATGTTCTTTAAAGAAGATATATAATTCATTTGTATTAGAGATAGAATTGATACTATCTAAATCATATAAAATCTCATTTACCTTATCTAAAAAATCTAGAGGTAGATTTTTTTCAAACCATTCCTCCTGTAATATTTTTTTTGAAATATATTTGTATCCCTCTATAGCACAACTGTTAAGAAGTTTAAAATCTTCATCACTAATATTGTAGTAAGATTTAAAAACCTTATCTTCAAAGGAAGAAAGAAATTTTGAAAGAGGATACGTTTTTCCTAATTTTTCCTCTTCATTTATAAGTAGATCCAGTTGAAGATTTAAAAACTTATAAAGTTTAGTATCATTCATCGTAAAATTTTGTGAGGGAACGAAATAATTAGGAAGTATTTTTGAGAAACTATTTTTTTCAGGAGCAGGAGAGTAAACTTCATACTTCTGATTTTCCTTAAGGTATATTAGAGATAGAGCTTCATCTATCTCATCTTTAAAGGTGTAGATACTCATTGGGTTAAGTAATTTGGGAATAGATACCTTCTTTAATTTAAGGTGTTCCTCATCAAAATCTCCAATGTTCATTTGTAGAGCTATCTCTATCTCCTTTTCTTTACTCAACTTTTTAATAATATTTACATATACCTTTGGGAACTCTACAATATCAACAAAAATTATTTTAGAAAAAGGAGTCAACCAAAGGTCATTGTAATTCTCTTCTCTTTCTAACCAATCACTAGGAAGATAATTATATTTTTCACAAAGTTGATCAAAAGCTTCCTTTAGAACAGAAAAATATTCGAGATATCTTTTTTGCCAAAGAGGGTACTCTTCCAATTCCGTAACCTCATTTATAATAAGTTCTCTATAATAAGCAAAAAAGTTATTAGCTAAATCGATCATATCATAATATGTGGTGATATTGAGCTCTTCTTTTATATTTTGAGGTATGCACTTGAAAAAGGCTAAGATTCTCTTAGCCTCTTTTAATATAGTTTTATCTGTATAGAATATTCTTTCTTTCAATTCTCCTAAGGTGATAAGAGTGGGAGTACTCTCAAATATCTTCTCTGACATTCTTTTTGCAAAGATATCTCTCATTCTATTGTCAGAGAATATGTATAAATAATCTTCTTGTTTATATTTTTTACCTGAATATATATTTTGAAATTTTAATCCATAATCAATATATCTAAAATTTAAGCTCATAAATCACTCCTATACAGTTACATAACTCCATTTTCCCTTTTTAAATACTCTATAACAAGCGATACTTCTAAATCCTAAATCTATTGTCATAACTATCCAAGCACCAGCAAGTCCAGTATTCATTTTATAAAGAAAAAGATATGTAAGTGGTATTCTTATAATAAACATTCCAATAGTCGTTATTCCTAGTACAGCTCTAGTATCTCCAGCTCCTCTTAAACATCCACTCAGTACCATAGATACAGCTTGGAAAGGCTGACAGATAGATACAAGTCTAAGAGCAATTGTAGCCATCTCTTTAATCTGTGGATCACTTGTAAACATTCCAATTATAGTTCCTGGAAGTAAGAAGAAGAGAAATCCAAAAACAGACATAGCAAATATTGAAAGTGTAGTAGTAGCAATGGCATCATCATGGGCACCTTTAGGAGAACCCTTACCAAGTTGTTGTCCCACAAGAGCTGTTCCAGCTACAGCAAATCCAAATCCCATATTGTATGAGAAAGACTCTGCGGTAAGAGCTATTTTATGAGCTGTATAGGCCATAGTTCCAAGAGCTATTACCATCATTTCAAATATTAGCATTCCTATTCTGAATACTCCTTGTTCAATAGCAGCTGGAATACCAACTTTTAGGATTCTAAAAGACATCTTTTTATCAAATATTTTTAATTTTTTTAATGGAATAGATACCCAAAAATTTTTAGTAAAAAATGTAAGATATATAAAGATAAAAGTTATCATAGCTCTAGATATAGTTGTAGCTATCCCAGCTCCCATTACTCCCCAATTAAATACGAATATGAAAAGATAGTTAAAAACAATATTTGAAAAAATACTTAGTATATTAGCTATCATTGGGATGTTAGCCTTAGATATAGATCTATAGGCAGCAAAAAAAACAACATTAAAACACAAAAATGGTAATCCAATTAAAGTAGCTGTATAGAATTGATCTGTCATTACCAAATTTATATCATTGGCCCTTCCTACTAAAGTTAAAGTTTCTTTTCTAAATATGAAAAGAAGTAAAGTTATTCCTAAAGATATAGGAAGAGATAGTATAAGACTTTGAGCTAGAGCATTTTTTCCCTCTTTTTTATTATTGGAACCATAAGCACGACTAACTAGAGCAGTAGTACCAATACTTATAGCAAAAAATATAGGAATGACTGTATTGACAGGAGCATTTCCAATTCCAACAGCACTGATAGCTTCTGGACCTAATCTTCCAACCATTAACATATCAAAAAATCCCAGAAGTGTTTGAGCAAAAAGATCGGCAATAGCTGGTAAAGCTATTGTCATAATGGCAGAAAAAATCTTTCTATTTTTTTTCCACTCTTTTATTAGATTCATATAATCATCTCCAAATTTTAGTTATTATTCTCATTATTAGTTTTTCTTGTTACTAAAAGTTGATCTATTTTAAATTTATCTACATCAACTACTTCAAATGTATAATTTTCAAAGTCTACAACAGCAGCCTTTTTAGGAATACTCTTAAGCATATACATCATAAATCCAGCAATAGTCTCATAGGTATCCTCTTCTGGGAATTTTTCAATATCATCTAGAACTTTTTTTACATCTTCAATAGGGGTAGCTCCATCTATAAGCCAAGAGCCTTCACCTCTTTCTATTATCTGTTCATCTATATTTTGATACACAATATCTCCCATAAGTGTGTTAACAACGTCATTTAAAGTTACCATACCTACAACTAACCCATATTCATTTAAGATGATAGCAAAATCCTCACGAGCTTCATTAAATCTATCAAGAGCTTCAGAAAGAGTTAAAGTATTTGGGATTACCAAAAGATTTTTATTATAGATATCTTTTATATTTTTCAAGCCATTTATCTCTCCAGTTAAAATCTTAGGTAAAATATCCTTAGAACTAACATATCCCAATATAGAATCTATATCATTTTCACAAACTAAGAACTTAGAGTGTGGATTATTAGATATCTTATGTTTGATACTCTCTTCAGTTTCAGAAGTTGTTAAATAGATGATATTATCACGGGTTGTCATTATAGATGATACCCACCTAGATTCTAATTCAAATATATTTTCAATAAGGGAGTGTTCCTTTTTTTGAACTACTCCCGCCTCTGCCCCAGCATCAACTATGGCAAAAATATCGTCATATGTAATACGCTCCTCTCTAACAAGAGGTATTCCAAATAGTTTAAAGATGAAGTTTGCTATTCCATTGAATATCCAGATAAAAGGTTTTACTATATTTATTAGTATGGACATAGGTTCTACAATAACCGTAGCTATCTTTTCTGGAGCAACCATAGCCATACGTCTAGGCACTAAATCAGCAAACTCAATAAATAGTCCAGTTATAATTATAAATGAAACCATACTTCCAATAAAATTTGCTTTAGTTGCCAAAGATGTAAAATTATTGATAATAAATCTTTCAATATAAGGGGCAGCAATTCCATCACCAATTATACCAGCTAGTATAGAAACAGCATTTGTTCCAATTTGTACAGCAGTAAAAAAGTTCCCTGAGCTTTCCTGTACTTTCATAACCTTTTCAGCTTTTTTATTCCCTTCGTCAGCCATCATCTGTAATTTTAATTTTCTTGCAGAAGCAAGAGAGATTTCACTGATTGAAAAAAAAATAGATATAGCTATTAAAAAAATAATTAATAAAAGTTTTATTCCAATGTTCATAAATTATCTCCTCTCAAAATTTAGTTAAATAAGTATAAAGATAAACTTTAAAGAAGAGAAGTTACAGTAATAATTAAAAAATGATTAGAATTTATCCACATAAAAATTTTTGTTCACCTACTCTATTAAAATTTTAAATTTTATGTTAAAATATTTTGTATTATTCAGTATAATTATAGCATATTTTAATAAAAGTTGCATTGAAATTAAAGAAAACTGAATACTGAATTTTAGAATAAAGAAGATAAAAAAATAAAGGAGGAATATGTCATACTTAGAGATTTTAGGAATGATAGGTTTAGGATTAGGATGTGGATTAAGTAAACTGGGAATACCAGCAGCCTTGGTTTTTTCTCCAATTTTAGCCGGTGTATATGGAGGTAAAGCTTCAGCAGGAATAATTATTATACCAGTGATAGTTTCAGATTTAATAGTAATGTATATTTATAGGAAGAATGTGGATAAAAAAGTTTTGATAAAGATACTTCCACTTACAATTTTGGGAATAATTGCAGCGGTTATATTTGGAAATAATATTTCAGATGAACTCTTTAAAAGAAGTATGGGGATAATTATATTTATAATAGGGGTATTAACTTTATTAAAAAACTTTAAAATAGATTTTTCAAAATTAAGTTTTTTATTTGGATTTTTAGGAGGAATAGCAGCTTTTATTGGAAATGTATCTGGACCAATGATGAGTATCTATCTTTTGAATATTGAGATGGATAGAGAGAAGTTTTTAGGAACTAGAACTTGGTTTTATTTTATAATAAATTTAATAAAAGTAACCTTATATGTTTTAGTCTTGAAAAATATACAGATAGAAACATTTAAACTTACTAGTATAGCTGTTCCTTTTGTATTTGTAGGGGTGTTTTTAGGAAAATATTTTATAGAAAAAATGAATCAAAATATGTTTGAAAAATTTATACTTATTATAAGTATGATAAGTGGTTTAAAACTAATATTTTTCTAAGTAAAGGGAGTGAAGAGAAGGATTTAAAAGAAAGAGAAAATCAGTTATCAGCATTATACATATTTTATTTATGGGATTTGGTTACCTTTTAATAGTACCTTTGACTTTTGGAAATATATATTGCTTTATAGGAGGACTTAGTAAAACATCTGTATTGGTAGGAAGTATATTTGGAATAATGAGTATGCCTTTTTCAATAATTAAAGAGGGAAGCATTGAATTGCTTCCCACCTTTTATAGTATTATATTTTTTTTACAAATTCAGATTTTAGTTTCATAGCTCCAATTCCATCAATTCTACAATCAATATCATGGTCTCCATCAACTAATCTAATATTTTTTACTTTAGTACCTATTTTTACTACAAGAGAACTTCCCTTTACTTTTAAGTCTTTTATAACAGTTACTGTATCTCCATCTTGTAAAATATTCCCATTTGCATCCTTTATAACTTTAGCCTCTTCTTGCTCTGTTTCAGCTTCAGGATTCCATTCATAAGCACACTCTGGACAAATTAATAAAGCTCCATCTTCATAAACATATTCTGAATTACATTTTGGACAATTTGGTAATGACATCTATTTCCTCCATAAAAAAATATTCATCATATTATATCATTTAAATGATAATAATGCAAGAAAGATATCTTTTATTATTTTTCTAAAGTAATACCAGCAGCTGCAATAGCCTCATTAACAGCTTCTTTTAGACCTTCAGAAGTGTATGTAGCTCCAGAGACAACATCTATATCTGTACTTTGTTTTGAAATAATTTCTTGAATGATTTTTTTCATAGCTTTTTTAGTAAAATTACTTTCTTCATGTTCTATCACTTCAATATTTGTAATTTTATTTCCTTTATAGGTAACTTTTACTTTAATCTCTCCTTTGTATCCATCTCCACTTCCCTCAACAGTTGCACCATAAACTGTTGAAAAAGCAAAGGCTAAAATAGAAATAGAGTATAATAATTTTTTCTTCATAATAAAAATTTTTTCTTCATAATAAAGCCTCCAAGTTATATTGTAATATAAAGTAGTATATGTTATAAATTATATGATATTTCTAATAAAACTGTCAATTAGTTATATATAAAAAAGAGAGAATTAATAAAAAATTCTCTCTAAACTCTCTTCTTTAATTATTTTATAGTTTTAGCGTATTCAGCTGCGTTATCACCAGCTATTTTACCAAATACTACAATGTCAGTAACTGCGTTTCCACCTATTCTATTAGCACCATGTACTCCACCAGTTATTTCTCCAGCTGCATATAATCCCTTTATTATTTTTCCATCAGCAGTTAAAACCTCAGCAGAATTATTTATGGCAACTCCTCCCATAGTATGATGAACGGCTGGAGAAACTTCAATTGCATAATATGGAGCTTTTACAAGTTGTCTAGGTAAAATATTTTTATTAAATTCAGTATCTTTTCCAGATTTAACATATTCATTGTATTTTTTCATAGTAGCAACAAGATTTTTACTATCTATTCCTATTTTTTTTCCTAATTCATCCAAAGAATTAGCAGAAACAGCATATCCTTTATTGATATATCCATTGATAGCTCCAAGATTTTCTCTGACTGTTTCATCAAATATTAGAAAAGCACTTTTTCCTTTTTGTGTAAGTTCAGCTTTAGAAACAACATCTCTAGTTTCTAGTTCATTGATAAATCTTTTTCCATCTCTATTTACAAGAATAGCTCCTTCACCTCTAACAGATTCAGTAATCATAGCAGTATTTTTATGAACAACAGTAGGATGAGTTTGAATCTCTTTCATATCTACTAAAGTACCGCCAATAGCCTCTACCATAGCAATTCCTTCACCAGTTATAGCAGGACTATTTGTTGAACCAAAACCTTTTAATTCTGGATTGTATTTAGCTACCATTTCAGGATTAGCACCGAAACCACCAGTTGCCATTATAACAGCTTTAGCTTTAATAGTATAGACATTTCCATTGTGAGATACTTTAACACCAGTGACTCTGTCTCCTTCTTTTAAAATCTCAGTTACAGTACTTTCAGTTCTAATATCTATATTTTGCTTTTCGGCAAATTCAGAAAGAGTATTTACCAACATAGGTCCGACAGCCTTTCCACCAGTAGGTCTATGTATTCTTTTAACACTCTGTCCTCCAGAATAAGAAACTTCTGTTAAATCAGCTCCTCTTTCAGTTAACCAAGAAATCATCTCACCAGAGTTTTCAGTTAGAGTTTTTAAAAGTTCAGGATTATTTTTATTTTTTCCACCTTTTAAAGTATCTTGATAAAATAGCTCAGAACTATCTTTTATTCCTAATTGTTTTTGTAGTTTTGACTCTGCAGCATTAATACCACCAGTTGCATAATTTGTATTTCCACCTAACATAGACATTTTTTCAAGAAGGATAACATTTGCTCCTTTTTCTTTAGCTGATATAGCAGCAGTAAGACCAGCACCACCACCACCAACAACAACTACATCAGTAAATGTATCAACCATAGTTATTTTCTCTTCTTTCACAGGTGTTTTAGATTTCAAAGTTATTCCAGCTGTAGCAATGGCAGCATTTACAGCTTCCTTTATACCATCACATGTATATGTAGCACCTGCTACATTATCAACATCAGTACTTTGTGTGTCAATAATATCTTGAATTATTTTTTTCATAGCCTTTTTAGTAAAGTTAGTTTCCTCGTGCTTTACTATTTCAATATTAGTAATTGTATTGTCATCATAAGTAACATTAACTTTAATATCACCTTTATAACCATTACCAGTACCTTCGACAGTAGCTCCATAAGTTGTTGTAAAAAGAAGAGATAATGCAGATATCATGCATATCAGTCTTTTTTTCATAATAAATACCTCCAAAATTATTTTAAAATATTAACTATAATATAATTATAAAGTATTCTTAAAAAGATGTCAATGCATAAAAATAAAACATATTAATTGTAAAAAGTTGTGTAAAAGTAATGTGAAGTGGAGGAGTAAAGAGATAAAAAACAAGAATGACAAATTTATTCCTGGATATTTTGAATAAAAGTCATTCTTGAATTAATTTAGTTTAATTTAAAATTAGAAAAATACTTTTTATAATAAATTAAAGTTTTTTAAATCTTCATCAACTGTTGAGATAGTACCAATACCAAAATTTTCTACTAAAACTTTAGCTACATTTGGTGATAGGAAAGCTGGAAGTGTAGGTCCTAAATGAATATTTTTAACACCAAGATATAGTAAAGCTAGTAAAACTATTACAGCTTTTTGTTCATACCAAGCAATATTATATACTATTGGTAACTCATTAACATCATTTAATCCAAAAACTTCTTTTAATTTAAGAGCAATAACAGCTAAAGAGTATGAGTCATTACATTGACCAGCATCTAATACTCTAGGAATACCATTGATGTCACCAAGATTTAATTTATTATATTTGTATTTAGCACATCCAGCAGTAAGAATAATTGTATCTTTTGGAAGTTTTTCAGCAAACTCTGTATAGTAATTTCTACTTGCCATTCTTCCATCACAACCTGCCATTACTACAAATTTTCTAATTGCTCCAGATTTTATATTTTCAATAACAGTATCAGCTAAAGCTAAAACTTGATTATGAGCAAATCCACCTATAATTTCTCCTTTTTCTAATTCTATAGGAGCTTGGCAAGTTTTAGCTAACTCAATAACTTCAGAAAAATCTTTGTTACCATTAGCATCAACTTTTATATTTTTCCATCCAGGATATCCGGCAGCATTAGTAGTGAATACTCTATCTTTATAGCTAGCTTTTGGAGAAGGAGGAACTATACAGTTAGTTGTAAATACTATTGGACCATTGAATTTTTCAAACTCCTCTTTTTGTTTCCACCAAGCATTTCCATAGTTACCAAAGAAGTGTGGATATTTTTTTAATTCTGGATAGTAATGTCCAGGTAACATTTCAGAGTGTGTATAGATATCAACACCACTATCTTTACTTTGTTCTAATAATTGTTTTAAGTCATTTAAATCATGTCCACTAATCAGAATACCAGGTCTATTTCCTACACCTATGTTAACTTTAGTTATTACAGGATTTCCGAAAGAAGATGTATTAGCTTCATCAAGTAGAGCCATAGCTTTAACACCATAACTTCCACATTCTAATACAAGTGCTGTTAATTCGTCACCAGTTAATGAATCATCTTCAGTAGCTAGAAGAGCTTTTTCAATAAAGGCAAATATTTCATCTTGAGTTTTTCCAAGATTCATAGCGTGTTCAGTATAAGCAGCCATCCCTTTTAAACCATAAATTAATAATTCTCTTAACGATTTTATATCTTCGTTTTCAGTTCTTAAAACTCCCACTTTTTTATTATCTGAAAATGCAATAATATCTTCATCTGTTGAGAATTTCCAATTTAGATGTGAGAATTTTTCAAGGGATTTTTTTTCATCAGAAGATAAAGAAGTTTCTAAATTTTCTCTAATTACTACCCCTTTTTTTATTTCATTAATGATGGCTTCATCATCAAAATTTGCATTAGTTATAGTTATAAAAAGAGAATTAACGATAAATCTATTTATTTCATTAGAAATATGACCCTTTTTTCTAAGAAGTGAACTATAAAGTGCAACTCCCTTTGTAGTATATATTAATAAATCTTGTAACTTGGCTGTTTTTGGTGTTTTACCACAAACTCCTATAATAGAACAACCTTTTCCTTGAGCTGTTTCTTGACATTGATAACAAAACATTTTTTCGTTACACATAATTTTCCTCCTTACTTATTTTAAAAATTTATTTTAAAACTTTTATGATACAAATAGTATACCACAAAATAATAAAAAAAACAGTAACTAATGTTACCAAAATAAAAATAAAAAACTATTGACAAAAAAAATAAAATAGTATATTATTGACTAGTAGGTTGCCTGGATGGCGGAATGGTAGACGCGACGGACTCAAAATCCGTTTCCCCTTAAAGGAGTGAGGGTTCAAGTCCCTCTCTAGGCACCATAGTAATTGTGATTTTAGATATAGAGATTATAAAAATATAAATAATTTAAAATTAGAGGTATATAACAGTACCTCTTTTCTTTTATGTTAAAGAATTATATAAATGAATAATTTTATTGAAAGATATTGAACTCTAATTTTTATTAATAGTCAAAAAATAGGTGAAGAAAATATGGATAGAATAATCATGCACTATGATATGGACTGTTTTTATGCTTCGATAGAGATGAGAGATAATCCTAAGTATAAAGGGATACCGTTAGTTGTGGGTGGGGGAGTTGTTACAACAGCCAATTATGAAGCAAGAAAATATGGAATACATTCTGCTATGAGTGTATTTGAAGCTAAAAAGCTTTGTCCAACTCTCCTAGTAATTCCTGTAGATAAAGAGAAATATATAAAAATTTCTCAAACAATTCAAAAATTAGTTTTAAAAATAACTAAAAAGGTAGAATTTATAGCTTTAGATGAGGGGTATATAGATATAACAGATGTTGCAAAGAAATTTTCATCATTGGAAGGTTTTGCTGAGAAATTTAAAGAAAGAATAAAGTATCATACTAATCTTACATGTTCAGTAGGAATTGGTATAAATAAATTAAGTGCTAAAATAGCTAGTGGAATAAATAAGCCTAGTGGAAAATATATATTTCATTCTCAAATTGAATTTGTTAATTATTTAAAAGATAAAGATATAAAGATCATACAAGGAGTTGGAAAAAAGTTTAAGGAATTATTAAATAAAGATAAAATATATAAAGTAGGGGATCTTTATAAATATTCATTTATGGAATTAATAGGAAAATATGGAAAATCAAGAGGAGAATTACTTTATCTTTCGTGTAGAGGGTTAGATTATAGTGAAGTTGAGTATCAAAAACCTACTCATTCGATAGGGAATGAAAATACATATAAATTTCCTTTAGACTCAATAGAAAGTATAAAAAAAGAGATGGAAGAAATTTTTAATCACTCCTATGAAAGACTAGTAAAACAAGGACTTTTAAGTAAAACAATAGTATTGAAATTAAAGTTTTCAAATGGAGAGTTGATAACTAGATCTAAAACTCTTAGCAGACCTACTGATATTAAAGAGACCCTTTTTGAAAATCTAGAGGTTTTATTAGAAGAAATTCCTGAAAATATCTCTATAAAATTAGTTGGGATATCATTTGGGAATTTAAGTAAAAAATCTATTAGGCAATTAAGCTTTTTTTAGGTATAATATAAAAAAATATTGTATAGGGGTGGTAGATATGTTACTTTTAAAGTTGGTGTTATTTGTTGGAATGTTTGTTGGAATAACTTATGGAATAGAGTTTGTAATGCCTCCATTTGGACAGTTATATTATACAAATCCATTGGATATTTTATTATCTTTATCTCAAACATTTTCTTATAGAGTTGGGGTATCTAAAGATTTATCTTTAACATTGATAATACTAATAATAGGATTAGTACCACTTATTTGTGTTATTGCTCTTGGAAAAAATTTAAAAAAGAAAAGAAAACAGTGTAAATACAAATTTTAAATCATATAATATATGGGCATCAAAGGAGAAACAAAATGGAATGGAAAGTTCTTGAAGTTCAAGATAAAAAGATAATTGATAAGTATACAAAGGAAAGATTTAATACTTGTGATTATAATTTTACAAATCAAATTTTATGGAGTATAGGTGAGAAAACAAGATATAAGATAGAAGAGGATATACTGTATTTAAAAGGTATTTACGAGGAAGAGGAGTATTATTATATGCCGATTCCTAAAAATGAAGAGATAGAAACTATATCTAGGTGGAAAGAGGGAATAAAGAATATAATTCAAAATGAAAAAAAGAGAATTATTTTAGTACCTGAGTATTGGAAAAATATATTAGAAGATGAATTTTATTTAGAAGAGAGAAGAGAAAGTTTTGATTATATTTATAGTTCTGAGGATCTAGGAACCTTAAAGGGGAGAAAATATTCTAAGAAAAAAAATAGAATTAATAATTTTAAGAAATTATATAATTATACATATGAAAAAATAAATGAAAAAAATGTGAATGAGGTTATAGAGTTTCAAAAAAATTGGTGTAAAAATAGAGAGTGTTATCTTTCAGCTGTATTAAATAATGAAAATTTAGGGATAATAAATTTATTAAACAATTTTAAAGAGTTAGATTTTATTGGGGCTATTTTAAGAGTAGAGGGAGAGATAATTGCATATTCACTAGGAGAGATATTGAATAGTGAATATGGAGTGATACATATTGAAAAGGGGCTTAATGAATATATTGGAAGTTATCAATTAATAAATCATCTTTTTGCTCAAAATGAGTTTTCAAATTGTAAGTATATTAATCGTGAAGATGATTTTGGAGATGAAGGATTAAGAGAAGCAAAAGAATCTTATCATCCAATTTTCTTATTAAAAAAATATGAGATAGTTGGAATAAAATAGACAAAGGAGGATAATGTGAGAAGAGTTCTTTTTTTATTAATAACTTTTTTAATGTTTATATTAAGTGGTTGTGATGGTGAAAAAATATCAACATCAAATAAAATAGAAGTAATTTCATTTGATTATCAGGGAGAGGGTAGATATTATAAGTATGATATAAAGATACCTCAAATTAAAGATGAATCTAGTGAAGATTTTACATACTTTAATTTAACTATGCAGGAGAATATGAGATATATAATTGAAAATCTTGCTACAAAAGAGAATGATGGTGGGATACAGGAGGCTTATATCTCTTTTACTAATAATGAAAATAGTTTTGGAGTTTTATCAATATCTGTTTTAACAAATATATATACTGGTGGAGCTCACTTTGAAAACAATTTAGAGTGCTATAATTTAAATTTAAAGGATAAAACAATTTTAGCTTTAGATAAAATTTTCAAAGAGGAAGCAGTCGAATATTTTAATATGAAAATAAATGATATAATAAAAAGTGGAGCTAAAGTATATAATACTAAGGGTGGACAAGTTATATTTTTTGATAATGCAGAGGCTAATATTAATAATGCTGTATTATCTTTTGAAGGGGATAACATAGTTTTTACATTTTTAGAGTATGATTTATCACCATATTCTAGTGGAATGCCAGTATTTAAATTTAATAAAAAAGAGGTTAAAAAGTATTTTAACTAGAAGTATCAAAAGTATAATTATAATTAAAAAAAGTTGATTTATATATAAAAAAGATGATATAATACCCTGTATATATTAATTATTTAGGAGATAAAAAATGGAAATGAAAGATATTATTGCTAAAGTTAACTATTTTTCAAAACTTGCAAGGGAAAGAGAGTTAACAGAGGCTGAAAAAGAAGAGAGAGAAAAATATAGAAAACTTTATTTAGAACAGTTTAAGGCTCAAGTAAGAGGACATCTAGATAGAATTAAGATTGTAGATGGAGAAGTTGAAAATAACGGTAATAATAAGATTAAGATAATATAATTTTGATGGGGGCATATGCTATGAAAAAAGTTACAGTAAAATCTCTATATAGAGAAACAGAAAAATACTTAGATCAAGAAATAGTAATTAACGGTTGGGTAAAGAAAATAAGAGACCAAAAAAACTTTGGATTTATAGAAGTAAATGATGGTTCTTTCTTCAAAGGAGTACAGGTTGTATTTGATACAAGACTTAGCAACTTTGAAGAAATTTCACGTCTTTCAATTATTTCATCAATAGAGGTAAAAGGAAAGCTAGTAAAATCACAAGGTGCGGGGCAAGCTTTCGAAATAATGGCAGAAGAGATAAATGTATTCCAAAAAGCTGACTTAGAATATCCTTTACAAAATAAGAGACATACTTTTGAGTACTTAAGAACAAAGGCTCATTTAAGACCTAGAACAAATACATTCTCAGCAGTATTTAGAGTAAGATCAGTAGTAGCTTATGCTATACATAAGTTTTTCCAAGAAAATGGATTTGTATATGTTCATACACCAATCATAACAGGTTCTGATTGTGAGGGAGCAGGAGAGATGTTTAGAGTAACTACTCTAGATTTAAATGATCTTCCTAAAAAAGAGGATGGAACTGTTGATAACTCTAAAGATTTCTTTGGTAAAGAAACTAATTTAACAGTTAGTGGACAATTAAGTGGAGAGACTTTCTGTTCAGCTTTTAGAAATATATATACATTTGGACCTACATTTAGAGCAGAAAACTCAAATACAGCTAGACATGCTTCTGAGTTCTGGATGATAGAACCTGAGATAGCTTTTGCTGATTTAGAGGCAAATATGGAATTGGCTGAAGCAATGGTAAAATATATTATTAAATTTGTAATGGAAGAGTGTCCAGAAGAGATGGAGTTTTTCAATAACTTTATAGAAAAAGGGTTATTTGATAAATTAAACAATGTTTTAAATAGTGATTTTGGAAGATTAACATATACAGAGGCAATAGATATTTTATTAAAATCAGGAAAGAAATTTGATTATCCAGTTGAATGGGGAATTGACTTACAAAGTGAACATGAAAGATATCTAGCTGAAGAGTATTTCAAAAAGCCAGTATTCTTAACAGATTATCCAAAGGATATTAAAGCTTTCTACATGAAACTTAATGATGATGGAAAAACAGTAAGGGCTATGGACTTATTAGCTCCTGGAATTGGAGAGATAATTGGTGGTTCTCAAAGAGAGGATAGTTTAGAGATATTAGAGAAAAGAATCGTTGAATTAGGAATGAATCCAGAGGATTATGGTTTCTATTTAGATTTAAGAAGATTTGGAAGTTTCCCACACTCTGGTTATGGACTTGGATTCGAAAGAATTATTATGTACATAACAGGAATGACAAATATTCGTGACGTAATTCCTTTCCCTAGAACACCAAACAATGCAGAATTTTAATTAAGAGGGATTTATGACGGAATTTTTTATAATCTTAGTAAGCTTAATAGTTATATTTTATATAGTAACTTACCCATATCCATTTAAATTGGTAAGAAAAGTATGTAGAGTACTGTCTTTTAAGGAGATAACATATATAGAGAATAAAGATTTTAATTATGCAGATATCTCTCCTAAAGAGTTGAGTGATAAACTGATAATTGAGAAAAGAGTAATAGACTCAAAAAAATATATTAACGAAGATCTAGAGTATATAGTTATAAAGAATAGAGATGAAGAAAAAGAAAATTTACCATGTTTGATACTACTTCATGGCCTTAGAGATTGTGCAAATGATTGGTTAGAAAGAGGAAGAGTAAGAGAGAACTATATAACTTTACTAAAAGATAAAAAGATAGATAAGCTAAATATAGTGCTATTAAACTCAGGATATAAGGGTATGGGATGGTATACTAATTTTTATGAGGATAGAAATCATCAATATGAAAACTGTATAATTCAAGAGATTGTTCCAGCCTTAAAAAAAGAGTTTCCAAATTCTGAATTTGGGATAGCTGGATTTTCTATGGGAGGATATGGAGCTTTTAAATTAGGACTTAAGCATTTGAATACTTTTAAAGTTATAGGTAGTTTCTCAGGAGCTATAAGTATAGTAAGAATGAGTGTTAATAGACGTGTTATTAGAATTTTTAATCTTCTATATATACCAAAATTTTTATTTAAAAGTGAGGATAAATTACATTTTTTAAAAGTTTTTAGCTCATGGGGATATAAAATTTTAAAAGAAGATCCATATACTATAATAAAAAAAATAGGTAGTTCAGAGTATAAAGATAGATTTTTTTATACGAGTGTTGGTGAAAATGATATAGAAACTCATCTTATGTTACAACAGTGGCTAGATACTGTTGGAAGAATGAAAAAACATAACTATAATTTTATAGGTTATCTTTGTAAAAATGAGACTCATACTTGGGAGTATGTAGCAAGAGATTTAAAAAATTTTTTAGTGTATTTTAATGAAAAAATTAAAAGATAGATTTATTTAAAAAAGAGGGAAAACTAAAAAAATTATATATTTTTTACAGTTTTCCTTTTTTATTTATATGTTTATAGTTTTAATTAAGGAGTCAAAATGAAGAAAAGAATTAGAGAGATAATAGTAGTTGAAGGAAGAGATGATATATCAGCTGTTAAAGCTGCTGTAGATGCTGAGATTATACAGGTAAATGGGTTTGCTGTAAGGAAAAAAGAGAATATAGATAGAATAAGAGTTGCTGAAAAAAATAGAGGGATAATAATTTTAACAGATCCAGATTATGCTGGAAATGAGATTAGAAAGTATATCCATAAATTTTTTCCAGAAGCAAAAGATGCCTATATAAGAAGAATAGAGGGAACAAAAGATGGAGATATAGGTGTAGAGAATGCTTCTCCAGAAGCTATAATAAATGCTTTAGAAAAAGCTAGATGTACAGTTTCAGAAGAACTACAAGAGAGTTTTACCATGAGCTATCTTATAGAGTGTGGTTTAGTAGGTGGAGAAGAGGCTAGTGAAAGAAGAGAAAAAGTTGGAGGAAGATTAGGAATAGGTTATTCTAATGGGAAACAATTTCTTTCTAAGTTAAATAGGTATGGAATAACTAAAGAAGAGTTTGAAGAAGCTTTAACTTTTGTTAATTCATCTAATTAGAATAATTTTATAGATAATTAAAAAGTAAAGGATTGGTTTATAGATACTATTTAACTATCTTTTATTTTAGGAGAAAGGTAGAGTTTAGTTTATTTTTTAAGAAGTTGATTAACTAAAGCTTTTTTACCCACTTTGCTAAGTTAATCTAACTTCTTTAAAAAATATTCAATTTTTTTATTATTTTGATACTTAATGGAGTTAAATATTAAAATTTCATTTTAGAAAAATGTTCTTTTCCAGCTCCACAAGGTGGGCATACCCAATCTTTAGAAAGCTCTTCAAAAGAGGTACCAGCCGGAATACCATGTTCGATATCACCAACATTAGGGTCATAGACATAACCACAAATTTCACACATATATAGCTCTTTTTTATTTTCTTTTTGATATTCTACAACTTCAGAAAAGTGTTCTTTAGATACACCACAAGGTGGACAAAGCCAATTTTCAGGAAGTTCTTCAAAAGAGGTACCAGCCGGAATACCATGTTCGATATCACCAATATTAGGGTCGTAGACATAACCGCAGACTTCACATACATATTTTTTCATTTTAAACCTCCAAATATATAAAGCATTTTCTATATTATATAATTTTTTTGTAATTTTTACATCATTTTTTTGACTTTGGAATAAAATAAAAATAAAATTTATTTTTCTTGAATAGTAAGCTGTTTGATGTTACAATTATATTAAAGAAGAAAAAGTAAAATAGGAGAAATTATGAAAGTTTTAAAGATTTTAATGTTACAAATAATGGTAGGTACTATAGCTTTAAGTTTTTCTGGTCAACCAGATTGGTCAACTGTAGCGGTATATGATAATAAAATTCCTGAGAATATAGTGATGAATATAAAATATCCAGAACATCCAGAAGTATTAGATTATATATTTATACGGTCAAGAACAGCAAATCTTAGAGATGAGCCAAGTACACAAGGAAAAATTATAGGGAAATATCCATATGATACAAAGTTAAAAGCTATAGAAAAGGTATTGAATTATGGAAATTTATGGTACTATGTGGAAGACTCACAAGGGAATAGAGGATATATATCAGCTAATGTTGCAAGAAAAAGAATATTCAGATTTCAAAAAGCAATGGATAAAATAGCTGAATTAGAAAAATTTATACAAAGCCAAAGAGAATTAGGAAGAGAGGTTATTAGTACCAACTCGTATGTTCCTAATCCTAATAACCAAAACTTTAAAAGACAAAAGGATAAGTATGGAACAAGTTTAGATCAAAGTAGTATAGGAAAATCAGTTGTAGATGGAGAGGAGATATATATTCCAGATAGAGCAATACTATCTGTAATAGAAAAAGGAGAAAAAACTTCAAGAATAAAAGTAGCGAGTATTCCGGAGGAATTAATTGTGGATAACTCAACTTTATCAAGAAACCCTAAGATACAGAATGAATTTTCTAAGGTAGTTGCAATTGATGTAGCAAACCAAAATATGATGGTATTTGAGAAAAATAGTGAGGATATTTGGGAAGTTATATCCTATGTATACAGTAAGACAGGAATAGAGAGTAAGCTTGGATTTGAAACACCGAAGGGATTTTTCATATCGCCATTAGCTAAATATATTATGCCATACAATAGTGAAATAGGAGAAAAAGAGGGATATGCAAGATATGCTATAAGATTTTCCGGTGGAGGATATTTACATGGAACTCCTATTAACTATGATGAGGAGATAAATAAAGAGTTCTTTATGAAACAAAAGGAAAAAACTTTAGGGACTTTTACAGGAACTAGAAAGTGTATAAGAACTACTGAGGGACATGCAAGATTTCTTTTTAACTGGGTTGTAGAGAAACCGAATAATAATTATAATGAACAAAGACCAACTGAAAATGTTATGTTTATAATTTTTTAAAGGTGAAAGTAGATGAAAAGAATTTTTACTATGCTAATAATGTTAGTTGTTATGTTAGGATGTAGTTCAAATGAGGTTAAATTCAATAAAATAAAAATAGTAGAAAGTGAACCAAAATTTATTTTAGTAGAATAGTAGTAAAGAGTTTATAAAGTTATTTAAAAGAACTAGGAGTAAAATCTACTGTTTAATTATTGTTACATTAAAAGTAGATGTACAGTAGTTGCTTTTGTGGTGAAATTAGTAAAGATATTTCTTATTGAAATGAAAAATAAAGGGGAGTATATATTTAATAAAAAATATAAGAACTCCTCTTTTATTTTGTTTTAAAGGTAGAAATTTATGAAAAAATTTTAAAAGTTTTTTAGAAAAAAATATATTTATGATTAAAAATTGAATGTTTGAAATATGAAATTAAATATGCTATAATTATTTAAATGAATATGTGAAAGTAATTTAAAAAAGTGGATTTAAAGGAAGAAAAAATAAAAAAAATAGGAATAAAACGATTAATTTTTAATAAATGAATGAAAAATTGAACATTCATAGAAGAGGGAGAAAATGAGAGGAAACTTTCTTACAAAATTAACTTATGAAATGTATTATCTGATGTTTGCTATTTCCGAAAGAAGAAAAAAGCAAAAAGAGATAAATAATATAGCTAATAAATTTTTAAAATATAACAATGAAAGAGTTTTAAAAAGTATAGAAAAGAAAAAGATAAATAAGGTATTAATACTTTTACCTCATTGTTTACAAAGATACGTTTGTCCACTTAAAGTAACTTCAAGTATTGAAAATTGTAAGAAATGTGGACAATGTGTGATAGGGGATTTTTTGAATATAAAATCAGAATTCCCTGTAGAGGTAAAAATAGCGACTGGGGGAACATTAGCTAGAAAACATATAAAAGATACAAGGCCAGATTTAGTTATGGCAGTAGCCTGTAAAAGAGATTTAGTATCAGGAATACATGATGCTTACCCAGTAAATGTTTATGGAATATTTAATGAAATTCCAAATGAACCATGTATAGATACTACAGTATCTATAGAAAAGGTTAGAGAGTTTTTAAATAAGATATTTGTGGATTAGGAGGGGAAAATTTGAAGAAGAGATATTTTTTATTAGCTCTTATGTTTGCAATGGGAGTTTCAAGTTTTGCATCTGAGAGAGATGATTTAGCCTTTGTAGATGAGTTGTATAAGCAAAAAAAATTTGATATGGCAATAGTAGAATCGAAAAGTTTTTTAGATAAGTATCCTAACTCTAAATATAATAAAAGTATTCAAGATAGAATAGCGAAAGTATATTTTTTAACATGGGATTATCAAAATGCTATCAAATATTTTAAAATATTATTAATGAATAATGATCTAAAAGAAAAAGAGAAAAATGAAATTAGGTACTATTTAGTTAGATGTTATGCTGGAATAGGTGATAAGAAGTCTAGTGATGAATATTTAAAATTGATAGATAGTAAAAATGAATATTATGAAAAGGCTATCTATGATACAGGAACTACTTATTTAAGTAATGAGAATTATCCATTGGCAGAAGAAGCTTTTCAAAAAGTTATAGTTTTAAATGGAAAGTATTATAATGAGGCTATATTGAGTATGGCATTATTATCATATAATAAAGGTGATTATAATAGAAGTATAGCTTATCTAAATGAATATGCACAATTAAAAGGTAAGAAAAATATGATTTTTATGAACTATCTTTTAGGATCATCATACTATAAATTAGATCAAGTAGATTTAGCTAGCAGATATTTTGAGGAAGCAGTAAAAGAAGATAAGGAGAGTCCTTATGGGAAAAAAGCTATTTTAAATCTTATAGAAATTTATAGTAATAAGGGAGAGATAGCTAAGGTAGAAGAAAAGATTGAATTAATAAAGGGAACAACTGACTATAACGAAGGAATGAGGATACTAGGAGATTCCTTTGCAACAAAGGGAGAATATAGTAAAGCGATTGAATGTTATAATAAAACAGATGATTTTAGTAATCCTAAATTACTTTATAGTTATGGATTTTCTTTATATAAATTAGATAATTTAAAAGATGCCCAAACATATTTTGAAAGTTTAAAAAGTAGTTCATATTATAATCAAGCTATCTATTATATTTTTGCAATTGATTATAAATTAGGAAATTATAAGAAAATAATTCAAAATAGAGCAGAGGTAAAAAAAGTTAATGTTAATCAACAAGATATGGAGAATATAAATATAATTATAGCTAATTCTGCATATGAAGTTGGAGATTATAAGCTTTCAAGGGAATACTATAGTAAAAATTACAATTTGAAGCCAAATAAAGAGAGTTTGTATAGAATAATTGTTATAGATAACAAACTAGAAGATTTAGAGGATATAAAAGCTAAATTTTCTGAATATAAGAGTAAGTTTTCAACAGATACCCAGTATAAAAAAAATATATATCTGTCTGTAGGAGAGGTATATTATAAAAAAGGAATGTTGAAAGAGAGTTCGCAGGTATACAAAGAGTATTTAAGTACACAAAAAGATTTTGATATTTTAAATAATCTAGTTACAGTATTACTTGCACAACAAAATTATAGTGAAATGATGACTTATTTAGAAGAGGGAGATAATTCACCTAACAGTGTTTACTTAAAGGGAATAGCTTCTATGGGAATGGGAAAATACTCGGATGCAAATGGTTATTATTTAGCTGTTGAACAAGATAGTACAACTTCTCCAGAGCTAATGGAAAAAGTAAAATTTAATAAGTTAAGAAACTCTTTTCTATGGCAAAAATATTCAGATGCAATAAAATATGGTGAGGAGTATTTAACTCAGTATCCAAATGGAGAAAATAGAGCAGAGGTATTAGATAAGACAGCAATAAGTTACTTTAGATTAGACAATGTAGAAAAAAGTAAAGAGTATTACACTCAATTGCAAGGAATTTTAAATTATAGTGAGTATGCAAGCTTCCAAATAGCTGATCTTTATTATGCTCAAGGAAAATATGATGAAGCCTTAGTAAGATATAAGGAGATATTTACAAAATATCCAAATGGAATATATAGTGAGAGTGCAAACTATTGGTATTTAAACTCTTTAATAAACTTAGGTAAATTTGATGAGTTTGAAAAGGAAAAAGAGTTTTTCTTAAAAAAATATCCTAAATCTAATATGAGAGAGAGTTTATATATATTGACAGGACAGCTTTATGAAAGAAAGGGAGAGAAACAAAACTCTTTGGCTACATATGAAAAATTATATGATATATCTAAAGATACAGCTGTGAAAGAGGAAACTGCAACAAAAATATTAGATATTCAATTGGCTACTAATAAATTGGATGAAGCAGTGAAATATATAGCTGGTATAGGAAATATAGAGATTAAAAGTTATTATAATTCTCAACTTTATGAAAAACAAGGAAAGAAAGCTGAAGCTCTTAAAGAATATGAAACATTATTTACAGGAACTAAGTATAAGGATTTTGCTGGAGTAAACTTAGGTGATTACTATTTTAACAATAAAAACTATGAAGAAGCTAAAGTATATTATTCAGGAGTAGAGAGTTTAGAGAGTAGTCCATATAAGGATTATGTGTTATATCAGCTTTCAAATATCGATGAGTTGGAAGGAAAAAATGAAAGTGCATTAAGAGGATATACAAAGGGGTATGTTTTATTTAATGGAGAATATTCAAATTTATCTAAATTAAAGGCAGCTCAACTAAATGAAAAATTAGGAAAAGAGGAAGATGCTATAAAGCTTTATAAAGAGTTATATTCACTTCCAAAGTTTCAGTATAGAAGTTTTATTTTGGAAAAAATGATTTTCTATACTTTAAAAAGTGGAAATAAGATAGAAGCTAAAAAATATTATAATGAGCTTCAAAAAATAGATGAACAAGCTTCGGTAAAATATAATCAATTTTTTAATTAGGAGGAGAATAGTATGAGAAAAGCAGTAACAATATTATTTTTATTATCAGCAATGTGTGCTGTAGGAGCTGAAGAAGGGATAACAGCACTTGATAAAGAGGTACAAGGGATAAATAAAGAGCAATTAGAGATAAGAGAGATACCTACTGAAGAGGTCATTTTAGAAGGGCAAAAAGTTGAGTCAGGAGCTATTAAAGTAACTAACGACAATTATCAAAACCAGAATCAAAAGATTAAAGTTGTACAGGGAGACAAGTCGGCTTTAGAAGATGAATTATCACAAGGTGTAGAAAAAAAATCGTTTTGGAAATATATTATAGGTGGATTAGGAGTAGTAGCTCTAATAATAGCATTATAATATTTGATTCATAAATTTATTTAAAATTTATTGGGAGATTGGAATAATTTTACAATATTAGGAGGAGTAATGTACTATTTAACAAATGGTGGAATGCTAATGTATGTTATACTTGCTATGTCTATAGTAGGTCTTGGGGCAGTTATTGAAAGATTTATCTATTTTAAGAAAAATGAACAAAATAATAGAAGCTTTTTAACTAAGGATATAAAAGAACAATTAGATAATAAAAAGATAAAAGAACTAGTTATTATGCTAAATAAGGAGAGATGTTCTGTTTCTAGGGTATTAAAAGAGGTACTATATGAGCTTTATAGAAATCCGAATTCAACACCTGAAAAGTTAGAGGAAAAAGGAAAAGAAAAAGCTATGTTACAACTTATAGCTTTAGAGAAAAATATGTGGATAATCTCTTTAGCTGCTCATTTAACTCCTCTTGTAGGGCTACTTGGAACGGTAACAGGTATGATTAAAGCTTTCCAAGCTGTATCTGTTCATGGAACTGGAGATCCTTCGGTGTTAGCTAGAGGTATATCTGAGGCACTGTTTACAACTGCTGGAGGACTATTTGTGGCAATACCAGCTCTTATTTTTTATAACTATTTTAATAAAAAAATAGAAAAGATAATATCTGATATGGAGATAACAACAACTGAACTTATAAATTATTTTAGAAAATAGGAGAGTATTATGAAGTTAGAGAGACGTAAGAGAAAAGATGAGTTGATGCTTGAACTTACATCACTTATAGATGTTGTATTTCTTCTATTAATATTTTTCTTAGTGGCAACTACCTTTGATGATATGAAAGGTGGAATCAAGATTGACTTGCCACAATCAACAATAAAAGAGGTATCAGAGGTAAAAGAGGTACAAATTGTTGTAGATAAAGATAAAAATATGATACTTAACTATAAGGAAAATGGTAAGAAAGAGCAAATAAGTGTAACTACTGAAAATCTAAAGGAAAAACTAGCAGAAAAACTATCTGAATCTCAAGAGAGAAACGTAATTATAAGTGCAGATAAAAGATTAGATTATGGATATATAGTAGAGATAATGACTATATCAAAGGAAGCTGGTGCTAATTCTTTAGATATAGATACTGCTGATAAAAAATAAGGAGGAGTTTATGAAAAAAGAGGAAAAAATTAGTTTACTCCTTTCAGCAATAATAAATTTAGTTATAGTTTTTTTGATTCCAGGATTATCAAATAATCAAATTGAGAATAAAAAGATAAAAATAGGATTGGTAAATTATGACAATCAAAATAGAACAAAGTTAGAGGGAGAAAGAAATAGTAATAGCTCTCAAAAGAAAAATACGGAAGAGGTAAAAAAGAAAAATCCACCACCAAAAGAGCAACCTAAAGTAGAAGTGAAGACAGAGAAAAAGGTGGAGAAAAAAGTAGAGGAAAAACCAGTAGGAAAGTCTACGGAGAAGATAGATTTATCAGCTCTTAATAGTATAGCAAATAATATGTCAACTCCACAAGTACAAGTGATGACTGTTAAACATCCTGATGGAGGATATAGAGAGATAATAAAATTGGAGGCTCCTAAAAAGGAGTTACAAAGTGGAGTAGTAACAAAGGGAGGATTAAATAAAGAAATAACGCTATCAAAGGAATTAATCTCGGTAGAGAATGAAAAATTAGAGTTAAAAGATGATAATAAAATAGCTTTTAACTCTGAAATAGGTAAGGACTCTTCTTTTGATAGGATATTAGAAATATCGGGAGAGATAGAGGGGTTACCTAGTGGTTATAAATTGGGAACAGAAGATGGAGATATAGTAGCTAAATGGGATAGTGGTAATAAGGAGCCTGTATATCCAGAATCAGCCCAATTAAAAGGGTTACACGGTAGTGTAAAAATTAGAATGAACATTGATGAAAATGGGAATGTTAAGGAGCTTAGACTTGAAAGAGGAAGTGGTGTTCCTGAAATAAATAATGCAATTGAAGAAGTGGGAAGAACTTGGAAAATTTATTTGAGCAAAAATGGACTTAGTGTAAAAGGAGATGTAATATTAGAATATAATTTTACATTGAAAGGGAAAGTAAATTAGTAAAGAGGTGGAAAAATTGGTTCTTTTAGGATTTAGATTGGAGAGAAGTTTAAAAGAGGAATTAGAGAATAATTATGAAAATGAGTTGACTTTTGCTGATAATATAAGTGATTTTATAGATTATTTGAAAAATAAAAAATATGAAGCTATTATAATTGAGGAGAAGAATTTACAAGAAGAAGCTTTAATAAATCTTATAAAAAAGGTAGGAGAGTATCAGAAAAAAGGAGTTATAATTGTTTTGGGAGAAACTTCTAATTTGAAAGTTGTAGCTGGAAGTGTAAAAGCTGGAGCGTATGACTATATTTTAAAACCTATAGAAACACCTACTATAATAAAAATTATAGAGAAATCTGTAAAGGATTATAAACTTTTAGCTGAGAGAATAGATAAACATAAAAGTTCAGGAGATAAACTTATCGGACAGACAAAAGAGATAGTAGAGTTATACAAAATGATAGGAAAAGTTGCAACAAGTAGAGTTCCAGTTCTAGTAGTAGGAGAGAAGGGAACAGGAAAAACAAGTGTAGCTAAAGCTATTCATCAATTTAGTGATTGGTCAAATAAGCCTTTAATAAGTCTAAATTGTACATCTTTCCACAATGATTTATTGGAAAGAAAGATGTTTGGGTATGAAAAGGGAGCTTTTAAAGGAGCAGTATTTCCTCAAATAGGTGAATTAGAAAAAGCTAATGGAGGAACTTTACACTTAGGAAATATAGAATCATTAAGTCTAGATCTTCAATCTAAAGTTTTATATTTTTTAGAAGAGGGAGAATTTTTCAGAATGGGAGGAGCTGAACCTATAAAGATAGATATAAGAGTTGTAGCTACTACCTGTGAAAATTTAGAGGAATTAATTAATCAAGGGAAGTTCATAGATGAACTATATAGAAAGTTAAGAGTTTTGGAGGTAAATATTCCTCCACTTAGAGATAGAAAAGATGATATTCCTTTAATAGTGGATCATTATTTATTAGAGTGTAATGATGAGTTACATAAAAATGTTAAAGGAGTTAGTAAACCAGCATTAAAAAAAATGATGAGATATGATTGGCCTGGAAATGTAAATGAGCTAAAAAATGCTGTAAAATCTGCTGTGGCACTTTGCAGAGGGACTTCTATATTGATTGAGGATTTACCAAGTAATGTCTTAGGAACTAAAATTACTAAGAAAAAAGGTGAAGGACAGATCTATGATTTAAAAGAATGGATAAAATCGGAGATATTAGAATATAAAAATAATAATCAAGGTGATTATTATGGAAATATAATATCGAAAGTAGAAAAAGAGTTGATTCGTCAAGTTCTTGAGATGACTAATGGAAAAAAGGTAGAAACTGCAGAGATATTAGGTATAACAAGAAATACTTTAAGAACAAAGATGAGCAACTATGGTTTGGAGTAAAAAAATATGCATATAACATTATATAGAAAATATAGACCTAAAAATTTTGAAGAGGTAGCTGGACAAAAAGAGATAGTAAAGACAATAAAAACATCTCTAAGAAATGGAAAAACCTCTCATGCTTATCTATTTACAGGACCTAGAGGAGTGGGGAAAACCACTCTTGCTAGACTTATAGCAAAAGGGGTAAACTGTTTAAAAAATGGAGTTACAGATGAGCCTTGTAATGAGTGTGAGAACTGTTTAGCTATAAATAATGGAACATTTATGGACTTAGTAGAGATAGATGCTGCTTCAAATAGAGGTATAGATGAGATAAGACAATTAAAAGAGAAGATAAATTATCAGCCGGTAAAAGGAAGAAAAAAGATATATATAATAGATGAAGTACATATGCTTACTAAGGAGGCTTTTAATGCACTGTTAAAAACCTTAGAAGAGCCACCTGAACATGTGATATTCATATTAGCTACAACAGAGGCTGATAAGATATTACCAACTATTATATCAAGATGTCAAAGATATGATTTTAAAACTTTATCATTGAATGAAATGAAGGAACAGCTTAACTTTATAGCAAAGAATGAAAGTATAAGTATACCTGATGAGGTATTGGAGTTAATATATGAAAACTCTGGTGGAAGTGTGAGAGATGCTGTATCTATACTAGAGAGAATAATGGTAACTTGCCTTGGAGAGGATATAACACTTGATAAAAGTGAAGAGGTATTAGGAGTTACTCCGGCTAAAAAGATGGAGGAGTTTCTAAAGGAAGTAAAGAATAAAAATTATACTAACTTAGTAAAGACTTTAGATAGATTTTGGAATGATTCGGTAGAGATAGAACTATTTTTTAAAGATTTTGCTAAATATTGTAAAGGACTTATGGCAAAAGGAGAGTTAGATATAGAGAGTGGTCTTAATATAATAGGCTGTATATTTGATTCATTAAATAAGTTCAAATATGAAGAGGACAAGAGATTAGTAGGCTATGTTATAGTGGATAATCTTTTGAAGAGTAATTCTAAAAATAGTGAAGTAGTTATAGAGAGAGTTGTAGAAAGAGAGATACCTCAAGAAATAAAACAAGAGGTAAGTAAAAAAGAGAGATTAACAGGGCTAACTTTAGAGAGTATAAGTAGAAAATGGGAAGAGATATTGAAGGAAGCAAAAAAAGAGAAGATAACTTTAGGAGCTTTTTTAATAGCAGCAAAACCATATAAGCTAGAAGAAGATACTCTTTATATTGGATTTGATTCAGAAAGTAGTTTTTGTAAAGAACAGATGGAAACAACTATGTATAATGATGTTTTTGTAGATGTTCTAAGAAGATTGATTGATCCAAAATTAAAGGTAAAATATATCACTATTGGAAAGAAAAAAGAGAGTGATAAGGATAGTGGAGATTTTACAAAAAAAATTGTTGATTTCTTTGGTGGAGAAATTATGGTATAATAGGGAGGAAAAATGTTTTTAATAAGTAGTACATTATCAGTAGTTCTTCTATTTATTCTTTCACTTCTTATGCCGGTAATGAGTTTTACTCTTCCTATCTATAAAATAAAGAAGATGAAGAGATTTACATCGAAAGAAAAAATAATAGTTAATATAGTGGCAATGCTATTAATAGCTTTAATTAATCCATGGTTATTATTATTTTATATAGGTTTTTTTGTAGTTATAGAGGGATTGTATAAATATTTTATTTATAAAGGTGATAAAGTTAAGAAATTTGATAGAATAATAATTATTTCATTATTAGTAACAGTTATAATGGGGGGATTGTTATTTTTATTAAAAGATGATATAAATAATAATATGGGACTTCTCATGGAGATATATGAAAAGAATTTTCAAATAAGTAGAAGTGAAAGTTTAGAGATCTTCAATATGATAAAGGATAGTTCAATATATTATATCTTTATTTATTCTATTTTAACTGTTTTTATGATGTATGTATCTTTAGATATAAAGGATTATTCAGAATGGAAAATATCTTTTGAATGGTTATTACTATATGTGATAGGATATTTCATAATACATCTATTTAAGATAGATAACTTTTATATTAATAACATATTTGATATAGGGGAGTGTATTTTTGTATTTTTTGGAATAAAAACACTATATTCAATGTTTAGTAAAAAAATAAAATATAAAGGACTTTCAAATATGTTAGCTGTAACAGTAGCTTTATTATTTCCTTACGGAACTTTTTTGATAGGGGTTTTGGGAGGATTTAAGATAGATAAAAATAAACTTGAAAAATAATTGGAGGATAGAAAAATGGCAAAAATACAAGTAATACTTACACAAGATGTAGCTGGACAAGGAAGAAAAGGGGATATAGTAACAGTTGCTGACGGTTATGCACATAATTTTTTAATAAAAAATAATAAAGGGATTATTGCAACTCCTGAAGAGCTAAAAAAAATAGAAAATAAAAAGAAAAAAGAAGCTAAAAAACAAGAAGAGGAAAAAATAAAATCTCAAGAGTTAAAGAAAGTATTAGAAGCTAAAAAAGTTGAGATAGCTGTAAAAACTGGAGAGAATGGAAAACTATTTGGAGCTATCACTAATAAAGAGGTAGCAGTAGCTCTTGAAGAAACATTTGGAGTAAAAATAGACAGAAAAAAAATAGAGTGTAATATAAAGAGCTTAGGAGAGCATGTTGCAGTTATAAAACTTCATACAGATGTTAAAGCTGAGGTAAAGATAATAGCTAAAGCTCAATAATTGAGGAGTAAAAATGCTAGACGTAGAAAATTTAAAAAAAGTTCCAAGTAGTATAGAGGCAGAAAAATCGGTTTTAGGGGGAATATTTTTAAAGCCGGATATATTTGGTGATATAGTAGAGATACTACATCCTAATGACTTCTATAAAAATGGACATAAACTTATTTATGAGGCAATGAGGGATATCTATAACAGTGGTATAGGAATAGATCCAATTGTTGTAGTAAATAAGTTAAAAAAGAATGAAAAGTTTGATGAGTTAGTAGGAGAGCAGCTGTTATTTGATATAATTTCAGATGTACCTACTGCAGCTAATATACTAGAATATGCAAAAATTGTTAAGGAGAAATCAACTTTAAGAAGGCTTGGAGAGGTAGGAACCAAGATAGTAGAACTTGCCTATGAAGGTTATGAAGAGGTAGATACTATCCTTGACAAAGCTGAGGGAATGATATTTAAAATATCTGAGAATGTAGATTCAAAAGATTTAGTGAGTTTAAAAGATGTAATTGCTCAAGAATTTGTAAGATTAGAAAAAGTTTATCAAAATAAGGGAGTGGCTACTGGGATATCCTCTGGTTTTTCTGACTTTGATCAGATGACGAGTGGCTTTCACCCTTCAGATCTTATAATCTTAGCTGCTAGACCGGCAATGGGAAAGACAGCCTTTGCTTTAAACCTAGCTTTAAATGCGGCTATGAAGAGTAAAAAAGGTGTATTACTATTTAGTTTAGAGATGTCTAGCTCACAACTATTACAAAGACTTTTATCAATAGAAGCAGGAATAGGACTTCAAAAAATAAGAAATGGATTTCTAGATTCAGATGACTGGGGTAAACTGGGACTTGCAAGTATGAAGCTTTCCAATTCAGAGATAAATATTGCTGATTTACCTAATGTAAATGTATTAGAGATAAGAGCAATAGCAAGAAGATTGAAAGCAGCTGGTAAGTTGGATATGATTATAATAGATTATCTACAATTAATAAAGGGAAATAGTACTCGTGGAGATAATAGACAACAGGAAATATCTGAAATATCAAGAGCTTTAAAAGGAATAGCTAGAGAGTTAGATATTCCAATAATTGCTCTATCTCAATTATCCAGAGCAACTGAACAAAGAGCCGATAGAAGACCGATGCTTTCAGATTTAAGAGAATCTGGGGCTATAGAGCAAGATGCTGATATGGTAATGTTTTTGTATAGAGATGATTACTATAATGAGGAATCTGAAGATAAGGGACTTACTGAAGTAATTATAGGTAAGCAAAGAAATGGACCAGTAGGTACAATAAAACTTAGATTCTTCCATGAATATACTAAGTTTGAGAATTTTACATCAAGAGTTGAATAATTAAGAGAGGTTGATTAAAAGTGAAAAAAGTAGAATTATTAGCTCCAGTAGGAAATATGGAGAAATTCAAAATGGCTCTACACTACGGTGCAGATGCTGTATTTTTAGGTGGAAAGATGTTTAACTTAAGAGCTGGAAGTAACAATCTTTCAGATGAAGAGTTAGAATATGCTGTAAACTATGCACATGAGAGAGGAAAAAAAGTTTATGTAACACTGAATGTAATTCCTCATAACCAAGAGTTAGATCTATTACCTGACTATGTAAAGTTTTTAGATAGAATAGGAGTAGATGGTGTTATAGTAGCTGACTTAGGAGTATTCCAAGTTGTTAAAGAAAATACTAATCTTTCTATCAGTGTAAGTACACAAGCAAGTAATACAAACTGGCGTTCTGTAAAAATGTGGAAAGATTTAGGAGCTAGAAGAGTTGTATTAGCTAGAGAAATTTCATTAGATAATATAGCGGAGATAAGAGCAAAAGTTCCTGATATAGAGTTAGAGGTATTCGTACATGGAGCTATGTGTATGGCTATATCTGGTAGATGTCTATTAAGTAACTATATGACAGGTAGAGATGCAAATAGAGGGGACTGTGCACAAGCATGTAGATGGAAATACAATTTAGTTGAGGAAACTAGACCTGGAGAGTATATGCCAGTATATGAAGATGAACATGGAACATACATATTTAACTCAAGAGATCTTTGTACAATAGAGATAATAGATAAAATATTAGATTTAGGTGTGGATTCATTAAAAATAGAAGGAAGAATGAAAGGTATCTATTATGTTGCTAATGCTGTAAAAGTATATAGAGATGCTATAGATAGTTACTACTCTGGAAACTATAAATATAATCCTAAATGGTTAGAGGAGTTAGAATCAACATCTAATAGAAGTTATACAAAGGGATTCTATCTTGGTAAAGCAGGAGTAGAGTCTCAAAACTATAATGATAGAAATTCATATAGCCAAACTCATCAATTAGTAGCAAAAGTGGAGCAAAAATTACCAAATAATGAGTATATTTTAGCTATTAGAAATAGATTATTAGTTGGAGAAAAATTAGAAGTGGTAAGTCCAGGAATAGAAGTTAGAGAGATAACTCTACCTACTATGATTCTTATGAATAAAGATAAAGAGGTAGGAGAAGTAGAAGCAGCTAATCCAAACTCTTTTGTAAAGATAAAATTAGATGCAGAACTAGATGAATTAGATATGCTAAGAAAAAAAATCTAAGTAGATTAGAGGGGGATAATTATGAGAAAATTTTTATTTGCAGGGATATTGATACTAAATACACTATCTTTTGCAGATTCAGATATTCCTGAAAGTGTTGAAAGGAATATTGCAAAATCAGCTAGAAGTTTTGAAGGAACTCAAAGAACTAATTATATAAATTGGCAAAAAAGATCATACTTGAAAATGGATGAAATTGCTAAAGAGTCAGGAATCCCTCAGGAGGAGTATGTTAAAATAAAAGAGAAGTTAGAGGTTATGTATGGAAGTAACTATGCTAAACAACTTCAAGTTTTACCTGATGAGATAAACGATTACAAAGAGGTAGTGAGAAGAGTAGAAGAAGCTAAACAGGGAGATGTTGTAGTAGATACTCAAGTGAATGAAAAAGCTAAGGAAGAGATAGCTCAAACCTTAAATGCTGTAAAAATACCTGAAAAAGTATTAGAGATATATAAAAATTCTGCTGAAGAATTATTCCCAAATAATTATCCAAAACAGAAACAATATTTAGATATCTGTGTAAGAGATTATTACGAAATATTAGGAGTAATAAAATCTGAATTAAATAAAAAATAATCAAATTAAAAGGATTGAGACCTAATAAACTTAGGAATCAATCCTTTTATAATAAGCTATTGATTTAAGCACTAAAATAAATTAGTCAGCTAATAAAGCTCCTAATCTTTTTCCACCTAAGATATGGAAGTGAAGATGGAATACCTCTTGACCACCAAATTCGTTACAATTTGTGATAATTCTATATCCCTCTTTATCTATTCCTAAATCTTTTACAATTTTACCAATAGCAAGATACATTTCACCAATAAGCTCTCTATCCTCAGCTTGGATATCGTTTATAGTTGCTATCTCCTTCTTAGGAACTACTAATATATGTATAGGAGCAGCAGGATTGATATCTTTAAATGCAATAACTTTATCATTTTCATAAACAATATTAGCAGGAATCTCTCTATTAATTATCTTTGTAAAAATAGTTGCCATAAAATCATCTCCATTATATAGCTTCAATAGAATTTATTCTGTTAGAGTGTCTTCCACCTTCAAAAGCTGTTGAAAGGAAGATATCTACCATTTCAAGTGCAAGAACATCTCCTACTATTCTTCCACCTAATGCTAATACATTAGCATCGTTATGTTCTCTAGTTAATCTTGCCATAGTTGTATTTGTGCATAGAGCTGCTCTTACTCCAGGAACTTTGTTAGCAGCAATAGAGATACCAATACCAGTACCACACACTACAATCCCAAAGTCAGCATCTTTATTAACAACAGCATGTCCTACAGCGTGTCCAAAGTTAGGGTAATCAACAGAAGCTGTTGAGTTAGTTCCTAAATCTAAAACTTCAAATCCTTTTCCTAAAAGATGTGATTTTATTTTCTCCTTTAACTCAAATCCTCCATGGTCAGCACCTAAAGCTATTTTCATTTTTCCTCCTTAAATATATGTATTTCATGTAAAAGGACTGACTAAAGCCAGTCCTGTAGTTAATTAATGTAAGTATTAAAATCCTTGAAAGTGAACATGTCCATGTTCTAACTCTTCTTCAGTAGCCTTTCTTATTCCAGTTACTTGAACTTCAAATCTAAGATTTTTTCCAGCAAATGGGTGGTTACCATCAGCAGTTACGATATCATCTTCTATTGAAGTGATAACATATTGTTGCTCAGTTCCATCGTCCATATCAGCTATAAATTCCATTCCTTCATAGATATCATCAAACTCTACGAAGTCTTCTTTCTTCATCTCTTCGATAAGCTCTTCATCATACTCTCCATACCCTTCTTCAGGAGATATCATAATAGTAGTAGAGAATCCTTTCTCTTTTCCTTCTAAAATCTCTTCAACTTTTGGTACGAATTGCCCCTCTCCATGAATGTAGAAAAATGGTCCTACCTCTTTTGTATCCTCTAAAAGCTCATTAGTATCGTTGTCATAAACTTTAAATTCTAATGTTATAACATTATCTTTTAAAACTTTCATAATTTCACCTCTTTATATAATATTAGTATCTAATTACAGAATATCACAAATTTTTAAGTATGTCTATATATTTATAAAAATCCCATATTATATTTTACTTTTTTCATATTTTCTTCACCAGTAAAGTGAGAGAGAAGATAAAAGGCAACTTCTATAGCATTTTTAGGTGCCGAACAAGTGATGATATTATCAGATATTACAATTTTCTCACGAATAGGAATAGCTCCATATTTTGAGAGTTGGTTAAAATATCTATTGTTATCATATAAATAAGTAGTAGCTTTAATATTAGTTAAAACACCAGCTTCTCCCAAGGCTATGACTCCGGTACATATTCCAACTACGATTTTATTTTTTCTTACAAAGCTTTGTATAATATTTTTAAATTTTATATTTTTCATATCATTAAAAAAACCTTTAAAGCCAAAGCCTCCGGGAATAATAAGAGCATCAAATGTAGAGATATCTATCTCCTCTTTTTCTAGATTTATCTCTGGTAATATCTTAGTATTCCAAGTGTTAGAAATAGTATTATGAAATCCAGCAGTTATCAAAGTAGTGTTCTTTTTTCCTACAATGCTATTCCAACCAAAAATATCAATAAAGGGTGCTACCTCAAGAATTTCAGCCCCTTCTGAGATGATTAATAAAATTCTATACATATTTTTCTCCTAAAAAAAATAAAAATGATTGACTATTTTATCAAAAAGCTTTACAATACATCAGTACAAGAAAATTATATAACATTTAAATAAAAAAAACAATAATCAAAGGAGGTAAGATGTCAAAGCTAGACCAAAGTAAAACTCCACTATTCTCTGCGTTAAAAGATGTATATGCAGGAAGAGATATACTTCCATTTCATGTACCTGGACATAAGAGAGGAAAAGGAGTAGATAAAGAATTTTATGATTTTATGGGGAATGGACCTTTTTCCATTGATGTTACAATATTTAAAATGGTAGACGGGTTACACCAACCAAAAAGTTGTATAAAGGAAGCTCAAGAATTAGCTGCTGACGCATATGGTGTAAAACAAAGTTTCTTTGCTGTAAATGGAACTTCAGGAGCTATTCAAGCAATGATTATGTCTGTTGTAAAAGCAGGAGAAAAGATATTAGTACCTAGAAACGTACATAAATCAGTATCAGCTGGAATTATATTAAGTGGTTCTGAACCAATATATATGAATCCAGAAGTAGATGAGGAGTTAGGAATAGCCCACGGTGTAAGACCTCAAACTGTTGAGAATATGCTAAAACAACATCCTGATATAAAAGCTGTTTTAATAATCAACCCTACTTACTATGGAGTAGCTACAGATATTAAAAAGATAGCTGATATAGTCCATAGCTACGATATACCACTAATAGTAGACGAAGCTCATGGACCACATTTACATTTCCATGATGATCTACCTGTTTCAGCTGTAGATGCAGGAGCAGATATTTGTACTCAAAGTACTCACAAAATAATTGGTGCTATGACTCAAATGTCTCTTTTACATGTAAACTCAGATAGAGTAGACACAAATAGAGTAAAACAGATTTTAAGCTTACTACACACAACATCTCCATCATATCCTTTAATGGCGTCTCTAGACTGTGCTAGAAGACAGATAGCAACTGAGGGAACTGAATTATTAGATAAGGCTATAAAGCTTGCTAAACGTTTCAGAACTGAAGTTAATAGAATACCTGGGATGTCATGCTTTGGAGAGGAGATAGTAGGAAGAGAGGGAGTATTTGCCTTTGATCCTACCAAAATAACAATCACAGCTAAAGAATTAGGACTTACAGGTTCAGAACTAGAAACTATACTTACAGAAGAGTATAATATTCAAATGGAGCTATCTGATTTTTATAACGTATTAGGATTAGTAACTATTGGAGATACAGATGAAAGTATAGATAAACTTATAAGTGCTTTAAAAGATATAAGTGAAAGATACTATGGAAAAGGAAATAAATTAAAAAGAGAATTTTTAAAGATGCCACCTATTCCAGAGCAAGTATTAATACCGAGAGAGGCTTTCTATAGTGAAAAGAATAAGGTATTATTCTCTGAAAGTGAAGGAAAAATCTGTGGAGAAATGATAATGGCTTATCCACCAGGAATACCAGTAATTACTCCAGGAGAGAGAATTTCTGCAGAGATAATAGATTATATTAATGACTTAAGAGAGGCTGAGCTTCATGTACAAGGAATGGAAGATCCAGAGTTAGAGTATATTAATGTAATTGAAGAGGAAGACGCAATCTATCTATATACAGAGAAGATGAAGAGCAAGATGTTTGGTGTTCCAATGAACTTAGGAGCAAACAAAGCTGGAATCGAATTTGGAATAGATGTATTACGTGAAAACTATCCAGATACATTTGATGAAATGGAAGTTATAGAGGTAGAAAAACAAAAAGAAAATTTCAATGAATGGAATTTAAAATATAAAAATACTATTTTAAATACTTGTGAAAAACTTGCTGTTTCTGTAAATGAAGCTGTAAGAGATGGATATAGACCAATAATAATTGGAGGAGACCATTCAATAGCTTTAGGAAGTATTTCAGGAGTGTCACTAGAAAAAGAGATTGGAGTAGTATGGATAGATGCTCATGGAGATATGAATACAGATGAGTCTACTATATCTGGAAATATCCATGGAATGCCACTAGCATTATTACAAGGTGCTGGGGACAGAGACCTAGTAAACTGCTTCTATGAAGGAGCAAAGATTGACAGCAAAAATGTAGTAATACTTGGTGCTAGAGATTTAGATTTTAAAGAGAGAGAAGTTATTGACCAATTAGGTGTTAAAGTAATATACCATGATGAAGTATTACAAAAAGGTTTAGATAGAATATTAGAAGAGATACAAGACTACTTAAAAGTAGATAATCTACATATAAGTTTTGACGTTGACTCTGTAAATCCAGAGTTAGCTCCAGGGGTAAGTACACCTGTAAGAAACGGATTTACAACTGATGAAATATTCCAAACTTTCAAATTCTTATTTAAAAACTACTTTGTAACATCAGTTGATATAGTAGAGTTTAACCCTGTTAATGATAAAAATAACAAAACTCTTGACTTTGTAAATGAATTAACTGAGTATGTAGTTAATCCAGACTAATTAAAAATTAAAAAATATTAAATTATGTACTGCACCCAAAGTCTTAGATAACTAAGATAATGGGTGTAGTTTTTTTATTAAAGTTTTTATTCTTACCCTTTTTTCTTTTGATAAAATAGAGTATAATATATTGTAGGATAAGAAATAAAAGTAAACTATGCTGATAATAAAGAACTAGGAGGAAGGAAAAGTGGATTCTAAAATTTTAAAATATCTAAAAGAATACTCAATTATTACATTGGGGTGTTTCTTTTATGCTATATCAATCAATTACTTCTTTATAAGTAACCATTTAGCTGAAGGAGGAGTAGCAGGAATATGTTTGATACTCTATTATCTTTTTAAATTACCTGTAGGAGTGATGTATTTTGTAATAAATATACCATTATTAATAATTGGATGGAGGTTAGTTGGAAGAGATTTTTTATTTAAAACACTTTATGGAACAAGCTGTCTTTCATTTTTAATTACTCTTACTCAAAATTGGAAAGGACCATCTAATGATATTCTTCTTGGTGCAATATATGGAGGAGCTTTAATAGGAATAGGATTGGGACTTATTTTTATGGTAAATGGTTCAACTGGAGGAACAGATATAATAGCTCGTATTCTAAATAGATATTTTGATATACCTATGGGGAGAACTATGCTTTTTCTTGATATAGTTATATTGGGAGTTGCTACTATATTTTTTGGAAAAGAGATAGTTATGTATACATTGATATCTATGGCAATTGTTTCTAAGGCTATTGATTATTTCCAAGATGGATACACAAAATCTAAGGGGATAACAATAATATCTACAAAATCTGAAGAGATAAAAAGTAAAATAATGGATAAAATAGGAAGAGGAACAACAATTATTAAGGGTAAAGGTGGTTACACTGGAAAAGAGATAGACTTACTTTTTTGTGTTGTAAGTAAATTTGAAGTAACAAAGGTAAAAAATATAGTAAAAGAGATTGATGCTTTTGCCTTTTTAACTATTTCAGATGTATCTGAAGTTTTAGGAGAGGGTTTTAAATCTCTTCATAATAAGAAACAGTGATAAAAAATAAGATAGGAGCAATTCCTATCTTATTTTTCTTTATGCTCTAAGAAACATCTTAGACAAACACCTTTAAAGTGGTTACCTATGATTATTTCTCCACCATTTTTATTTTGACTCTCATCAACTAAAATATTCATAGTGGCTTTAGCATCTCCACACACTTCACATACAGTTGGAATCTCTACAATTTTAGTAACAAAAGGTAACATATAGGAAACTGTTTCAAAAAGCTCTCCCATAAAATTTGACATTAATCCATATCCAAAAACTAATGTTTTAGAATCTCTTATTATTTTTACCAAATCATCAACTTGTTTTTTTGTGATAAATTGAATCTCATCTATTAAGATAAGGTTAGGTTTATTTTCAAGCCACCAAGTGTAAAGGTCAAAACTTTGGTCAAGAATAATAGCATCCATTCCATCTTTTAAAGCTCTACTCTTTATCATTCCGCCATCTCTAGTGTTTGTAGCTGGTTGAAATACAGCAACTTTTTTACCAGCCATCATATTTCTATGAGCAGTAAGAATAAGTTCAGCACTTTTTCTAGCTCCTACTACTGAATAATAAAAGACAAATTTTCCCATTAATCTCTCCTTTTTGTAAAATTTTTCAAAGATATTATACCATAAAAAATAAAAAAATTATTAAAATATTATTTAAAAATATAAAGTGTACACTTATAAAAATATTGACTTATTAGAAAAATAATGATATATATTAAATATAAACATGTTTGATATCATTTAACAAAATTAGTGTACACTAAAAGGAGAGTTATGTTACTTACACAAAGACAAAAAGAAATAGTAGAAATAGTAAAAGAAAATCAACCTATTATAGGAGATGAAATAGCTAAAAAACTATCTCTAACAAGATCAGCCTTAAGAACAGATTTTTCAGTTCTTATAGGAAAAGGAATATTGAAATCTAAGCCAAAAATTGGATACGTATATCAAGGTACAGCAGATAAAAAATTTGTATATGAAATAATGGGACCAGTGGTTTCAGTTGAAAGTAATATTTCTGTATATGATACTATTTTACAAATATTTGCAAAGGATGTGGGAAGTATTCTTATAACAGAAGAGGGAAGGTTAGTAGGAGTTGTATCTAGGAAAGATTTATTAAAGATAGCGATAGGTAATAAAGATATAAATAAGATTCCTGTAAATATAATTATGACAAGAATACCTAATATAATATTTTGTGAAGAGAGTGATGAAATAAAAGATGCAGTAAAAAAGATTATAGATCATCAAATAGACTCAATTCCTGTTGTTAAAATAAAGGAAATTGAAGGGAAAAAATTTTATGAGGCTATAGGGAGAGTAACCAAAACAACAATAACAAGATTATTTTTAGAAAATTTTGGTAAATAATAAGGAGAGATACCATGAAAAGAGTTTATTTATTTGATGAAGGAAACAAAAGTATGATAAATCTATTGGGAGGAAAAGGGGGAAATCTATCTGAAATGAAAAAAATAAATCTTCCTATCCCAGAGGGAATTATCATATCTACAGAAGCTTGTAAAGAGTATTACAAAAAAGGAAAAGTTTTGAATGAGGAATTAAGGGATGAGGTATTAGAGCAAATAAATAAACTAGAAAAACTAACAGGTAAAAAATTTGAAGGAGAAAAACCATTACTTGTTTCTGTGAGATCTGGAGCACCAGTTTCTATGCCTGGAATGATGGATACAATATTAAATCTAGGTATGAATGATAAGGTAGTGGAAAATATGATTCATTTATTTAAAAATGAAGATTTTGTATTTGAATTATATTATAGATTTATAGAGATGTTTTCAGAAATAGTAATGGGAATAGAAAGAGAAAAATTTTGTAAATTAAAGGAAAATTTAAGTGGGAAAATAGATAAAAATTTTATTGAAAAAGCTAAAAATTTATATTGTATAGAGAGTGGAGAAAAATTTCCTGAAAGTGCTAAAGAGCAACTTTTTATGGCAATTAATTCAATATTTAACTCTTGGGAAAATGAAAGAGCTAAGACTTATAGAAAATTGAATAGGATAGATGAGGATATGGGAACTGCAGTAGTAGTTCAAGAGATGGTATTTGGTAATTTGAATGATGAATCTGGAACAGGAGTGGTTTTTACTAGAAATCCTTCTACTGGAGATAAAGAAATTTTTGGTGAATATATATTAAAAGCACAGGGAGAAGATATAGTAGCTGGGATAAGAACACCTGAACCAATAGTTGCTTTAAAGGAGAAACTACCTGAGGTATATGAAGAGCTTTTAAAGGTAGTAGATATACTAGAAAAGCATAATAAAGATATGCAAGATATAGAGTTTACCATTGAAGATAAAAAACTCTTTATACTTCAAACGAGAAATGGAAAAAGAACTCCATATGCTGCAATAAAAATAGCAGTGGATATGGTAAAAGAGGGATTAATCTCAAAAGAGGAAGCTATATTAAAAGTAGATTCAAAGGTATTACCACAGTTATTACATGGAAATTTTGAGGAGAAAGCTTTAAAAAATGCAATACTTTTAGGACAGGGATTAGCAGGTTCAGCTGGTGTAGCCATAGGAAGAGTTGTTTTTTCTTCTGAAAGAGTACACAATAAAGAGATGACAATATTGGTGAGGGAAGAAACATCACCTGAAGATATAAAAGGAATGAGTATAGCTCAAGGAATTGTTACAGTAAAAGGAGGGGCAACTTCTCATGGAGCTGTTGTGGCAAGAGGTATGGGAAAATGTTGTATAACTGGTTGTGGTGAAATTAAAATAGATGAAATAAAGAGAGAGATGAATATAAATGGTCATATAGTAAAGGAAGGAGAATTTATCTCAATAAGTGGATACACTGGAAATATCTATTTAGGAAAATTGGAGCTTACAGAACCAAAATTTGACAAAAACTTAGAAGAATTTGTTAATTGGTGTAAAAATATAAAAAGATTAAAGGTTAGAATGAATGCAGATACAGTTATAGATGCTAAATTAGGGAAAAAATTTGGAGCAGAAGGAATAGGACTTTGTAGAACAGAACATATGTTTTTTCAAGATAATAAGATATGGACAATAAGAGAGATGATTTTAAGTTGTAATCCTAAAGAGATAGATAAAGCTCTTGAGAATATACATCAATTACAGAGGAAAGATTTTTATAATATATTTAAAATTATTGGAAATGATGTAGTAATAGTAAGGTTACTTGATCCACCTTTACATGAGTTTTTACCAAAAGAACAGGAAGAAAAAGAGAAAATGGCGAAGATATTAGGAGTATCTTTAAGAGAGATAGAGAAAAGAATAAGGGAGTTAAAAGATGAAAATCCAATGCTAGGACATAGAGGATGTAGATTAGCAGTAACTCGTCCAGAACTATATAATACTCAGGTTAGAGCAATAATAGAAGCTGGAATTCAATGTAAAAAAGAGGGGATAGATGTAAAACCAGAGATTATGATACCTTTAGTTATAGGAGCAAAGGAGTTACTATTTATTAAGAAAAATTTAATTAAAGAGATAAAAAAAGTTTTTGAAGAGCAAAATATGGAGATAGATTATAAAATAGGAACTATGATGGAGACTCCAAGAGCATGCTTATTAGCTGATGAAATAGGAAAAGAGGTAGATTTTTTCTCTTTTGGTACAAATGATTTAACACAAACTACAATGGGACTTTCAAGGGATGACTCAGTAAAATTTATACCTAAATATTATGAGAATAATATATTAAAAGTAGAGCCTTTTATGACAATAGATGAAAGAGGAGTGGGAAAATTAGTAAAATTAGCTGTGGAGCTTGGAAGAGAAAATCCAAATATAGAAATGGGAATATGTGGAGAACATGGAGGAGACCCTAAAAGCATAGAGTTTTTTGAGAAAATTGGCTTAGATTATGTGAGTTGTTCACCATTTAGAGTGCTAGTAGCAATAGTTTCAGCAGCTCAAAGTTATATAAAATATAAAAATTAAGGGAGGAAAGACTAAGAGTTATAAGTATTAGCTCTTAGTTTTTTTAGTGGAGGAAAATATGGAGAGAAAAGATGAAGAATTAGAGCAAAAGTATTTAAGATTATTAGCCACAAAATTTAAGAATATTTCAGAAACAACAAGAGAAATAATAAATTTACAAGCAATATTAAATCTTCCTAAGGGAACAGAGCATTTTTTAACAGATATTCATGGGGAATATGAACTATTTCAGCATATATTAAAAAATGGCTCAGGAACAATAAGAGAGAAAATAAATAGTATATTTAAGGATGAATTGAGTAATTTTGAAAAAAAGGAATTAGCAAGTACTATATATTATCCAGAGGAAAAAATAGAATATATGAAAAAAAATAGAGATAATATAGATATGTGGTTTAAAAAGATAATTTATAGAATGATAGAAGTATGTAGTGTTATTGCTTCTAAATATACAAGTTCAAAGGTAAGAAAGGCAATGTCAGAGGATTTTGCATATGTTTTGCAGGAATTGATATATGAAAGAAGAGAGCTCCCTAATAGAAAAGAATATATAGAAAATATAATAGATACAATTATTTCATTAGGTAGAGCAAAGGAGTTTATTAGGTCAATAGCTAACTTAATACAAAGATTGATGATAGATAAATTGCATATAATAGGAGATATTTATGATAGAGGTAGTAGTCCACACTTGGTAATGGATTCTTTAATTAATCATCATAATGTAGATATACAATGGGGAAATCATGATATATTATGGATAGGAGCTGGACTTGGAAATAGAGCCTGTATAGCTAATGTAGTAAGAATTTGTGCTAGATATTCAAATACTCATATATTAGAAGAGGCGTATGGAATAAATTTGTTACCCCTAGCTAAATTTGCTATGGATATTTATGGGGATGATAACTGTGAAAAGTTTATACCAAAAGGTGAGGAAAAAACATTGCTTATGGCACAAATACATAAAGCTATTTCAATTATTCAATTTAAAATAGAGGGAGATATGGCAAAAAGAAACCCAAAATTTGAATTGTTAGATAGACAATTTCTAGATAAAATAGATTTTGATAGAGGAGTAGTTGTAGTAGAGGGAAAGGAATATAGATTAAATGATATAAATTTTCCAACTATAAATAGAGAAAAACCTTATCTTCTTACAGATGAAGAGGAGGAGATAATTGAGAAGTTAGAGAAATTTTTTATAAATAGTGAAAGATTACAGAAACATATTAATTTTTTATTTACGAATGGCGGAATTTATTTAAAATATAATTCTAATTTACTTTATCATGGTTGTATACCATTAAATGCGGAAGGGGAGTTAAAAGAGATAGATATTTTTGGAACAGCTTTAAAGGGGAAAGCATATTTAGATAAAATAGAAGAAATAGTAAGAGAAGCCTATTTATTTAGAGAGAAAAAGATAAAAAATAAACTTAATAATGACTTCTTATGGTATTTGTGGTGTGGAAAAAATTCACCACTTTTTGGAAAAAATGCTATGAAAACTTTTGAAAGATATTTTATAGATGATAAGAGTAGTCATATAGAAAGTAAAAATCCTTACTATATATATTATAATGAAGAAAAGGTTTGTAGAAAAATATTGGAAGAGTTTGGATTAAATCCGAATGTTTCACATATTATAAACGGACATGTACCTGTAAAGACTTTGAAAGGTGAGAGTCCAATAAAAGCAAATGGGAAACTTTATTTAATAGATGGAGGATTTTCTAAAGCATATCAAAAAGAAACTGGAATAGCAGGGTATACTCTTATATATAATTCTTATGGGTTAAAAATAGTGGCACATGAACTATTTGAATCAATAGAAAAAAGTGTAAAAGAGGGAAGAGATATTATTTCTTTTACGAGAGTAATAGAGGATGTGGGAATAAATAGAATAAGAGTAAAAGATACTGATATTGGAAAGGAGTTACAAGCTCAAGTAAATGATTTAAAAAAATTATTAAAGGCTTACAATCAAGGTTTAATTTCACAAAATTAAAAAAAATTAATTTTTTTTTAATTAAAAATTAAAGAAAGGATGTTATATTACATATGTTATAAAATAATACTAGGAGGAACAATGAAAAAAAGATTAGGATTGTTAGCTTTAGCTGCTGTATTAAGTTCAAGTGCTTATTCAGCTTCTATTGACCACATTCAAACATATACACCAGAATATTTAGGAAACCAAGCTCAGAATGGTATGATAAACAACGCATCTGTTTATTATAACCCAGCTGGACTTGTTCATTTACAAAATGGAACTTACTTCCATGCAGGGATAGAGTTAGCTGTAGGGGAAGAGAAAATGAATTATAATGGTCAAGAGCTAAAAGCTGACCTTTTACAACCTATTCCTAACTTTGCTATGTATAAAGTAGAAGATGATTCAGCACTATTTTGGACATTCGGAGGAATAGCAGGTGGAGGAGACCTTAAATATAAAGATGGAGTTCCGGGAACAGCTGTAATTTCAGATATAGTAAATAACTCTCCATTAAGTGGAATGTTAAAAGGAGAAATCACTACTGAAAAATCATCAGCAGAGGGGAAAAATATTTATGCTCAAACTACATTAGGTAAAACTTGGAAGGTTGATGATAAATTATCGTTATCAGTAGCTGGTAGAGTAGTTTATGGGGTTAGAAAATTAAAAGGTGATATTCAAGTTGAAGGTAGTCAAGTTTTAGATTATTATAAACAAAATAGAGCTACTTTAGATTCTGAGAGAACAGCTTGGGGTTATGGGGCTCAATTTGGAGTTAACTATAAAGCCACAGAGAGATTAAATTTGGCTATGAGATATGATAGTAGAGTAAAGATGAATTTTAAAGCAAAGGCTTCTGAAAGAAAAGTTGAATTATCAAAATTATCAAATTCTACTTTACCGGATTTGGGTTTTAGTACTTTTTATCCAGAGTATGCTGATGGTGTAAAATCAAGAAGAGATCTACCAGCAATATTAGCAGCAGGTATGTCATATAAGGTAACTGATAATTGGACAGTGGCTCTATCTGGAAACTATTACTTTAATAAGGATGCTAAAATGGATAGAATAAAACAAGAAAGTATTTTGGGTTCAAAAGTAGTAGAAGCAGAATATGATAATGGTTGGGAGTTAGCATTGGGAACTGAGTATAGACTTTCTCCAAAATGGGCTGTACTTGGAAGTATCAACTACGCAGATACAGGAGCTAAAGTTTCATCTTATGATGATGTAGAGTATGCACTTAACTCTGTAACTCTAGGAACAGGATTAAAATATAATCCAGATGAGACAACTGAGTGGGTATTTACAGTAGCTCATTTCTTCTATGATGAGGAGAAAGGACACTATGACAGCAAATATGGAGGATTAGTAGATAACCCAACATATGATAAGAGTATAACAGCATTTGGAGTATCTTATACTAAGAGATTTTAATAGATTTTGTTAAGGAGGAAAGCATATGCCAAAGAAACCTATATTTACAAAGGAGCAGGTTTATAATAAAGCCTTTGAAGTATTTAAAGCTGAGGGGATAGAGGGGATAAGTGCTAGAAATCTTGCAAAATCATTAGGAGCGTCTCCAGCACCTATTTATAGTTTTTATAGCTCAATAGATGATTTAAAACATGAATTATTAGATGAAGCTAAGAAACTTTTCCTTGAATATGTAAAAAAAGAGAGAACAGAGTTTATATTTTTAAATATAGGTATGGGTCTTTGTATATTTGCAAGAGAGGAGAAGGAGCTTTTCCAAGCTATCTTTTTAAAAGAGAGTTTAGGAAAGAGAAATGAAGTAATCAGAGAGTTTAGAGACTTGATTAGAATAGAGATGTCAAAGGATGAAAGATTTAGTAATCTTGATGAGGAATTCAAGACAAATCTATATATAGATTGTTGGATGTATGCTCATGGATTTGCTACTCTTATAGCTACAAACTACTATGAGAGTATAAGTGATGAGGTTATAAAAGAGAGACTATTAGAGGCGGCAGCTACTATGGTCTATAAAAGATTGGAAGATTATAGAAAATAACAAAGAGAGGAGCAATCCTCTCTTTAATCTTCTAATATAGTTTCAGCTATTCTCATAAAATTTTCAAAGGCTATCTTTCTGATATCACTTTCTTCATATCCTCTTCTAGCTAACTCTTTGATTACACCCATAGCTTTAGAGACGTTTTCAAGTCCTTTAGGGTTAATATCTTCCTCTTTTTTATCAGTATATAGATATTCACAGAAATCAAATCCAAGAGCTACATGTCTTATTCCAACTAGTGATATAATATGCTCAATGTGGTCAACAAATCTTTCTAAAGTCTGATTATGAGAATCAAGTGAAATAAAGTGTTTATAGGCATTGACTCCAATTACCCCATCTCTACTAGCAATAGCTTTTATCTGTTCATCAGTAAGGTTTCTTCTGTGATTACAAAGAGCCTTAGCATTAGAATGAGAAGCTATAAAAGGTTTAGAAGTATTGTTATAGATATCCCAGAAACTTTTCTCATTAGCATGGGAAACATCTATAATCATTCCTAATTTTTCCATTTTTTTAATGGCTTCTATACCAATAGGAGTGAGTCCTCTACTCTCATCTCCAGCTACACCAGTAGCTAAATCATTCTCTTCATTCCAAGTAAGAGAAGCATGTCTAAAACCTAATTCATAGAGAGTATCAAGCCAATCTAAATTACTTCCAATAGCTCTTAATCCCTCTACTCCCATAATGACATTAAGTTTTTCCTCAACAATTCCTCTATTAAAGTCACCCTTTCTCTTTATAATATTAAATATCTCGGAGTTACTTTTTATTTCATGGATAGTAGAATTAATTAAATGAAACATCTCTTTTTCATCATCTAATTCATCATTGTGTTCAAGATAGGCTATAAAGATACCACCCATAACATTTCCAGCTCTAAATCTATCAAGATGATATTTTTTTACAATATTTTCTTCACCATTTTTTCTTTTTTGTGCTACATCATACCAAATATCAGCATGACCGTCAAAAATTTTCATATATTATTTTCCCCCTTATATTTTATTTTTAGAAGAATATTATTTCAGCCTCAGCTTCGTACCAAGGTCCCTCCTCATCTTCTCCCTCAGTTACAAAAAATTCTATTTGGACATCTTCTAAAGTAAGCCCAACAGAGTGTAACTCATCATCTTGGAAAAATTCAATTTTTTTAAATTTTGTCTCTTCTAATCTTTGAGCTATATCCTCTCTAGTTTCAGCTAACTCTATAAGATCTTCTTCAAGAGTATATCCTCTTTTTTCAAACTCTTTAGCTATTGTTCCTATTTTTTTTAATAATTTTTCAGATAACATCTATCCTCCTATTTAAACTTGAAAATTGTTTTTAATCTGTTAAATCTTTTTATTATAGACAGTACTAATTTTATTTTTTTTATCTCCATAGGAATTTTATCCAAAGCTTTATCCATTTGCTTTTCTATCTCTTCCTCTGTTAATTTTTTATTCAAAGCTACTCCTTTCATAAAAATTTATATTTATACTTTATTATATAATATATTTATTTTGTTGAAAATAGAAATTTAAAAAAATTAATTTTTCTTTTAATGGTGATAAGAATATGATATAATTTAGAATAGAAAATATATTACAGGGTAATTTTACTTGAGTAACAAGGAGAGAAAATGTTTTTTATAGGAGTCTTTGGAATAGGAAATAAAAATAAGAATTTAGGCACGGTAACTTTTAAATGTACGGGGTGTATAGGAGAGAAATTTTCGCTTATGGAGTTAAGTAGGAGTTTTGATATCTTTTTCATTCCTGTATTTAGATATAATAGAGAATATATTATAATCTGTGAGAAGTGTAGGAGTGTTTATAAGTTAAAGGCTACTTCTATTTCAAAGATTTTAGATAAAAAGCAAGTAGAATATGAAAATATTGAAAAGATAATATTGGAAGCTAATACTTGTCCTTATTGTGGAGCTAATGTAATTGGAGAGTTTAAGTACTGTCCTAAATGTGGTAAATTATTAAAAGACTAAAAGATATGATGGAGGTAAAAAATTGATTATAATAGCAACATTAAAAGGGGTAATTACTGGTTTAATATTATCTTTACCTTTTGGACCAGTAGGTATATATTGTATGGAAAAAACTATGATGGAAGGGCAAAAAAAGGGGTATATCTCAGCACTTGGAATGGTAACTGTGGATATAATATATGGAGTTATAGCACTTTTATTTATGACTTATGTAGAGGGATTTATACTGAAGTATGAATCATGGCTACAAATTTTAGTAGCTCTTTTTCTTTTACTTGTAGGTTGGAAAAAATTGGAGAAGAGAGAGAAGATAAAAAAGATAGAGTGTACTCCAACAGGAATGGTAAAGGATTATTTTACAACACTTTTTCTAGCAATAGCTAACTTATCTGGAGTTTTTACAATTCTTGTTATTTTTACAACTTTAAAAGTTTATTCGGAAGATGTTTCAATAGTGGCACCTTTTATAGCTTTAGGAATAATGCTTGGGGGAGCAACTGAGTGGTTTATCACCACTTATGTGATAGCACATTCTACTAAGGTTTTACATGAAGATAGATTAATAAAAATATCTCAAATTTCAGGAGGACTTATATTTATATTTGGAATATTGATATTAGCAAGATGTATATTAAAAATTTTGTAATAGGAGTAAAATAATAATGGAAAATAGAGAATTTGAAAAATATTTAACTTATAATGAAAATAATAAAAAGATAAAAGTAGCTGTAGCTATGAGTGGAGGAGTAGATTCTTCTACAGTTGCGTATATTTTAAAAAAGCAGGGATATGATCTTATAGGAGTAACTATGAGAACTTGTAACCCAGAGGATTCAGATGCTAAAAAAGTATGTGATGATTTAGGGATACCTCATTATGTTTTAGATGCTACAAAAGAATTTAAAACGGTAGTTATGGATTATTTTGTTAATGAGTATTTACAAGGAAAAACTCCTAATCCATGTATGGTATGCAATAAACATATAAAATTTGGAATGTTGATAGAGTTTGCTCGTTCATTAGGAGCAGATTTTATGGCTACAGGACACTATACTCAATTAAAAGATGGAGTATTATCAATGGGAGATGATTTGAATAAAGATCAAGTTTATTTCCTTTCACAAATGAACAAAGATAATTTAAAATATGTAATGTTTCCGATAGGGGATTTAGAAAAGCCAAAGGTAAGAGAGTTAGCTGAGCAATTAGGAGTAAGAGTTTATGCTAAAAAAGATTCTCAAGAGATATGCTTTGTTGAAGATGGAAAATTAAAAGAGTTTTTACTTGAGCAAACAAGAGGAAAAGCTGGAAAAAAAGGAAATATAGTTACAACTGATGGAAAAATTTTAGGAAAACACAATGGACTATCTTTTTATACAATAGGTCAAAGAAAGGGGCTTGGAATAGCACAGGAAAAACCTTTATATGTAGTGGAGTTAGATAGTAAAAATAACTGTGTAATAGTTGGAGATAATGAACTTTTATTTAAAGATGAATTATTAGCTAGAGATATAAACTTGATATCAGTTGATAAAGTTGAAGAGTTAGATGGTAAAATTTGTTGGGCAAAGACTCGTTCAAGAGACAGATTACATAAATGCCAATTAAAACTACAGGAAAATGGGAATATAAAGGTTAAATTCTTAGAAGAGAAAGTAAGAGCAATTACTCCAGGTCAAGGTGTAGTATTTTATGATGAAGAGAAAAAAGTTTTAGGAAGTGGATTTATAATCTAAAAAATTAAGGGGGCTTTAAAAATGATAAAAGGAGTAAATTACTATTATTTTAGTCCAACTAATACTACAAAAAAGATTGTAGAAGAGATTGCAAAAGGAATAGGAAATATATTAAAATGTGAAAATATAACTTTTATAAAAGATAATAGAGAAAAATATGATAATTCAGAAGAGGTTTTAGTTATAGTAGGTGTGCCAGTTTATGGAGGAAGAGTTCCTAAAATTATACTTAATACTTTAAAAGGGATAAAGGGAAAAGGGTATGTTATTCCTGTAGTAGTATATGGAAATCGAGCCTATGAAGATGCTTTGGTAGAGTTAGAAGATATATTATTAGCTAATGGTTTTAAAATATTGGCTGGTGGAGCTTTTATTGGAGAACATTCCTATTCAAAAAAAGTAGGTACAAATAGGCCAGATGAAAAAGACTTAAGTATTGCATATAGCTTTGGAAAGGAAATAAGAAAAAAATTGGAGAATAAAGATATTTCTACTCCTATTTTTTCAGGAAATAGACCATATAAAGCTGATATGCCTATAAGAATTTTCGCTCCAATTCCAAATGAAAAATGTAATATGTGTATGAAGTGCTGGAAAGTTTGTCCAGTTGGAGCTATTGATTGTAATGATCCTAGGAATGTGAATTTAGAGAAATGTATTCATTGTTATGCATGTGTAAAAGTATGTAATTTTAATGGAAGAGAAGTAATAAATAATCCAGTTCAACCTATAATAGAAATGTTAGAAAGTAAGTGTCTAATAAGAAAAGAACCAGAAATATTTATTTAGTAGTTACAATAAAATAAGGAGAGACCTGCTAAATATAGTAGGTTCTCTCCTTTTAAATTAAGCAATTTTAAACTATTTTCCTAAGAACTTTAAAGTTTTTCCGTTTCCAGATAAAGTAACAGTATTACCATCTATAGAGATAGAGTTTACTTCAGCAAGAGCTTTTAAGTAGTTAGACTCCTCTTCCATTTTAGCTGGAGTTCCTGCCATCATTGTTGAAGCTACATTTTCAATAGCTATCTTATTTCCATCTACTTTAATAGAACCAAAATATCTATTTACTCCAGAGAACCCGTATACTTTTGCAGTTTCGAATGTGATAGTGATATCTGAATTTTCAAGAGTAAACTCTTTTCCACTTATAGAGTTGATATCTACATAAGTTTGAGTTGATTGAGTTCCATTAGCTACTTTTTCAGCTGCAGCATTTGTTTTTTCAAGAGCAGAACATCCACCTAATAGAGCTCCTGCAAGTGTTAATATTACTAAATTTTTTTTCATACTTGTCTCTCCTTTATTTTATAAATTGCAATAATATATTACCATATTTAGTAGAGAATAGCAACTTTATTTTAACTTTTTAAATATTGGTTTCATCTTATCAAAACTACATATATACTTGATTCCAATACTTTTTAAAAATTCATATACAATATCAAAATCCATTGTTAAGTGATCTTTAATATGTGAATCAGAACCTATTGTAAGTATCTCTCCACCTAACTCATGATATCTTTTAATAATATCTTTGCAAGGATAAAATCTATCCTCTTTATATCTATAACCAGAAGTATTTATTTCAATACCCTTTCCTTTAGATATTAATATTTTTAAAATCTCATCTATTAAATCAGCATTTTTTCTATATTCTAACCCTCTATATTCCTCTCCACCATATCTAGTAACAAAATCCATATGACCATACACAGAGAAATTATTATAGTTTTTAACATTATCTAATATAGTTTCAAAATAATATTGTTGAAGCTGCTCTTTATTTCTTGTTTTTTGTAACTCTCCCCAAGCTAAATCGTGTCTATTAATAGCATGAGTAGAAGCAATAACAAAATCAAATGGATATTTATTAACCTGAGCCTCAAGATACTCTCTAGTATGTGGTTGTATTCCTATCTCCACTCCAAGTTTGATATCAAGTTTGCCTTTATATTCTCTCTGATAATTAAGAATAGTTTGAACATACTTATCTAAATCCAAAATCCAATTATCAGTCATTCCCTCAATATCATACTCTAAATGGTCTGTTATAGCTATATCTTCTAATCCAAGAGATATAGCTTTTTCAAATATCTCTCTTAAATCCTGTTTAGAATCTCCAGAAAATTCACTATGAATATGATAATCATTTATAAACATCTATCTCACCTCAAAATTTTTAAAGCTTTTACTTAAGTATTTTACCACATTTTTAAGATTAATAGTATTTTATTTTTTTATTATAAAAATATTCAAAAATTTTTTATAAATTTAAAAATAAAATATTGATTTTTTTTATGAAAAGGTATAAAATTTTTTAGCTAAATATATTTAAGGAGGGAAAAATTTATGAAATTTCTACCAATAGCTTTACTTTTTATTTCAAATATTTTTATGTCTTTTGCATGGTATGGACACTTAAAAAATACACATAGTGCTCTATGGTTTGCAATACTTAGTAGCTGGGGGATAGCATTCTTTGAATACTGTTTCTCTATACCAGCTAATAGAATAGGATCACAATTTTTTACAGTAGCTCAACTGAAAATAATTCAAGAGGTAATCACATTAGTAGTTTTCTCTGGATTCTCGGTTCTTTATTTAAAACAAGAGTTTAAATTAAACTACATATATGCTTTTCTATGCTTAATAGGGGCAGTATATTTTATGTTTAAAAAATAGCTTGAATTGTAGAAAAGCTTGTTTTATACGTATAAACAAGATATCTTTATTTAGAATGGTTCTAAAATGATTTCAGTAAAAATAAAAAAGCCCTAGAATAATATCTACGGCTTTTTTATTTTCTTCATATAATCTTTTTTGATTTCTAAAAATACTTCAATATCATTTAAAAATTGAAATAGCATAGCTCTACTTTCAAATTCAACTCTTGTTTGAGGTAAGGGCATATTTTTGAATATCTCTCTTACATTTTCTAATTCAACTAATACCTCTTGATAGAGTTTATCTACCCCTATAGCATCAGCTACCTTTCTAGTAAATTCAGATATAATATGAGCATGGGCACTACTTATATAGAAACGATAAAAATGATTTCTCATTCTTAATAGAACCTTATATTGACTTCTTTTCATTTGAAAAAACTCAATCTCTTCTCTTGAACTAGTAAAAATATCGTTGTTAAACTCTTTAAAGGCTATATCTCTAGCTGAATCTAATTCACTTTTTAGCTCTTTAAATAGAGTTTCTTCATCAATGAATACAGAGCCAGTAATTAAAACATCTCCAAAATAGTTAATAAGAGTTTTCATAAGCAAATCTATATTTTTTCTTTTTTCATTTAACTCTTTTTTCATATTAGGCATATATGAATTTAAGATGAGAGCTACTAAAATTCCCAGTAGAAGTATGTATATTTCATTTTTTACTATATCAAATGAAACAGTTTTTAAACTTAATATATGAGTAGCTAATACTACTGTAGCTAAAAAACCTTGAAATAGGTTAAATTTAAGACAAATAGGCATAAATACCAAAATAAATATTCCAAAGACAAAGGGAGTATAGCCTAGAGCTTCAAAAAATACAACAGCTATAAAAAGACCAATAAGAGAAGCTATAAATCTCTCCAATGCAATTTTTAAAGATTCTTTTTTAGTAGCTTGAATACTTATTATTGTAACTACTCCAGCTGTTACTCCAAATTTTATTCCTAAAAGTTCTGCAAGATAGATAGAGATAAAAGTTCCTATAGCTGTTTTTATAACTTTATGGTCTATATATTTCATAATTCCTCCAATTTTAATATTACTAATTAATTTTAACATATTTATATTTATAAATCTACATTGAGTTTAAGAGAATAAAAAAGAGAAGAGATTACTTTCTTATAATTAAAAGCAACACTTCTCTTTATAATGTTAAAATAATTTTATTATGCTAGATTAATATATATTTATTTTTTAGCCTCATCAATAATAGATTTTATTCTTTTAGCCAGACCACTTATCTTTTTCTTTGTAACACTACATACTGCTATTCTTATTCCCTCATCTAATACCACAGTGTAGATATGATTTTTTTCAAGTAATTCTTCAACTTTTGGAGTATACTCACCTGTTGGAATAGTAAGGAAGAAACCACTTACATATGGAAGAACTTCTAAGTTACACTCTTTAGCTTCAGTTAAGAAAATATCCGCCCTCTCTTTTATAAGATTTCTATAGAACTCTCTCTCTTTTTCAAGTTGAGCACTCTTCTTTTCATCTAAGATAATATTGCTAAACATCTTCATTCCACCTCTAGAGATATTAGACCAAGTTGAACGACAGCTAAAAGAGTTAGCGTCATAAAACTCTTCAATAACTTTTTTAGAGGTAGAAAGAGCCACTTGAGCTCCCACTCTCATACCATAACAAGTTAAAGATTTTGATAGACTAAAAGTAAAAATAGTTAAAATATTTTCTGGAAGATTTTTAAAGATTTCAAAGTACTCTTTTTTCTCTTCATTATTTCTATCATCAAAATCAATATAGGCAACATCTAAAATAAGAATGATATTAGCTAACTTAGAAGCAGAGATTAAAATTTTTCTAATCTCTTTCCACTCTTCAATAGATAATCTATATCCAGTTGGATTTTGGCAAGGGTCATTAATGATAATGACAACATTATCCTGTTTATTTGCTAAGCTCTCTACTTTCATTTCAAAATCCTTGAGGTCAAATTTATTTTCTTTATTAAAAAGAGTATAAAAATCACAACTTCCACTTTTTTCTTTAGCCATCAGTATATATGGACTCCATAACCATTTTGGTAAAAGTATTGTATCTCCATAATTAAGATAGTTTTTTATACTATTACTTATTGCTCCAGTTCCTCCAGGAGTTGCAATAACCTCAAGGTGATGTCCATTTAAAAACTCTTTATAATCTCTTCCAAAAAGAGAAATTTTTACACTTTCATTGTATTCAGGAGCACCTGTGAAAGATGAAGCATATCCAGCTAATTCTTCTGCTGGCAGCTCTCTAAATACCTCCATAGCTGTATTTAATACAACTAATTTACCATTTTCATCATAAAGAGAACCTATAGTGGCATTAACTACATTTTCTTCACCAAAAGTTACCATAGCTTCCTTAGCTTTTCTAGCTGTACTAAATACCTTATCTATAAGTTTTCTTTCTCCCAAGTCTTTTGCTAACATTTATTTCCTCCTTACCAATCTATTATTCTATTAGAATCTAATTTTTTTAATACATCATTTAACTCTTCAATTCCAAGAAGTAGGACCTGTCTTTCAAGCTGTTCTCTGTTCATAACATATTTTTCAGATTCACTTATTGGAAATCTAAATGGTCTTATTCCATATGGAAAAGGACGAAGAGGATAATATTCATACCAAACAGCTCTATCTTCATATGCAATCTTTTTACTATTTGTAGAGATGGAATAACCATTTTTTTCTATTAAATTATAATCTAGTTGGTATTCCATAGCTGTAGTTTTAATGTGTTTTACATATCTGTAAAATATTTCAACCTCAACCTCTCTCTCTACAGGAACCCATCTCTCAACTTGTATAGCCTTTCCATCTACTATTTTAGTTTCTATAACTTTTTCCATAACTGTTTTTCTGACTCTTTCAATATAGCTATCTATACCACTTTGCACTGTTGTTTGTGGTGGAAAATAGAGAATATTAGAGATATTTATATCGAACTTTAAGCTGTAATTTTTACTATTTCCAATGGAGAAAAGAGGGTAATTTTTAAAATTTTCACTAAAAAGAGTTTTTAAATTATTATTAAAAGCTTTATTCTCCCCATTAAAGCTTAGTAAAAATCTTCCTAAAGCTGAATTTCTACTACTTATATATTTTTCATCAATGTCTTTTCTTAAATCTAAATCATATATTTTAGCTTGAAAAAAGTAACCAAAGGCTCTTAATTTCTCTTCATATGTTTCAGTTCGAGTACCATTACCTATTGTAAAAAAGCTTTGAGCTAACTCCTTTTTTATATCTACTCTTTCAGCTTGAGGTGGTTTTATAATAGCTATAGAGTTTTTACTTGCGGTTGGCAATTTATAGTATATCTCTTGAACTCTTAAAAGGTTAAGAAGAGCCTTTGTATACCCTATGATATCTTTACCACGAGTAATATCTAGCTCGTCATAATATTGTTTTTCTGCATTCGGATAGATTACTTCGAAAGCATCTAGAGCTCTTCTATCTTCACTATTTTCTTTAAGAATATTGTAAAGCTCTGTTAGAGAAGCTACATAATTTCCGTTATCAGCTTTTTTTATTGCATCTTTTACTTGAAAATATGTACAACTACATAGAAAAGATGAAAGTATAAAAAGAATAAAAAACTTTTTCATAACACCTCCAAAACTTAACAAAAATATTATACCATTTTTTTAAAAAAATAAAACTATTTTTTTATCTTTTTTTCTTGAATTTTTTTTAAAGATTTTAATTTAGTTTTTAAAGGAATAAATTTATCAAGAAAATAGAGGAGTTTATTTAATTTTCCGGGAATGATAATACTCTTTTTATTTTGAATACCTTTCCATAATTCATTAGCTACCTCTTCAGGAGTGGTAACGTAGAGTTTTTCAAATTTTGAAAGTTCTCTATCCATTCCCTTAAAACCTGTTTTAGTAGGACCAGGAGCAAGTAAATATACTTCAATACCTCTATCTCTTCCCTCTTCATAAAGAGATAGTGTCAGAGAGTTTACAAAGGCTTTTGTTCCATAATATACACTCATAAGTGGTCCACCCTGTTGAAAACCAGCAGTAGAGGAGATATTTACAATCTTTCCTTCGCCTTTTAAAACCATTTTTTTATAGAAATGGTGAGTAAATTTTACAAGAGCGAGGTTATTTACCTCTATTAATTTTTTTATTTTATCAAATTCAAGATTTTCAAAATAATCAATCTCACCAATCCCAGCACCATTGATTAGAATATCTATATTTTCATTATCTATCTCATTCAAAAATTTATCAATCTCTTTTTCAATATCAATGTTGAGAGCATAGCTTTTAACATTAAAAATCTCTTCCAAATACTTTAATTTGGTATGATCTCTTCCAACTGCTATAATTTCATAGTTATTTTTATAAAAAACTTTTATAATCTCCTCACCAATACCACCAGTAGCTCCAGTAATTAAAACTTTCATTTTTAAACTCCTTATTAACTTATATTATAATAAAAAAGAGAGTTAATCATTTTAGCTTTATTAGCTTAAAATTAGAAAACCCTCTCTTTCTTTCATTTTATATTCCTTTGATATATTTTTTATACTCAGTTGAAGTAAATTTAGGACTTCCATGTTTATATTTGAAAGTATTTTTTTGGCTAACTACTTCAATTTTTACATCTATTAATCCATTAGCTGTTGAAGCAATTTTTGAAAAGGCAGCTTTACTTAAATCTATCTTTCTACCATATTTTTCAAAACCACCTCTGTCTGTAACTACGACTAAAACAGATTTTTTATTTTCATTATTTGTAACCTTTAATACAGTTCCAAAAGGATATTCATTTGAGGCACAAGTAAGTTGATTTGAATCAAAAACATAACCACTAGCAGTTAATTTTCCTTCAAATCCCTTTCCATACCAGCTAGCTGTTCCAGTAGAAGTACATGCAACAAAAAGCATTAGAATTAAACTTAATAAAAAATATCTCACACTATCCTCTCCCATTTATATAAATTTTATTAATATAGACTTAACCAAATTTGTAAAATTGATACAACTATTATTCCTGTTATGAAAAATAGTGTAACACTTCTATGTTTTTGAAGTAATATATTTATAAGTTTAGAGATAAGAACAAGTCCAATCAACATTCCTAAGCTAAAAGCTGTCAGTGGAATAATATATAAGTTTGTTATAATTTCCCATAATGATGAATAACTCATTATATGGATAAGATTAGAGAAAAACTTATTAATAAATCCTAAAATATTGTAGTACTCTCCTAACATAAGAAGTAGTAGAGAACCAGATATACCAGGTATAATCATAGCTCCAGCAGCCACTCCACCACAGGCAAAAAGCTTTAAGGCATAGCTAGTAGTAATAACAGTAACCAACTCTTGTGAATGACCATCTTTTCCTAATTTATAATCTAAATATACAAAGATTGAAGTAAGAAAAGCTCCTAAACAGAAAGATAGGATATTTTTAATATCTTTTTTATTTTCTCCTTTTATAATATAAGGAATAGATGGAAGGATAAGTAAACTAAATCCTCCAGCAGTAGCTCTAGGGTAGTTAGTAAAACAAAATTCAATAACTCTTGCAAAGAGAATTATTCCAATTGCTGCTCCACTTCCAATTTGTAATAAAAATTTTATGTATTCTATCTTTTTCTTAATAGGAGCAGTAGGAAAGTTACCAATTGCTTCAGTAAGTTTATCATACACTCCCATAATAATAGCTAAAGTTCCCCCAGATACTCCAGGCATAATATTAGCTATACCAATAATAATTCCCTTTAAAAAAAGTTGTAACATCTCATCCCCTCACTAAATATAATCAAATCCATTAATTACTACATCTAATCTTCCAGTCTCAGGGTCCATAATTAGACCATGAATAGCTACATTATCAGGCATAAGTGGGTGATTTCTTACCTTTGCTACACTTTCTTTTACAGATTCTTCAACACAATCAAATCCATGTAACCATTGTTTAACTTTTATTCCAGCACGAGAAAGAGTATCTAAAGTCTTAATATCAATACCTTGATCAATCATTTTTTTGATTAATTTATCAGTATTCATACTACTTATACCACAGTCATAGTGTCCAATTATAAAAATTTCCTTAATATCAAATTCATAGATACAGATTAGTAAACTTCTCATAGCACTTCCGAATGGATGAATAACAGTACCACCAGCATTTTTTATGATTTTAGCATCTCCATTTTTCAAGTCTAAAGCCTTAGGTAGTAGTTCAGTAAGTCTTGTATCCATACATGAAAGTATAGCAATTTTTTTATCAGGATATTTTGTTGTATTGTACTTTTCATACTCTTTATTTTCAACAAACTCCTTGTTAAATTTTAAAATTTCTTCTAGATTGTTTAAAGTTTCCATCAAATCACCTCATAAAAAATTTCAGTAAGTTTTTATTTAGGATATTTTAACTTAATTATCAAACTATGTCAAGTTATCTATTTACTTAAAAATAGATAAAAATGAATCAGGGATTTTACTTGTAAAAGATAGTAACTCTTTTGTTAGCGGATGTGTGAATACGATTGTATGAGCATGAAGTCCTAGTCTTTTTATAGGATTTTTAGTAGAACCATATTTTTTATCTCCGACAACACTATGTCCTAAATCTTGCATATGTACACGTATTTGATTTTTTCTACCAGTTTCTATATTTACTTCAAGTAAAGAGTAATTTCTATTTTTTCTTAAAACTTTATAATGAGAGATAGCTTTTTTTCCCTCTTCTTCATTATCAGTAGAATAAGTTATCATAGCTTTGTTTTCAGCTAAGTATGATATAATTGTATCACTATCTTTTTTTACACTCCCTTCTACCAAGGCAACATATGTTCTCTCTTTTACTGAGTCGTTCCAAGTTGTTTGTAGTATATCTTGTGCCTTCTCACTTTTAGCAAATATCATTATTCCAGAGGTATCTCTATCTAAACGATGTACTACAAATATTTTATCTTTAGGATTTTTCTCCTTTAGATAGTTTTTAAGAATATTATATGCTGTTTTCTCTCTTTCATTTTTAGTTGCTATAGAAAGGATACCCCTCTCTTTTTCCACAACTAAGATATCATTGTCCTCATAGACAATAGATACACCTTCAAGATTATGTTTAGTAATCTTAGTTTTGTTTATACTTACTATTTGTCCTTCTTTAACAGGAGCGTTGTATTGAGATACTACTTTACCATCAACTAAAATTCTTCTTTGAGTAAGAAGAGATTTTATACTATTACGGCTATTTTGAGGCATTTTTTCAATTAAAAATTTCATTAACTCATTATCTTTATCAACTTTAAAACTTGTATTATGTTTTGACATCTTATTTCCTCCATAAAATTTTGTGCTACTTATTATAACACAATTTCAAAATAAAGTATATGCTTATACATTTAAAATTTTTCATAAAAAAGAGGAAGAAAGTTTTACTCCAATCTCTTCTCTTTCAAAAAGTTATTAAGAGTAAATTTTCTCCCTATTTCAATTCAAAGCTTATTTAATTTATTAATTATATTAATCTATTATTTCAGCTTCATCTTCAGAAATAAATTTATAATCTCCAAATCCTAAAATTGGATAGAAGATAAAAGCTAAAAATGTCATTCCTAAAGAAAAAGCAAGTGGTGATGAAATTCTAAAGTTTTTAGCAACTTCCATATGAATTTTTATAAGTGCAAAGATATTTACTACTGGAATAAAGTATAGTATTACATACCACCACTCTTTTTTGGCAATATATACAGTTTCCAAATAGATATTGTATATAGGGATTATTGCTTTCCAACCAGCTATACCAGCCTTTTCAAACATTTTCCACATACCAGCTACTAAGATAACATAGATAATAAAACTTAACATAATGTTTTCCTCCTTAAATATTTTTATATATTATTTTTTACCAACTAATTTAAAATACCCATCTTCAGTTTTTTCTATTTTACCCTGTTTTAATAGATTTCCAATAGCTCTTTTAAAAGCTTTCTTACTCATATTAAAATAGTTTACTATTTGGTCAGGATTAGTTTTATCATTAAATCTAAAACTATCCTTTAAAATTCTCATCTTTTCTAAAATAAGCTCAGCATCTTTATCAAGCTGTAAATATGCTAACTCTCTAGGAGATAGGTCAAGTTTTCCATCTTCTCTAACTCTGATAACTCTAGCTTCTATCTCATCACCTATTTTATAGTTTTTAAAGTACTCATTTTTAGGGATAAGTCCAAAGTATCTATCTTCAACAGCTACAAAGACACCAATCTCATCATTTATTCTATACACAGTACCAGATACTATATCATTTTTCTTCATTGTTGTACTAGGAAGTAAAAATTTATATATTTTCATTGTAGCAGAAAGTCTTCCCTTACTATCTTCATATATTCCAACTAGATATTTTTTTCCAACTTCTACATCAGTTTCTTGTTGTCTTTTAGGAAGTAGTAACTCTTTTTTTAATCCCCAATCCATAAAAGCTCCAAGAGTAGGGTGTACATCTGTAGCCTCTAACTTAGCTAATGTTCCAACTATAGCTTCTGTTTTTCTGAAAGTAGCTACTGGTCTATCTTCAGAGTCCATATAGATAAGAACCTCAACTTCGTCTCTCTCTTTTAGGTCTCTATCCTCTAACTCGTTGTTAGGAAGTAGGATATTATCTTTACTATCTCCAGTTCCAGCATCAAGATAAGCTCCAACACTTGCAAAATTATTTATAACTAATTTTTGTCTTTTTCCTATTTTTATCATTAAAATCTCCTTCTATCTATTAATCTGTACTTATTATATATCTAATTATATTTTTTTACAAGAGGATTTTTCTAATTTCATCACTCAATTTTTCATTGTTGGTAACAGTGTCAAAAACTCTTTTTACTCTTGTTGGTTTTGAAGAAAATACCACTATTTTATCTCCAATTTTTAAAGCTGATTCAATATCGTGAGTTATAAATAGTACAGTTTTTTTATTTTCTTCTTGTAGTAACTTAAAATACTCTATTATCTCCCCTTTAGTTTTAATATCTAAAAACTCAAAGGGCTCGTCCATAAAGAGATAATCACTAGGGTATGCAAAGGCTCTAGCAATTCCAACTCTTCTTTTCATTCCACCACTGAGATGTTCAGGATATTCATCTTTATACTCTAACAAATTAACCATTTTGAGATATTTTTCTATATAAGTTCTCATCTCTGAAGCAGAAATCTTATCTTTGAGTACATACTCTATATTTTCATACACAGTTTTCCAAGGAATAAGGGTATCCTCTTGAAAAATATAGGAGATACCAGAACTAATATCTCTATCAAATACAATCTCTCCAGAAAAGTCTTTGATATTATTAGAGAGTATACCTAAAAGTGTAGATTTTCCACAACCAGACTCTCCAAGGATAACTGTCACTCTTCCCTCTTCTCCCTCAAAGAATACTCCAGCTAAAATCTCCCTTTCTCCATAATTTTTTTTAATATTGATAACTTTCATCTTTTCCACCTACAAACTCTGTTATTTAAGAATTTTAATCCTCTTTCTAGGATATAATTAAGGAATATTATAACTATAATCCAAGCAAAAATATTAGGGCTCTCTAAATATATCTTATTGATGAAAATCTCTCCACCTATAGATAAACTTTCTTGAGAAAGGACTTCTCCTGCTATGATAACTTTAAAGGTAAGTCCTATATAAGATGGAAGACTAGGAGAGAGAGAGAAGTAGATACTTGGAATAAATATATCCTTAATAACTCTTCTATTAGAGACTTTAAATACTCTAGACATTTTTATTAGATTTTTATCTACCCCTTCTATTCCACCTAAAATACTTTCATAGAGTATTGGAAATAGTATTAATACTCCGACTACTATTGGAACTACCTCAACACTACTCCAAATAAGTACAAGTATGATTATAGCAATAGTGGGAACTGCCCTTAAAAAAATTATAAATGGAGATAGAATTAATTGTATAAAATTATAATTGTATGATATTACAGCCAAAATTATAGAGAGTACTAAAGATATAATTATGGATATAAAAAATCTACTTAAAGTGTTCCAAAGGACAAAAATAAAACTTTGTTCTATAAGTATATTTTTAAGAGAGCTAGCTATCTCACCTATCCTTGGAAAAAGAAGAGAGTTGTCTATATAAAAGGCAACTCCCTCCCAAATAATAAAGAAAAAGATGAGCGATAATATCTTGGAGCTATTTTGCAAATATCTCTTCATCAGGTAACTTTCCCCCTATAACTTTTTTATTTGTTAATTCCAATATTTTAAAGTAGTTATTATACTCCTCTTTGCAATCAATAATAGGAGTGTAAAAAATATTGGCACGAGTAAGTACTTTATCAAGGACAGATGTATCAATACTAAGACTGTTTCTCTTTACATTTTCAACTGTTTCTCCACTATTTTTATAAAGTTTTGAAATGCTTTCAGTAAGTTTATTAATAAATTCTTTTACAAATTTTGGATTAGTTTCATATATCTCCTCTTTTATAACAAGAGTAGATTGAGGGTAACCTAAATCAGAGTTAGTAATATTTTTCCACTCATCATTTAAGTTAGCTACGATAGTGGAAGTTGGACTTTTACTAAGTACTTTACTCAACATAGGTTCAGGGATAACAATAGTGTCTACCTTTTTACCTAAATATAGAGAAGCAACCTCGTTACCACTAGAGAGATAATTTATCTTGATACTGTTTTTGTTAATCCCTTTTTTCTCCAAAATTGATTGAAATATTAAATCAGGTGTAAGACCTTTTCCAAAGGTATATACCTCTTTTCCCTTTAACTCTTCTAATGAGTTGATATTGTCTCTACTGACTACATAAAATGAACCCCAACCAATAGTACCAAGGATTTTATAACCTAATTTTTTATTATAAAGTTGTGCAGAAAAATTAGAAGGAACAATAGCTATATCTCCCTCTCTTTTTAACATATCTACAATTAAAGCATCAGACATCTTTTCAACTTTATAATTTAGTTGAATATTATCAATCTTCTTAGTATCCATCATATTGACTAGAGAAAGAGCTGGTAAGCCATCTGGAGTTACTACTTTTATAGTTTCAGCAAATACACTTAGGCTAAGTAAAATAAATAGGATTAGTAAATTTTTTTTCAGCATAATTACTCCTTATCTTTAAAAAATTCTTGGGGATTTCCAAAGTAGTATGTTCTATCTTTTTTCTTTAAAAAGAGTAGTTTATTAGCATACTGGCAAATCTCCTTTATATTATGAGTTATAAATATAACAGTTAGGTTATCAGTTTCACAAAAGTTTTTTAAAATTTGATAGAACTCTAATTTATGTTTTATATCTAAGGTAGAGCTAGGGCTATCTATAAAGAGAAGTTTTGGCTCATTTATTAGATGTTTTGCTAAACTAGCTTTAAGTAACTGTCCCTTTGTTAATTTATTTATTTTATTATCCTTTATATCAAAAAGATTTAATTTTTTTAAAAGAGAATCAACTTTTTCCCAATCTTCATCATTGAAGATTTTTCCTCTTTTTTTGGACAGAAGAGAAACGGCAACAACTTCTCTCACACTTCCTAAAAAATTTTCTTTTTGTTGTATAGAGTTTTGAGGAATATAGCTCACCTCAGCTTTTTTTAGATTGTGGTAATGAATATCTCCACTTATTCCGCTGTTTATAAGCCCTAAGATACTCTTTATAAGAGTACTTTTACCAGAACCAGGAACTCCACCAATAGCTAGATAATCTCCTTTTTCAACAGAAAAAGAAAGGTTTTCTAAAATGTTTCTATTCTTATAAGATAAACAAAAATCATCAACAGTTAAAATACAATTACTCATCTAGCTTCCCTCCATTAAAATTTATTTCATACTATATTATAACACTTTAAAGATACTAAGTAAACAAAAAGAGTAAAGGAGAAGAGAGTAAAAATTACTGGAAATTATAAAAAAGGAAAATCAAGAGTAATTTAAAGATAAACACTCTCAATTTTCCTAAAATTTAAAATAATAATTTAGTTATTACTTATCAAGTCTATTCCACTTAGCTTGTCCCTCTTGGTAAAGATCCCCTCCATAGATATCGTTGATAACTATAGCAGGAAAATCTACTACCTCAAGTCTTCTTAAAGCTTCAGCACCTAAATCTTCATATGTTATCAGCTCTGATTTTTTTATAGATTTAGCTATAAGGGCAGCAGCTCCTCCAACAGCAGCAAAATATACAGCTTTTTCAGAAACCATAGCATCTCTAACCTCTTTAGATCTAGCTCCTTTACCAATCATTCCCTTTAGTCCAACATTTATTAGAGCAGGAGCATAGGCGTCCATTCTATAACTAGTTGTTGGACCAGCACTTCCTATAGGTTTTCCTGGTTTAGCTGGAGTAGGACCAACGTAGTATATTATTTGTCCTTTTATGTCAACAGGAAGTTCCTTTCCTTCTTCAAGTAGTTTTACAAGTCTAGCGTGAGCAGCATCTCTTGCTGTATATATTACTCCAGTTATCTTAACAGAATCACCAGCTTTTAATTTAGCTATATCTTCATCTTTTAAAGGTGTTGTTAAATGGTATTCCATATCTATTTCCTCCTTAGTAATTATAACTCGACTTCTTTGTGTCTGGCAGCATGGCAATTAATATTTATAGCAACAGGTAGGGCAGCTATATGGCAAGGGAAGGTATTGACTTTTACAGCTAAGGCAGTGGTAATTCCTCCTAATCCTAAAGGACCAACTCCTGTTTTATTTACTAACTCAAGTAACTCTTCTTCAAGTTTTTTTGCTATTGGATCTGAAGTAACATCATTTATATCTCTAAGAACAGCTTCTTTGGCAAGAAGAGCAGCTTTTTCAAAGTTTCCTCCTATCCCAACACCAATAATTATAGGGGGACAAGGATTTCCTCCAGCATTTTTAACTGTTTCAACTACTAATTTTTTTATTCCCTCTACTCCATCAGAAGGTTTTAACATCTTTAAGGCACTCATATTTTCAGAGCCTCCTCCTTTGGGAGCAACAATTATTTTTACTTTATCTGAGTTTGGAGTAAGTTTAGTATGAATTATAGCAGGAGAGTTATCCTTAGTATTAACTCTATCTAAAGGGTGTCTAACTACAGATTTTCTAAGATATCCTTTGTCATAACCTCTTCTTACTCCTTCATTTATAGCCTCATATATATCTCCATTAATTTTAACATCTGTACCAATCTCTAAGAAAACAACGACAATACCAGTATCTTGGCACATAGGAACCTGTTCATTCATAGCAATTTCATCATTTTCTATGATCTGTCCTAGAATATTTTTTCCTACTTCTGATTCCTCTTTTTCATAAGCTTCTTTAATTTTGTTTAAAACCTCTTGACCGATAAAATAGTTCCCCTCAATACAAAGTCTCTCCACTTCATCAGTAACCTTTTTTAAATCTAATTCTTTCATTGAAAAACCACCTTTCTTTTAAAAGTTTTGGAAAAGCTAATTGTTATCTCTAATACAATCATACCACAAAATGTACTTATTTTAAATAGCGAAGTCAATAGAATTTTAAAATAATCAATGTAAAAAAGATTGATGAAATATATAATAAAGAGTTTTCAAAGAAGTTAAATTTTATTTAAATTTTTAATTTTTAAATGATATAATAAAAAAATACAATATAATAATATTAGAAAAGAGGTTAAAAAATGAGAGTGTTAGTAAAAAAGTGTGAAAAGATAAAAGATGGATATATTTTAGAACTAGAACCCAATGGAGCTTTTTATATAGATGGAAAGGGAGGACAACTTGGAGATAGAGGAAGTATAGGGGAGGCTAAAGTTATTGAAGTTAAAGAAAATGGAGTTGTTGTAGACAGAGAACTTGAACTTCAGGAGTATGAGATAGAGATAGATACACAAAGACAAGAGGATATAGCTTGTCAACACACTTCTCAACACATATTTTCAGCTTTAGCTTACAATATATATGGATTAAATACAGTAGGTTTTAGAATGGCAGAGGAGTATACGACTGTAGATTTAGACTCTAATACAATAACAGATGAGATTGTAGTTGACTTAGAAAATAGAGTTAATGAAGTCATAAGAGAGGGAAAAGAACTAAAAATATTTATTATGGATAATGATGAAGCAAGAAGTATAGAAGGACTTCGTAAAGCAATTAAGGAAAAAGTCACTGGTGATGTAAGATTTGTAGAGATACCTGAGATTGATTTAGGGGCTTGTGCTGGGTTTCATGTAAAGAATACTAAGGATATTCAACTATTTAAAATTATAAATCAAGAAAAAGTAAAAGGAAATTATACAAGATTCTATTTTATTGCAGGAAAAAGAGCTATAGAGGATTACTCTAATAAGCATAAATTATCAAGAGAGTTGTGTCAAATTTTTAGTTGTAAAGATAAAGAGATAATAGAGATGGTAGATAAAAGTATTGGAGAAAAGAGAAAGGTAGAGAGTGAATATAAAAATTTAGCTTTGCAATATAGTGAGCTTTTAGCAACTAAACTTTTAAAGGAGAGTAAAAAAATAGGGAAGTATCAACCAATTTTCTATTTTGGTGATAGTAGTGTTGCACAATTTTTAGTAAAATATATGAGAGATAATAACATTCTTCTCACAGGAAGTGGAAGTAATTTTTCAATATCAGCTCAAGAGTTTGATTGTAAAGAGTTTATAAAATTTTTGACAAATAAATACTCAAATATAAAAGGTGGAGGAAATCAGAGTAAAGGAAATTTTAAAGGGGAGATAAAAGAGAGTGAGGTAAAGGGTATTTTACTTGATTATTTAAAAAGTTCTACTCTCTAAAAATAACAGAGTAAAACAAAACTAAAATAAATTACTAGTATACATTCCTTTAATATTGTGTTTACTATGAAAGTATGATATAATGTATCGTTAAATAAAAGCTTTATGGAGGAAATAATGTCAGAAAGAATAAATTTATTAAATCTTAACCAAAAGGAATTAGAAGAGTTTTTAGTATCTCTTGGAATGAAAAAGTTTTATGGAAAACAACTTTTTAACTGGTTACATAAAAAAATAGTTAGAGATTTAAATGAAGTAACAAACCTTTCTTTAAAAGATAGAGAGTTACTTATGGAGAAAGCTTATATCCCATTTTTAAATCTATTAAAACATCAAGTTTCTAAAATAGATAAAACAGAGAAATTTTTATTCCAATTAGAAGATGGAAACACTATAGAAACAGTTTTATTAAGACACAAAGATAAAAGAAACACTCTTTGTATCTCATCACAAGTTGGATGTGCTGTAAAATGTGCTTTTTGTGCAACAGGACAAGGGGGATTTGTAAGAGATTTAAATGTAAGTGAGATTATCAACCAAGTATATACTGTAGAGAGAAGACTTGTGAAACAGGGAGAAAACTTAAACAATATCGTATTTATGGGAATGGGAGAACCACTTTTAAATCTAACTAATGTTTTAAAAGCACTAGAAATATTATCAAATGAAAATGGAATAAATATTTCAAAAAGAAAGATTACAATCTCAACTTCTGGAATTGTTCCAAATATAGAGAAAATACTGTTAGAAAAAACTCATGTGGAGTTAGCTGTATCACTTCACTCTGCTATTAATGAAAAAAGAGATGAGATCATACCTATAAATAGAAGATATCCATTAGAGGATTTACATGCAGTATTACAAGAGTATCAAAGACAAACTAAGAGAAGAATTACATTTGAATATATTTTAATTAATAATTTCAATGTTTCTGAAGCTGATGCCAATGCCTTAGCAGATTTTGTACATGATTTTGACCATGTTGTTAATCTAATACCTTGTAATCCAGTAGAGGGAACAGATTTAACAAGACCATCTGATAAGAAAATAGAAAGATTTGTAAACTTCTTACAAAATGTAAGAAAAGTTAATGTAACTATTAGAAGAGAAAAGGGAACAGATATAGATGGAGCTTGTGGACAATTGAGACAAAAAAATAAAAATACTACTAAGTAGGAGGAGGCTATGAAGAAACTTACATACTTAAAAATATTTTTAGTAGTTGTATTTTTAGGGGGAATACTGGCTTCTGGAGCTGTATTTGGTTTAGTATATAAGTATTATAAGGAGCTTCCAGATATTTCAAACTTAATAGAGGATTATTCTCCCTCTATTCCTACTACTGTTTATGATAGAAAAGGCAGAGTAATAGATGTCATATCTCGTGAAAAAAGAGAGGTTGCAAAGTTTAGGGAGATACCTCAAAATGTAAAAAATGCTTTTTTAGCTATTGAGGATAAGCAGTTTTATTCACATCATGGAATACATTTTAAAAGATTGTTAGGAGCTGTAATAGCAAATGTAAGAAGTGGCTCAGTAGCACAAGGAGCTAGTTCATTTACACAGCAATTAGCAAGAAATGCTTTTTTATCACATGAAAAGAGTATAGCAAGAAAGATAAAAGAAGCTTTGATAACTTTTGAAATAGAGAGAAAATATACTAAAGATGAGATTTTTGAGAAATATCTAAATGAGATATATTTTGGTGCTGGAGCCTATGGAGTGAGAACAGCAGCAGAACAATTTTATAGAAAGGATATATCTCAAATTAATTTGGCGGAAGCAGCTCTACTAGCTGGAATTCCAAATAGACCTGAAACTTACAATCCAACAAGAAAATTGAATAACTCATTAAAGAGAATGAAATTAATACTTTCAGAGATGTACAAAGATGGAATGATTAGTGAAGAGGAGTATAATAAGGCTTTAAATCATAAATTCTATAATGAGGGAAAATTGCCAAAAGGTTTTGTAATGGATGAAGATACAACAATAGTTTACAATAAAAGAAGTGAAGTTGAGTATAATGTACCAGATTTTTCAGGACTTGTTGAGAAGTTCTTGGTGGAAAAATTTGATGAGGATTTAGTATATACTGGTGGATTAAAAGTGTATACAACATTAGATTTAGACATACAAAAGATTGCCAAAGAAACCTTTGATAATTATTCTTTCTTTAAAAAAGAGGGAAGAGAGAATTTACAGGGGGGAATGGTAACAGTTGATCCAAACAACGGTTATGTTATATCCCTTGTTGCTGGAAAAAATTTCAAAGATGGTGGTTTTAATAGAGCTACTATGGCTAAAAGACAAATGGGTTCATCATTTAAACCATTTTTATACTTTACAGCTTTACAAAATGGATATGAGTTAAACTCCGTAATAGAGGATAGATATTTACAGTATGGTAAGTGGATACCAAAAAACTACGGAAATAGATATAATAAAAATTTAACACTACTTACAGCATTAGATAGATCTGTAAATACAGTTTCTATTCAACTGTTAGATAAGGTAGGGATAAGTACAGTAAAAAGAAATATAGCAAAACTTGATCCTAATTTAAAAATTCCAGATGATTTAACAGCTTCTTTAGGTTCCTTTGAAAATACTCCACTACAACACGCACTAAATTATAGTGTATTTGCTAATGGAGGATATAAAATATCTCCAGTTATTGTAACTTCTGTAATTGATAAATATGGAAATACATTATATGAAGAGTTACCTAAAAAAGAAAAGATATATGATAGTTTAGATACAAGCTTAATAACTTATATGTTAAAAAGTTCTGTAATATTTGGAAGTTCCAGTAGAGCTACTGTTTATGATACAAATAAGAAAAGAATTGAGCAAGGAGGAAAAACTGGAACTACTAATGAAAATAGAACTCTTTGGTTTGCTGGAATTACACCAAACTATGTAACAACTATCTATATAGGTTACGATAATAATGCACCAATAGTAGGGGATGTAAGTGGAGGAAATGGAGTTGCACCTCTTTGGGCTCAATATTATCAAAAACTTGTAGATAATAATCTTTATGATACAAAAGCTAAGTTTTCTTTCCTAGATAACTATCTAAAAAATGGAGATTTAGTTATGCAAACTTTAGCCCTTAATACAGGATTAAAATTGGATAAGGGAAGAGATTTTGTCATAAGAAAAGGAAAATTAGAGTTAGAGAGAGATGATAAATATAGTAATGGAATAGCTGGAGTATTTGAAAAAGCAGGTTATAAAACAAAGAGTGATGAAGCAAAAGAAAACTCTTTTAAAGAAGTAGATCAGATTGAAAATGAGAAGAATAGTATATTACCTTCTCAAGAAAATAAAATACAAAATAGTGGAACAAATGACTCTTTATTCCAAAGATTATTAGGTAATTAATAGTAAATTATAAAAAAGAGAAGTAGTGGTAGATTAATCTACTAATACTTCTCTTCTTTTTATGTTGAGATTATTTATTTTCTAAGGGCTTCAATTTCATCAAAGTATTTAGGCATCTTATCCCCTAATCTTCTTGCTCCGTTGTCTGTTATTAAAAAGTCACCTTCATATCTCATTCCACCGAAATCTATATATTTTTCAATTTCATCATAATTTAGATATTCAGTAAATTTATTAGCTTCCTTCCATCTTTTAATAAGTTCTGGTATAAAATAGATACCAGGTTCAACGGTAAATACGTATCCTGGTTTTAGTTTTCTAGCTAGTCTTAAAGACTTTAATCCGAATTGCATCTCTCTAGGAAAATCTTCATATCCTACATAATTTTCTCCAAGAGCTTCCATATCATGAACATCAAGACCAAGCATATGTCCTAGACCATGAGGGAAAAATATAGCATGAGCTCCAGCTTTTACAGCCTCTTCTATATTTCCTTTCATAAGACCTCTTTTTTTCATACCCTCAGCAAGAACTTTACAAACTTCTAAATGAACCTCTTTATATGTTATTTCAGGCTTAATAAGTTCTTCAGCTTTTTCAAACATTTCAATTAAAAGAGAGTAGATATCTCTTTGTCTCTCGGAGAATTTTTTAGAAACTGGGAAAGTTGTAGTCATATCTCCACAATACCCAGTGTGAGCTCTAGCTCCAGCATCTAACACAATAAGATCTCCCTCTTGTAATGTATTTCCATGATAGTGATTATGTAGTGTTTGTCCATTCTTTGTGAATATAGTATGGAATGAAGTAGAAGCATTATATTTAGCAGCAACAGCTTCTAGAGCGGCAACTACTTCATACTCCTTCATACCAGGTTTAGTAACTTTAATAGCTTCTAAGTGCATAGCTCTAGTAATATTTACAGCTTTTTCTATCTCTTCTATTTCTAAAGCAGATTTTATATTTCTTTGTTCAACTACAGCTCTAATAAGTTTTTCAGAAACATTTATCTCAAATTCAAAAGGATTTAGTTCAAAAGCTTTACTTAGTTGCATAACAGTCTCTGCCCTGTATTGTGGTAAGAATAAAAGTTCTCTATTTTCTTCTAAAGCTTTAGTAGCAAATTTTTTAAACTCTGTCATTTCGACAAAATTTTTAACTCCCACATCTTCAGCAAAAGATTTAAGAAGTTTCTGTTCTCCCATCCACACTATATCATCAAGAGTAAAATCAGTTCCGAAAATATACTCTTGATTGTTGTCTACGTCAATGACTCCAATTAAATTTGGTACATTCATACCAAAATAATAAAGAAAACATGAATCTTGTTCGAAATTGTAATCATTGCCTTTATAGTTTCTAGGTGACTCTTGATTCCCTGGAAGAATTACAAGTCCACTTTTCAAATTAGTTTTTAATATGTTTCTTCTTTCAATATATATATCTTTACTAAACATCTTTACCTCCTTAATGTTTAATTTGTTATATTATTATAGCAAAAATTTATAATAAAAAGAATAGGTTTATTTTATTAAATATAAAAGTAAACTTAAAAATAGTTTGATATAAAACTATTTTTGTGATAAACTACTAAAAGGGTGATAGTATGGAAAGTTTAGAGATAAGAAATACACTTTTTAGTTATATGAGTAGAGTACATCATAAGGGAGCTAGTTATATAGATGAGTTATTGAGAAAAAAAGGGATAAGGAATCTATCCTATTCTCATATTAGAATAATTATAATACTGAGTATTTATAATCGAATATCTATGAAAGAGATAAGTGAATTGATAAGTAAGGACAAATCGACAGTTACTACTTTAGTGAACAAGTTGGAGAAATTAGGCTATGTGAAAAAGATTACTTGTCAAAGGGATAGAAGAGTAACTTATTTAAAACTAGAGGAAAAAGCAGAGGAGATAGTAGAAACAGTTTTTCAAGTAGCCAATCTGTTTCACCAAAAAGTAGAGAGCATATTAACAAAAGAGGAGATATCTACCCTCTTTATTTTAATGGAGAAATTAATAAAAAATTTTTAAAATATTTTGAAGGAGTGGATTAAATGGAAAAGAAACATCAATTGATGGGAACAGAAAAAATTACAAAGCTTTTAGTTCAATTTTCACTTCCAGCAATAATAGGTATGTTGGTGAATGCCCTATATAATATTGTAGATAGAATATATATAGGAAATATTGAAAATGTAGGACATATAGCAATAGCAGGTGTGGGAATAACCTTTCCAGTTGTTATTTTTGTATTTGGTTTCTCTATTCTAATAGGATTAGGAGCGGCTACAAATGCCTCTCTAAATTTAGGGAGAAAAAAGAAAGAGGAGGCAGAAAAATTTTTAGGAGTAGCAGTATCTTTTGGATTTATTGTATCATTGATTTTAATGGTGCTTGTTTTATGGAAACTGGAATGGTTAGTAAATATACTTGGTGGAAGTGATAAAACTGGAATATATGCAGCTCAGTATTTAAAAATCTTAGCCTATGGTTTTCCAGCTGCGGTAGTAGGATATGTAGCAAACGCTTCTATTCGTTCAGATGGAAACCCTAAGATGGCAATGGCAACTTTACTGATAGGAGCTATAACTAATATTGCCTTAGATCCAATATTTATTTTCTATCTTAAAATGGGAGTAAAGGGAGCAGCTTGGGCAACTATAATATCTCAGTACGTATCAGGAATCTGGGCTATATACTATTTTACTTCTAAATTCAGTGGAATGAAACTATATTTAAAAAATTTAAAGTTAGATTTTGGAAAGATAAAGAGTATTTCATCATTAGGAAGTGCTCCCTTTGCTATTCAAATAGGAGCAAGTGTAGTAAATTACACATATAATAACACATTGAAAATATATGGTGGAGATACAGCTATAGGTGCTATGGCAATTGTACAAGCTGTAATAACTTTTATCTCTATGCCAATTTTTGGAATAAACCAAGGGCTACAACCAATACTGGGATATAACTATGGGGCAAAACTTTATTCAAGAGTAAAAGAGGCACTTTTCAAAGCTATCTTTGCAGCAACAGTTCTATGTGTAATAGATTTTTTAGCAATTCAATTTTTATCTAAATATTTTATCAATATTTTTACTCATGAAAAAGAATTGGTTAGAATAGCTTCTATTGGACTTAGAATTCAAACATTTATGTTACCAATTGTAGGATTTCAAATAATAGCTTCAATATATTTTCAAGCAATTGGAAAGCCTAAGATGAGTTTTTTTATGAGTTTGACAAGACAGATAATTGTATTAATACCGTGTATATTGATAATGTCTAAGCTATTTGGGGTAGAGGGAGTTTGGTTTGCTGGACCAACAGCAGATTTTATTGCTACAGTGGTAACATTTATATTTATAAAAATGGAATTAAAACATCTAAAAGAGTTAGAAATAAAAGTTCAACATAAAATAGAAGAGTAATTAAAATTAAAATGTATATATGGGGGTAATATAATGATTAACAGATTTTTAAAGTATGTAAAGATAGCAACTGATGCAAATCCAGAGAGTCTTTTATGTCCAAGTAGTGAGATACAATGGGATTTAGCTAAGGTTATAATAGAAGATTTGAAAGAGATAGGATTAGAGGATATAAGTTTAGATGAAAATTGTTATATAATGGCTACTCTTCCATCTAACTGTGGAAAAGATGTTCCTACAATAGGATTTATAGCTCATATGGATACAGCTCCAACTTATAATGGAAAAGGAGTAAATCCAAAAGTTGTAAAATATGAAGGTGGGGATATAGTTTTAAATAAAGAATTAGATGTAATTCTTTCGCCTAAAGATTTTCCAAGTTTGAATAAATATATAGGAGAAGAGTTAATAGTAACAGATGGTAAGACACTTCTAGGAGCAGATGATAAAGCTGGAATTGTTGAGATAATAGAAGCCATAAAATATTTAAAAGAGCATCCAGAGATTAAACACGGAGAGATAAAAATTGGGTTTACACCAGATGAAGAGATAGGAAGAGGAGCAAATCTATTCGATGTTGAAAAATTTAATTGTAAATTTGCTTATACAGTTGATGGTGGAGAGCTTGGTGAGTTAGAATATGAAAACTTTAATGCAGCTTCAGCTGTAATAAAGATTAAGGGAAGAGATATTCATCCAGGAACAGCTAAAAATAGTATGATTAACTCAATGATTATTGCTATGGAATTAAACTCTATGCTTCCAGCTGATCAAAGACCTGAACATACAGAAAATTATGAGGGATTTTTTTTGTTAAATGATATGAAAGGAACAGTTGAAAATACAACTATGAACTATATAATAAGAGATCATTCTATGAAAAAGTTTAATGAGAAAAAAAATCTGATAAAAGCTGTGGTAATGTATCTTCAATTAAAATATAAAGATGCTTCTATAGAGATCGAAGTAAAAGATAGTTACTATAATATGAGAGAAAAGATTGAACCAGTAAGTTATATAATAGATTTAGCTAAAAAATCAATGGAAGAATTAGGAATTGAACCACACATAAGACCTATAAGAGGTGGAACTGATGGGGCAAGACTTTCATATAAAGGACTTCCTTGTCCAAACTTATTTACTGGTGGACATAATTTTCATGGGAAATTTGAATACATTCCAGTGAATTCGATGGAGAAAGCTAGAGATTTAATTATAAAAATAGCTGAAAATGTAACTAATTTATAATAAACTAAGAAAGAGGAGAAACTAGTTTAAAAAATTTTTTAAATAGTTTTTTCTCTTTTTTATATAAAAGCTTGTAAAATTAATTGTTTTCTGTGAGCAAAATTAATTTTTACTAGAGAGGTATAAAAAAATAGTTGAATTATTACAGAATATATGATATATTAAAAGTAAAGTAAAACAACTAATTAAGTGAAACTAGAACAGTGTGAAAAAATACTTTCATTTTAAGAACACAAAAATATTAGTAATTTAAAAATAAAATATATATCTCATATATCCCTGTAATATGGTCAGGAGTTTCTACGGGTTGCCAATATAACAAGCCGCTATGAGTTGAAATAAAAAATTTGAGCTTTTATATAATTTAAAAAAGTTTTCTTATTTTTTGATTCCTAACTGAAATTAGAAGGATATAAGAGAGTAATTAGGAGGAAAAAGTGAGAAACAGATCGCCTTATCATTTAGATGGAGTTCCATCTTTAAAAGAAGCTATACCATTAGGATTACAACATGTCTTAGCAATGTTTGTAAGTAACATTACACCGCTTATAATTGTAGCTGGAGCTCTAGGGATCCCAGCTGAAACAAAGACCTTTCTAATTCAATGTACAATGTTTGTAGCAGGATTAAATACCGTGATACAAGCATATACTATTGGACCTATCGGAGCCAAATTACCTATCGTTGTGGGTACAAGTTTTGCTTTTGTACCAGTTGCCCTTTCTATTGGATTACAATACGGATATGAAGCTATTTTGGGAGCTGCCTTGGTTGGAGGAATTTTTGAAGCTTTCATTGGATTAATTATAAAGAAAATAAGAAGATATTTCCCACCAGTTGTAACTGGAGTTATTGTATTATCTATTGGATTATCACTATTACCAGTAGGTGTTTCAAATTTTGCTGGTGGAGTAGGAGCACAAGATTTTGGATCATTTTCAAATTTAGCCTTAGGAATGGTCGTTTTAATAACAGTTATTTATTTCAAACAGTTTACTAAGGGAATAACAAGTACCGGAGCTATGTTTATCGGAACAGTAGTAGGATTTATTGTAGCACTATTCATGGGAAAAGTTGATTTAAGTTCTTTATCAGATGCAGGATATTTTAACTTACCAAAACCATTTACATATGGTCTTTCATTTCATTTAGATGCCTGTTTAGCTATGATAATGATGTATATAGTTTCAGCTGTTGAAACAGTTGGAGACATGTCAGGAGTTACTATGGGAGGAGCTAACAGAGAGCTAGAAGATAGAGAGCTATCTGGTGGAATTTTAGCTGATGGAGTAGGTAGTTGTATAGCTGCTTGTTTCTCAATATTACCAACAACATCTTTTAGCCAAAATACTGGACTTGTTACCATGACAGGAGTTATGAGTAGGTTTGTTGTAGGTGTAGGAGCAGCATTTTTAATGTTAGGAGCTTTTATTCCAAAAGTAGGAGCTATTTTATCTGCAGTTCCAGCAAGTGTAATAGGTGGAAGTTTAGTAATGGTGTTTGCTATGATCTCTATTTCTGGAATAAATCTTATTACAAAGGAACCTCTAAAGGGAAGAAATGCTTTAATTCTTTCAGTTTCACTAGGATTAGGGTATGGACTTGGAAGTGTTCCAACAGCACTAAATCATTTTCCTGAGAGTATCAGACTTATATTTGGAGGATCTGGTATTGTAGTTTCAGGATCAATAGCAGTAATATTGAATATGATATTACCACCAGATGAAGAGATGAAAAAACATATAAAACTTGAGAAAAAAATAGAGGCATAAAAAATTTATATAATATTAGGAGGTCAGCTTTGTTTAGTTTTAAAAATTATTTAGCTGTGACAACATTAGAGGAAGCTTATAATGAGTTGTTAAAAAACAAAAAAAATATTGTATTAGGAGGAACTTCTTACCTTAGAATGGGAAACGTTTCTTATAATACAGCTATAGATTTATCAAACCTTGCTCTTAACTATATAAGAGAAGAGGGGGAGTACATTCATATAGGAGCGATGACAAGCTTTAGAGATCTAGAAACAAATGAAATTACTCAAAAAATATTTGACGGAATTTTAGATAAATGTGTAAGAGGGATAATAGGAGTACAGTTTAGAACAAATGTAACTGTAGGGGCTACAGTTTTTTCTAAGTATGGATTTTCAGATCTAATTCCTACTTTATTAGCTATGGGAGCTACTGTTGTACTTTATAACGGTGGAGAGATATCTTTAGAAGAGTATTTAAAAGAAGAGGGACTAAGAAGAGATATTCTAGTAGAAGTAAAAGTAAGAAAAGATGGAAGAGGATCATTCCAAAGTATAAGAAAAAGTAAAACTGATTATGCAATAACAAATGTTTGTGTAACTAAGACAGAAGCTGGAATAAGAGCTGCTATTGGAGTAAGACCAGGTAAGGCGGTTTTATCATATAGAGCTATGGATATTTTGAATAGTAATGAAATAACAGATGAAATTATTGATAAAGCATGTGAAGCTATGAGTGAAGAGGTTACTTTTGGAAGTAACATGAGAGGGACAGGAGAGTACAGAAGAGCTGTTTCTAAAAACTTATTAAAGAGAGCAATTAAGGAGGTATTATAGTGCTTTTAACTCTTAATGTGAATGGAAGAAAAAGAGAGATTTCAATCTCAGCTGATGAATATTTATTAGATGTATTGAGAAAATTAGGGTATTTAAGTGTAAAAAGAGGGTGTGATACTGGTTCTTGTGGTCTTTGTACAGTTCTTGTAGATGATAAACCAGTATTATCTTGTAGTACTTTAGCTATAAGAGCTCAAGGGAAGAGAGTAACAACTATAGAAGGATGTCAAAGAGAAGCTGAAAAATTTGCTGAGTTTATGGCAGCAGAGGGAGCTGAACAATGTGGTTTTTGTGCACCTGGGTTTACTTTAACAGTTCTTGCACTAATGAAAGAGTTTGAAAATCCAACTGATGAAGAGATATTACACTACTTAAATGGAAATCTATGTAGATGTAGTGGATATATTTCACAACTTAGAGCTATAAAAAACTTTATGGAGGCTGAGAAAAAATAATGAAATTTGTAAATAAAGAGATGAAAAAAGTAGATGGAATTGGATTAATTACAGGAAAACCATTCTATACTGATGATTTAGTTGCAAATCAAGAGTACTTAATAATCAAACTTCTAAGATCTCCACATGCTTATGCTAAAATCAAAAGTATTGATACTACAATAGCTGAGAAAGTACCAGGAGTAGAGGCTATATACACATATAAAGATGTTCCTCAAACTATGTTTACATTAGCAGGGCAATCTTATCCAGAGCCATCTCCTTATGATAGAAAAATTTTAGATGAATATGTAAGATATGTAGGAGATCCTGTAGCTATAGTTGCTGGAGTAGATGAGCAAACAGTTGAGAAAGCTATGAAATTAATAAAAGTGGAATATGAAGTTTTAGAAGCTGTAGTAGATTATGAAAAGGCTTTAGACTCTCATGTATTAGTACATAAAGATAAAGCTCATACAAATTATGATAATATAGGATATGATCACAAAAGAAACTTAGCGTCTTCATATTTACAAGTAAAGGGAGATGTAGATAAAGGGTTTGAAGAAAGTGAAGTAATAATAGAAAATACATATTATACACAACCACAAATTCATGCTATGATGGAAACTTATAGATCCGCAGCATATTTTGATGTTTATGGAAGACTTACAGTAATTTCATCTACTCAAATACCATTTCATGTAAGAAGACACTTAGCTAGAGCTTTAGAGTATCCTAGTAGTAAGATAAGAGTTATAAAACCAAAACTTGGTGGTGGATTTGGAGGAAAACAAACTTCTGTTTGTGAGATTTATGCAGCTTTTGTAACATTAAAAACTGGTAAACCTTCAAAAATTATCTATACAAGAAAAGAGAGCCAAGCTTATTCAAATACAAGACATGGAATGAGACTTACGGTAAAAGTAGGATCGGATAGAGAAGGAAATATAAAAGCTATAGACATAAATGTATTATCAAATACAGGAGCTTATGGTGAACATGCTCCAACTGTTACATCACTTGTTGTATATAAAACATTCCCTCTATATGCTAAAGTACCAATGAGATGTAAAGCTGATATAGTTTATTCAAATACTATGGTTGGAGGAGCATTCAGAGGATATGGAGCTACTCAAGGAACATTTGCTGTCGAGTCAGCAGTAAATGAGTTAGCTCATAAATTAGGATTAGATCCTACAGAAGTAAGAATGAAGAACTTAGTAGATCAATCAGAAACTGTAAGTGGAGATATCAAAAAATGTATTGAGATTGGTAAGGAAGCTTTCAACTGGAAAAATAGAGAAGTAATTGACATGGGAGATGGAAAAGTAAGAGCATCTGGAATGGCAGTAACTATGCAAGGTTCTGGAATAGCTGGAGTAGATACAGGTTCTGCTACAGTAAAATTCCATGATAGTGGAGATTTTACTTTAATGTTAGGTGTTACTGATATGGGACAAGGATGTGATACTGTTCTTACTCAAATGGCTGCTGAAATATTAGATGTACCTATGGATAAGATAATAGTTAATACAGCAGATACAGATACATCACCATATGATCCAGGAGCATATGCATCAAGTGGAACTTATGTTACTGGAAATGCTGTAATTATAGCATGTGAAAAAATGAAGAAAGAGATTGTTAAAGCTGCGGCTCAACTGATGAATAAAACTGAAGAAGAGTTAGAATATAAGGGAGAATATGTAGAAGCAAAAGATGGATCAACTCTTACCTTAAAAGAGATAGGAGTAAGAAGTATCTCTTTTGAAGGACAAAATCAAATTACAACTACAGGAACTTGGGGAGGAGAAACTTCACCACCACCATTTATAGCAAGTTTTGTTGAAGTAGAAGTAGATACCTTTACTGGAGGAGTCGAAGTATTAGATTTCTTATCAGTAGCTGATTGTGGAACACCAATTAACCCAGCTTTAGCAAAGGTACAAGTAGAGGGAGGAATAGCTCAAGGAATAGGGCTTGCACTTACAGAAGAGATCACTATAGATAAGAATGGAAAACTTTTACAAGATACTTTAATGCAATATAAGATACCTTCAAGAAAAGATGTTGGACCAAAGGTTAATGTTTTATTTAGTCATTCTAATGAGCCAACAGGACCGTTTGGAGCAAAATCTATAGGAGAGGTAGTTATTAACACAGCAGCTCCAGCAATAGCAGATGCTGTTTACAAAGCAACAAAAGCAAGAGTTAGAAGTCTACCTATAACAAGTGAAAAATTATTCTGGGAAATCTCTTCAAAATAATTGGAAGTTGTGATATAATATAAAAATATCATTAAATTTATGAGTTAAATATGGAGGCTTATTTTAAAATGGAATTACTAAAGGATTATATCTTAAACAATGGTAAAACTATTGGTTCAAAGATATTAAAAGTGGACAGTTTTTTGAATCATCAAATTGACCCTGTTCTTATGATGAAAATGGGAGAAGAATTTAAAAAGAGATTTGAAGGAGTAGAAATCAATAAAATACTAACGATTGAAGCATCTGGAATAGCTATTGGACTTGCTGCTGCATATGCTCTTAATGTACCATTAGTATTTGCTAAGAAAAAAGTCCCTTCTACAATGTCAGATTTTTATACAACTAAAGTGTTTTCTTTCACAAAAAATCAAGAATATACAATCTGTGTAGGAAAAGATTTTTTACAGCCAGAGGATAAAGTATTAATAATAGATGACTTTTTAGCAATGGGAAATGCAGTTCTTGGGCTTAAAGAGTTAGTGGAGATGGCTGGAGCTAAGGTAATGGGAGCTGGAATAGCTGTTACAAAAGGTTTTCAAGGTGGAGAAAAACTACTTCAAGATAACGGAATTAGAGTTGAATCTTTAGCTGTTGTAGACTCTTTAGAAAATGGAGAAATCAATTTTAGATAAAAAGCTTGACAAATTTTTAATATAGGTGTATTATAACATCATACAAAAAATTTTAAAGGAGATTATTATGAAGAGAGAATTTATTTTACTAAACTTAGCAACAATTCATCATCACCATCATGGGTAAAGAGTTTGTTTTGTGAAAGTTATTTCATAGATACAGACTCTGATTAGCATGCAAATTAAGAGTGTATCTATGATGGTAAAATAAGAGCTTCATAATTTTTAGTAAGACCATCTAGATGAATAGATGGTCTTTTTTATTTAATTAAAAGGGGGAATCAAAATGAAAAAAATAATAATGTGTTTAATGTTAATGGTGAGTCTATTTGTAAGTTCTTCTGGAGCAGATAAGTCATTAGAAAATGTAAAAAAGAAAGGATATTTTATAGTTGGATTAGATGCAACTTTTGCTCCAATGGGATATAGAGATGAAAATGGAGAGATAGTTGGATTTGACATAGATTTAGCTAAAGAGGTTGCAAAGAGAATGGGAGTGGAAGCAAGATTTAAACCTTGTGAGTGGGATGCAATAATATTTGATCTAAGAAGCAAGAATATTGATATGGTTTGGAATGGAATGACAATAACTCCAGCTAGAGAGAAACAAGTAGCTTTCACAAAACCTTATCTTTCTGATAATCAAATAATATTTACAAAAAAAGGAACAGCTCCTGCAAAGGTTCAAGATTTAGCTGGCAAAGTAGTTGGAGTTCAATTGGGAAGCTCTGGAGCTCAAGCTGTAGAAGATAATCCGATTAGTAAGCAGATTAAAGAGGTAAAAAAATATGCTACTAACGTAGAAGCACTTATGGATCTAGAAGCAGGAAGATTAGATGCTGTAGTAATGGATGAGATATCAGGAAAGTATTACAATCAAAAAAAATCAACTTTAACTTATTCAGTTGAAACATTGGCAGATGAAAATTTTGGAGTAGCTCTTAGAAAACAAGATAAGGCTTTAGTAGATGAGATAAATAGATTATTAGATGAGATAAAGGCTGATGGAACTTTCGATCAAATAAAAAGTAAATGGATGGCTAATTAATAATTAAAAAGGAGATAAGGAATGGAAAATAATATTTTATTTATATTGCATGGACTTGGATTAACAGTTAAGTTATATATAGTTACGATGATATTCTCTTTACCATTAGGAGTTATATTATCACTAGGAAGAATATCAAAAAATTCAATTTTAAATAATGGAATACAAGTTTATACATGGGTATTTAGAGGAACACCTCTACTATTACAGTTATTCTTTGTATATTATGGACTACCTGTAATAGGAATAACTTTATCTCCTTTTACAGCTGCAGCTCTTACTTTTATAATTAATTATACAGCTTATTTTTGTGAGATCTTTAGAGGAAGTATATTAGGTATAGATAAGGGACAATATGAAGCAGCTAAGGTACTAGGGATGAGTTACTGGCAAACTATGGTAAGAATAATTATTCCTCAAGCCTTAATTACAGCTTTACCTCCTCTTGGAAACGAAGCAATAGCATTGATAAAAGATACATCTTTAATCTCAGCAATAGGAATGGCTGAAATCTTAAGAAACTCAAGAGAGATTGTAACGAGAGATTTTTCAATAACACCATTTATAATATGTGCTGGAATATATTTAATACTTTCAACAGTAGTTGTAATATTCTTTAAGAGAATAGAGAAAAAGGTGGTAATATAATGATTATAAAGATAAGAGATTTACATAAGAATTATGAAGGAAATATAGAGATTTTAAAAGGCGTAAACTTAGATATAAAAAAAGGTGAGGTAATATCTATAATAGGTGCTTCAGGAGGTGGAAAATCAACACTTCTAAGATGTATGATAGGTTTAGAAGAGATTGATAAAGGGAGTATAGAGACACCAGATAGACAAAAAATGGGAATGGTATTTCAATCGTTTAACCTATTTCCACATATGACAGCCCTTCAAAACATAATGGAATCATTAGTTGTAGTTGATAAGATGCCAAAGGAAGAGGCTAAAAAGATAGGACTGGAACTTTTAGAAAGAGTAGGGTTAAAGGAGAGAGCTAACTTTTATCCTAAAGCACTTTCAGGTGGACAAAAACAAAGAGTTGCAATAGCGAGAGCTATGGCTAAAAATCCAGAGGTTCTTTTATTTGATGAACCAACCTCTGCTTTAGATCCAGAGATGGTAAATGAAGTATTAAATGTAATTCAAAATTTGAAAGATACTACAAAGATGACGATGGTTATAGTTAGCCATGAGATAGACTTTGTAAATAAAATATCTGATAGAATAGTAGTTATGGAAAATGGAAATATTAAGGAGATAAGAGAGGTTTCAAAAAATAATAAATAATTATTTAATTATATTTTGAGTTTGAAATAAAAATAAGAATTGTTATATAATTTTAGAAGTTGATTAACCAAGCTTTATTTAACTAGGTTAATCAACTTCTTTTTATGAATAATATAAATTTTAAAGTTTTATGGCTAGTTTAAAGTTATTATCCTAATAATTCTAAAAAAGCTTCCATTCTTATTTTGATTTGTCCAAAATCAGCTTGAGAGTAATCTGTTTCTAAAGCTATATAAGGTATTTCTTTATCTTTAGTAACAATTTTTCTTATATTATAACTTTCCACAGCATAGGTATGACAAGCTTGTAATACTACCTCAACTACTCCATCTATTTTATACTCTTCAATTAGATTTTTTATGATGTCTTCTCTACCCTTATTTGGACTCATAACTGAACAAGGAATATTTAAATATTTTTTAGCTAAAGCATCAATAGGATTTTCCTTTTCATCTACTAACTCTTCTAAATTTTTTATTCCACTACAGCTTTCAAAAGCTACAACTACTCCTCCTAACTCTTCTAAAGGTTTAACAACTTTTTCATAAACTCCACCTATTGGACAACCAGTTATAAGTATTCTAGGAGCAGATTTAGATATAGGTCCTTCATTATTTTTATGAACCTCTTTTAGATGTTCGATCATTTTAATTAATCTGTTATTTTGTTCCTCTTTGTTAAAAGTAAAATTAGCTCCTTCTAAAACTTTATAGATCTCATATCCCGATATTGGAGGAGGAACTAATTTTCCAAGAGAATAGAACTCTTTTAAGACTTTTCTTTCTTCGTTACAAGATAATATACTATTTCTTAATTTTTCTTCAGTAATTTTAACATTAAATTTCTCTTCTAATCTACTTATTAATTTTTCAATCTCTTTTCTCCAAAGTTTTAGAGAAGCTTCATCTTTCATATTAGGAAGATTCATTATATGAGTATCTTTTATCTCACCTAAAAGCTCATACATTTTTTTCTTTCCATCACAAGTTGTTTCACCAACAACTAAGTCGGAAAAATACATGTATGGACACTTATCAGTTAAAGCAAATCCATAGCTTGCTTTAATTAAAGGGCAAAGATTTTTAGGAAGATGTTTTTCAGCTTCTGGAATAGTTTCATCATTTGAAGCACAAAGTGAAACTGGATGAGCTCCAGCAGCATAAATTACCTCTTTCGGCGTATAAGTACAGAATACTCCAACTATATTTTCTCCTCTATCTTTTATCTCTTTTGCTTTTAAAAATCCTTGCCTTCTAGCATCGGAAAAAGCATCAAAATCTTTTGGTAAATTTTTCATATATTCTCCTTGTTTAAATTATCTATTTTTTATTTTTTTAGCTGTAAGAGCAGCTCCAATAGCTCCAGCATATCTAGCTAATTCACTATTTGAATAAACTTCTCCATTTAATGATTTACTTAATAGTTCTAAAATATAATCATTGCCACATAACCCACCTGTCAAAAAGAAAACAGAGTTTTTAGCATGTTTTTTACATAGAGAACTAACTCTTTCAATAACAGAGTTAACTACTCCATAAGCTATATTCTCCCTACTCTCTCCTCTTCCAATTAGACTTATAACTTCAGATTCAGCAAATACTGTACACATAGATGTTATTTTAGTATCCTTTCCTTTTTTAGAAAGTTCTATGAGTTCATTTATTTTTACTCCCAATATATTTCCCATAACTTCTAAAAATCTACCAGTTCCAGCAGAACATTTATCGTTCATAATAAAATCTGAAACCATTCCATCTTGTAGAGTAATTATTTTGGTATCTTGACCACCTATATCAATAACTGTACAATCTTTTTTGAAAAGATAAAAAGCTCCTAATCCGTGACAAGTTATCTCAGTAACTGTTTTATTAGCAAAGGGTATAGAAACTCTACCATACCCTGTTCCAACTATTTTGGTATCATCTTTCATATATCCCATTTCTGTTAATTTCTTTAAAATATTTTCAGAAGTTTCTACACAACTCCAACCAGTTGGCATAGTAAACTTATCTATTATTTTATCGGTATCCATTACAACTACTTTAGCTGCTGTAGAACCGATATCTATTCCTATAAAATACAATGTTCCGTTGCCAAAAATCTATAAAAATATAGAAATTTGTTTATTTCCTTCTTCTATAAGTCCGATTTTGCCTAAGCTACTTTCGTTTGATATAACTCTCCAAAGGCTTAAATTCGGATACAACGCGTCCTACACATTAGCATTTTCTTGTTTGTGAAATTATGCTAATTTATACATAGATAAATTCAGTGAAGCATTATAGTCTCTATCTATTACTGTTCCACAATGTGAACAACTATAAACTCTATCTTTTAGTTTTAAATCTTTCTTTATAGAACC
>NZ_JACSNP010000060.1 GCF_016900045.1 Fusobacterium mortiferum
GCTTGTAATAAATTCTTGTGTGTACCTGTATCTAACCAAGCAAAGCCTCTTCCCAATAGATTTACCTTTAAAGATTTTTCTTCTAAATACAATCTATTTAAATCTGTTATCTCTAACTCTCCTCTTTTACTTGGTTTGATACTTTTAGCCTTCTCTATTACACTATTATCGTAAAAATATAGCCCTGGTACTGCATATTTTGATTTTGGATTCTCTGGCTTCTCTTCAATAGATATCACATTTCTATCCTTATCAAACTCTACTACTCCATAAGCTCTTGGGTCTTTTACTAGATAACCAAATATCTCTGCTCCCTTTTTTAATTTTGCTGCTTCTTTTAAAATAGGTGAAAAGGCTTGTCCAAAAAA
>NZ_JACSNP010000061.1 GCF_016900045.1 Fusobacterium mortiferum
TAGAAAAGAATTAACTCAACTAAAAAAATCTGAGCTAATTTGGTTAAATGAAGTATCAAATAATGTAACTAAACAAGCAGTAAAAGATGCGTGTAATTCCTATAAAAGATTTTTTAAAGGTTTAGCTAATAAACCAAAATTTAAAAGCAAAAAGAAAAGTAAACCTAGTTTTTACAATGACCCTATAAAATTAAAAATTAAAGATAGAAAAGTCTTGATTGAAAAAGTAGGGTGGATAAACATAAGAGAACAAATACCTATTGGAGTTAAATACAACAACCCTAGAATTACCTATGATAATAAATATTGGTATATATCTGTTGGAGTAGAAGTTGAGAAAAAACAAGAAGAACTGACAGAT
>NZ_JACSNP010000062.1 GCF_016900045.1 Fusobacterium mortiferum
GGTTATAAATAATAAAGGTTATGTTTCGGAAAATGCGCGTAAAAAGGTTTTAGATGCTATAGAAAAATTAAATTATGTGCCGAATGAATTAGCACGTAACTTATTTCGTAATAGTACGAATATAATTGGCATTATTGTGCCAGATGTTGCACATCCTTTTTTTGGCGCTTTTATAAGTGCGTTGGAGATAGCACTTTATAAATATAAGTATAAAATAATGGTATGTTCAACAGTTGAAAGAAAGAATGCTGAACATGAAATCGTTGATATGTTACAAAGACAAATGATTGATGGTATTATAATGGGTTGTCATTCTTTAGAGGTTGAATTGTATGATAATGTCAATAAACC
>NZ_JACSNP010000063.1 GCF_016900045.1 Fusobacterium mortiferum
GTTATGAACTATTGGCTTAAAAAGCAAAAGGATATAGCTTGATAGGAGCGATTATATGGCTTTAGAAGTGAATATAAAAAAGCAATTTGATTATTGTGAGCCGCACACTTGTGATTTTAATCATGAGTTAGGCGAACAAAATAGTCAGCGTATATAGAAATATGTACGTAGAGATAGACTAAGATCTATCCAATACTGTTTGAATTGCTGGAAAGCCCTAAAGATATCTGAACTACAACGTAAACATGAAATAAAGTTAAACGTGAATGTGGCGAAAGCAGAAAAAATCAGATATATAGCATAAGGTTAAATCCTAAGTGTTGAAAA
>NZ_JACSNP010000064.1 GCF_016900045.1 Fusobacterium mortiferum
GAAACAGATTAGCATTTTTTATTTTTATGGTATAATACATTATATGTTTAAAATATTTTAAGGATGTATGGAGGGAGAGTAACTTTTGCCAAATTTTGCTGAATTAAAAGTATCTTTTCAGGACAGAGCCGAAACAATCGGTATTTTGGGAGAAAATGATGAATATTTACGTGTATTAAATGATAGTTTTGCTTGTCGCATACTGGGCAGAGATACAAATTTGTCCATAAACGGTGAAGAAGGTGAAGTCAATGCTGCTATGCAGGTAATTGAAGCTTTGCTTTTACTGTATCGACAGGGAACAAAACTCACTATGCACGAAGTGC
>NZ_JACSNP010000065.1 GCF_016900045.1 Fusobacterium mortiferum
ATTCATTTCCGTGGCGTTACAACAGTAATCACTAAATTATTTAATTTGACTATGCCAGATAGAGCGTATTTTGGCTTAAAAGATGCACAGCAGACACAAGTTTTACAGCGCATGGTAGATGATTTATTTTTCAATGTTAATTTGCGAATTATGCCAATCGTGCGCGAAGCTGATGGACTTGCAAAAAGCTCACGCAACGTTTATTTATCTCCAGAAGAAAGAAAAGCAGCACTTATTTTATCTAAGAGCTTAAAACACGCACAGGATTTATTTTTACATGGTGAAAGAAATTCAGCAAAAATCGTAGATACTGTAACAC
>NZ_JACSNP010000066.1 GCF_016900045.1 Fusobacterium mortiferum
ATCTGCAACTGTGCATTATGCTGCTCGGTATTGTGCTTTTTGCCGTAGGTACGGGTATTTATGCTTTTGTCGACTGGGGACGCGGCTCTTATGAAGCTGTAACGTTTGCCATAGTTGAAAGAAAACATTTTCAGATAAAGACGGTACGAATGGCACTTGACGCGGCAGTAGTTATAATAGGTATGCTTTTAGGTGGACAGTTCGGTATCTGTACGATATTGACCATTCTGCTTTCAGGACCGATAATTCAGCTGACAATAAAGGCGTTGAAGAGATGTTTGTGAGATGATATTTCAGCCTGATATAATGTTATGGTA
>NZ_JACSNP010000067.1 GCF_016900045.1 Fusobacterium mortiferum
TTACACATTACCAGATGCTTCTACACTTCAATCTAAATTACAACTTGTAGAAAGCTCTGTATATGGACAAGCTCAAACAGGTGCTCTTCTCTCTCGCATCAGCCGTTTAGAAAATGATTTTTATGGTAAAACATCGGGTACTAATACAGCTATCAGTGACCGTATCAACACATTATACGCTACGATGTTTGACAACAGTGTTCGACCATCCGCTATAACTCAAATGAACGGTATTGAATGGTTTTTAAGTGGACACGTTTCAATAAAATCTATAACAGATAGAATAACGGCATTAGAAACAACACTTTATGGTAA
>NZ_JACSNP010000068.1 GCF_016900045.1 Fusobacterium mortiferum
TAAATAATTTATAGATTATGGTATAATACTATTGAGGTGAGAAAATGAAATATTACTCAATAGGAGAATTTGCAGATAAAATAGGAAAAACAATTCAAACTCTTAGAAATTGGGATAAAAACAATACTTTTAAACCTGCTTATGTAACTAATGCTGGAACAAGATATTATTCTCAAGAACAACTTAATAATTTTTTAGGTTTGAAGGGGAAAGTTAAAATTAATAAAAAAATTGTTGGTTATTGTAGAGTTAGTTCAAACAAACAAAAAGATGACCTTGAAAGACAGATTGAAAACGTAAGAAGATATATGATT
>NZ_JACSNP010000069.1 GCF_016900045.1 Fusobacterium mortiferum
TTTTCTTCTTGTTTTGCGATAGTATAGTTATAGATAAATCTCGCAGTTCCTATAGATTGCCATAATTTTTGTTCTTGTTCTTTAGTTGGATAAAGTCTAACTTTTTTCGCTAGAATCATCTTCCATTAACTCCTTAATCATTTTTTTAACCTTATTCGCTCTTTTTCCTTGAAGTCTACAACTAAATACAGTAACTATTTGAATCAAATCCTCTACTAACTCTTGTTCTTCTTATAATCATATATCTTCTTACGTTTTCAATCTGTCTTTCAAGGTCATCTTTTTGTTTGTTTGAACTAACTCTACAATAAC
>NZ_JACSNP010000006.1 GCF_016900045.1 Fusobacterium mortiferum
ATTATACCGCAATCTATAAATTATCTATAGAATTTTATATTAAATTATATATTTTTTATAACAGTCATACCCCTCCTTAAATACATTCACTTAATCTAAGAATAGCCTTAGCATAAATTTCTATTCCAATTTTTAACATATCTAAATCTATACACTCATCAAAACTATGAGGATTGCCTTTAAACTCTCTGTAGTTAGGACCAAAGGCAACAGTATTAGGCATAAGTTTAGCATATGTTCCTCCACCTAAGGCAGCAGGTTCTTCATTTCTTCCAGTTATCTCTTTATATACCTCTTGTAAAGTTTTTACAAGAATAGAGTTTTTTGGAAAATATAGTGGTGGATTATGGTTTTCTTTGTAAAAAATAATATTATTTTCTTGAGCTTTATTAGCTAAAGTACCATCTAATATTTTTTCTGTTGTAGAAATAGGATATCTAATATTGAACTTAATAGAGATAAAATCCTCTATCCTTTTTGTAATACCGGCACTAATAGTTAGGTCTCCAGTTTCCTCATTACAACTTTTAATACCAAGAAGTTTACCATCAGTTGTTTCAGCAATATATTTAGCTATGAAATTACTGAAATTTTTTAAAGAATCTTTCTCTTCAAGAACTTCATTTAAGAGCAGATACATACCTAAAATAGCGTTGATACCTCTTTCTGGAGAACTTGCATGAGCAGATTTTCCAGCAATATTAACCTCTATATTTTCTCCAGTATTTCTAAATTCAAATTTACATTTAGAGATGCTATTTAGTTTTTCGATACCTTTAGTTAATTTTGAAAAACAAGAGTTTTTTAAGATTATTTTTCCAAATTCTGGCACAACATTGGATCTAGTTCCAGCTTCAATATCTAAGACCTCTGTATTATTCCAATCTATCTTCTCTCTAAAGGAAAAGGTATATATTCCTTTTTCAGAAAATATAACGGGGAATCTTCCATCTGGAGTAAAAGCATATTTAGGTGGTTTCTCTTGAGTAAGATAATATTTTATATCTTCATCTCCACTCTCTTCATTAGTTCCAAAGATAATTCTTACTCTTTTATTAAAAGTAGGATTAGTTTCTAAAATTGCTTTTAGGGAGTAAAGAGAAGAGATGATAGGTCCTTTATTATCAATAGCCCCCCTAGCAATTAGAAGATTATTTTTAATCTCTCCAGAGTATGGATTAACACTCCACTTAGAAATATCTCCCTCTGGCACAACATCAATATGCCCTAGAATGGCGATATATTCATCTCCTTCTCCAATTTCAGCATAACCTATATAGTTATTTAAATTTTTAGTCTTAAATCCTAATTTTTTTGCTATTTCTAAGGTTTTTTCTAAACCATATTTTAAATTTTCTCCAAAAGGAGCTTCAGGTGTTGCCTCACCTTTAACTGTTTTTATTTTTATTATCTTTACAATATCTGTAAGAATATTATTAAAGTTATGTTCAATATATTTTTTTATCATCATATCTAACCTCTAAAAAGAAGGAGGCTATTGCAAACTTTTTATACAACAACCTCCTAAATATTTTTATTATCCAATTAATCCAAGAGCAAAGTCTAGAACTTTATCTCCCTTCATCATTCCATAATCAACAGTATTGATTACTTCTACTTTTTTACCAACTGTAGCTGCAATTTTTTCAAGATCAGCTTTTTTATATTTTACTTGTGGTCCTAATAGGAAAACATCATAAGCGTTTAAATTTTCCTCGAACTTTTCAAGTCCAACAGCTTTGATTTCAACTTCTATTCCTTTTTTCTCAGCTGCTTCTGTCATTTTTTTAACCATTAAACTAGTTGACATTCCTGCTGCACAAAGTAGTAATATTTTTTTCATAAATAAACACGCTCCTTAAAATTATTCTTCAGAATTTGCTTCATCTTCCTCTTTTTTTGCTGCTTTATCTATAATTCTTAAGAATGGTAGATAGATCATTGCCCCAATTATTAAATTTACTATTTGCATAATAGAACCAGAGATATCTCCTACTGTTAAAAATCCACTAATAACTGCTGGTGTTGGCCAAGGGAAAGCAATTCCTATTGGTCTAGATACAATTCCAATTGTCATAGCTATATATTGAGTAGTAACCATAACTAAAGGAATAATGTTAAAAGGTATTAACATTATAGGGTTTAGTATTACTGGTAAACCAAATAGAACAGGTTCATTGATGTTGAATAGACCTGGTACCGCACCGATCTCTCCAACTGCTCTAATATGTTTACTCTTAGCAAAGATAATTATAGCTAGTAGTAGAGATAGAGTAGCTCCAGCTCCTCCCATCCATATCATATCAAAGAATTGCTCTGTAACAACATGTGGTAATGGTTGTCCAGCTTGCATAGCAGCAATATTTTCAACTTGGTTTTCTAACCAGAAAGGTCTAACGATTCCATTTACCATAGAACCACTATTAATTCCAACAGACCAAAGTACAGAAATAGCTAATACTGTAAATAGAGAACCTATATATGAAGTTCCAAGAGATTTTAATGGTACAGCTAGGACTTTATATACAAAGTCATGTATAGTTCCAAAAGAAGTATGCTCCATTCCCACTCTTAAAAGTAGAGCTAAAGTTAGAATAACAGCTCCAGGAATAAGAGCTTCAAAAGATCTAATTACTTCAGGTGGAACACCTTCAGGCATTTTTACTAATATATTTCTTTGGATAAAGAATCTAAAGATAATAACAGTAGCTACACCTATTAACATAGCTATGAACATTCCTTTACTTCCTAGCCATTCAAAAGTTATTACATTTCCAAACTCAGCTGTTTTTCCTAGTGGAGTAAGAATTAAAAATGATGCCATTGATAAAAGTCCTACAGCTATACTATCTAAATCAAATTGTTTAGCTAGCTGTTGAGCTACTAAGAAAGAGATGTAAACAGCTAACATTGAGAATGTAGCATTTACAGGGATATCAAATATATCCTTCCAATTTTCACCAAGTAAGCTTGCCATACCTCTTTGATAAGCAGGTAATGGAAAGGCTTGAATCATTAAAAATAATGAACCAATCATAAGAAGAGGCATCAACATTATAAATGCTCTTCTAATTCCATTGATGTATCTGTTTTGCTCAATCCAAGCAGCAACAGGTACTAATTTTTCTTCCAAAATACTAATTAATCTGTTCATATGTCCTCCCTAATATTATATAATTATTCAATTGGTTTTTGAATACTTTTTTTATACTCTTCCATATATTCTTGTGAAACGACTTCTATTTTTACCTCTCTAGTCCCCTCAATAGGATTTGCAATATATACTTGAGGTTTTTCAGCAGAGGTAGCAGCAGCAAATGTAAACTCTACATTTGTTCCTATTCCCCACTCACCTTTATTGTTTAAGGCTATTACAGAGATAGCACCAGCATGCCCTCTTCTTTTCTTTAATTCCTCAGTGAAATCCATTACAGCTCCTTGAGCAGCTTCTTGAGGATGCTCTCCTCTTTTCATTCTCTGTACTACTTCATAAGAAAGACAACCTTTCATTATGTCTTCTCCCAATCCAGTAGCAGCAGCTCCACCAATATCATTATTTACATAAAAACCAGAACCTGAAACAGGTGAATCCCCTACTCTACCTCTTTTTTTCATAAATAACCCACTTGTAGAGGTAGCAGCAGCCATATCCCTTTCTTTATCAAGAGCTATCATACAGACAGTATCGTGACCGTCGTATGGAGAAAGATTTTTCTCGTAGATCTCTTTTTTTCTTTTTTCCCATGTTTTTTTTGCTCTTTCAGTTAGCATATTCTGTCTAACAAAACCATTTTTATGAGCATAAGCCTCAGCTCCAGCTCCAACTAAGAAAATATTGAATCTATCTTCGCTTAGTTTTCTAGCAATAGAAACAGGATTTTTATAGTCTTTTATTCCAGCAACAGCTCCAATAGAAAGAGTTTTACCATCCATGAATGCTGCATCAAGTTCAACTTCACAATCTTCATTGGGAAGTCCACCATAACCTACCGATTTATAGAAAGGAAAGTCCTCCACTTGCATAATAGCTTTTTCTACAGCATCTTGGCACTTTCCATTTTCATTTAATATATCAGCACCTAATTTGATAGCATCTCCAGCCATTCTCCAAGTTGCTATCATACCCCATTCTTTTTTCATCACTTTATCCTCCTAAAATTATTTATCTAATCTTTTATAAAGAGAAATCATCTCTTCAATAAGCTCTCTAGCTAGGATAGAAGTCATTAAGTGGTCTTGAGCATGTACCATTAGTAGATTCATCTCTATACCATTTCCATCAGCTTCATTACAAATTAATTCTGTTTGCATCTCATGAGCTGCTAAGCTTCTCTCTTTAGATTGCTCTAAGTATTCCTTAGCTTTTTCATAGTTTCCCTCTTTAGCTTCTTTTAAAGCTTCAAAGGCTAAGCTTCTAGCTTCTCCAGCATTCCCAACTATTGTCATTGCTATCTCTTCAATTGTTAAACTCATTTTTACCTCCAGAAATTTTTGTTTAGAATATAGTTTAAATTCTCTATGGTTTTATCATATATCATCTTTTATAGAAAGTCAAATTTAGAAAATTTAGAACTTTTTTCGTTTGTTTTATTAAGGAATTTTTTTATATCCTTGTTTTTTAATAGAAATAGTGGTAAACTAAAATATATAACGAAATTATATATATAAAATTTCGTTAATAAAATTTAAAAAAAATATTCAAAACTAGAAAAAATTTTGGAGGTTTTTTATGGGGGAGAGTAGTGATAAGTTTTCTCTATTTAATTTTGAGTTGATAGGAAAAGATATTAAAATAGATTTTACTAAACATTTAACTAGAAAAGATAAAGAATTATTTCAATATATTAAGCTTCAGAAGTATAACCATATTTCATTATTAAAATTTTATGAAATATATTCTTTGAATGAAAAAGATGAGGTAATAAAATTTTTAAATAATTTAATGACAAAAAATATAACTATCTCTTCAAAGGAAAATAACTATTTTACAACGATTAGTATTATACAGTCATATTATATTAATAATGCTATGATTTATTTAGTATTTTCTGATGAAATTACTAGTTCTTTTAAAAAAGGATCTTTTTTTGATAAATTAGGACTTAGAAATATATTGTTTTTAGAGGAAAAATTTTCATATAGATTATATCAGTATATTTATAATAATAGAGAAAATACACTGTATATTCCTATTGAAACTTTAAGAGATATTTTAGAAATAGAGGATTCGTATAAAAGATTTTATGATATTGAAAAAAATCTATTAATTCCAATAATAGAGGATATAAGAAAAAATGGTGAAATAGAGTTGGAATATCAAAAAGTAAAAAATGGAGAGCATAAAAGTGCAAAAATTTTAGGAATTACTCTGTTGAGAAAAAATTTATCTCCGGTATCTAAAAGTGATGAAACTTCATTGATAATAGATAGATTAATGATTAGGTTAGGAAATAAAATTAAGAATTTTTCAGAAATATATGCTCTTCTTATGAAAAATCTAGCTGAATATGGAGAGGAGTATATAAAGGAAAAAGTAGATTATGTTTTAAAGAGTTTTAATGAGAATATAGAGGAACATTTGAAGAGAATATTTTTAGATAGAAATAGTGAGGAGAAACCAGACTTTAGAATTAAAAAGGAATTTAGAAGTTTATTTGAACTCCATTCTGAGATTTTTAATTATATTCAAAAAAGAAATTTAACACAACTTTCAACTTATATGTTTTTAGTGAAACTATACTCTTTAAAAGATAGAGATACATTGATTCTAAAGGACAAGAATTTGATAATAAAGATACAATATAATAAAAATTCAATTTCAACAGTAGATTTTTTTCTAAAGTAAAAAAAATAAGAATTATTAATTGAATAGTTAGGATAAAATAGATAAATTAAAAAAGAAAGTTAGCTTAACTTAGTATTTTCATTCACTAAATTAAGCTAACTTTTTATAATAAGAAAAACTTTTAAATTTATAAAATATAGCTGTAAAGATTATTTAATCAGATTTCTAATCCATTTTCCTGACAATAGTCTTGGAATAGTAGCTATCATCTTAAATGGTTCTTCTAGGCACGTTAAAGCATACACTATTGCAATTGGAGAGTTAAAGTAAACTGCTCCAATAAAAGATAAAGGAACTCCTATTCCCCATACTGCAACTAACTCTACTAATATTGCGTAAACCACATCTCCACCACCACGTAGTACTCCAATAATTTGTACTATTCCAAAAAATCTTATAGGAACTAAAATAGACATTATTTTTAAAACTGTAATTAGATTTGATTTAGTTTCAGGTGTTATCTTGAATAATAAAGGAATAACTGGAGAGAGTATAAAAAATATTGCTCCAATTAATATTCCAAGAACTATTCCTAAAAGGCTGATTTTAATAGCTAACTCTTTAGCTTCTTTTTCTTTTCCAGCTCCTATACTATTTCCAATTACAATACTTGTAGCTATTGCTACTCCAATAGCAAATATATTGAACACACTATTTATAGTATTAGCTATCTGCATAGTAGCAGTAGCATTTGTTCCCAATTTAGAATAAGCAATAAAGTAAGCCGTAATTCCTCCGATCCACATTACATCATTGAATACAACTGGTGTAGCAGTCTTAAAAAATCTTTTGATATAATCTTTAGTAAAAGAAAACATCTCACTAATTTTACCAGCTATAATATTTTTATCTTTTATATAGATAATGTAGAGGATAAAACTCATTTCCATTAATCTAGCTATAGTAGTTCCAAGTGCAGCTCCTGTAACTCCAAGAGCAGGGACTCCAGATTTTCCAAAAATGAAAATATAATTTAAAACTCCATTGAAAATTAATCCTATTAAGCTTCCATACATTGGAATTTTAGTATAACCAGCACTTCTTAAAGCCATAGCAAAGGAAAGAGAAATACTTGTAAAAATGTAGCTAGGAGCTACGGCAGCTAAATAATTTTTTCCAAGAGTGTTAACCATTTCCTCTTTGGTAAATATTCCCATAATATCTTCTGCCATAAATATTCCACCAATAGCAAATAAAATAGCAACAATAAGTGAAAATAGTAAAGATATTCCTAAAAATCTATAGATATTTTTTACATCTTTTTTCCCCCAGTATTGAGCCATAAATATTCCAGCTCCCATAACAAATCCATTGGTAGCATTGTAGTATAACATGTAATATTGATTAGCTATCCCAGTAGAAGCTATGGCATTTTCACCAAGACTCCCAATCATTAGATTATCTAGTAGATTTAATGAAGCTCCTATCAAATTCTGTAAAATTATAGGTAGGGATATAATTAAAATATCTTTAAAAAATTTAATATCTTTTTTTAAATTGATTATCATAAAATCCTCCTAAAAAAATAAAAGCAGGTGGGTTATTAGCTGCCCATCTGCTTTTTCAAATTTATTACTTTGTTATTATACTATTTTATTTATTTTCTGTCAAACTAAGTAATTCTTTACCTTACATAACTCCACCAGGACCTCCTCCTACTCCACAAGGCAGATATACAAATAGAGGATTTTCACTATTAATAGTTATATTTTTTTATTAAGTTGTTCTTGTAAACGAAGTGCAGCTACTGTGTAACCTAAAAAAAGAATTTTAGAATTTTCATCATCTATAAAATGGCAATTTTTATCTAGGGTAGCTTGTTTACGCCCCTCTTCTACAGCTTTACTATAGTCATCACTATATTCTATGACAGTAACTCCCTTTTTCATAAATTTTCCTTTCAATAAATCTTTTAGTTATATTATATCATTTTTTTTAAAATTTACAAAAAATAAAAATAGCAGAATTTTTCATCTGCTATTTTTATTCTATATAAAATATTTTGGGGAAAGATTTATTATGCACTAATGATAACATAGTAATATGACAAATATATTACAAAGATAAAAAAATATTGTCCTAATCAAAGTAGAAAAATAATAAAAACTTTAAACTATAATTTCACTTAGTTTTATGATAAAATTAAATAGAAAAAAGCTTTGTCAAGCTAACTATATCAGGAGGAGTGATGTTCAGATATTTTAAACCATATATATCTAGGGGAATAATAGCAGCTCTTTTTAAAATGGGAGAGTCCTTTGCAGATTTAACGTTACCACTTATAATGGCAAAAATTATAGATAGAGGAGTTATAAATAGAGATTTTGATTATATACTTTCTATGGGAGGAAAAATGATATTAGTAGCTGGAATGGGTTATATTTCAGCTATCCTATCAAATTATGTTTCATCTCGAGCTTCACAAGAGTTTGGAGCTAACTTAAGAGAGAGTATATTTAAAAAGATACAACACTTTACATTTAATCAATTAAATAAGTTCTCCCAAGCTTCATTAATAACAAGAATAACTAAAGATGTAGATCAGATTACCAATATGTTTTTAATGTGTGTAAGAATGGTTTTAAGAGGATTAACAACAGGGATAGGAGCTGTAATTATGGCAGTGATTATAAATCCAACTCTATCCATTGTTTTTATAATAATAACACCTCTTATAATTTATACTACTCTTTATTATATGAGAAAATCTTTTGGACTTTATGATTTAGTTCAAAAGAAATTAGATAATTTAACTCTTATCTTAAGAGAGAATTTGTCAGGAATGAGAGTAGTGAGAGCCTTATCTAAAGAGAGAATAGAGGCAGAGAGATTTGATAAAAGAAATGATGAATTAAAGGAGCAAAGTATAGAAGCAGAGAGTTTAATGATAAGTAAGTTGCCCTTTATAACTTTAATTATGAATTTAGGAGTAGTAGCTGTACTATGGTTTGGTGGTATAAATGTACATTATGGGAATATGCAACTAGGAGAGATAGTAGCATTTATAAACTACTTGAATATGATACTATTCTCTATGAATGCTCTATCATTTCTATTCACTCTTTATAGTAAAACAAGTGTATCTTATAAAAGAGTTAAGGAGATAGTAACTGAAAATATAGATGAGATTACTCAAGAGGAGTTTGAAAAAAATCTATCGGATAATATATTGGAATTTAAGCATGTATATTTTTCATATGATAAAAGTGATAAATATATTTTAGAGGATATAAATTTTGAAATAAAAAGAGGAGAAAATATAGGGGTAATAGGAGGGATTGGCTCAGGAAAATCTACATTAGTATCTTTAATTCCGAGATTTTATGATGTGGTAAAAGGGGAGATAACGATAGATGGAGTCAATATACAAAAGTATAATGAAAGAGAATTGAGGAAAAAAATTGGACTTGTTTTACAAAAAGCTTTTCTTTTCTCGCAAAGTGTTAAAGATAATATAAAATGGGGAAATCAAAGAGCTACTCAAGAGGAGATTGAATTGATGGCCCATATAGCTCAAGGGAAAGAGTTTATAGAAAAACTTCCAGAAAGTTATGAAACAGAGCTTATAAAGGGTGGAAATAATCTTTCCGGTGGACAAAAACAGAGAGTTTCGATAGCAAGAACTTTACTAAAAAAACCAGAGATACTGATTTTTGACGATAGTTTTAGTGCTCTAGATTTTATAACTGAGCATAGATTAAAAAATGAATTGAGAAATTATATGAGTAATATAACTACTATAACTATCTCACCTAAGGTTTCTTCGTTAATAAAAATGGATAGAATATTAGTAATAGATAATGGAAAAATAGCTGGTTTTGATACCCATGAAAATCTTATAAAAAATTGTAGTATATATAGAGAAATTTGTGAATCGCAGGAAATATGCGTAACGGAGGAGTGTAGCTATGAATAAAAGTATAGTGAAAAAATTAACTCCATATCTTTATAAATATAGATATAAATTTTTATTTTTAATAATTTTAGCTATAATAGGAAATATTTTAACTTTAATAGGACCATATTTAGTTGGAAAGGCTATCAATGTAATACATGTGAATATGAGTCATGATAATTTTATATATTTAGGTAAAATATCAATAGCCTTATTATTTACTTATATTTCAGGAGCTTTTCTATCTCTAATACAGAACGTAAAAATGAATAAAATATCTCAAGAGATAGTAAATGTGATGAGAAAAAACGCCTTTAATAAAATTCATAAATTTCCATTAAAAACTTTTAATGGTATGGCACAGGGAAATATATTGACAATCTTAATTAATGATATAGATAATATTAGTAGTTCTCTTTCACAGATAGGGACCAGAATAGTTGTAAATATTTTAACTATATCTACAGCTTTAGGAATTATGATCTATATAAGCCCATCTTTAACAATAATACAACTATTACTTGTTTCAATAACTGGGGTATTTTTAAAGGAGATAACTAAGAGGAGTAAAGAGAAAAGAAGGGTACAACAAAGATATTTGGGAAGATTAAATAGTTATATAGATGAAATTTTAACAGGACAAGCAGAGGTAAAGTCTTTTTCTTATGAAGAAAGAGCTATTGAAAGATTTAAAAAATTAAACTATGAATATAAAGAAAATGCTATAAAATCACTATTTTTTTCAGGGTTTAATTTTCCTACTTTGAATTTTATAAATAATGTGGGATACTCTCTAATAATATTTACAGGAGCTATATTTATGTTAAATGGTAAGATTAATCTTGGAGAGTTATCTAGCTTTATAATCTACTCAAAGCTTTTTAATAGACCTATTGCTAGTATATCTGAAGCCTATAATATTATTCAAACGGTTATAGTAAGTTCTGAAAGATTTTTCTCTTTTATGGAATTAGAGGAGGATAAGCTCGGGGGAGATAGGGAATTATTAGAAGAGAATATTAAGGGTGATATAGAGTTTAAAGATGTAAGTTTTTCTTATGATGGGAAGGTTGATGTATTGAAAAATCTATCATTTGAGGCAAAGGCTGGAAAAGTAGTAGCAATAGTAGGACCAACTGGAGGAGGAAAAACTACAATAGTAAATCTATTGATGAAGTTTTATGATATTTCATCAGGAGAGATAACAATAGATGGGATAAATATAGATGAGTATAAAAAGTCAGATATAAGAAAGATGTTTGGAATGGTATTACAAGATAGTTGGTTATTTACAGGAACAATTGAAGAGAATATAAGGTATGGAAATGAGAGTATTTCTCATGAAGATATAATAAAAAGTGCCAAACTTGCATGTGCTCATGATTTTATTAGCAAATTACCAATGGGATATGATACAATAGTAAGTGAGGATAATATGGTGCTTTCTAGTGGACAGAAACAACTGATAACAATAGCTAGAATAATAGCATCTAATCCTAAGTTTTTAATTTTTGATGAAGCAACAAGTGGAGTAGATACTAGAACAGAGCTTAGACTTCAAAAGGCTATTGCAAATATAACAGAGAATAGAACAAGTTTTGTGATTGCTCATAGGTTATCAACTATAAAAAATGCAGATTTAATATTAGTTTTGAAAGATGGAACTATAATAGAAAAGGGAACTCATAAAGAGTTAATGGAGTTAGAAGGATTTTATAATACAATGTATAATACACAATATGCTTTATAGGGGGGATTTTTTTGTTTTTAAAGAAGTTAAATATTTATAATCCGTTGACTAAAAAAGGATTTACACAGGATGTATCATTAATAATGGAACCAGCCATAGAGGCAATGTATTTAGAATTAAAAAATAATCATGAAGCTCTTTTCAAACATAAGGAGCTACTATCTTTAAGTCCAGTTGGTATGAAAAATTTTAGTATGGAGATAACCGGTTACGAGGGAACTGCCTTATATAAGATATTTCATGGAGAGGAGCTAGTTGTATTAGGAGAGGTTTTTACTGATGATAATGAAGTAAAGAAATTTACACAAGATTTAGCACCAGAACTAGTTGAAGCTTATAGAAATATTCCATCAGCTCCTGTATCAACAATAATTTTTGCCAAGGACTTCTATAAATTGAATAAGATTATGCAGGAAACAATCTTTTCATTCTGTAGATTATTAGGATTTTCTGCAGTTAGAGTTTTAGTTGATCATAAATAGTAGTTAAAAGTAAAAGAGGTATAATCCACAATGAGAGATAGGGTGAAAGGTGGATTTATACCTCTTTTGCTATTTAGTTATATTCATTAATCTTCATATCCATTAGGATGAGATTTATGCCAATTCCAAGCAGTTTCTATAATTTTTTCAAGAGAGTTATATTTAGGTTTCCAATTTAATTCTCTCATAGCTTTTTCAGAAGTAGCTACAAGTTTAGCAGGGTCTCCAGCTCTTCTAGGTGATACAACAGCAGGTATAGGATGTCCAGTTACCTTTCTAGTAACTTCAATAACCTCTTTAACAGAGAATCCTTCTCCATTTCCTAGGTTGAATATAGCACTCTCTCCACCGTTATATAATCTTTTTAAAGCAAGGATATGAGCATCAGCTAAGTCCATTACATGGATATAGTCTCTGATACAAGTTCCATCTGCAGTAGGGTAGTCATCTCCATAGATACTGATACTTTCTCTTTTTCCAAGAGCAACTTGTAATATGATTGGGATAAGATGACTTTCTGGGTTATGGTCTTCTCCAATTTCTCCACTTGGATGAGCTCCAGCAACATTGAAATATCTAAGAGCTGTAAATTTTATTCCATAAGCTACGTCACACCATTTCATCATCTTTTCAACTGCTAATTTACTCTCTCCGTATGGATTTGTAGGGAAAGTTTTATCAGTTTCTAATATAGGTATATTTTCAGGTTCTCCATAAGTTGCAGCTGTTGATGAGAAAACTATATTTTTTACATTGTGTTTTCTCATAGCTTTTAATAAGCAAAGAGTTCCATAGAAGTTATTTTCAAAATATTTTAAAGGTTCACTCATACTTTCACCAACAAGTGAGAAAGCAGCAAAGTCAATAACTCCTTCTATTTTATTCTCTCTAAATACTTTATCTAAGAACTCTTCATCTCTTAAATCTCCAAGAACAAGTTTTGCTTTTTCATGAACAGCGTCCACGTGTCCTGTTAAAAGGTTATCAAGTACAACAACCTCTTCTCCACTATCTATTAAAGCTCTAGTTACGTGACTTCCTATGTAACCAGCTCCTCCACATACTAATACTGCCATTTTTATAGCCTCCTTAAATTAAATACTATTTACATGGTCAACAAATCTTATTAAACCAGCTTGTCCTTTCTCATCTCTTTTATAGACACCAGCATCTTCAAGAACTCTAGAGAAAGTAATTCCTACTTCAGATTTTAATATATCATGAGCATTTTGAGAAGATATTTTTTCATGTTTTTTCATAATATTTTTTATCCAATCTAAATGCTTCTCAACTTTACTATCATTTTTTATCTTTTCTTCATAGTTAGAAGCAACGATATATTCACTTAAAATCTCTAACTCTTCTTTTAATCTTCCAGGTAGAACAGCAAGTCCCATTACCTCAATAAGTCCAATATTTTCCTTTTTAATATTATGAACATCAGCATGAGGGTGGAATATTCCAAGTGGATGCTCTTCACTAGTTCTATTATTTCTAAGAACTAAATCTAATTCAAAGTTTTCTCCTCTTCTTCTAGCTATTGGAGTAATAGTGTTGTGAGGAGTATCCTTTGAATAAGCAAATATTCCAAGAGATTCATCACTGTATTCTCTCCAAGATTTTAAAATTTTATCAGCTAATTCAACTAATTTAGCTCTATCTTTTCCAGTTATTCTAAGTACAGACATAGGCCATTTTACAATTCCAGCTTTTATATCTTCATATCCTTTGAAAATAACTTCTTTCTCTACAGGAGCTTTAGCCATAGGAAATTCATGGTGTCCACCTTGGTAATGGTCGTGGCTAAGGATAGAACCCCCAACTATTGGTAGATCTGCATTTGAACCTAGGAAATAGTGTGGAACTTGCTCTGTAAAACTTGTAAGTCTATCAAGAGCTTCCTTTGTAATTTTCATAGGTCTGTGTTCTCCAGAGAATACAATGGCATGTTCATTGTAATATACATATGGAGAATATTGAATAAACCAAGGCTCATTTGTTAGAGTTAGTGGAATAACTCTGTGATTTTGACGAGCAGGATGATTTACCCTACCAGAGTATCCCACATTCTCATAACAAAGTAGGCATTTTGGGTATGAAGACTGAGGCATTAATCTCTCTTTAGCAATATCTCTAGGATCTTTTTCAGGTTTAGAAAGATTTACTGTTATTTCCATATCACCATACTCAGTAGCTGAGTACCAGTGCATGTTCTTTGCTATTCTATCCATTCTAATATAGTTAGATTTTTGAGCAAAGTCATAATAGAAATTAGTAGCTTCTTCTACTCCTTTATCTTGAGATATTTTTTCAAATTTTTCTATAATTTGAGTAGCAGTAGGAGTTAATTTTCCCATAATTTCAGTATCAAAAAGATCTCTCATAGTGATTGTATCCTCGATGATACCTTTTTCTACTGCATAATTACACATTCTATTTAAAATTTCAGTAGGGTATTCAGGAATTTCAGCTTCGCTATACTCTACATCTTCCCATTCATCTAATTTTAATAGGTGTAGTATCTCATTTCTAGCAATTATTTTATCATATTTTCCAATCAGATTATTTTTTAATCCAAAAGCAAGTAAAAGCTTTATATCTTTAAATATATTCATTAAAATTCACCTAACTTTCTACTTCCATCTCCGATTTTTGCTACATAGAAGTCAGCTACAAGTCCTGTTTTAGCTGTATATTTTTCTCCAACTGATTTTATAAATTCATCTATATTTTCATCTTTTACTATACTAACTGTACAACCACCAAATCCAGCTCCAGTCATACGAGCTCCTATTACTCCTTTAGCTTCCCAAGCAGCTTCAACTAAAGAATCAAGCTCAAAACCAGTAACTTCATAGTCATCTCTTAAAGATATGTGAGATTGGTTCATAAGCTCTCCAAAAGCTTTGATATCTCCCTCTTTTAATTTTTGTACAGCTTCAACTGTTCTTGCATTTTCTGAAACAGCATGAGTAGCTCTTTTTAATTGCTCTTCATCAGTTATAAAATGTTTAACTTCATTGAATTTCTCAACAGAAAGTTCTCCTAAATATTTGATATTTATTCCATGCTCATTTAATACCTTTACAGCAGCTTCACAAGATGCTCTTCTTTCATTATATTTAGAATCAGCAAGACCTCTCTTTTTATTAGTATTAGCAATAACTACAGATGCTCCATTTAATGAGATAGGTGCATATTGGTAGTTAAGTGAGTTACAATCAAGTAGGATAGCATGATCTTTTTTACCCATTCCAATAGCAAATTGATCCATAATTCCACAATTTACTCCGATAAATTGGTTTTCAGCTTTTTGTGATAGTTTAACCATATCAACCATATCTATATCTAAATTAAAGAAATCTTTTAAAACAACAGAAGTTAAAAGTTCTAGTGAAGCAGAAGATGAAAGTCCAGCTCCATTAGGGATAGTTCCATTAATTAAGATATCAAATCCAGAATCAATTTTGTATCCAGCATCTATAAAAGTTTTGATAACCCCTTTTGGATAGTTAGCCCAGTTATCCTCTTTTTTATTTACTAACTCATCTAAAGAAAACTCTTTTATTCCCTCTTTTACAAAGTTTAATGAGTACATTCTAAATTTATTATCATCTCTTTTAACAGCAACTCCATAAGTTCCAAAATCAAGAGCACATGGGAAAACAAATCCACCATTGTAATCAGTATGTTCACCAATAAGATTTACTCTACCAGGAGAAAAGAAAACATCTACCTTTCCCTCATAGTTGAAAACTTTTTTAAACTCTTTTATTAGATTTTGTATCATGTTTAACCTCCGATTAATTTATCTATTTACTTATCACTAGTATATAATATTTTTACATATAATCAAGAAAAAAACATAAAAAATTCAAAAAGTTATTTTACTTTTTAAAATAAGTTTGGAGTTTTATAGAGAAATAGGATAAAATATATGTAGATAGTAAGGGGGGATACTTTGAAAATAGAGAATTTAAAATTAAAGATATTGGAATTGATAAAAGCTAAGAATGGAATATCTAGAATAGATATTTCAAGAGAGTTTGGAATAACACCAGCAGCAGTTGGAAAGGTGATAAATGAATTTTTAGAGAAAAAGATTATAATAGAAGAGAGAGAAGGAGAATCTAGTGGTGGAAGAAAACCATCTCTTTTAAATATCAATAAAGATAAGATAGGAAATATTTTAGGGGTGTATTTTGCACCTACGTTTGTTCAAGTAACTATTGGAGATATAGATGGGAATATTATTTCAACTAGAAGATATAGATTGGGAGATCTAGGAGGGGATATAGTAGGAAGTACAGAGGAGATTATAGAGAAGGAGTTAACGAAGAATAGAGATGTAGAGGTAATCTCTGTTGTTATGAATGGACTTGTAGACAGTGAAAGAGGAGTATCGATTTTTTCACCACATTACAATACAAAAAATATTTCTATTGTTGAAAGATTTCAAAAAAAGTTTAGAAAAAAAGTCTATTTAGAAAATGATGTTAGGGTAATGGCACTTGTAGAGAAGGTATTTGGTGAGTGTAGGGATAACCAAAATTTTGTTGTACTCAATGTAGAAGAGGGAGTAGGGGGAAGTATATATTTAAATGATATGTTGTACCATGGTTACGGCTCTATGTCTGGAGAGTTAGGTCATATGGTAGTTAAAAGAAATAGTTTAGAAAAATGCTCTTGTGGTAAAAGAGGTTGCCTAGAAACAGAAGTTTCCAATAGGGCTATCATAAAAAAGATTATGGCTCAAATTAGGATAAATAATCAATATAGCTCACTAAAAAAAGTATTAGATGAAGGTAAAAAGTTAGAGATAAAAGATGTATTAGAGGGAGTAGAGGAGAGAGATATGCTATCACTTTCTGTAGTAGGGGAAGCTATACAATATATAGCTTACGCTCTAGATATGATAATCTCTGTAATCAATCCAGAAAAAATAATCCTTTATGGAGAGTTTTTCCAAAATAAATATATTTTTAAATCTTTACTAAATGAGATAGGAAAGATAACCTTAGATGAGCAGAACTATCAGATAAAAAGATCTAAATTTTATGAAAAAATTTATGAGATTGCTCCTCTTGCTTTAGGGAATTATCTGATATTTAAGAAATAATAAAAGAGAATCTACTTCAAATAAGAGGTAGATTCTCTTCAAAGAATAACTAAGTAGTTATTTATTTTTGTATTGATAATATTTAATTAAGATATTTTTTGATCCATGTTTTTTTTAGCTACTGATAGCATTAGTTTAATTCTATTAAGTTGATTTACTTCAGAGTAAGCTGGATCATAATCTATAGGAGTGATATTTACATTTTCATACTCCTCTCTAAGTCTTTTAATCATACCTTTTCCAGTAATATGATTAGGAAGACAACCAAATGGTTGAACACAAACAATATTAGGAACACCATGTTCAATGAAATCAATCATCTCTCCCATCAAGAACCATCCCTCACCAGATTGATGACCAATTGAGATAAATTCAGAAGTTTTCTTGGCAGTTTCCTGTATAGAGATCTCCCTCATAAATCTAGCATGTTTAGATATAGCGTTATTAAGTATAGCTGTATATCTATCTAGTACCCATAATGCCCCTCTTAATTTTAATCCAGCCATCTTTCCCTTAAATTTTTCAGCAAGGAAGATATCGCTGTAGATACAGTATTTGATGAAGTTCATAAGTGATGAAGTATAGACTTCTCCACCCTCTTGTTCGATAAAATTAGCTAAATTATTATTAGCAAAAGGACTGAATTTAACTAAGATCTCTCCTACAATACCAACTTTGACTTTTTTCTCATCACTAATTGCTATTTTTGAAAACTCATCAACAATTAACTCACAATTTCTTTTAAATTCTGAAAAGTTTCCATTATGAAGATTGCTAATGACTTGTTGCTTCCATTTTGTATATAGAGCTTCACTCTCACCTTTCTTTAGTTCATAAGGTCTAGTGTGATATAGAAGTTTCATCAATAGATCCCCATATGATACAGCCATTAAAGCCTTGTGAATAAGAGGAAGTGATAATGAAAATCCCTCTTGTTTTTCAAAACCATTAGCATTTAATGAGATTATAGGTACCTTTTCAAATCCAGCATCTTTGATAGCTTTTTTAAGGAAACCAAGATAGTTAGTTGCCCTACAACTTCCACCAGTTTGAGATATCATAACTGCAGTCTTATCTAAATCATATTTTCCAGATTGAAGAGCAGAAACAAGCTCTCCAATTACAAGAATAGACGGATAGCAAGCATCATTATTTACATATTTTAATCCACAGTCAAGAGCTTCTTGAGTTTCTGGAAGGATTTCAAGATTATAGCCTTGAGCTTTAAAGGCATGTTTTATTAGATCAAAGTGCATAGGAGCCATTTGTGGAGCTAATATTGTATAATCTTTTTTCATAGCTTTTGTAAACTCAGCTTTTTTATACTCTATTTTATGTTTAATACTGTTTGTTACAGAGTTTTTCTTATATTCAAGAGCAGCAAGTAAGCTTCTAATTCTAATTTTAATAGCTCCAAGATTACTGATCTCATCTATTTTTAAAAGAGTATGTACTTTTCCATGGTTAGTTAAAATCTCATTAACTTGGTCAGTAGTGACAGCATCTATACCACAACTAAAACTATTTAGTTCAATAAGCTCAAGATTAGGAGTTTTTCCTACAACTGTAGCTGCTCTATAGAGTCTAGAGTGGTAAGTCCATTGATCAATAACTCTTAACTCTTCATCAATAGAACCAAGACTTGCTACAGCATCACCAGTTAATACAGCTATCCCAAAAGAGTTAATGATATTAGGTATACCATGATGTATCTCTTTATCACAGTGATAAGGTCTTCCACAAAGGACAACACCTATTTTATCTGTTCTTTCAAGTTCTTCAATAATCTCCTTAGCTCTATTTTGCATATCTTTTCTAAAATTATATTTTTCTTCAAGCGCCTTATCTACAGCAGATTTAACTTCAGGCTTTGTAACACCAAATTTAGAAAACTCTTCCATTACAGTTTTGTAAAGAACTTCTCTATTTTCAAAGGAGAATACAGGAATCATCATATCAATATTTTTCTCTTTGATAATGTCCATATTATTTTTTATAACTTCAGGATATGACATAACAATAGGGCAGTTAAATTGATTTTGAGATTTTTTATCCTCTTTCTCTTCAAATATTACACAAGGGTAAAAAATTCTATTTACTCCCTTATTAACAAGATTCATAATATGTCCATGAACTAGTTTGGCTGGATAACAGATAGAATCTGAAGTTATAGTGTCTATTCCACTCTCATATAGTTTCTTAGAAGAGTCATCAGATAGGATAACTCTAAATCCAAGCTCAGTAAGTAGAGTAAACCAGAATGGATAAGAGTCATAGAAATTTAGAACTCTAGGTATTCCAATCTCCCCTCTAGTAGCTTGAGATAATTCTAACGGGGTATAGTTAAATAATCTGTTGTATTTGTATTCAAACATATTTGGAGCATGTTTTTTCTTCATTTTAGCAACAGGGTTATCACATCTGTTTCCCGAAATAAAATTTTCACCATTTTCAAACTTATGAATAGTTAATAGGCATTTATTAGTACACATTCCACAACGAGTAAGATTAGTAGTGTAATGGAAGTTATCAAGCTCTTTCATATTCATAAGTGTAGATTTTTCTCCAGCTTCTTCTAGGGCAATAAGAGCTGCTCCAAAAGCTCCCATAAGTCCAGCAATATTAGGTCTTATTACCTCTCTTTCAGAAACTTTTTCAAAAGCTCTTAAAACACAGTCATTTAGGAATGTTCCACCTTGTACTACTATATAGTTTCCAAGCTCCTCTTTATTTTTAATTTTTATTACTTTAAACAGTGTATTTTTCACAACAGAGTAAGATAAACCAGCAGATATATCAGCTACCTCAACTCCATCTTTTTGAGCTTGTTTTACTTTTGAGTTCATAAAAACTGTACATCTAGTACCTAAGTCGGCAGGGGATTTAGATGTAAGTCCGAGTTTTGCAAATTCCTTTATATCCATTCCAAGAGAGTTTGCAAAAGTTTCTAGGAATGAACCACATCCCGATGAGCAAGCTTCATTAAGTAGAATAGAGGTAATGACACCATCTTCTATTCTTAAACACTTCATATCTTGTCCACCAATATCAAGTATAAAATCAACTTGAGGTTGAAAGTGTTGAGCTCCTTTGTAGTGAGCGATGGTTTCAACAACACCTTTATCAACTCTAAGAGCAGACTTTATAAGATTTTCACCATATCCAGTTACACAAGAACCTTTAATTTTAATACCATCATGTAGTCTAGAATAAAGAGTTTTTAAGTTACTAATTATATTATCTAAAGGATTTCCTTTATTGTGAGAATAGAAAGAGTAAAGTATCTCTTTCTCTTCTGAAATGAGTACTATTTTTATTGTAGTAGAACCAGCATCAATACCGAGATAGGCATTTCCAGAATAACTGGCAATGTCTCTATTTTCTATCTTCTCTTTCTCATGTCTAGAATAAAACTCTTCAATTTCCTCTTTGTTATTGAATAGTGGTTGAAGCCTTGAAGTTTCAGAAGTATCCTTTTCATTTAATTTTAAGAACTTATTCTTAAGTTCATCTAAAGAATAAGAGTTACTATTTTCTTCGGAAAGTAGTGCTGCTCCTTGTGCTACAAAAATTTGAGAATTTTTGGGAAAAATCACATCTTCAGGAGACAACTCTAAAGTTTCAATGAATCTTTTTCTAAGTTCACTTAAAAAGAAAAGAGGTCCTCCTAAGAAAGCTACTTTCCCAGTAATTTTTTTACCACAAGCAAGTCCAGTAATAGTCTGATTTACCACTGCTTGAAAAACTGATACAGCTATATTTCCCTTTTTTACTCCTTCGTTAACAAGAGGTTGAATATCTGTTTTAGCAAATACTCCACATCTAGCAGCAATAGGATAGATTGTGTCATAATTCTTTGCTAACTCATTTAAACCACTTGCATCTGTATTGAGAAGAGCTGCTATTTGATCAATAAAAGCACCAGTTCCTCCAGCACAGCTACCATTCATTCTTTGGTCCATATCATTTTTTAAGAAAGTAATTTTAGCATCCTCTCCACCAAGTTCAATAGCTACATCTGTTTCAGGAATCACCACTTCAATAGCTTTTATACAAGCAATAACTTCTTGTACAAACTCTGTTCCAATCCAATTAGCAATTCCCATACCACTAGAACCTGTGAGATTTATCTTAAAACTGATATCTTCTCCATATTTTTCTTTGATAAATTTAAAAAATTCATCAAACATATTTTTAGTAGTCTCTCTTACATTTGAAAGATGTCTTTGATAAATAGAATAGACAATATTTTTTTCCTCATCCAAACAAACAATTTTAACAGTTGTTGAACCAACGTCAGTACCAATAAAAAAATTTCTCATAATATAACTCCTTAAAATTTACTTTAAAATATTTTTAGTAAAAATTAAGAAGTTTTAAATGAGTAGTATGCGGGACTCATATCGAGTTAAAATTGTATAGTCTCCAATTTTATAGAGATGAGGTGTACTCTCTTTAATCTCTATAACTTTTTCAACTACAGGTTTTATCTCAAAGGAATTTAAGGATGTTCCAGTTCTAATAATATTTTTAGCAAAAATTTCTACCTTATTAAGTTGGATAAAACCGTAACTTTCTGTATTATCGTTAGTACGTATCATATAGATAGCTTGATTTTTATCATAAAAGCTATTTACATCCATCTTAGGATTGATACTTGAACTAAAAAACAGAAGTAGAGTTGAAACGATAAAGTAAATGAATTTTTTCACCACTTTTCTTTCCTCCTCAATTTTATAAGAATAAAAATCTAAAAATTAGGATTTAAAATTTTAACATCAGCATTTACAGAGTAGATCACATCTTTTCTTTCAATAATGATTTCTGTTTTTGCTTTTAAGTTTTCATCATTTTTTATAGTATTAATAAGTTCTAAGCTAGGATTGATAGCTTTTGGATTACCAACTAACTCTAGCATAGTTATATCTCCATGGGTATCTCCATAGGCATAGCTTTTCTCCAAATCAATTGTATATTTTTCACAAAATTTATTTATTGATTTTAATTTATTTTTAGAATCCCACATTGGCGATATTTCACCAGTAAGAGCCCCTTTTTCATCGGTGTGGTAAGTAGAGCCACAAAAGTCATCTGCTCCCCATTTTTTTGCCATTCTTGAAACTAAAAAATCAGGGCTTCCAGATATAAAAATAACAAGATGTCCTTGCTCTTTATGCCATTTTATCATTTTTCTAGTATAAGCATATACCTTATTTCCTTTTAATTCTACTACTTTGTCAGCTACAAAGTCATTATATTTCGTAGGAAGTCCTTTGATAGCATCAACATATGTACCAGTAAGATCTCCTAAGTAATTATCATAATTTCCAACTCTTTCATCCCAAAGTTTGAAAGCCTCTTTAACTCTTCTATCATATTCACTAAAATCTAATAAATCATACTTTATCAGTTTTTTAAAATGTTCAGTCAAAAGAGAGTTTCTAAAAATAGTACCATCAATATCAAAAAAAGCTGCAATCATAATCATACCCTCCTTTAAAATTATAGATATTATTGTATTTATATTAGAAAAATTATAGTTGAAAAATAAAAAAAAGTCAAATGTTATCTTGGATAATAAAGAAAAGAAATAGAGATAAAAATTAAAAAGTTTTTAAATTTAAATAATATAATAGAGAATTTTTAAAATAGATGGTATAATATCTAAAGATATAAATTAGGGAGGAAGAATGAGAAAGATAAGATTTTTTATTGTATATCTATTGATGATAGTTACAATGTTTGCTCAGGAAGGGTATATAGCTTCTTTTAATACTTTGAGATTAGGAAAAGCTCAGAAAGACTTTAACTATATGAGTAAAGTTTTAAAGGAGTTTGATATAATAGGACTAATAGAGGTAATGAACCCGGTAGGGGTTGAAAAATTAGTAAAAGAGCTAGAAAAAGAGAGTGGGACTACTTGGAGATATCATATATCTCCATATGCCGTTGGAAGTACGAGTTATAAAGAGTATTTTGCATATATTTGGAAGAGTGATAGAGTTGAATTTCTAGAGGCGAGAGGGTTCTATCCAGATGAGGTAAAAGGTTTTGAAAGACCACCTTATGGAGCTGATTTTAAGATAGATAATTTTGACTTTACTTTTATTCTAGTTCACTCTAAGTTTGGAAAGAAAGAGTCTGAAAGAAGAGCTGAGGCTTTTGCTATGGATAGTGTATATGATTATTTTCAAGGTTTAGATGAAAATGAGAATGATATAATAATAGCAGGAGACTTTAATTTAAGTGCTGATGATGAATCTTTTGAAAAGTTGTTAAATCACAGTGATGATATAGGATATGCTATTTCTCCAAGAATAAAAACAACTTTAGGTAAGGATAAACTAGCTAACTCATATGACAATATGTTTCTATCTAAGATATATACTAGTGAGTTTAAGGGAAAGAGCGGAGCATTAAATTTCACAAAAAAACAGTATAGAGTGATGAAGGATAAAGTTTCAGATCATCTCCCAATATTTATAGTTGTTGATACTGAGTTTGATGATGATTAGAGGTAAATATGAGAGTAGCATATGTTTTTTTTAATGGAGAATTTTTGGGAAGTAAGGAGTATTATTTAAACATTTTGGAAAAAGATAGGGGAGATATCTACTGTGCAGATGGTGGAGCAAATCTATTAGAGGAGTTAAAACTATTCCCAAAAGAGATTTGGGGAGACTTTGATTCTGTGTCGGAGGAAATATTAGATAAGTATAGAGAGAATAGAGTAGTAATAAAAAAATTCCCAAAAGATAAGGATTATACTGATGGGGAGTTAATATTACAATATATAGCAGAGAAAAAATATGAAAAAATTATTATAATTGGTGGATTAGGTGGAAGAAAAGACCACGAACTAACCAATTTAAATTTGATGTTTAAATTTAAAAATTTAAGCTTCTTAACTGAAAAAGAGGAAATTTTTGCAATAGAGAAGTATAAGGAGTTTGTAGGAGCAAAGGGAAAAATAATATCTTTTATACCTTTTTCAGAGAAGGTTGAAGGATTAACTTTAGAGGGATTTAAATATCCGCTTAAAGAGTATACTTTACATCAAGGGGATAGTATCTGTATGAGTAATATAGCTATTGAGGACAGATGTGTTGTTTCTTTTAGTAAAGGAAAGTTAATGGGAGTTGTAATAAAATAAAATTAAAAATATATGGAGGAAATTAAAAAATGGAAAACAAAGAGCTTGTAACAGGAAAAACAAAATTTATTTTGGGAATACAGCATGTACTTGCTATGTTTGGAGCTACGGTGTTAGTCCCATTCTTGACTGGATTAAATCCATCATTAGCTTTGATAGCTGCTGGAGTAGGAACTTTAATTTTCCACTTCTGCACTAAGAGAATAGTACCAGTATTTTTAGGTTCATCTTTTGCCTTTATAGGAGCTTTGACTTTAGTTTTAAAAAATGAAGGAATTGGAGCTATAAAGGGTGGAGTAATAGCAGCGGGATTTATATATGTTCTTATGTCTTACTTAGTAAAAACTTTTGGAGTAGAGAGAGTAAAATCATTCTTTCCTCCAATAGTAACAGGACCTATTATCATGTTGATAGGACTTAGAATGAGTCCAACAGCTTTAAATATGGCTGGTTATGCTAATGGAAAATTTGATACAAAAAGTTTAATCGTAGCTTTTGCAGTAATTGTAACAATGGTATCTATAACTATGATGAAAAAATCTTTCCTAAGACTTATTCCAATATTAAGTGCTGTAATAGTAGGATATATAGTAGCAACTTTTTTAGGAATGGTAGATTTTAGTGTTGTATCTCAAGCTAAATGGATAGGATTATCAGCAGAGGCAGCAAGTGACTTATTTACAATTCCAAAGATGTCACTTACTGGAATAATAGCAATAGCTCCAATAGCTCTAGTAGTATTTATAGAGCATATAGGAGATATTACAACTAATGGAGCGGTAGTAGGAAAGGATTTCTTTAAAGATCCAGGAATACATAGAACTCTTTTAGGGGATGGACTTGCTACAATAGCGGCAGGGCTTTTAGGTGGACCAGCAAATACTACTTATGGAGAGAATACTGGAGTATTAGCAGTAACAAAGGTTTATGATCCTGCAATATTAAGAATAGCAGCTTGTTATGCGATAATTTTAGGATTTATAGGTAAGTTTGGAATATTACTACAAACAATACCTTTACCAGTAATGGGAGGAGTATCGGTTATACTTTTCGGTATGATAGCCTCTGTTGGAGTAAGAACTGTAGTTGATGCAAGACTTGATTTTTCAAATTCAAGAAATCTAATAATAGCATCTATAATATTTGTATTAGGAATAGCTGTGGATAATATTGTTATTTGGCAAACTGTTTCAGTTTCAGGATTAGCTTTAGCAGCTTTTGCTGGAGTAGTTTTAAATAAGATTCTTCCTCAAGATAGAGAGATAAAATTAAAAAACTTAGATTAGAGAGGTGGTAAAATGAAAAATCTCATAATTATTGGATTTATCGCAGCATTAGCTGGACTCTATTTCACTAATGAAAAGAGAGAGAAAAAAGAAGTAGTAAAAAATGAGATTATTAAACCACTTGAGAAGGAGAGTAAAGTGTTAAAAAGAAGTGAGATTGATAATAAATATAAATGGAATATGAATGATTTCTATTCAGATTGGTTAGAGTGGGATAGAGAACTAGAGGAACTAAAAGCAATGATGAAAGAGATTCCTCAATACAAAGGAAAGATAAAAGAGGACTCTAAGAAGTTTATAGAGCTTATTCAATTAGAAGAAAAAATGGGAAGGTTATTAGATAAACTATACGTATATGTATATATGTTAAAAGATTTAGATTCTAAAGATGAAACATCTTCAGTAAAACTTCAAGAGATTCAATCGGTTTATACAGAGTATTCTGTAAGTGCGGCTTGGATAACACCAGAGATATTAGAAATTCCACAAGCTACTATGGAAAAATGGATAGAGGAAAATCCAAAATTAAAAGATCAAAGATTTGGACTTATGGAGATATATAGATTACAAGGACATGTATTAGATGAAGGAAAGGAGAAACTTCTATCTTATTATGGACAATATATGGGAGCTCCACATGATATATATGCTGAACTATCTATTTCAGATATGAAATGGAATGAGGTAAAATTATCTGATGGTTATGAGGGACCTGTAACAAATGGTGTTTATTCAAAGGTTTTAGCTACTAATAGAAATCAAGAGGATAGAAAGAAAGCTTTTGAAGCTTTATATGGAGCTTTTAATAATAACAAAAATACTTATGGTGCTATCTATAGAGCACTACTTCAAAGAGATGTAGCTTCAGCTAAAGGAAGAAACTATAGTTCAAGCTTAGAAAAAGCTCTTGAACCTAAAAATGTACCAACAGAGGTATATACTACTTTACTAAAATCGGCAATAGATAATAATGCCCCTCTACAAAGATACGTTAATTTAAGAAAGAAAGCCTTAGGACTGAAAGAGTATCACTACTATGACAACAGTATAAATATAGTTGAATATGATAAAAATTTTGATTATGATGTAGCTAAGGAGATGGTATATAATTCAGTAGCTCCATTGGGAGAAGATTACTCTAAAAAGATGAATACAGCTATAAGTGAAGGATGGATAGATGTATTTGAAACTGAAAATAAAAGAAGTGGAGCTTACTCTATAGGAGTGTATGATGTACATCCATATATGTTATTGAACTATCAATCTACTTTAGATGATGTATTTACATTGGCGCATGAATTAGGACATACTTTACATACTATGCTTTCTAATGAAAATCAACCATATGCTACACACAATTATACAATATTTGTAGCTGAAGTGGCATCTACATTCAATGAGAGATTACTTCTTGATTATATGATAAAAAATTCAAATGATCCTATTGAAAAAATAGCATTGATAGAGCAAGCTTTAGGGAATATAGTAGGAACTTTCTATATTCAAACTCTATTTGCAAACTATGAGTATCAAGCTCATAAATTGATAGAGGAAGGAAAAGCAGTTACTCCAGATGTACTTAGTGGAATAATGGATAATCTATTTAAAGAGTATTTTGGAGATACAATAACTATGGACGAGTTACAAAAAATAATATGGGCAAGAATTCCACATTTCTTTAACTCACCTTACTATGTATATCAGTATGCTACTAGCTTTGCTTCATCAGCAAATCTATATGATAGAATAACTAATGAAAAATATTCAGTTGAGGAGAGAGAAAGTGCTAAGGAAGCATATTTAACGCTTTTAAAATCTGGTGGAAATGACCACCCAATGTCTCAATTAAAAAAAGCAGGTGTTGATTTAGAGAAAGAGGAAAGCTTCCATGCTGTAGCAGTTGAATTTGATAGACTTCTGAATATACTAGAGGAAGAACTAAATAAATTAGAGAAATAGATATAATTAGAGGTTGTTGTAACTATAATTTACAGCAACTTCTTTTTTTATATAAACTATCTTTTATTTCTAAATATCCTATGATATAATCAATTGGATAAATTATTAAAGAGGAGTTAACTATGGAAAAACAATTTGAGTATAGGGTATTAAACCTTGCTGGTGATGTGGGAGAAGCCCTTTTAGAGAGTGGTTCAGAAGTATATAGAGTAGAGAATAGTGTGTGTACGGTGGCAGAGTATTTTGGATTTTATCCTCAATGTTTTGCTACTCTTACTTGTATAATTATAACATTAGAGAATTCTAATGGGGAGATAATATCTTTAGTAAGAAGAGTAAAATCAAGAAGTACTAATTTAGATAAGGTATATAAGGTTTTCTCTTTAATTAAAAATATTGAGAATTATGATGTAGAAATTTTAGAAGAAAAATTACAAGAGATACGAAGAGAAGCACCGTACTCCTTTATATTAAATACTGCTGGGAATTGTATAGGAGCCTCTTTTTTCTCAATACTTTTTCTTGGAAATATGAATGATTTTATAGCTTCTTTTTTATCTGGATTGGTTGTAGCAATTTTTTCAAAAATATCAGATAAATTAAACTTAGGAACTTTTTTTACTAATTTATTATGTGGATTTATGGCAACAGTAGCAGCTTATTTTTTTTACCATACAGGTTTTACCTCGGATGCTTCGATTACAATTATCTCAACTTTGATGATATTGGTTCCAGGGGTGGCTTTTATTAACTCTATGAGAGATATATTTGCCGGAGATTTGGTTACAGGAATGTCAAGATTAATGGAAGTAGTAATGATAGGAACCTCTATTGCAGTTGGTTCAGGAGTAGCACTTAATATTTTCTTAAAATTAGGAGGAACAATATGATAGATATCTATTTTAGTAATTGGATAGTACAGATAGTTGCATCAATAATAACTACTATTGGTTTTGGAATAATGTTTAATATTAGAAATAGAAATCTATTTCATACGGGAATAGCAGGAGGAATAAGTTGGGCTGTATACCTTTTAGGAAAAAATTATGGATTGACAGATGGACCAAATTATTTTTTAGCTACTCTATGTTTATCAATGTATTCGGAGATAGTAGCAAGAAAATTGAAAACTCCAGTTACAACTATACTAATAGCGGCTCTTATTCCCCTTGCACCAGGAGGAGGAATATATTATATGATGTATAACCTTATAAATAAGAATTATCCATTAGCACTAGAAAAGGGAATAAGTACATTTATTATAGCGGGAGCTATGGCTGTTGGAATATTTACTGCAACTAATATTATGAGAATTTTTAAAGAGAATACAAGAAAATAAGTAATCATTCAGGTATATTTTGATTTAAAAAAAACTGCTCAGCTATGCTGAGCAGTCATTTAGAAATTCTTATAGGAAATGAGCTCCAATTTTAGCAAATTTTTCAACCATTTCTTCTGGCCAAATAGAAGCTTGCACTTCTCCAATATGAAGTTTTTCAAGGAAGAACATACAGATTCTAGATTGTCCAATTCCTCCTCCAACTGTATATGGAAGCTCTTTAGCTAAAAGTGATTTATGGAAAGGAAGTTCTTTTCTCTCCTCTTTACCATCAAGTTTTAATTGAAGTTGTAAGCTCTCTTCACTTACTCTAATTCCCATAGATGAAAGTTCAAATCCTTGTTCTAGTACAGGGTTCCATACTAATATATCTCCGTTTAATTCCCAGTCATCATAGTCTGGAGCTCTTCCATCATGTTTTTTACCTGATCTTAAAGTTTTACCAATTTGAGAAATAAATACTGCCTTGTGCACTCTACAGATCTCATTTTCTCTTTGCTTTGCTGTAAGTTCAGGATAAGCATCTTCTAACTCTTGAGAAGTTATGAAGAAAATATCTTCTGGTAGCTTTGTTGTAAATACAGGATATTCTCTATTGATGAATTCCTCTGTTTTTCTAAGTGCTTTATAGATATCTTTAACAATAGCTTTAAGAGTTTCAGTTGTTCTCTCTTCTTTATTTATAATAAGCTCCCAGTCCCATTGGTCAACATACATAGAGTGAATATTATCTAAATCCTCATCTCTTCTAATTGCATTCATATCTGTATAAAGTCCAGTATGTACAGGGAATTTATATCTTTTAAGAGCCATTCTTTTCCATTTTGCTAATGAATGTATAATTTGATACTCTTCATCTCTATCCCAGTGAGTATCGAAGTTAACAGGTCTCTCAATTCCACTTAAATCGTCATTTAGCCCAGAAGATTTTCTTACATAAAGTGGTGCAGATACCCTAGTTAAATTTAATTCATAAGCTAAAGCTCTTTCAAAAAAATCTTTAACTTTTTTTATGGCTACCTCTGTTTCAAATAGATCCAATTTACACTCATAAGTTTTTGTCATATATATCACTCCTTAACAGTTATTTATTAAATAAAAAAGCCATTCGGTGTACCCGAATGGCTTATAAACAAGGTCGGGTACAAATCAGTTAAACTCGAAAAAGATTTGTACCACAAGTAGAAAAACATATACTACTTAAAGTCCAAACCTCGACATATTATTATTGTTATTATTAAATTGTGCAGTCAAACCAAAAATGTGAAATCTCATATCTGCCTCCATAAAATTTAAAATCTATGTGTTAAGGATACACCTTTTTAATAAAAAAGTCAACACTTTTTTGAAAAAATATTTTTAATTTTATAAAAGAAAAAAAGAAGTTATAAAAATATAGTACATAATCTTATAACTTCTTTAAAATATATTATTTATTTAATGCAGCTTTTAATTCTTCAACTTTATTTGTTTTTTCCCAAGGAATATCTAAATCAGTTCTTCCAATATGTCCAAATGCTGCTAAATCTTGATATTTGAATTTTCCACTTCTTAATTCTAGTGATCTTTCTATTCCTCTAGGTGTTAAATCAAATACCTTTTTAACTGCTTCAGCAAGTTCTATCTCACTTACTTTTCCTGTTCCAAATGTATCTACTTTTACAGATGTTGGCTCTACTACTCCTATTGCATATGATAGTTGAACTTCACATTTATATGCTAAATCTGCCGCTACTATATTTTTTGCTACCCATCTTGCTGCATAAGCTGCTGATCTATCCACTTTTGAAGGGTCTTTTCCTGAGAAAGCTCCTCCACCATGTCTAAAGTATCCACCATAAGTATCTACTATTATCTTTCTTCCTGTAAGTCCAGTATCTCCGTGAGGTCCTCCTATAACAAATCTTCCTGTTGGGTTGATATGATATTTTTTTACATCAGCTGGATTTAAGTTATATGCTTCTAATACTGGTTTTATTACTCTTTCTTTTACGTCAGCTTTTATTTGTTCTTGTGTTACATCTGGATTGTGTTGTACTGATAATACTATTGTATCAACGTGATCTATTTTTCCATTCTCATCATAAGCTAATGTTACTTGAGCTTTAGCATCAGGTCTAGCCCAAGCTAACTCTTTACTTCTAGTCATTTTAGTAAGTTTTACAAGGATCTCTCTAGCTAGTACTAGTGCAAGAGGCATAAGTTCAGGAGTTTCTTTAACAGCTCCACCAAACATTATTCCTTGGTCTCCAGCTCCACCAACATCTACTCCCATAGCGATATCAGGTGATTGAGCATGTATAGCATTTAATACTCCACAGTTAGAGTCAAATCCCATACCTTCTCTATATCCAATTTCATCAATTTTTCTTCTAACGATATCTTGGATATCAATGTAAGTAGAAGTAGTAATCTCTCCTCCAACGATAACTTGTCCAGTAGTACAGAAAACTTCACAAGCTACTCTAGAGTTAGGGTCATCAGCAAGACAAGCATCTAATACAGCATCAGATATTTGGTCAGATACTTTATCAGGATGTCCAGGTGATACGAATTCAGATGTAAAATAAGTTAAATTTTTCATTTGTTTATTATCCTCCTAAAATTTTAACAAAAATATTAATAAAAAATCCCTTCACCTAGATAGATGAAGGGCTCATAAATCAAGTCCAAGTTTTCATCCATCTATCAGGAGTTAGCACCACACTTTTGAAAAGCAGGTTGCTGAGATGTCATAGGGCCAGTCCCTCAATCTCTCTTGATGGTTAACACTTTAAATTTCCATGAAATTATATCATTTAATACTAAAAAAGTCAATAATTTATTTCTTGAAATTAGTGTGAAAATAAGTTGACAAAAACTTATTTTGCGTGATTTTTAAATATTCCAAGTGGTTTACCTAAAGGTAAAAACTCTCTACCAAATGTCTTATTTAAAACATTTGCTGCTGAGGCATAAAATGAAACTAAAGCTATTAATAACTCAGCTAGAGCAGCTAAAAAGTGAGTAAAGTGGTAAGCTATTCCAAAAGATGAAAGAGCTAGTCCAATAAATAGGAAATCAATTAGTATAAATATAACAAGTAGTGTCTTATTAGTTTCAACAGCTCCGATTGTCATATATAGAGTAAAGATTAAGTAACCTATAAATGCAAATCCAAAAGTTTTAGGATCTGCAGCAGCTCTCATAGCTTCTCCAAATACACCAAGTTGAATCATCCAACTCATAGCCATTCCAAACCAGAAGAAAGCATATCCACCAAAAGCAGTTGTTCCAAATACATTTCCATGTTTAATATCGTTTAAACATGCGATTAATTGTACAAAAGCTCCTAAGAAAATTGCCCAAGGAATAACTAAAGATACACTACTAACAATTCCAAATTTACTAGCTGAAGCTACTAAAGTAACAATAGCAAGTCCTAAAAGTCCTAGTGCAGAAGGATCTGCAACTTCAATTTTAACATGATTATTTTGATTCATTTTAATATTTCTCCTTTAAATCTATAAAAATTTTGTCCAAGAGATATTTTAAGATTATTTATAAATTTTGTCAATAGAAAAAATTTATATTTTTTGAGAAATATTAAGAAAGATTATTTTTTTATCTGTTTTACTACATCTACAACAGAACCATCCCGATATTGTACAATAGCTACTATTTTCTCTTCAAATTCAATAGGTTTTTCTTTTCCAGTCATTTTTTCAGCAATTTCTTTTAACTCTTCAATTGTCCTAATAGGAAGATTAGAGTTTTTAAATTTTTCAATTAAATCTTCTCTTAAAGGATTTATAGCGATTCCTCTTTCAGTTACTAGGACATCTACAGTTTCACCAGGAGTTGTAATAGTAGTTATTTTTTCTTTAAGAACAGATATTCTGGCATTCACTAATTGAGAAACAATGATGCAAAGTTTAGAGCCAGCAGCAGTATCACTATGTCCACCAGATCCACCCATGATAATGCCATCAGAACCTGTAGTAACATTAACATTAAAAGCTGTATCTATCTCTGTAGCACCTAAGATAACAATATCGAGTTTGTTTACAACAGCTCCTTTATTATTGCAGTTAGCATACATTGAAGCTGACATTTTTATATGATTAGGATTTTCTTTAGCTGACTTTATTGCCTCTAAATCAAAGCATTGAACATCAAATAAAGCTTTAAAAAGCCCTTCTTTATACATATCAACAATATATCCAGTAATTCCTCCAGCAGCGAAACTACCAACTATATTCTTGTTTTTCATTAAACTTTTAACTTCAGCAGCAACAGCTAAAGATATTCCACCAGCACCAGTTTGAAAGCTTACTCCATCTTTTAGGTAGCCAGATTGTTCAATAAATTTAGCTGTTAAGTCAGCAACTTTTAAACCAATTGGATTTTTAGTTATCTGTGTAGTTCCAGATACAATTCCTTTAGGATCTCCAATAGCTTCTACAACCAAAACATAATCAATCAAAGTTTGATTTATCTCTATTATTGGATTTGGGAAAGAAACAAGATTATCAGTAATAGCCACAACTAAGTGAGCATTTTCAACATCAGAGTGAGCATATCCTAAAGCACCACAAGCTGATTTTCCTTCAACTCCATTGATATTCCCATATTCATCAGAGGTAGGAGCTGCAACAAAAGCAATGTCTACTTTTACTTCTCCTGTCTCCATCAATCTAGCACGTCCTCCATGAGTGTGCATAATAGCTGGCTTTTGAAGTTTACCTTCAGAAATAGCCTGTGCCACAGGTCCAGATATATAGCCAGCATAAATTTGTGTGATAATTCCTTTTTCAATATATTCAACAATAGGTTTATGACAAGGAAATATTGAGCTAGCAACTATAGTGATATTTTTATATCCTCTTTGAGCAATTTCTTTCATAATAAAATTTAAAACATAGTCACCATTTCTTAAGTGATGATGAAAAGAGAGTGTCATTCCATCTTTGAGTGGAAGAATATCCATTAACTTTGAAATATCAGTGTACAGTTTATTATCATAGGGATTAATAGATTTAAAATTAAAATCTTTTTTTATAGTTCCCATTTTATTAGCAAGATAACCATTGTAATGAGTGACCTTACCATATCCCTCTATAAAATCAGGAATCTCTCTTCCTAATATATTTTTCATTTAAAAACACCTCGCCTTAATAATTAATCAATAAGTCCCATTAGTCTTGCCATGTCCAAAGTATGGATAGCTCTGTTAATGATAGGAAGATCAACCATTTTACCATCTAAAGAGAAGACACCAAGTCCTTGTTTATCCGCTTCATCTTTTGCCGCCATAACTCTTAAAGCATGATTGATTTCATCATTTGATGGAGCATAGGCTCTATGTATGGTGTCTATTTGTCTAGGATTTATGCTTAGTTTACCTGTAAAACCAAGCATTTTAGCCTTTAATGTATCAGCCATCAACCCTTCATAATCGTTCGTGTCAGTGAAAGGAGTATCAATTGCATCTACTTTACAAGCTTTACAAGCATTTATAATTTTAGTTCTAGCATAAAGAAGTTCGTCGGAATTTTTAGTTCTTTTTACACCCAAATCTACAGCTAAATCCTCTCCTCCAAGTAAAACAGAGATAACTCTTGGACTAGCTTTAATAGTTTCATATACTTTTTCAACTCCATAAGTTGTTTCAACTAATGGGTGAATTTTTATGCTTCCAGCTTCAAAGCCCTCTTCTTCTTCTATTGCATTTAATCTTTTATCCAATTCAGCTATATCTTCAGGACAAGATTTTGGTAAAAGAATAGCATCTGGTTTGAGTCTAGCAATAACCTCAATATCTTTATTAGCAAAAGGTGTAGCCAAAGGATTTATTCTAACAACAACTTCAACATCATTATATTCTATATTTTTTAAAGCTTCACTTACTAATATTCTAGCTGCATCTTTTTCAGTTAAAGCAACAGCATCTTCTAAATCAAATATCACAGCATCTGAACCAAATACAGCTGCTGTTTGTAACATACCAGGATTATTTCCTGGCATAAATAACATAGTTCTTCTTAATTTCACTATAAATACACCTCTTATCTTAAGAATATATTATAAACCTCTTATAACAGCAGCTTCAACTCTAGCCCTTATAGTATAATCAAGAGCCCCTTTATCTTGAGCTTGTACATGTACACTATCAATTCCTAGCTCTAGCAATTTGCTTTTTATCAATTCTTTTATATGTTCACCAAATTGTTTTTGGACAGTACTTTCTAAATCTATCTCTATACCATCATTTGTGGGGGTAAGAATTAAGAATATATCATTTGATTCTAGTGTCCCACATTTAGTAGCTTTTTTTAACGTCATATATTTCACCCTCTTTAAAAATTAAAGGAAAAGTGGCTGTTGTATTTTAACAACAGTCACTTTATCCTAAGGTTATTAAATTATCTATTTTTTCTTCTGTTAACTAAGGCTTCAACTCTAGCCATTTCATTAAATACTATCATAAACCCTTCATCAACACCCATTCCTGGTTTAGCTAAAACTTGAAGTGCTCCACAGGCCATTGCAATATTTGTTGTAACCTCAGCAGATCTATTTGTTTCGTTACAAGTTCCTCCGCAATAAGAACCTATTCCTACTTTATTACAGTAAAGAATAGCATCAGCAATATTATTAACTCCTCCTAGATCTGGAGTCTTAATTTGAACTACATGACCAGCTTTTTTATCAGCAAAAAGTTTAATATCTTCTAAAGTGTTACACCATTCGTCTGCTACAAGTTCAACTTCGATTCCTCTTTTGTCTACTTCAGTTGTTAGAGCCGCTAAAGCTTCAATCTGTTTATCTCTGTCTTCAACATCCATAGGACCTTCTATTCTTAACTTGAAAGGTTTTGCTGCTTCAACTAATGTAGATATGTAATCAGCCATTTTTGCTGTATCGCAGTCAAATGCTGCTCCAATAGTTCCATATACATCAATGTGGAATATAGGATAGTATTCAGAATTTACTCTTTTTGATAGGATTCTATCTCTAAGCCATTTAACATAGTCAAGTAAAATTTCACCACGTTCCCCCAATTTTTCTTTAACATTGTTAATTAAAGCATGAGGAAGGACATCAGCTCCTTTGATTATCATCTTATCTGCATTAATATATCTATCATCACCAGATTGAGTAAATATTGGTCTTTTTGAAATTTCAATTCCAGTATTATAATCTTTTTGAATTACCTCAGCCATAGTAACTTTTCTTGCTTTAGCAACGGCATCTAATAGAGCTTGAGTAATTCCATATCTTATAGCTGTATGTAATCTTTTACCCTCAATTTGCATCGAATCAAACTCTTCAGCTAAAGTCTTAAAATTATTTAAATCTCTTCCTATCAATTTTGGAGCTATATTCTTTTCGATAACTGGAATAAAATCCTTTGCTAAAAATAGAGGATCTCTTCCACCAGCACCTGAATATTGAACGGCAGCACAATCTCCAAAAGCAACCTGTCCATCTTCTAATATTAATTGAACAGAGATAGATTCACCAGATTGTCTAATAGTTTCAAATCCTGGAGTGACTGATTTTCCTAAATAAAACATTCCATCATGTCCAGCTCCAGCTTTTATAGCTCTTTGGTCATCGAAATAGAATCCTGTTTTTCCTGCTGAGCAAACTACATCTACAATTTTCATAATATATTCCTCCTAATTTTTAACCCAAATTTCTTAAATATTATAATTAAAAATAACAATTATTTATTTTCTGGTCTTCCAATTAAAGTTCCTTTTCCAACTGCAAAAATATCATCTACAATCATTTGGAAAGTTACAGGTCTTCCTTCAAATTTAGCTCTTTCCTCTAATTGAGCCATATTGTAATCAACTAACTCCTTACTAAGTGGAACATTTCCTACAGCAAGATATCTAACTTTACCAACATTATCTCTAGCTGGCATCATTTTACCAGCATTATAGATTGATGGGGCAAACGGAACATCAAGAACACCTTGTTCAAAGGCTTTTACTATACCGATAGCCCAATCTCCATTTCCAAGCTCATATACTTTATCTAAAATACATTTAGTTTCAGCTTTGATTATTTCAATCTCTTTTTCTAATTCTGGAGAGGTAGATAATTTTTGTCCTTTAAGTAGATTTAAAACCATTTTTGTAGCTCTAATACCAGCAGCATTAGCCTCTTTTGTAGGAACTCCAATAGCCTCGTGAGGAGTTTTAACAATAACTTTAGTAGCTCCAGCTAAGGCAGCAGCTGAGGCTCCGTTAGAGATAACACCGAAGGCTTTAGCTTCATCTTCAGGGAAACCACCCATCCATTGATGGAATACAGTAGTCAATTGAATATCGTTATATCCAAACTTTTTAAAATACTCTTCTGCTTGTTCTTCAAGAGCTCTTATTGCAGCCACATCTTGAATTAGGTTTCCACATTGACCATAACCTAAAGTGAGATTTTTAACCCCTTGTTCAGCAGCCATTAATCCTTCCAAGATTCCAACAGCATTGGACATTGAAGGTGGAACTAAAGTACCAGTTAAAGGTCCAAAAGGTTCTCTATTTATAGAAACTCCATGCTCTTCATACCATCCAACAAGTCTATCTACATATTGCCAATCAATAAGAGTTTTTTCTAAAGAAACAGACTTAGCATAGGGAACATTATAACTAATTCCTCCCCCCTCATCTGAAGTAAATCCAGCAGCAATCATTATTTCTGAAAGAAGTCTAGCATCTGGAGTTCCATGTCTTAATTGAAGCGGAAGGCTAGTGGCTTCAACAACTTTTCTACATCCAGCTACTCCATGATTTACTCCGGGAAAACCATTAAGAAGTGATCTGCCAGCTTTTATAGATTCCTCTATCCCCTTTTCACAATTTTCATACTTATTTTGTCTAGTATAAGAGTCTATAGTGCTAGGTAATAAATCAGCTCCTCCCTCTTTATCAAGAAAGTTTAGAAGCTCAATATGTTGATCAATTAAAGCTACCCCTGCTCTAGGTTGTGCTAAAGTAATTCCGGATTTTTTAGCATCTATTAATTTTTTAGAGAAGCTTTTTGACTCAGGTAATGATTTGTGGTATTTAATAGCTTCTTCAAGGTCTACATCTTTACCAGTAGGCCAACCTTTTAAAACTTCTTCTCTCATTTGAAAGAATTCCTCTTCTGTCCATTTTTTAAATCTAAGTTTCATATATAATTAATCCTCCTTAAATATTCTTTAAATAAAGTTTAAGCTTTAACTAAAAATTTTTTCATTATTCTTATAGCTATATTTGGATATTCTTGGGCTAAAAGTCCCATAGCTGATAAAATATAAGTTTTATCAATTAAAAACTTTGGATTAACTGGTTTAAGATGAATGGGATCCTCTTGATTAAAATTACCTGCTTTTAAAATCTCGTGAGGATTTAAACTGTGAATAATAACTCCTCCAGTTCCAATAACATAAGGCGTTTCTGTTAAATCTTTTCCATTTTGATTAAACATAGTTCCCATTGGAGTATATACACATTCTAATACACCACAATGGCGAGTCATTGCTAACTCTGTAGCTGCTTTAGCCATAGCTTCATCAAATTTTATCTCATCTTCAGTTTGTGGAACCATCTTTATATTATTATGTCTATAAAGGCATTGAGATTTAATGTCAATCTGTTTTAAAGAATCATGTAAATAGTTCCGAATCGTTTTTGTTCCAGCAGCTTCTAAAAGAGCTAGAGCGGAGTATCTCATTCCTAAATCACCCTCTACAGTTCTTTTAGCATAGGGTTCTTCTAAACCTTTTATCATAACAGAGGGTTTGGTAGGCTCTCCCTTAGCAATAGAGTGTATATCAGTTGTAGCTCCACCGATATCAACGACTATAAGATCTCCTAATCCATCTTCTTCATCAGTTCCAACTGCTAAAATTTCTGAGGCTTTGAGAACAGAAGCAGGAGTAGGCATAAGAATACCTTGAATAAATTCTTCAGCTTTTTTCATTCCTTTAGCTTCTACAATTTTATTCATAAAAACTTTTCTTATTTCCTCTCTTGAAGGTTCAACATTGAGCTTATTAATAAAAGGCATTACGTTATCAGTAATGTAATAATCTATACTAGTACTTTTAAAAATGTTTTCAACATCATCTATGGCAGCTTTATTTCCAGCAACTACAACAGGAACATCTATTTTAAATTCAGCTAACATTTCAGCGTTGTGAATAATACAATCTTTATTTCCACCATCAGTTCCACCAGCAAGTAAAATAATATCCAAAGGAGTATTTTTTATCTCTTCAAGTTCTCGATGATTAAGTTCATAAGCGTAGGTTTTGATAACTCTAGCTCCTGCTCCCAAAGCAGCTTTTTTTGCAGCTTCTGCCGTGAGTTCTGGAACCAATCCTATAGCTATCATTTTTAAACCACCTGCTGCAGAGGAACAAGCTGTCTTATTGACAAAATTAACTTTATTAAAATCTATTTTTTTGTTAATCTCAATCTTTAAATTTTCAAAGGCTTTATTGAATCCTATCATTATATCATCTTCAACAGTGGTAATATCTTTAGCAGTAGCTAAAATAGTTTCATTATCTAAATCAATAGCAGTTAGTTTAGTATAAGTGCTTCCAAAATCTATAGCTAAATAAGCATTCATAGTTATCAACTCTCTTTTTTAATTTAAATTAATTGATGCCGAGGTCTTTTTTTAGATCTTCAGTTGTTTCTTCAATAGGAGTTCCAGGTTTGTATACTCTATCAAATCCCATTGCTTTGAATCTTTTCTCTACATCTTCCCAAACTTGTTTTCCGACTACTATATTTCCACCAACATATAGCAAGATATTATCAAGGCCAGCTTCTTTACATTTTTCTCTCATACCTTGACAATCTAATTCTCCATGCCCGTATAGAGAAGAAACAATTATAGCATCTGCATCTGTTTCAACAGCAGCATTTATAAAATCAGCTTGAGGAGAAAGAACTCCAATATTTATAACATCAAATCCATTTGCTTCTAAAACGTGATGAATTATTTTATTCCCGACAGCATGACAGTCTGAACCAATAACTCCAATTACAACTTTTTTTCCATTTTTATTCATAGAAAAAACCTCCTAATTTTCCAAATAATTGTATTAAATTTAAACCTTTGATAATAATATACTACAAAAAATATAAAAATCAATTATTATATAAAAAATGAATATTAAATATATAGGAACTTAATTTAATATATTGAATAGAGAAAAACAGATCAAAGGATTTAATAAAAAATTTAAAGAAAAACGAGGGATGAGTTAGAGAAATTCTGATAAATAATTGATTTTTTTAAAAAGGTATGGTATAATAACTTGAATAAAGTAGTATGCTAGTTTAAAAGGGAGTGGATTTTTTGTCCACTCCCTCTTTAGTAGTAAGATTTTAGAAAAGAGGTGAAAATATGGAAAAAATTGATAATCAAGAAAGAATAATAAAAAAGATAGAAGAGATAGTTACACCAGTTGTTCAAGAGATGAATCTATCTTTAGTTGATATCGAATATATGCAAGATGGTGGTTACTGGTATGTTAGAATCTATGTAGAGAATTTAAATGGTGAAATAACACTAGAAGAGTGTGCAACTATAAGTAATAAAATAGATGAAGATGTAGACAGATTAATAGACCAAAGATTTTTCCTAGAGGTTTCTTCTCCAGGTATAGAGAGACCTTTAAAGAAAATAGAGGACTTTATAAGATTTAAGGGAGAAAAGATAAAAGTAAGTTTAAAACATAAACTTGAAGATAAGAAAAACTTTGAGGGAGTTTTAACAGAATGCAAAGATAATACAATCTACTTAGAAGTTGAAGAGGGAGAAATAGTAGAAATTCCTTTTTCAGAAATTAGAAAAGCAAATATTGTTTATGAATTTGATGAAATTTAGAAGAAGTTTCAGGAGGGAAATAAATGAAGAGTAAAGACGCTAAAATATTTTTAGAGGCTTTGGAAGAGTTAGAAAAAGAAAAAGGTATAAGCAAAGAAAATCTTCTTTTAACTGTTGAGCAAGCTTTATTAGCTGCTTATAAAAAGAACTATGGAGAAGAGGAAAATGTAGAAGTAGAGATTGACAGAGAAACTGGGGATGTAAAAATCTATGAAGTAAAAACTGTTGTTCCTACTGAAGACCTATATGATGCTGCTGTTGAAATTGCCTATGATGATGCTCTAGAGATTAAAAAGAGAGTAAAAATAGGAGATGTTATCAGAATAGAGGTAAACTGTGAAGAGTTTAGAAGAAATGCTATTCAAAATGGAAAGCAAATAGTTATCCAAAAAGTAAGAGAAGCTGAAAGAGAGTATATTTATGATAGATTTAAAATAAAAGAACATGATATCATAAATGGAATCATTAGAAGAATTGATGAGAGAAAAAATGTATTTATTGAATTCGATGGAATAGAGGCTATATTACCACCTATCGAGCAATCACCAGCTGATACATATAGAGTTGGAGAAAGAATTAAGGTTTATTTAGCTGAGGTTGAAAAAACAAATAAATTCCCTAAAATAGTTATCTCTAGAAAACATGAGGGATTATTAAGAAAATTATTTGAATTAGAGATTCCAGAAATAACTTCAGGACTTATTGAGATAAAAGCTGTAGCTAGAGAAGCTGGATCAAGAGCAAAAGTTGCAGTTTATTCACAAGACCCTAATATCGATACTGTAGGAGCTTGTATCGGACAAAAAGGTCTTAGAATAAAAAATATAGTTAATGAGTTAAATGGAGAAAAAATTGATATAGTTATTTGGAAAGAATCAGTTGAAGAGTTTGTATCAGCTGTTTTAAGTCCAGCAAAAGTTGTAAGTGTAGAAGTAGAAGAGGAAGAAAATACAGCAAGAGTAATTGTAGATAGTTCACAACTTTCATTAGCAATAGGAAAGAATGGACAAAATGCAAGACTTGCAGCAAAACTAACTGGAATGAGAGTAGATATAAAAACTGCAGATAGTATTAAAGAGGGAGAATAAGTTGGAAACTGCTATTATTCATGAGAGAACTTGTCTTATATGTAGAGAGAAAAAAGAGAAGAAGGATCTATTTAGACTGGTAAAACAGGGTGAAGATAAGTATAGTTTTGATGAAAAACAAAGGGCACAAAGTAGAGGATACTATGTTTGTAAATCTCATGAGTGCTTAAAGAGATTAGCTAAGCATAAAAAAATAAAAATGAGTACAGATGATTTAATGAAAATGTTAAATCTATTGAAAAAAGGTGAAAAGGACTATTTAAATATTTTGAAGGCAATGAAAAATTCACAGGCTTTGTCTTTTGGAATGAATATGGTTTTAGAAGATATTGAACATACACATTTTTTAGTCTTAGCAGAGGATATAAGCGAAAAAAATGAGAGAAAGCTACTAACTAAAGCGAAAGAGTTAAATATAAAATTTGTGTATTTTGGTAGTAAAAATCAACTTGGTGAAGTCTTTGGTAAAGATGAAGTTAGTGTAATTGCTGTAAAAAGTAAGAAGATGGCCCGTGGACTCATAGATTAACCTATAATTTAGGAGGTATCTTAATGAAAAAGAGAGTACATGAGTTAGCAAAAGAGTATGGAATGAATAGTAAAGATTTTTTAAATTTACTAAGAGATGAGATAAATTTGGATGTTGCATCGAACCTTTCTGGTTTAGATGATAGTGATGTTGAGAGGGTAAAAGAGTATTTTGAAAATATGACTGCCCCAAAAGAGATTGTGAAAGAGGAAAAAGGAGTAGCTTTGAATAAGAAACTTTTAGAAGAAGATGAAATTTTTGAAGAGGAAATGACTTCAAGAAAAGGAAAGAAAAATAACAAAAAACATGTAAACAAAAAAGAATCATTTGATGGAAATGATGAAGAGAAAAGTAAAAAAAATAAAAAGAAAAAAGGTAGAAGAACAGATTTCGTTATGAAAACTGTTGAAGCAGCAGGATCTGAAACTATCGAAGAAGATGGAATGAAAATAATTAAAATAAGAGGAGAGATAACTCTTGGAGATTTTGCTGAAAGATTAGGAGTATCAAGCTCAGAAATAATAAAGAAACTTTTCTTAAAAGGACAGATGTTAACAATAAATAGTCCTCTATCAATAGAAACAGTAGAAGAGATAGCTATGGACTATGATGCGTTAGTAGAACAAGAGGAAGAGATAGAATTAGAGTTTGGAGAAAAATTTGCTCTTGAAGTAGAGGATAGAGAGGAAGATTTACAAGAGAGACCACCTGTAATTACAATTATGGGACACGTTGACCATGGAAAAACATCTTTACTTGATGCTATCAGAGCAAGTAATGTAGTTGATGGAGAAGCTGGAGGAATCACTCAAAAAATAGGAGCTTATCAAATAGTTAAAAATGGAAAGAAAATAACTTTCGTAGATACTCCTGGACACGAAGCTTTTACGGATATGAGAGCAAGAGGAGCGCAAGTAACTGATATAGCTATATTAGTTGTTGCTGCAGATGATGGAGTAATGCCTCAAACAATAGAAGCATTATCACATGCTAAAGCAGCAAATGTACCAATAATTGTAGCTGTAAATAAAATAGATAAACCAGAAGCTAACCCAATGAGAGTAAAACAAGAGCTAATGGAACATGGACTTGTTTCAGTAGAATGGGGAGGAGAAACTGAGTTTGTAGAGGTATCAGCTAAACAAAAATTACATTTAGATGATCTTTTAGATACAATATTAATAACAGCTGAAATATTAGAGTTAAAAGCTAACCCTAAGAAAAGAGCTAAAGGGGTAGTATTAGAGTCAAGACTTGACCCTAAAGTAGGACCAATAGCAGATATACTTGTTCAAGAGGGAACATTAAAAATAGGAGATGTAATAGTAGCTGGAGAAACTTATGGAAAAGTAAGAGCTCTAGTAAACGATAGAGGAGAGAGAGTTGATAGAGTAGAACTTTCTCAACCAGCTGAAATAATTGGATTTAACCAAGTACCTCAAGCTGGAGATACTATGTATGTAATCCAAAATGAACAACATGCAAAAAGAATTGTAGAAGAGGTAGCTAAAGAGAGAAAATTATCTGAAATAAGTAAGAAAACTATAACTCTTGAGTCTCTATCTGAGCAATTTGATAATGAAAATTTAAAAGAGTTAAATCTTGTATTAAGAGCAGATTCTAGAGGTTCGGTAGATGCTTTAAGAGAATCTTTATTAAAACTTTCAACTAATGAAGTTGCAGTAAATATTATTCAAGCTGCATCAGGGGCTATTACAGAAAGTGACGTAAAACTTGCAGAGGTATCTAATGCAATCATAATAGGATTTAATGTAAGACCTACGACAAAAGCTATCAAAGAAGCAGAAGCTAATGGAGTAGAGATTAGAACTTCTAACATAATTTACCACATTACTGAGGATATAGAAAAAGCTCTAACTGGTATGCTAGATCCAGAATACAGAGAGATCTATTTAGGAAGAATTGAGATCAAAAAAGTGTTTAAAGTTTCTAAAGTTGGAAATGTTGCTGGTTGTGTAGTTGTTGACGGAAAAGTAAGAAATGACGCTAACATCAGATTACTTAGAAATGGAATCGTAATGTACGAAGGAAAACTTGCATCACTTAAGAGATTTAAAGATGATGCAAAAGAGGTTGTTGCAGGTCAAGAGTGTGGACTTGGAATTGAAAACTTTAATGATATCAAAGATGGAGATATAGTAGAAGCTTTCGAAATGCAAGAGGTAAAAAGAACTCTAAAATAATCTTTAAGATATGAAGGAGTGACTATTTTATGAAAAGACAAAGATTAGCAGGAATAGAAAAAGAGATGAGTAGAGTAATATCTCAAGTTCTATTTGAAGAGATAAAAAATCCTAAAATAAGAGGATTGGTTTCTGTTACAAATATAAGAGTAACAGAGGATTTAAAATTTGCAGATGTATACTTTAGTATAATGTCTGGACAGATGAATGGTGAAAAAGCAGTTGATAAAGAAACTGTTTTAGAAGGATTAAATCAAATAAAAGGGTATCTAAGAAAAAGAGTAGCTGAAGAAATAGAGATAAGATATATACCAGAAATAAGAGTTAAACTAGATGATTCTATTGAGCATGCAATAAAAATATCAAAACTTTTAAATGACTTAAAAGGATAGTGATATAATGCAATGGGAATATAGTTCACTACCTCAATCTCTAATTGATACTAAAGCTATACAATGGAAAAAAGATAAACTACTAACTACCTTATTATTAAATAGAGGATTTTCAGATGAAAAAGGTGTTGATGAATTTATTAATCCTAAAATTTCTGATTTTAGAGATCCTTTTAAGTTTGAAAAAATGACAAGTGTAGTAGATAAAATATTGGAAAAAAGAGAAAAAAAAGAAAAAATATTTATCTATGGAGATTATGATGTTGATGGTATCACAGCAGCAGTTTTTTTAGTAAAGGTATTTAGTGAGATAGGAATAGAAGTAGATTACTATATCCCTAATAGGATGGAAGAGGGATATGGCTTGGACAAAAAAGCCATAGACTTCATGAAAAAAAGAGGCTGTAAATTAGTAATAACAGTAGATACAGGCGTAAACTCTATAGAGGATGTAAGATACGCTGAAAGTTTAGGAATAGATGTAATTGTAACTGATCATCACAAATCTACTAAGGATAAGGAGGATGATGAGTTACTTTTACTGAATCCAAAACTGAGTGAAACTTATGAGTTTAAGTATTTATCTGGAGCTGGTGTTGCTTTGAAAGTAGCACAGGGTGTATATAAAAAATTAAATGCTGATAAAGAAAAGCTATATCAATATATGGATATAGTAATGATAGGAACTGTAGCAGATGTTGTTCCGATGGTTGATGAAAATAGAATAATAATAAAAGAGGGATTAAAGGTCCTTAGAAATACAAAAGTTAAGGGCTTAATGTATCTTTTAAAATATTTAAAATTTCAAAATAAGGAAATAAATACAACAGATGTAAGTTACTTTATCTCTCCACTTATTAATTCTTTGGGAAGAATTGGTATATCTAAAATGGGAGCTGATTTCTTTTTAAAAAATGATGAATTTGAAATATATAACATCATTGAGGAGATGAAAAAATCTAATAAAAAAAGAAGAGAATTAGAAAAAGCTATATATGAAGAGGCTGACCATAAAATAAAAAAAATGGATAAAAAAAGTTTGAGATGTGCTTTTTTATATTCTAAAAAATGGCATCCTGGAGTAATCGGTGTTGTATCATCAAGGCTTAGTGTAAAGTATAATATGCCAATAGCTTTAGTAGCGTTAAGAGATAATATTGGAAAAGCTTCATGTAGAAGTATAAAAGGTGTCAGTGTATTTAATATTTTTCATACTATGAGAGATAAGCTTGTGCGTTTTGGAGGACATGACTTAGCCTCTGGATTTATAGTTAAACAGGAAAATCTTAAAGATGTTGAAAGAATATTTAAAGAGAATATTGATGAGATAAAGGCTGAACAAGAGAAAAAAGCTTTAAAGATAGATATGGAACTACCAGTTGAACAGGTAGATAATAGAGTATTTGAAGCAATGGAGAGTTTAGCACCATTTGGATTAGATAATCCTCACCCACTTTTTATAGACAAAAATCTTTCTTTTGACCATATTAAAAAGTTTGGAGTTAATGATAGACATTTTAATGGAATTATCAAGAAAAATGGAAGAGGTTATCATATGGTAGCCTTTGATATGGGACATAAGATAAATGAGTTAGAAGCAAAAATACAAAAATTTGATATAGTATATTATCCAGAAAAGGTTATATATAAAGGTGAAGAGATTATCCAAATAAGGATAAAAGATATAAAAATAAAAGATGATTTCTATGAAATTTTTACTAAATAGATTTAAGGAGGAAAAATGAAACACGAATTAAAAAAAATTGCAAACTCTGCAGTTGAGATCAAAATTTGTCTTACTGCTGAAGAAGTAAAACCAGTTAAAGAAGAGGTTTTAAAACAACTATCTAAAAAGGTAGAAGTACCTGGATTCAGAAAAGGACATGTACCTGTAAGTACTGTAGAAACTCAATTTAAAGATGCAGTAAAAGAAGAAGTAACAGATAAAGTATTACATAAATATTATGAAGAAGTAATAAAAGCTGAAAATATTATGCCTATCAGCTATATTAACAGTGTAAAATCTAACTTAGGAGAAGAGTTCGACGTAACTTTCACAGTAGATGTATATCCAGAAGTAACTTTAGGAGAATATAAAGGATTAGAAGTTGAAAAAGAAACTTTCGAAATGACTCCAGAAAAATTAGATGCTGAAATAACTATGATGGTAAACAGCAAATCTAGATTAGAAGAAACAGAACCTGGATACAAAGCTCAAATGGGAGATACAGTAGATTTAGCATTTGAAGGATTTGTAGATGGTGTAGCATTCGAAGGTGGAAAATCAGACTCTCACGTATTAAAATTAGGATCTAAAATGTTCATAGATACTTTTGAAGATCAATTAGTAGGATATGAAGCTGGACAAGAGGGAGAAGTAAATGTAACTTTCCCAGCTGAGTATCACGCAGCTAATTTAGCTGGAAAACCTGCTGTATTCAAAGTAAAAGTAAACAGCATAAAAAAATTAGTAACTCCTGAATTAAACGATGAGTTAGCAAAAGAGTTTGGATTTGAAAATGTTGCAGATATGAAAGCTAAAACAGAAGAAAGAATCAAAACAAGAGAAGAAGAAAGAGTAAAAAATCAGTACATTGGAAAGTTATTAGATAAAGTTTCATCAACAAGTACTGTAGAAGTACCAGTATCTATGATAGCTAATGAAGTAAGAGCTAGAATAGCTGAAATGGAACAACAATTAGCAGCTCAAGGTATCGGATTCGATATGTATATGCAAATGACAGGAATGAACAGAGCTAAATTAGAAGCTCAAATAGCTCCAATGGCAGCTGCAAAAGTAAAAGCTGATTTAATACTTGAAGCAATAGCAAAAGCTGAAGGAATAGAAGTTTCAGAAGATGAAATAAAAGAAAAAATGACTGAAATAGCTAAAATGTATGGAATGGATTTAGCTAAATTAGAAGAGGAATTAAATAAGCATAAAAACTATGATAACTTCAGAATGACAGTTAAAGGTGAATGCTTAATGCAAAAAGCTATTGATGTAATAGTAAATAATGCAAAATAGTTATTAAAAGTATAGGAAGCAGAATTCTGCTTCCTATACCCTTAAAATAATCTAGATTTTTTAAGTAAATAATTGAGAAGTATAAAGATATTTTTGAATTATTTATTTAAGGAGGTAGATATGTATAATCCAACTGTTATAGAGAATAATGGTAGGTCAGAGAGAGCCTACGATATATATTCAAGATTACTAAAAGATAGAATAATATTTTTGGGTACAGAGATAGATGATAATGTTGCCAATGCAATAGTGGCTCAACTTCTATTTTTAGAAGCTGAAGATCCAGAGAAGGATATAATCATGTATATAAATAGTCCTGGAGGAGTAGTAACTGCGGGAATGGCAATATATGATACTATGAACTATATTAAACCAGATGTACAAACTGTATGTATAGGTCAAGCAGCAAGTATGGGAGCACTTCTTCTATCAGCTGGAGCAAAGGGAAAAAGATTTGCATTAGAGCACTCTAGAATTATGATACACCAACCATTAGGAGGGGCTAGAGGACAAGCTACAGATATAGAGATACAAGCTAAAGAGATTTTAAGAATGAAAGAGATGCTATCCCAAATTTTAGCTGATGTAAGTGGAAAATCAGTTGAAGAGATTTTAAGAGATACTGAAAGAGATAACTATATGTCAGCTCAGGAGGCAGTAGAATATGGTTTAATAGACCAAGTATTTAAGAAGTAGAAAGGAGAAAAAAGATGAGTAAAAGAGCTAGATGTTCTTTCTGCGGAAGTAGTGAAAATGAGGTTTCAAAGCTATTTAGTGGAATAGATGGAGCACTTATATGTGATAGATGTATAGAAAGTTGCTTTAATATACTGGAATTATCAAAGGAGCATGTAAAAGTGGCTCTTCCAGGTGAGTTATCAGAGGAAACTTTACTTACACCAAAAGAGATAAAAGAGAGATTAGATGAGTATGTAATAGGGCAAGATGAGACAAAAAAAATACTTGCAGTAGCTGTTTACAACCACTATAAAAGAATTTTAGATAATGCAGAGAGAACAGATGAGAATGCAGTAGAATTACAAAAATCAAATGTTTTATTAATAGGGCCTACTGGGTCTGGAAAAACTCTTCTTGCTCAGACTTTAGCAAGAAGTTTAAAAGTTCCTTTTGCAATAGCTGATGCGACAACATTAACTGAAGCTGGTTATGTAGGAGATGACGTAGAGAATGTACTAGTAAGACTTTTACAAGCAGCGGATTATGATGTTGAGGCAGCAGAGAAGGGAATAATCTACATAGATGAGATAGATAAAATTGCTAGAAAATCAGAAAATGTTTCTATAACAAGAGATGTATCTGGTGAAGGAGTTCAACAAGCTTTATTGAAAATAATAGAGGGAACTAAATCACAAGTTCCACCTCAAGGTGGAAGAAAACATCCAAATCAAGAGCTAATAGAGATAGATACAAGTAATATCCTATTTATTGTAGGAGGAGCTTTTGAGGGATTAGAAAAAGTTATAAAATCTAGAACAAATAAAAAAGTTATAGGATTTGGTGCAGAAATATCTAAAGAAAAAGAGGAGAGAGTAGGAGAAGTATTTGCTAAAGTTTTACCTGAAGATTTAGTAAGACAAGGGATTATTCCAGAGCTTGTAGGAAGATTACCTATAATAACTACACTTCAAGATTTAGATGAAGAAGCATTAATTAAAATTTTAACAGAACCTAAAAATGCAATTATCAAACAGTATAAAAAACTATTTGATATAGAGGGAGTAGAATTAGAGTTTACACCAGAAGCATTAAGAAAGATAGCTAAACTTGCATTGGAAAGAAGAATAGGTGCTAGAGGACTAAGAGCTATAATAGAGCAAACAATGTTAGAGTTAATGTATGAAGTACCATCAGATGAAACTATTCAAAAGGTAGTAATAGGAGAGGAAGCAGTTCTTGATTCAAGTAAAGCTATTCTAGAAAAAGAATAGATGGAGGGACAACTAATGAGTAAAACATTCTTTTTACCTACTAGGGATCTTATAATATTTCCAGGGATAGTAACCCCTCTTTATGTAGGTAGACTAAAAAGTATTAATACGCTAGAAGCAGCAGTAAGTACAAAGGGAAAACTTGTACTTGGAATGCAAAAAGATGCTTCTAAAGAGGAACCAGATTTATCGAAGGATATAAATAACATTGGTGTTGTTGCTAATATATTACAAATAGTAAAGATGCCAAATAATAATATTAAAGTATTAGTAGAAGCTGAAGATAGAGTAGAGATTGAGAGTGCTACTATTGAAGAGGATATATATAAAGCAGAGTATAAAGTACTAAAATGTACAAACGGAACAACAAAAGAGGCTGAGGCTATTTATAGAAAAGTTTTAGGAGTATTTGAAAAATATGTTGGAATAACAGGAAAAGTATCCTCAGAACTTTTAGTAAACTTAAAAGGGATAAAAAATGTAAATAGTGCTATGGATATTATATCTGCAAATCTTCCTTTAAAAAGTGATAAGAAACAGGAGCTTTTAGAAGTTTTAGATGTTAGTGAAAGAGGGATAAAGATACTAGAGCTTTTAACTACAGAGATGGAGATAGCTTCTCTTGAGAAAAAAATTGATGATAAAGTAAAGGCAAAGATGAATGAAGCTCAAAAGAATTACTTTATAAAAGAGAAAATCAATGCTATGAAAGAAGAGTTAGGCGACTATTCTCAAGATGATGATATACTTGAATTAGTAGAGAAAGTAAAGAAGGCAAAGTTACCTAAAGATGTTAAGGCTAAAATAGATAGTGAGATGAAGAAGTTATCTAAGATGCCACCATTCTCTGCCGAAGCTACAGTATCAAGAAACTATATTGAAACTATAATAGAGCTTCCTTGGGATAAAACAACAAAGGATATAGTTGATCTAAAAAAAGCTAGTGAAATATTAGAGAGAGATCACTATGGATTAAAGGATGCAAAAAATAAAGTGTTGGATTTCTTAGCAGTTAAGAAATTAAATCCTAATATGAAAGGAAGTATCCTTTGTCTTGCAGGACCACCAGGAATAGGGAAAACATCTCTTGTTAGATCAATAGCTGATGCCATGGGAAGAAAATTTGTAAGAGTATCTCTTGGTGGAGTAAGAGATGAAGCTGAGATAAGAGGTCATAGAAGAACTTATATAGGATCTATGCCTGGAAAATTAATTAAAGCTATAAAAGAAGCTGGAACAAAAAATCCAGTTATATTATTAGATGAAATTGATAAAATGTCTAATGATTATAAAGGAGATCCATCTTCAGCTATGCTAGAGGTTCTAGATCCAGAGCAAAATAGCCATTTTGAAGATCACTATGTAGATATGCCATTTGATTTATCAAAGGTATTCTTTGTGGCGACTGCTAATGATTTAAGAACAATATCAGCACCTTTAAGAGATAGAATGGAGATAGTAAATATATCTTCTTACACAGAGTTTGAAAAATTACATATAGCTAAGAACTACTTAATTAAGCAAGCTAAAGAGGAAAATGGTCTTAAAAATGTAGAACTTTCTCTATCTGATAATGTAATTTTAAAAATTATAGATGAGTATACAAGAGAAGCTGGAGTTAGAAATCTAAAAAGAGAGATTATCACTCTATGTAGAAAAGCTGCTAGAGAGGTTGTAGAGGATAAAAAGAAAAAAATAGTTGTTAAGACAAATACTCTTGAAAAATATTTAGGAAAACCTAAATTTAGACCTGAGAAACAAAAAGAGAAAGAACCTAAAGTTGGAGTTGTAAATGGACTTGCATGGACAGCTGTAGGAGGAGTAACTTTAGAAGTTCAAGGAGTTGCTATCCCAGGAAAAGGAGAGATCTCTTTAACAGGAACTTTAGGAAATGTTATGAAGGAATCTGCTCAAGTTGCTTACACTTTTGTTAAAGCAAATATAGATAAATATAAGCCACTTCAAGAGGATTTCTTTGAGAAAAAAGCAATTCACTTACACTTCCCAGAGGGAGCTACACCAAAAGATGGTCCATCAGCAGGAATAACTATAACTTCTGCTATAATATCTGTGCTTACTGGTAGAAAGATAAGACAAGATATAGCTATGACTGGAGAGATTACAATTACAGGAGAGGTTCTAGCTATTGGAGGAGTTAAGGAGAAGGTTATAGGAGCTCACAGAGCAGGTATAAAAGAGGTAATCCTACCTGAAGATAATAGAATAGATAAAGATGAAATTCCAGCAGAGATAGCAAAAGAGATGAAAATACATTTTGCTACTACTTATGAAGATGTAGAAAAGCTAGTTTTTGCTGAATAGTGAGTGTGAGAGATTATGAAGATAAAACAAGCTGAATTTGTAAAATCTGCAGTTTATGAGAAAGATTATCCAATGGAACTTAATAATATGGAGTTTGCTTTTGTAGGTCGTTCAAATGTAGGGAAATCTTCTCTTATAAATAGTATAACTGGAAGAAAAAAACTTGCAAAAACAAGTAAGACACCAGGAAGAACACAACTTATAAACTATTTCAAAGTAAATAATGAGTTTTATATAGTTGATTTACCTGGATATGGATTTGCAAAAGTACCCAAAGAGATGAAGACTGAATGGGGAAAAACAATGGAAAGATATGTAGCAAGTGATAGAAAAAAACTTGTTTTTGTTCTATTGGATATAAGAAGAGTTCCAAGTGAAGAGGATATGGAGATGCTTGTTTGGTTAGATCATCATGATATACCATTCAAGATAATCTTTACGAAAATGGACAAAGTATCTAATAATGAAAAGTTTAGATGTTTAAAAGATATAAGAAAAAAAGTGGAATTTCACAATGATGATGTGTTTTTCCACTCATCACTTAATGATACAGGAAAAGATGAGATTTTAAATTATATAGATTCTCTTCTTATTAAAGAGGAGATAAAAGAGGAGGCATAGATGGAAGAGTTAAATAAGACATATTCTCCTAGAGAGATAGAGTCTAAATGGTACAAAATATGGGAAGATTCTAAGTATTTTGCTGGGAAAATGGAAGAAGGGAAAGAGAGCTATTCAATAGTTATACCTCCTCCAAATGTAACTGGAATCCTTCATATGGGGCACATATTAGATAACTCAATACAAGATACGTTAATAAGATATAAGAGAATGTGTGGATTTAACACTCTTTGGGTACCTGGATGTGACCATGCTGGTATAGCAACTCAAAATAAAGTTGAAAGAATGCTAGCTGAACAAGGGATATCAAAAGAGGATTTAGGAAGAGAAAAGTTCTTAGAAGAGACTTGGAAATGGAAAGAAAAATATGGTGGAATAATCACTAACCAACTTAGAAAAATAGGAGCTTCTCTAGATTGGGATAGAGAAAGATTTACTATGGACGAAGGACTTTCTAAAGCAGTTAGAAAAATATTTGTTGACCTATACAATGATGGATTAATCTATCAAGGGGAATACATGGTAAACTGGTGTCCTAGATGTGGAACAGCTCTAGCTGATGATGAAGTTGACCACGCTGAAAAAGATGGAAATCTATGGCACTTAAAATATCCAGTAAAAGATTCTGATGAGTATATTATAATAGCTACATCAAGACCTGAAACTATGCTTGCTGACGTAGCTGTAGCAGTACATCCTGAAGATGAAAGATATAAGCACCTAGTTGGTAAAAAATTAGTTCTTCCATTAGTAGGAAGAGAGATTCCAGTAATAGCAGATGAGTATGTAGAGATGGAATTTGGTACAGGAGCTTTAAAAATAACTCCAGCTCATGACCCAAATGACTTCAACTTAGGTAAAAAATATGACCTACCTATTATAAACATGCTTACTCCAGAAGGAAATATAGTTGATGACTATCCTAAATATGCTGGAATGGATAGATTTGAAGCTAGAAAAGTAATAGTTAAAGAGTTAGAAGAGAGCGGAGTTCTTGTAAAGATAGAAAATATAAAACACAATGTAGGGCACTGCTATAGATGTTCAACTGTTGTTGAGCCAAGAGTTTCTAAGCAATGGTTTGTAAAGATGGAACCATTAGCTAAAAAAGCTTTAGAAGTAGTAAGAACTGGTGAGATAAAAATCATACCAAAAAGAATGGAAAAAATATATTTCAACTGGTTAGAAAATATAAGAGACTGGTGTATCTCTAGACAATTATGGTGGGGACACAGAATACCTGCATGGTATGGACCAGATAATCATATGTTTGTAGCTATGTCAGAAGAGGAAGCATATGCTCAAGCAAAAGCTCACTATGGAAAAGATGTAGAATTAGTACAAGAGGAAGATGTATTAGATACTTGGTTCTCATCAGCATTATGGCCATTTTCAACTATGGGTTGGCCTGAAAAAACAAAAGAGCTTGAAACTTTCTATCCAACATCAACACTAGTAACAGGAGCAGATATCATATTCTTCTGGGTAGCTAGAATGATAATGTTCGGATTATATGAAATGAAGGAGATTCCATTTAAAAATGTGTTCTTCCATGGAATAGTTAGAGATGAAATTGGAAGAAAGATGTCTAAATCTTTAGGAAACTCTCCAGATCCATTAAACTTAATAGAAGAGTATGGAGCAGATGCAATAAGATTCTCAATGATCTATAATACTTCTCAAGGACAAGATGTTCACTTCTCTGAAAAACTTTTAGAAATGGGAAGAAACTTTGGAAATAAAATTTGGAACGTTGCTAGATTCGTTATAATGAACTTAGAAGGATTTGATGTAAAATCTGTAAATAAAGATGAGTTAAAACTTGAATTAGTGGATAAATGGATATTCTCAAGATTAAATGAAACAACTAAAGAGGTTCATGCAAATCTTGATAAATTCCAACTTGATGATGCAGCTAAAGCTGTATATGAGTTCTTAAGAGGAGATTTCTGTGACTGGTATGTAGAGCTTGCAAAAGTAAGACTATATAACGATGAGGAGTCTGGAAAAGAGTCTAAATTAACAGCACAATATGTGTTATGGACAGTATTAGAAGCTGGATTAAAACTTCTACACCCATTTATGCCATTTATAACAGAGGAAATTTGGCAAAAGATAAAAGTAGAGGGAGAAACAATAATGTTATCTCAATTCCCAGTTGTTGATGAAACACAAATTAATCCTGAAGTAGTAAACTCGTTCAAATATATTCAAGGAGTAATTTCTTCTCTAAGAAATATAAAAGCTGAAATGGGAATATCTCCAGCTAAAGAGGTAAAAGTAGTTATAAAAACTTCTGATGAAAATGAATTAAAAACTTTAGAGGATAACTATCTATTTATCACAAAGTTAGCTAAAATAGAAGAGATGACTTATGGTAAAGATGTTGCTAAGCCAGATCAAAGTGGATTTAGAGTAACTGGAAATTCAGAGGTATATATGATACTTACTGGACTTTTAAATGTGGAAGCTGAAATTAAGAAAATTACAGAGCAAATAGAAAAAGTTCAAAAAGATCTAGATAAAGTAAATGCTAAATTAGCAGATGAGAGATTTACTTCTAAAGCTCCAGCTCACATCTTAGAAAGAGAAAGAAGAATTCAAAAAGAGTATCAAGATAAGATGGATAAATTAACTGAAAACTTAAAGAACTTTCAATAGGATACAATATAAAAGAACTTTATAGAATCTAAAAATTATTCAAATATTGTTAGGATATTTAAAAAGAATAAAGATTAATAAAGGGGCTGTTGCAATTTAAAATTTGCAGCAGCCCAAATTTTTAAAAATAGTGGAGGGATTATGATAAAAGCTGTATTTTTTGATGTAGATGGAACATTAGTTAGTTTTAAAACTCATAAAGTTCCTCAAAGTACATTAGAAGCTATAAAAAAATTACAAGCAAAAGGAATAAAGGTATTTGTAGCAACTGGAAGACATCCTTCAATTCTTACTGAAGGGAATAATGTTCATGAGATAGATTTTGATGGATTTGTAACATTGAATGGACAGTATTGCTTTACAAAGGATAGAAAAGTTATATATGAAAATAATATTTGTAGAGAGGATATTGTAGCTCTTTTAGAATTTTTAAAAGAAAATAGATTTCCATGTGCCTTTGTAGAGGATAGAGATACCTATATGAACTATATTGATGATGTAGTAGTAAATCTTTTAAAAAGTGTAAATGTACCATTGCCTCCAATTGAGGATATAGAGAGAGCAAAAGATGGAAAGGTATTTCAATTAAATCCATATATCCCTGTAGAATTTGAAGCGGAGGTTATGAAGGTTTTACCTAATTGTGAAGCAACAAGATGGAGCCCAACATTTATTGATGTAATTCCAGCTGGTGGTGGAAAACATGTAGCTATTCAAAAAATAATGGAGTATTATGGCTATAAAAAAGATGAGATAATGGCTTTTGGTGATGGTGGAAACGATAAAACAATGCTTATGACAGCGGGAATAGGTGTTGCAATGGGAAATGCTAATGAGGATGTGAAAGAGATAGCTGATTATGTTACAACATCAGTAGATAATGATGGGGTTTTAAATGCATTAAAACATTTTAATGTAATAGAATAAGATATAAAATGAGGGTGTAATTTAATAAATTATTATACTTTAAAGAGATTTTATGATAGAATATATTATATAATCTTCATTGATTATATATATAATTTTGAGTTTGGGGAGTTGGTAGCTTTGGATTTACATTACCTAAAAATATTTTATGAAGTAGCTAAAGAGAAGAGTTTTACAAAAGCTGCGAGTAAATTATATATAAACCAATCTGCTGTCTCTATTCAAGTTAAAAAATTTGAAGAGATATTAAATGCCAAACTTTTTGATAGAAGTTCAAAAAAGATAAAGTTAACATATACTGGTGAAGCTTTATATAAAATGGCAGAAGATATTTTTGATAAAGTGAAAAGAGCAGAAAAAGAGATAGCAAGGATAATTGATCTAGATAGAGCTAAGATTTCAATAGGAGCAACTTCAGTGATAGGAGAACCGTTAATTCCTAGATTGATGAAAGGGTTTTCAAAGGCACATGAAGAGATAGAGTATGAGCTTACAATCGGTGATAAAAATTGGTTATTAAAACTTTTAAAAGAGGGAGATTTAGATATACTTATCATAGATGAGGAGCATATAAATGATCCAAATTTAGAAGTGATAACTATTGAGAAAATGCCATATGTTCTTGTAAGTACAAAGGAATATCACAGCATGGAAAGTGTTGCAAAAGATCCTCTAATAACAAGAAGAAATATTCCTAATAATAATGAAGCAATAGCAGCTATTGAAGATAAATATAGAGTAGCTTTTAATACAAAAATAAATGTAAATGGAAGCTTGGAAGTAATAAAAGGTATGGTAAGAGAAGAGATTGGAAATGTAATTTTACCTTATTATGCTGTACATAAGGAGATAGAAAAGGGAGAGTTTAAAGTAATATATAAGGTTAATGATATAAAAGATGGATATCAAGCTGTTATTACAAAGGATAAGAAAAGTTTGATACAGATAATAAAATTCATTAATTTTATACAAGATTATAAGATTCAATTTTAGGAGGTTTTTATGAATTTATTGGAATCATATAAGACTGAGTTAACTCTTTTAGAAAATTTTATAAAAGAGGAAGAGGAGAGAAGAGAAACAGAAAAGGTTGCTAAAGCACTAGCTGATACATTTTTAAAAGGAAATAAGGTTTTAATATGTGGAAATGGTGGAAGTAACTGTGATGCATTACATTTTGCTGAAGAGTTTACAGGTAGATTTAGAGGGGATAGAAGAGCATTACCAGCTATAGCTATTTCAGATTCATCACATATTACATGTGTAGGAAATGATTATGGATTTGATTATATTTTCTCTAGAGGAGTAGAAGCATACGGAAAAGAGGGAGATATGTTCTTCGGTATCTCTACAAGTGGAAATTCTTCAAATGTTATAAAAGCTGTAGAAGTGGCAAAAGCAATGGGAATGAAAACATGTGTTCTATTAGGTAAAGATGGAGGAAAACTTAAAGGGATGTGTGATTATGAGTTTATAATCCCAGGTAAAACTTCAGATAGAGTACAAGAGATACATATGATGATACTTCACATTATAATTGAAGGTGTGGAGAGAATAATGTTTCCTGAGAATTATTAAAATAAAAGTGAATAGATAAATTTATACTACATCTTAAAACTTAGATAATCTAAAGTAATAGATGTAGTTTTTTATATATTTATAAGAAATTAGTGGGGGAATTAATTATAATGGAGATATCAAAAAAAATAGCACAAAGTATTGTTTTTGAAATGAAAAAAATTATAGAGAAAGATTTGAATTTTATAGATAGTAATGGAATAATAATTGCTAGTACAGATGATAAAAGAATAGGAAGTTATCATGAAGGAGGGAAACAGGTAGTATTAAAAAATGATATTGTAAAAGTTACTAGAGATGAAGAATATATAGGAGCTAAAAAAGGGATAAATTTACCACTTAAATTTAACGGGGAGTTAATCGGAGTAATTGGAATTTCTGGAGAAACTAACGAAGTTGAAAAATATGGACAAATTATAAAAAGAATGTCAGAAATTTTGATAAAAGAGGCATATATTTTAAAGAAAAATGAAGAGGAAAATGAAAAAGAAAAGTTATTTTTAGAGGGATTACTTTTTCAAAATAATTATTTATATAATCCAAATATTTTTTCTAAAGATTTAGAAGTTTTAGAAACAATAAGAAGTGGAGCAGTAATAGTAGGAAAATTAAAAAAAAGATATGAATTAGAGTTTGTAAAACAATTTTATGAAAAGGTTAGAGTAAAAGTAAAAAAAAATAATGGATATATGATGATCAATCAAAATTTGATGATAATATTGATACTTTGTAAAACTAAAGAGAAAATAGAAGATTTTATTTCAGAATTTGAAAAAGAGGAAGAAATTATATTTGGAATAGGAGAGATAAAAACTCAAATAGGAGCACTAAAAGATTCATATTATGAGGGAAAAGAAGCCTTAGAATGGGGAACTAAAAATAAAGAAAAAATTACTTTTTATAGAGAACTAGACTTAGAACTTATTGTAATGAATATATCAGAGGAATTAGTAAAAGTATATAGAAAGAAAATTTTTAAAAATTTAACAGAAAAAGAATTACAAGAGCTTAAAGAAATATTTTTACTGTATGAAAAAAATAATGGATCTCTTCAAAAAATAGCGAAAGCTTTATTTATTCATATCAATACACTTCAATATAAATTAAATAAATTTTCAGATAAAATAAATTTAGATATGAGAAAATATGAAGATTTTACCAAAATTAAAATAGGGTTTATGTTGAAATAAAAAAATGTTATATATAACAAATAAAAATGCATAAAATATTTAAAAATTTGTTTTATATAATATTGTTATTTATATTTTTATTTTATAATATATAAATATAATGTATGTAAAATAATCTAAATATATAAAAAAAGGAGGAAAAGAATGATAACAATATCAGCTTTAGGAGCAGTTGTTGGGCTTGGAGTAGCAATAATACTAATTATAAAAAAGATAAACCCAGCATACTCATTAATTTTAGGATCAATTATAGGTGGTTTAGTAGGAGGAGCTAATATCTCTGAGACAGTTTCTTTGATGATAACAGGAGCTCAAGGTATGATACCTGCAATATTAAGGATAATTACAGCTGGAGTTTTGGCTGGAGTTTTAATAGAAACAGGTGCAGCTAGTAAAATTGCAGAAACAATTATAGAAAAATTAGGAGAATCAAAAGCTATAATTGCTATAGTTTTATCAACTATGATACTTACAATGGTAGGGGTATTTATAGATGTATCTGTAATAACTGTAGCACCAATTGCTATGGCAATAGCAAAGAGAACAAATCTTTCAAGAACAGGAGTTTTAATAGCTATGGTAGGTGGAGGGAAAGCTGGAAATATAATGTCTCCAAATCCTAATGCAATAGCAGCAGCGGATGCTTTTAATATTCCTTTAACTTCAGTTATGATAGCAGGAATTATTCCAGCTATATTTGGGATAATAGTGAGTGTTATTATAGCTAAAGCTCTTTCTAAGAAGGGAAGCCAAATATCAGATGATGATTTAGGTAATAAAAAGATAGAGGAAGGACCAAGCTTTATAAGTGCAATTATTGGTCCAGTTGTTGCTATATTTCTTTTAGCTTTAAGACCAGTAGCTGGGATATCAATAGATCCTTTAGTAGCTTTACCTATAGGTGGATTAATAGGATGTCTAGCTATGGGAAAAATAAAACACTTCAATAGTTACTGTATATTTGGTTTAGGGAAAATGGTAGGAGTAGCAATTTTATTAATAGGAACTGGAACTATATCAGGAATAATAGCAAATTCAGGATTGAAAGATGTATTAACAAATTTTTTAACATCTACAGGAGCACCAGCATATTTACTTGCTTCACTATCTGGAATATTAATGAGTGGAGCAACTGCTTCAACTACTTCAGGAACAGCTGTTGCAAGTCAAGTTTTTGGACCAACAATATTAAGTTTAGGAATATTACCTGTAAATGCTGCAGCAATGATACATTCAGGAGCAACTGTTTTGGATCATTTACCACATGGAAGTTTTTTCCATGCAACAGGTGGAAGTGTGAATATGGAGATGAAAGAGAGGTTAGCATTAATACCATTTGAATCATTAGTTGGACTTAGTTTAGCAGTTGTATCAGCAATAATTTATGGAGTATTATTCTAAGAGGGAGAGTATGATGAAGATAGTATTAGCACCAGATTCATTTAAAGAGAGTATGACAGCAAATGAGTGTTGTATAGCAATAGAAAAAGGATTGAGAAAGGTTATTCCAAATTTAGAATGTGTGTTAGTTCCTATGGCAGATGGAGGAGAGGGAACAACTCAATCATTAGTTGATGCAACAGGTGGAGAGTTTTATATAACGGAAGTAACTGGACCATTAGGAGAAACGAGAGAGGCACGTTTTGGAATACTTGGAGATAAAAAAATAGCAGTTTTAGAAATGGCAGCAGCAAGTGGTTTGGAATTAGTTCCAAGAGACAAAAGAGATGCTATGATAACTACTACATATGGAACAGGAGAGTTAATAAAAGCGGCTTTAGATAGAAATGTAGAGACTATCTTAATAGGAATAGGAGGAAGTGCAACCAATGATGGAGGAGCAGGTATGATACAAGCTCTTGGTGGAAAACTTTTAGATATAGATGGTAAAGAGATAGGATTTGGTGGAGGAGCATTATCTAAATTAGATAAAATAGATATTTCTAATTTAGATAAAAGATTGAAGAATACAAAAATAATAGTGGCTTGTGATGTACAAAATCCATTGACTGGTCCTACAGGAGCATCTCATATTTTTGGAAAACAAAAGGGAGCTAATGAAGAACAAAGAGAAATATTGGATAACAATTTGAAACAGTATGCTGAAATAATTAGAAGAGATGTAGGAGTAGATATAGAAAATATAGCAGGAGCAGGAGCTGCAGGGGGACTAGGAGCTGGATTAATGGCTTTTCTATCAGCAGAATTAAGAAAAGGGATTGATATAGTTATAGAGTATAGCAAACTAGAAGAGAAACTTCAAGGAGCAGATTTGGTTATAACTGGAGAGGGAAGCATAGATGGTCAAACTAGATTTGGAAAAACACCATATGGAGTAGCTAGAATTGCTCAAAGATATGGTATTCCAGTAGTAGCCTTTGCAGGAAATATAGGAAATGATGTAAATCTTCTATATGAATATGGATTTACAGCTATATTACCAATACTTCCGAGAGTAGAAACTTTAGAGAATGCAATTTTGAATGGTAAAGAAAATATAGAATATGCGAGTGAAAATTTAGGAAGAGTAATAAAAATTTATAAAAAGTAAAATAATATATATATAAAATATATTTTACTTGAAATATTATATGTTATATAATAGCAAAAATGATAGAGGTGCAATTGACATAAGTAGTATCTCGGAGTTTGACAGACTTTGAGGAGATATGAAAGGGGAGATTGCCGAAATGAAAATCAAGGTCAAAGGATTTTTGTTGGTAATTCAGATAAGATCTGCTTTACTGTCATTGAAAATTTCAATGGAGAGCTATCTAATACTATTATAATTTAATTACAATAAATATTATATATTTTTTTATTTATTAAAAAATTATTTAAAAAGTAAAAGGATAGCAGATATTAAAAATTAAAGAGAGTATTTTAACTCAAATTAATTTTTAATAAAGCTATCCTTTTTAGTTTATAAAAATAGTTGGTTAGATAGAATCAAATACATAAAAAACTTGGAGGAAAATATGAGATTTTTTGGAACAATGAGAGATGAAAATGGAGTTTTATCAATAGGAGGAGTAAAAGTAACAGAGCTTGCACAAAGGTATGGAACTCCATTATATATAATGGATCAAGAATTGATTGAAGAGAATATGAGAAAATACAAAAAGAACTTTAGAAGTGAAAAATTCAAGACACAGATAGTTTATGCTTCAAAGGCTTTTTTAGCAAAGGCAATGTGTCAATTAGTAGAAAAATATGATATGGATATAGATGCAGTATCAGGTGGAGAGCTATATACTATAAAGGCTAGTGGAATTGATATGCAAAGGGTACATATGCATGGAAATAATAAATCTATAGATGAGTTAGAGATGTGTGTCGAGTATGGAATTGGAAGTATAATAATAGATAATGAATTAGAGATAGATAATCTATCTGAAGTTTGTAAAAGAAAAGAAAAAAAGATAAAAGCTTTGTTGAGAATTAATATTGGGATAGATGCTCATACTCATGAGTATATAAAGACATCTAAACACTCATCAAAGTTTGGAGAATCAATTTTTGATGAAAAAATAGTAGATATTGTTGAAAAAATAGTTAAAGATAAAAATATAGAATTTTTAGGATTTCACTGCCATATAGGGTCACAAATATTTGATACAAAGGCTTTTTATGAAGGGATTGAAACAATGATATTAGAGACAAAGAGAATATCTAAGCTTTTAGGTGTGAAGATACCAGAGATAAATTTAGGAGGAGGATTTGGAGTTTATTATACAGAGAATGATGTAGAGGTAGATATTGAAAACTTTATGAGAAGTATGATAGAACATTTGGAGGCGAGTTTAGAAAAGTATAATCTGGACATAGAAAAAGTTTCAATAGAACCAGGAAGAAGTATAGTTGGAAATGCTGGAAGTACATTATATACTGTTGGAGGAGTAAAGCAGACATATGGTGGAATAAAGTATATGTTTATAGATGGTGGAATGACAGATAATATAAGACCAGCTCTATATCAAGCCGAATATGAAGCAACTATTGCTAATAGACTAGATGGAGAGGAAAAAGAGGTAGTAACAGTTGCTGGAAAGTGTTGTGAATCAGGGGATCTGATTATAAAAGAGAAAGCTCTACCTAAGGCAGAGAGAGGGGATTTACTATTAGTATCAACAACTGGAGCTTATGGATATTCAATGTCAAGTAATTACAATAAGATAGTGAGACCAGCAGTGGTATTTGTAAAAAATGGTAAATGCTCTTTAGCAATTAGAAGAGAAAGTTTTGAAGATTTAGTAAAAAATGATTTAGCTATAGAGTTGTAATTCTATAATTATGAATATTAAATATAATAAAAATCCTTTATTTAATAAATTTAATTGTAAAAAATATGAATGAAAAAATAAAAAAATTGAATAATAGTAAAAAAAGAGAAACTCTATTAAAATATTATAGTAAGATTAATAGAGTTTATTAATTATGGAGAGAAGAGAGGGAAGGAAAATATGAGATTTTCAAAGTTACAAGCAGCAGGAAATGACTTCATTTTAATAAATGGTTTAGAGTATAGAGAGTTAGAGTTAAGTAGCACAGCTAAAAAAGTATGTGATAGACATTTTGGTATTGGTGCTGATGGAATGATGACCTGTGAGGAAAGTAAGGTTGCAGATATAAAGATGAATTATTACAACTCTGACGGATCAAGAGGAGAGATGTGTGGAAATGGAATCAGATGTTTCTCAAAGTTTATCTATGATAATAGTATTGTAAAGAAAGAGCAATTCTCTGTTGAGACTGATGCTGGTATAAAGTATATAAATTTAACACTGGAAAATGGAAAGGTAAAATATATCTCTGTGGATATGGGAAAGGTAGATTTCAGACCAGAAGCAATACCTTGTAATATAGCAAAGGAGCATGTATTAGAGGAGAGAGTAGAAGTTGAAGGAAGAGAGCTCGAAATTTCATCTGTATTAATGGGAGTACCACATACTGTGATCTTAGTAGATGATTATAAGGGATATGATATAGATAAATTAGGAAAGATTATAGAGTATAGAACAGATATATTTCCTAAAAAAACAAATGTAAATTTTATTCAAGTAATAGATGATGAAAATATTATTATAAAAACATGGGAAAGAGGGGCTGGAAGAACATTAGGTTGTGGAACAGGATGTTGTTCAGCAGCAGCAATAGCTCATAGATTAGGAAAAATAAATGGAAATAGAGTAAAAATGATAACAGAGGGTGGAGAGGTCTTTGTCGAGTTAGATAGTAACTATAATATTCTGATGAAGGGAAGTGCTGAAACCATCTGTACAGGAGAATTTTTATTATAGGAGAGTATAATGGATAAAAAAGAAGTTTGGAAAGCATATAGATTTTCAATAATTTTAATTGGAGCTATAATAGTTGGAAGTTTTATAGGAGTTAATTTTGGTGAAAAAGCAAAAGTTTTGAAACCATTGGGGGATTTATTTATAAATGGGATGTTTACAATAGTTGTACCATTAGTTTTTACAACAATAAGTAGTTCTATCTCAAGTATGAGTGATATGAGAAGATTGAAAAGTATATTAAGTAACTTACTATTAGTATTCATTTCAACAGGATTTATTGCAGCTATAATTATTCTTATAGTAGTAAATATATTTCCGCCAGCTCAAGGAGTTAATCTGAATCTTTCTATAAATGAAACTTTAAAACCTTTTCAAACAGGAGATCAAATTGTAAAAGCTATTACGGTTAGAGATTTTCCAGAATTAATATCAAGAGAAAATATGTTACCATTAATACTATTTTCTATTGTTTTTGGACTTTGTATAAATATGATAGGTGAGAAGGGAAAAATTATAGCTAATGGTCTAGAGGCTTTAGCAGAAGTATTTTTAAAGATGATAAATCTATTGATGTACTATGCTCCAATAGGACTAGGAGCTTATTTTGCAGCATTAGTAGGAGAGTATGGACAAGAATTAATAGGTTCATATACGAGAGCTATGATAATATATTACCCACTTTGCTTAGCTTATTTTCTGATAATGTTTCCGATTTATGGATATATAGCAGCTGGAAAAGAGGGAGTAAAGAGTATGAAAAACTTAATCTCTCCAGCTATTACTTCTGTAGCTACTCAAAGTAGTATAGCTACCTTACCAGTAAACCTAGAGGCAGCTAGGAAGATAGGAGTACCTAAAGATATAAGAGAGATAGTTTTACCAATTGGAGCTACAGCTCATATGGATGGAACAGTATTTAGTTCAATATTAAAGATATCTTTTCTATTTGGAATTTTTAATATTCCATTTGAAGGAATAGGAACATATGTAAGTGCTTTACTTCTTTCTATTTTAGGTGGAGTTGTTATGTCAGGAGTACCAGGTGGAGGACTAATAGGAGAGATGTTGATAGTTGCTATGTATGGGTTTCCACCAGAAGCTTTTCCAATAATAGCTACTATAGGTTATTTAGTAGATCCACCAGCTACGATGATAAATGCTACAGGAGATACAGTTGCAGCAATGTTAGTTACAAGAATAGTTGAAGGAAAAGATTGGTTAAAGAAAAATTTAGCTAAAAAAGAAGACTAAATAATAAAAAATAAAATAAAAAAAGAGATTATTACTAATATCATGATGATATAAAAATAATTCTCTTTTTTTTTATAAAAATTACTTGCATAAATTAAAAGTTTATGATATATTGTTTCTTATATAAGGACATATGTTTCTGAAATAAAGACAAAAGAGGAGAGGTTTTATGATAAAATTATATGAAAAATGGATTAAAATTAGTTTAATAAAGAGAATACTGGTTGGTATGGTAATAGGAATATTTCTTGCTATAGTAGCTCCACAAAAAGCTAGTGGAATTGTAATATTTGGAGATTTATTTGTAAGTGCTTTAAAAGCTATTGCTCCAGTACTTGTTTTTTTCTTGGTTATAGCTGCTGTTGTTCAGCATAAGAAAGGACAAAAGACAAATATGCAATCAATAATAGTGTTATATTTACTAGGAACATTTTTAGCAGCTGTTGTAGCTGTTATAGGAAGTTTTATTTTTCCGGTAGATCTTATATTAAAAGCCAGTGAGAGTAGTATAGCTCCTCCTGGAAATATAGTTGGAGTACTAGAAGGATTACTAATGAACTTAGTAGATAATCCAGTAAATGCTCTTATTAAAGGAAATTATATAGGAATTCTTTTCTGGAGTATTCTTTTTGGATTTTTCTTGAGAGAGGGAAATGAAAATACGAAGAGTGTTGTAATTGATATATCAGAGGTTATTTTAAAAGTTGTAAAAACTGTAATTGAGTGTGCTCCAATAGGTATTATGGGACTTATATTTAATTCATTAAGTACTAATGGATTAGCTAGTTTATTGGCATATGGAAAGTTAATTTTATTATTACTTGGATGTATGGCTTTCGTAGCCTTTGTTGTAAATCCTCTTATAGTTTGGGTTATGATTAGACAAAATCCATATCCATTAACATTGAAATGTTTAAAATATAGTGGAGTTACAGCTTTTTTTACAAGAAGTTCTGCGGCTAATATACCAGTAAACATGAGTTTATGTGAAGAATTAGGTTTAGATAAAGATGTATATTCAGTTTCAATTCCTTTAGGAGCAACAATAAATATGGCAGGAGCAGCTATTACAATATCGGTATTTGCTCTAAGTGCAGCTCATACTTTGGGAGTACAAGTGGATATATTTCCGGCAATATTATTAAGTATATTATCAGCTATAAGTGCTTGTGGAGCTTCTGGAGTAGCTGGAGGGTCATTACTTCTTATTCCATTAGCATGTAGTCTATTTGGTATCTCTAATGATATAGCAATGCAAGTTGTTGGAGTAGGATTTATAATAGGAGTTATTCAAGACTCTTGTGAAACTGCACTTAACTCATCTACAGATGTTTTATTTACAAGTATTGCAGAATATGCTAACTGGAGAAAAGAGGGAAGAAAGATATCATTTTCAAGGGTTGAAAATGTAGCTAAATAAAAGCTAATAAAATAACAAAGAGGTTATTATAAGTGGGAACTTGTAATAACCTCTTAATAATTTTATTTAAAGTTAAATTTAACTTTACTTTATAAAATAAGTGTGATATATTGTATCTTAATAACTAAATATTCATAAACATAATAGGGAGGGATTTTATGAATTTTATTTTTATTTCACCAAATTTTCCAAAAAGTTATTGGAACTTTTGTAGAGGATTAAAAAATAATGGAGTTAATACTTTAGGAATAGGAGATGCAGAATATGACTTTTTAAGTGATGAGTTAAAAAGTTCGTTGAATGAGTATTATAAAGTATCTTCATTAGAAAATTACGATGAGGTGTATAGAGCCTGTGCTTACTTTGCGTTTAAATATGGAAAGATAGATTGGTTAGAGTCAAATAACGAGTATTGGTTACTACGTGATGCACAACTACGTACAGACTTTAATATTACTTCAGGATTAAGAAATGATAAAATTGCTGGAATAAAATACAAGAGCAAAATGAAGGAATTTTATAAGAAGGCTGGAGTAAAAACAGCTAGATACCATTTAGTAACAACTTTTGAAGAGGGGAAAAAGTTTATAAAATCAGTGGGATTTCCAGTAGTTGTTAAGCCAGATAATGGGGTAGGGGCAGCAGCTACTTATAAATTAAAAAATGAAGAAGAGATGAAATTTTTCTATGATAATTTAGGAGAAGAACAGTATATCATGGAAGAGTTTGTAAATGGTGAGTTACTCTCTTATGATGGAATAGCTGGAAGAGATAAAGAAATTATATTTGAAACAGCTCATGTATATCCAGTACCAATAATGGATATAGTAAATAATGGAATGGATGTAATGTATTACTCATATAGAGAGATTCCAGAAGATTTAAAAGAAGCTGGAAGAAAAGTTGTTCAAACTTTTGATACTAATAGTAGATTTTTCCATTGTGAATTTTTTAGGTTACTTGAAGATAAGCCAGGATTAGGGAAAAAAGGGGATATTATAGGTTTAGAAGTGAATATGCGTCCACCTGGAGGATATACACCAGATATGATGAACTATGCTAATGATATAGATGTATATCAAATTTGGGCAAATATGGTAACATATAATGAGGGGTATTTTGATAAAGAATCAAGACCTTATTGTTGTGTATATGCAGCTAGAAGAGATGGTTACAATTATGCCCACAGTATAGATGTTGTATTGAGTAAATATGGACATAATATTGTAATGAAAGAGAGAATGCCAGAGGTATTATCTGGAGCTATGGGAAATGATATGTTGACAGCTAGATTTCCAGAGCAAGATCAAGCAATAGAGTTTATTGATTTTTACTTAAAAAAAATGTAACATTAGGGGGAGTTTTATGCATGTAAATCATTATAGACACTACAGTCACACCTTAGGAAGAGAGATGGAGTTTTTAGTATATGGTCATGGTGGAAGACCAATAGTTGTTTTTCCAGCTCAAGATGGAAGGTTTTATGATTTCTATAATTTTGGAATGGTAGATGCAGCAGCTGAATATATAAACCAAGGGAAGATTATGCTGTTTTGTGTAGATAGTATAGATGGTGAGTCTTGGTCTAGATTAGGAGAAAACTATGAAAATAGAATAGCTCAACATGATAGATGGTTCAAATATGTAATGGATGAGGCTATACCAAAATTTAGACAGATTTATGGAGATAGAACTGGAGATTATAACTGTCAATTTATGACTACTGGGTGTAGTATGGGAGCTTACCACGCTTTAAACTTTTTCTTGCGTCGTCCAGATGTTTTTAATGGAGTGATAGCTTTAAGTGGACTATACCATGCTGGATATTTCTTCCCAAACTATAATAATGGAACAATATATGAAAATTCTCCAAATGATTATATGAGAAATATGCCTTGGAATCATGAGGTTTTAGGAAAATATAGAAATTCTGATATTATTCTATGTTGTGGTCAAGGAAGATGGGAAGAGGAGTGTATCAAGGATACTGCCGATCTAAAAGTAGAGTTTGATAGATTACAAGTTCCAGTATGGATAGATTTTTGGGGATATGATGTAGATCATGATTGGCCTTGGTGGAAAGTGCAATTCCCTTACTTTTTAAAATTTGTAGTATAGGAGTTAGTTATGGTATTAAAAGAGAGAATATATATAGAACCGTTCAATCTTCATAGAATGCTTCACATATATTTACCAGATGACATTCAACCAAATGAAAAATTTCCGGTAATATATATGTTTGATGGACATAATCTGTTCTACGATTCAGATGCTACATATGGAAAATCATGGGGGATAAAAGAGGTATTAGATAATCATAAACAAAGAGTTATAATTGTTGGATTGGAATGTAATCATGAAGGAAATATGAGGTTATGTGAATTTTCTCCGTATTCTTTTAATGATAAGATTTTTGGAGAGGTAACAGGACTAGGAAAGATTACTATAGAGTGGATTTGTAATGTATTAAAGCCATATATAGATGAAAAATTTCCTACAAAACCGGAAAGAGAGTATACAGCTTTAGGTGGTAGTTCAATGGGAGGACTGATGTCTGTATATGGATTAGCGGCAAGATCAGATATATTCTCAATGGGAATATGTATATCTCCTTTTTATGATCATATTTTTAAAAAGTTAGTAGATGATATTTCAAAGTTTAAAATTCATAAGAAAACAAAGGCTTATATAAGTTGGGGAAATCATGAATTTCATACCAAAAAGCAATTAGCAGTAGGAACTGAAAAAAATATGATAGTTACAAGAATATTTTCTCAAAAAGGAGTAACAGTATTTCCACATATGATGGTTGATGGAGCTCATAATGAGGAGTCTTGGGAAAAAGAAACATTAACATGGTTATATGAGCTAGGATTGTATAAATAAGCTAACAAAAAAGATGGAATAAGAAATTAAAATAATTCAAGAATGACTTATATTCAAAGAAAAGAGAATTTTGTCATTCTTGAATTTTATTTTTAGCTAATTTTCAAATTTATATAAATCTTTTAATTAGAAAAAATAGAATAGGAACTAGTAAAGCTGGAAAAAGATTTAAAGTTTTTATATTTTTAATTTTTAATACTCCAAGTCCTGTTGCAACAATTAAAAAACCACCAACAATACAAAGCTCCACTATTAGTTCTTCACTAAAGAAATCTAGGCAAATATATTTAGTAAGGAAGTAGATACTTCCTTGCCAACAAAATAGAATAAGTGCTACAATAATTAATCCTATTCCATAGGTAGAAGAGAATATTACAGAACCTACAAAGTCTAAAGAAGCATTAGTAAATAAAAATGTATAATCACTTTTTAAGGCTGCCATTACAGATCCGACTATAGAAAGAGAGCCTATACAGAAAAGAAGAGCCGCTGTTACAATTCCCTCTCCAAGATTTCCCTTAGCATATTTTTTTATAAGAGTTTGTATTTTATCATCTAAATCAAATTTTGTTCCTATTACAGATCCAATAACTAAACTGACAATAAAAAGCACCGGATATCCACTTTTATTCATATTTGATATGACTGAGCTAAATCCAATACCACAAGCAGCTAAACCACAAGCATTTAACATAGCTTCTTCATATTTTTGAGGGATCCCTTTTTTTATAAATCCCCCTATTAAGCAACCAGCTATTATAGCTAAAGTATTAACAATTGTTCCGAACATATTTTATAACTCCTTATATATTTGATAGTAAAAGTTTTAAAAAATCAGACATCTTATTATTTTAAATTTTTACATTATAAGTTATACTACAGAATAGAAAAAATTTCTAGAAATATTTTAGCTTTAAAGATAGCAAGCTAAATTAAAATATTCTCAAAAGTTGTTTTTTATGGTATAAATTATATATTGATAATATTTAGATTTTATAGTCTTAGAAGGGAAAAATAGATGAAAATTTCGATACTTGGAAGTGGAAGTGGAGGAAATGCCACATACATAGAGAGTGAAAATGGAAAAATTTTAATTGATGCAGGATTTAGTTGTAAAAAAATCGAGGAGAGATTAAATTCTATTCAAAGAGAACTTTCGGATATAAATGGAATTTTAATTACCCATGAGCATATTGACCATATACAGGGAGCTGGAATTATATCAAGAAAATATAATATACCAATCTATATTACTCAGGAGAGTTTTAAAGCTGGAGAGGCTAAGCTTGGAAAGATTTCCACCGAAAATTTAAAAATTATAGATAATAAGAAATTTATAATAAATGATAGTTTGCTGATAAAGCCCTTTGATGTGATGCATGACGCTCAAAGAACAGTAGGTTATAGGATTGAGTCTCAAAATGGAAAAATAGCTGCTATATCTACAGATATAGGGTATGTAAATAATATAGTGAGAGAAAACTTTAAAGAGGCAGATATAATGGTAATAGAGAGTAATTATGATTATAATATGCTTATGAATTGTAGTTATCCTTGGGATTTAAAGGCTAGAGTTAAAAGTAGAAATGGGCATTTATCAAATAATGAAGCAGCTAAATTTATTAAAGAGATGTATAATGAAAAATTGAAAAAGATATATTTAGCTCATATAAGTAAGGATAGTAATAATCCGGATATTGTAAGAGATACTGTAGCTCAGGAGTTAAGAGCTAATAGAATAAGAGTAGAGTACGAATTAGCTAGACAGGATATGGCTACTGAATTATTCGAATTATAGGAGGTGCAAAGTTGGAAGAGATAGATAATTTTTGGGAAGAGATAAAATTTGAAGTAGGAATATTAGGAAAGACATATGGGGATACAGCAGAGAGAAAGGTACTTGTAGGAAGTGGAAATAGAGAGGGGAAGATACTTTTTATAGGAGATGACCCAGATTTATATCAAAATGAGGATTTAAAAGTTGCACCTAGTTCGAGTGGAGAGTTTTTAATAAAACTTTGTGATATTGAAGGTATAGAACCAGAGAATTACTATATTACTACTTTAGCTAAGAGAGATTGCAAGTTTTCAGAGTTTATGGATGAGGAGAAAGAGCAATTAAAGGAACTATTAAATATGCAAATAGCCCTAATAAAACCGAAGATAATAGTTGCCTTAGGGGCTGAAGTTGCTGAAAACTTATTAGGTAGAGATGTAAAATTGGGAGAAGAGAGAGGAAAGATTTTAGAATGGATTGGTGGAATAAAACTTTTCATTACATATGATGTGAATTTTGTAAAAAAATCTAGGAATGAAGATGGTAAAAAATCTAGGGCTGCTTTAGAGTTTTGGAATGATTTAAAAATTTTGAAACAAGAGTTGGATAAGATAGATGGATAAAAAGGCATTAAGAAAAAGTATAAAACAAATTAGAAATTCTCTTCCAGAGAGTGAAAGAAAATCTCAAAGTATATTAATATGTAAAAAGTTATTAGAATTAGATGAATATAAGAAAGCTAACAAAATTTTATCCTTTATGAATTTTGGAAGTGAAATTGAGATTGAAAATTTTAATCAAGAAGTTTTGAAAAATGGTAAAAAATTATATCTTCCAAGAGTAGAGAAGGACGGAACATTATCAGTGATAGAGCATGGAACTGGTTTTTCAATAGGAGTCTTTGGAATAAGAGAGCCTATAGGGGAGATATATATGGGTGAGTTAGATTTGATAGTAACCCCTGGATTAGCTTTTGATAGAGATGGAAATAGGCTGGGATATGGAAAAGGGTATTATGACAAACTTTTTATACAGCATACTAATTCTGTAAAGATAGCTCCAATATTTGATATTCAACTAGTTGAAAAAGTTCCGAGTGAAGAACATGATATGAAAGTAAATATATTAATTACTAAAAATGAGGTTTTAAAAGTTAAGAAGTATTGAAAAAACTTAGTTAATATGTTAAAATCTAATATAAGAAAAAAATTAGGAGGTTTATTGTGGCAGGACATAGTAAATGGGCAAATATCCAACACAGAAAAGGAGCTCAAGATAAAAAAAGAGCAAAATTATTCACTAAATTTGGTAGAGAGTTAACAATCGCAGCTAAAGAAGGTGGAGGAGATCCTAGTTTCAACCCAAGATTAAGACTTGCAATAGAGAAAGCAAAAGCTGGGAATATGCCTAAGGATATATTAGAAAGAGCAATCAAAAAAGGAACAGGAGAGCTTGAAGGAGTAGACTTCATAGAGATGAGATATGAAGGATATGGGCCAGTAGGTACAGCTTTTATAGTTGACGTAGTAACAGATAATAAAAACAGATCAGCTTCTGAACTTAGAATGACTTTCACAAGAAAAGGTGGAAACTTAGGTACAGATGGTGCTGTTGCATGGATGTTCAAAAAGCAAGGAGTAATTACAGTAAAATCTGAAGGAATAGATGCAGATGAATTTATGATGGCAGCTTTAGAAGCTGGAGCAGAAGATGTTTCTGAAGAAAATGGAGTATTTGAAGTAATTACTGATTATACAGAGTTCCAAAATGTATTAGAAAGTTTAAAAGCAGCTGGATACAACTATGAAGAGGCAGAGATAGCTATGAATCCAGAAAATAAAGTAGAGATAACTGATTTAGATACAGCTAAAAAAGTAATGGCTCTTTATGATGCTTTAGATGATTTAGATGACGTTCAAGAGGTTTATGCAAACTTTGATATAGCTGATGATATATTAGCTCAATTAGATTAATTAATATTTTCAAGGGTATGAAATTGCTATTTGTAGTTTCATACTCTTTTTTTAATATCAAGGTACCTTGACAAAGTAAAAATAAAATGCTATTATAATATCAAGGTACCAAGATAAATTTTGAAAAGAAGGTGTATTATGGATAATATAAAAGGAATAACAAATTGTAGCCAATGTGGAAGAGGTTGTCATGTCTCTGCTTTAATGTGTGGAAGAGGTATCAGATTTTTCGAAATATTAAAATCTAGTGATACAGAGGAAAAAGAAGAGAAAAAAGGATGTTGTGGAAGTGGAGAGGGACATCATCATGGTCATCACCATGGACATGGGTGTGGATGTGGAAAGCATAGAGAGCACTTACCAATGGATGAATTATCAGAATTAATAAGAAAATGTAACCACTATATAGTTCATCATAAGGGAAGAGGTCAAGGAAAAATTTTAAAAATTTTAGCAAAGCAAGGTGAGATATCACAAAAAGATCTACAAGATATTTTAGAGATTCAATCTGGATCAATCAGTGAGTTATTGGCTAAATTAGAGGAAAAAGGTATGATAGTTAGAACAAAATCGGAAGAGGATAAAAGAAAAGCTATTATATCAATAACAGAATTAGGAAGAGAAAAAGTAGCTAACTGTGGATGTAAAAATAGAGCTGAAAGACTTTATGCTGGACTTTCAAAAGAGGAAAAAGAGGATTTAAAAAGATTATTAAATAAATTAGTAGAGAGTTGGAATAATCAAGATTAGTATAAAATAAAATTGTAAATACTTTCAGCTACCAATTATAATGTGAAATAATTTCTAATTTTTTTAATAAAGAGTAGCTGAGAGTTATTACAATTACATTAAAAAGATGGTGGAGTAGAAACCCAAAGGATCTGAGCAACTCCTTTTCCAGAATTAGAGAGATAGTGATTTTTTCCTGAATTATAATAAAAAGACTCACCTTTTTTAGCTTTAAAAATATTTTCTCCTAAATGAATATTAATCTCTCCTTCAAGTATATATCCAAACTCTTGACCATCATGGGCTATCTCTTCTTTATATCTTCCCCCCTCTTCTAAGGTAAGTAAAATAGGTTCCATCTGATTTTTTTGAGCATTTGGAATAATCCATTCAACTTTATACTTCATTTTAGAGTCGATAACTTCAAAGGCATCATTAAGATTAAAAACAATTTTTTCATCAGTATCATCACTAAAAAAATCCTTAAGATTTGTTCCTAATCCCTCTAAAATATCAGCTAAATTTGTAATAGATGGAGAAGTTAAATCTCTTTCTACTTGAGAAATAAATCCTTTTGATAATTCACAACGACTCGCTAGTTCATCTTGAGTTAGATATTTTTCTTGTCTCAATCTTTTTATTTTTTTTCCTATATTCATATTAAAATCTCCCTTTATATTGAGTAATTATAGTATATTCTATTTGATCTAAAAAATCAATTGACAAATTCATAAAAAAATTATATTATATTTTTAGTTTAATATATTTAATTTTAAATATATTTTTTTGTTATAAAGTTAAATATATTAATTTCAAAATTTAATTTATAATTATACTGGTATATTGGAGGGAAAATTGAAACTAGAAACACTTGGAAGACATATTTTAATTGAATTTTACAACTGTAATGAGGAGATAATGAAAAATCCTGAAATTATTGAAAAGAGAATGAATGAAGCAGCAAGGGTGGCTAATGCTACAATAGTCCAATCTGTATTTCATCATTTTAACCCGTATGGAGTATCTGGAGCAGTTATAATTTCAGAATCACATTTAGCTATACACACTTGGCCTGAGTATGGATATGCTGCTGTTGATGTATTTACTTGTGGAGATAAGATAAATCCTTGGACAGCTTTTAAATTTTTAGAGGATGTATTTGAAGCTGATAGAAGTGAGTCAATTGAAGTTCCAAGAGGAATGGTTGAAAAGATTAGGAATTTTTCACATAGAGATTTAAGAAAGATAACTTTTAAGCCAGAGGTAGTAGAGGAGGAAGTATGTTAGATTTATGGTATAGTGAAAATTGGTCAGATGAGACAAAATTTTCTATAAAGGTAAAAGAGCACATTTATTCAGAGCAAACTCCTTTTCAAAAAATAGATTTCTTTGTATCTAATGAATATGGAAGATTTTTTACATTAGATGGACTTATTATGATAACGGAGAAAGATGAGTTTTCTTATCATGAGATGATAACCCATGTGCCTATGTGCACTAATTTAAATATAAAAAATGTTTTGGTAATAGGTGGAGGAGATGGTGGAACAGTAAGAGAGCTCACTAGATACTCTTCAATAGAGAGAATAGATATGGTAGAGATAGATGAAAGAGTAGTTAGACTTTCACAGAAATTCCTTCCTTTTACTGCAGATAAACTGACAGATGGGAGAGTAACACTTTATTTTGAAGATGGATTAAAATTTGTAAAAGAGTGTAAAGATAAAATATATGATTTGATATTAGTTGATTCGACTGATCCGATTTCAGTTGGAGAGGGGCTTTTTAGTAAGGAATTTTATGAAGATTGCTTTAGAATCTTAAAAGAGGATGGAATCTTAGTAAATCAGCACGAATCACCTTATTATGAGAAATATGCTACAGAGATGAAAAAAGCTCATGATAAAATAAAACATATTTTTCCGATAGCTAAGGTGTATCAATTTCATCAGCCAACTTATGCCTCTGGGCATTGGTTATTTGGTTTTGCTTCAAAGAAATATGATCCAATAAAGGATTGTAGCATTGAGAATTGGGATAAGTTGGGAATAGAAACAAAATACTATAATACAGAAATACAAAGAGCTTGTTTTGTATTACCAAATTATGTAAAGAAAAAATTGGAAGAATAGAAAAAGAAGGGGGAGTTTTGCAATTTAAGAATTTGCACTCTCCCTTTCCTAAATAAATTAATAGTTAGGTAGTTAAGCTATATCAAATTCAGATTTTTAAAAGCTTTCCATAATCCATCTTTTTCAACTGAATCAGTTATATGAGTAGTCACTTCTTTTATTTCTGGGCCACCGTTACCCATAGCTACTCCGATTTTACAACATTTAATTAAAAATTAAAGAACAGATCAATAGTTTCATCATCAGTAGTTTCACCAACATAGGAACCAATAATAAATACAATTGAACTAACAAATAGTACAGGAACAATATTATGCATTCCTAAGATTGATACTTTGCATACAGTTAGATATATAAATGTTATAAATCCAAATATCATAGAAGCTACAGCTCCAGTTGCGTTAGCTCTTTTCCAAAATAATCCAAAAACAATTGGACAGAAAAAAGTTGCTTCTAATCCAGCAAAAGCAAAAAGATTAATCCATACTAATAGATCAGGAGGATTTAATGATAATAGAAAAACTATTATTCCAAAACCTAGAGAGGTCATAAGAGAGAGTTTTTTTATCTTCTCTACAGAAGCATTTCTATCTATATAGTGTAAATATAAATCTTTTACAATAGTGGCTGAAGACATAATAAGTAATGAATCAACAGTTGACATTATAGCAGCTAGTGGACCACCGATAAATATTCCAGCAAGAATAGGATGAAGATGTTTTAGAGCAAGGATTGGAATTATTTTATCCCCAATCTCAATATTTGGCTCAATAGCTACTCCCATAACTCCAACTAAGTGCATTCCCAACATTAGTAAACCAACTACAGAGGTTCCAATAATCATAGCTCTATGAAGAGATCTACTATCTTTAAATCCCATACATCTTACAGCTGTAGAGGGATATCCTAGTAATCCAATACCAACTAAAACCCAAAAGGATAGAATAAAAGGCAGGGCAATATTTCCATTAGAAGTTGGAGTTAACATCTCTGGATTTGTTTTAGCAATGGTAAGCATAATATTTTCCATTCCCTTTCCATGTTTTAGAAGTGTGTAAAATAGAACTCCAGTAGCTAAAAGCATTACAACTCCTTGAATAGCATCTGTGATAACTACAGCTCTAAATCCTCCAAAAGATGTATAAGCAATTACAACTGATGAGAATATTATTAATCCTGTTAAATATGAAAAACCAGTTACTGTTTCAAAAAGTCTTGCTCCTCCAATAAACTGTGCTACAATTGTTCCAATAAAAAATATTAGCATAGTAACAGAGGAAAGAATAACAACAATATCACTTTTATATCTTACTCTGAGTAAATCTATTATAGTGACTCCATTTATTCGTCTTGAGATAATAGCCAATTTTTTTCCGATAATTCCTAAGGTAAAGAAGGCTGTTGGAACCTGTATACAGGCAAGTAAAACCCAACCAAGTCCTAATTTATAGGCAATACCAGGCCCACCTATAAATGAACTTGCTCCAACATATGAAGCTATAATGGTCATAGCTAAGACGAAGCCACCCATATTTCTACTACCAATAAAGTATTCTTCAGAAAAATCTACCTCTTTACTATTTTTTATTTGATTGACTTTATAGGCAATTCCTAACATTGTTAAAAGATAAAGAATAATAGGGATAATTATTAACATTTTTCCTCCTCCTCTAAAGAAGTATTTTTGAAAAAGAAGGTAACTACAATGAAAACTAAGATGTTTATAACAATTAATCCCAATACACAGGAATAGAAAAACCACTCAGGTAATCCTAAGATATATTTAAAATTTTTAACATCTTCACTATCTGTGTGAAGATATGCAAAGTAGTACCACCATCCAAAATAGAAGATATATAGTATTAAAGTAATAATTATTTCTTTATTTATCTGTTTTGCTCTCAATATTATCACCTATAAATTAAAGAAGTCTTTCAAATATACAGCTACACCATCCTCTTTATTAGAAAGTGTTGTTATAGAAAATTTTTCTTTTAGAATATCTTGAGCATTTTCCATTATTACAGGATGTCCTACAGTTTTAAGCATATCTAGGTCATTTTCTCCATCTCCAAATGCTATAAAATCATTAGGAGTTAGATTAAAAATTTTAGCAAGATTTTCTATTCCTGTCCCCTTTGTACAATTTTTAGGGGCAATATCTAAGCAGGTAGCTTGAGATAACATAATCTCTGCTAAATGAGAGAACTTCTCTTTTAAAATAGCTACAAGTTCAATTAATACCTCTGGATTTTGATTAGTTACAATTATTTTATTTAAAGATGGAATATCCTCTTCCCTATCTACCCCAATCTCTGTAAAAAGTGGTCTACTAGTAAAATCCTCTACAGGCTCTTCATTACTATGGAAGAGAAATTCATTTTGAAAGGCACTATAAAAGAGGTTGTTTCTTCTAATTTCCTTTAAAATTTGAGTAACAACATCTTGAGGAATTCTTTCATCAAAGATACACTCTCCCTCTGGAGTATATATATTAGCTCCATTGTTACATATTAGATAGGGAGTGATACCAAGTTGTTTTAAAATATCTTGTACTCCCTGTTGTCCTCTTCCAGTAGCTATAGCAAAATTTACACCGTTATCGACTAATTTTTTAATAGTTTCAACAGTATAGTCACTAACTACGTTACGAGAGTGTAATAATGTTCCATCTAAATCTGATACAACAAATTTCATTTAGTAAATCACCTCATATAAAAAATATACTCTATTTTACCTTAAATTTTAAAAATTAGAAAGAAAAAAATTAAAATAGATTTCAGATAAAATAAAAAAAGGAGTATTTTAGCAGACAGTTTTCTGGTGAAACACTCCTTTTAATATATTATTAATAGTTTTATTGATTGCTTGAAACAGGTGCTTGAGCTTGCGTAGTAAAGCTATTTTCAAATCTCTCTCTCATATTTGTAGTTCTATTTTTAGCCTCTTGAGTAGCAATTTCAATATTTAATTTTTCTATTTTATTCCAATTAGGTTTATCATTCAATAACTCTTTTCTAATCTCAAGTTTTTTCTCTTCAATCATTATTTTAGCTCTTTCAAGTTCAGGGTTTGTTCTACAATTTCCCTCTCTCATTTTAAGCATGTGTGGTGGAACAGGAGTAGAATCATCTTTTAAATCATGCATTCTAGCAAATCCAGTTGAGCTAATAGCTAATATCATCATTGTTCCAATTAATATCTTTTTCATAATACATCACTCCCTAATATCTTATCTTTTTATTTGTCTAAATTATAAATTTATTTTATGTCCTCAATATGTCAAAATAAATTTGAAATGGTTTTCCTCTATCTCAATCGAATAGTTGAAAGAGTGTAAATCTAAAATTCTCTTAATTAGAGATAGACCGAGTCCACTCCCATCAATATTTAATTCTGTAGCGGAGGTACCTCTATAAAATGGTTGAAATAGTTTATCAACACTTACTTTTTCAGCTAAATACATTGAATTTTTAAAAACTATACCATTTCCTATGGAATAAACCTCAATGATAGAATCCTCTGGGGAGTATTTGAGGGCATTATTAACCAAGTTATCTATAACAACTTTAAAAAGTTTTTTATTGATAAAAAGGGTAAAATCTTTCAATTTAATCTCCCACTCTATATTTTTTTGTAATTCTAAAAGTTCAAATTTTTCTATACTTTCATGTAGTAATGTGAGTACAGAATACTCCTCTTTTTCAATATTCTTTTCAAGAGAGGATAGTTTAGATATAAGGAGCAGATCACTTACTAAGCTACTCATCTCCTTACTTTCTTTTAAAATAACCTTGTAGTAATCTTTTTTTAATTTTTCATCATTAACAGTACCGTTTAATAGAGCTTGAGCATGAGTATTGATAACTGTGATAGGGGTTTTTAATTCATGTGAAGCATTTGAAACAAAACTATTTAGATTTTCAATAGACGAGGAGATACTATTAGACATGATATTTATATTTTTACCTAACTCATTTAACTCATCTGATGTATTTAAAACAACCTCTTCTGAAAAATCTAGGTTAGTAATCTGCTTCGCTACTCTGTTGAGCTCAGATATATTTTTAGTAATTTTTTTAGTAAAAAATCGACAGATAAATATACTTAAAATCATAGTTAAAACTAAGGTTATCATATGAAGAGAGTAAACCTCGTGTCTATGGCTACTCATAACAGAAAGTGAGGTTGTAACAAAGAGAATATCTTCGTCGGATAGTTCCTCTCTATATATTAATAGCATTACCTTTGAAAAAGGAAGTTGTTTTATATGAAATCCATCTTCATCTTGGTAAAAATCCTCATTTTCTTTCTTAGTAGAATAGCTGTAATAGTTATCCTCTGTTTCTTTAGAAACTACATATATATTTATTCCCTCTTTATTTCTTAGTTCAGAAGCATAGTCTTTAAAAATATACTCATCTACAGATAGTTTTTTAGCATTTTTTACTATCTCTAAAATCTCACTTTTTTTTCTATTGATATAGAAAGAGTCAGCTAAAAAAGTACTGAAGAGATAACTTACAGTTATAGTAAAAATAATTAAAAATATGGATAAAGAGAATATCTTTTGAAAAAGACTAATTTTTATTTTCATCAAAACTGTACCCCATTCCTCTTATAGTTTTTAATAGAAAATTGTAGTCACCAAGTTTTTTACGTATTCTTTTTACAAGGGTATCCACTACTCTGTCATCTCCTTCAAAATCAAATCCCCAGATCTCATTTAAAAGGTAATCTCTAGAGAAAATAATCCCCTTATTTTTTATCATATATTCAAGAAACTGTATCTCTCTTCTAGTAAGCTCAATACTTTCACCGCTTATATTGATCTCTCCCTTTTTTATATCTATTGATAGAGATTCAAATTTATATATATTGTTATCATCTAATTTTAGTAGTTTTTTAACCTTAAGTAAGAGAATTTTTAAATTAAATGGTTTAGTTATATAGTCGTCAGCTCCAATACTAAGTCCAGTATATTCATCAGCATCAGAATCTCTAGCTGTCATCATAATAATAGGAACATTAGAGGTTTTACGAATTTCCTTACACACCTCCCAACCAAGTTTTTTTGGTAGGTTGATATCAAGTAAAATCAAGTCAGGTTTCTCTTCGTAAAATTTATCTACTCCAATTTCTCCATCAAAAGCTTTTATAACTTCAAAATCTTCCTGTGAAAATGTATCATAAAGAACTTGAGTAAGCTCTTTTTCATCCTCTATAATTAAAATTTTTCTTTTCATATCTCCAATCCTTTTTATAAATTTTTAGAATAAAGGGAGAAAAACTTACCATTCATAGTAAACTCTTCTCCCTAATTTAAAAAATTTTAATCTAATTAGTTTTGGCTAGCTGTAAGCATGAAAGGAACTACTTGTTTCTTTCTAGAAACTACTCCCTCTAACCAAGCAGTTTTATTTTCTAATTTTACATTGAAAGCCTTTTCTACTAACTCTGGGCATTTTCCAATCGTTAATACATAAGAACCAGCTTTAATGATATCAGTTATAACAAGTACAAATAGATCATAGTTTGCTTTTTCACTCATAGAGTTCATAGCAGCTTCTAATTCAGCTTGAGTATTTAAAAGTCCAGCTACATCAACAGTATTAACTTGAGCAACAGCTACTTTTTTACCATTCATATCAAACTCTTTCATATCTATTGTGATAACTTCTTCTGGAGTTTTATCAGATAATGAAGTTCCTTCAATAAGAAGTTTCATTCCATAATCTTCAAAATTTTCCTCTCCACAGATTTTAGAAAGCTCTTTTACAGCTTCAACATCTTCAGGTGTGCAAGTTGGAGATTTGAATAATAAAGTATCAGAGATGATAGCACTCATCATAAGTCCAGCTGCCATCTTAGATGGAGTAATTCCAGCTTGTTTGAATAATCTATATACTAAAGTACAAGTACATCCAACTGTATCAGCAGTAATTTTTAAAGGCTCATCAGTAACTAAGCCAAATTTATGGTGATCAACAACTTCTATTATTTTAGCATTTTCAATTCCATCAGCTGTTTGTATTTTTTCGTTGTGGTCAACTAAAATAACCTCTTTTTTACCATTTTCATCTGGATTTACATTTTCTATAAATAGAGGTGCTTCAGCTCCAAAGTGGTTTAGAGCAAATTGAGTTTCTCTACTTACATTTCCAAGTCTACAAGGTACAACATTAACACCTTGAACATTTTTTAACTCAGCGAAAGATATTGCTGAACATATAGAATCAGTATCTGGATTTTTATGTCCAAAAACAAGAATTTTTTTCATAACTCCTCCTTAAAAATATATACTTACTTAAATATAATACCATTTTTTTTAAGATTTAGGAATAGGAAAAATAAAAAAAGCAAGGAAATAGAAGAGATGAATTGAAAAAAACTTAGACAAAATAAGAGAGAGTGTATTATAATTTAATTGTAAAGTTAAATTGAGAGGAGAAAATTGTGAAAAAATATATAAAAGAGTTAAGAGAGAAGATAAAAAAGTACAGTGATTACTACTATACAAATAATGAAAGTCTTATATCTGATGTTGAATTTGATAAATTATTAGCAGAGTTAAAAGAGTTAGAGGAGAAATATCCTGAATATAGAGAGGAAAACTCACCGACAGAGGTGGTAGGAGCGACATCACTTAAAGAGACAAAGTTTCAAAAGGTGACACATAAAAAACCTATGTTAAGTCTGTCAAACTCATATAACGAAGGGGATATAGCAGACTTTATAGAAAGAATAAAAAAGTTACTTCCTGAAGAAAAGGAGATAAACTATGCTTTAGAGTTAAAATTAGATGGATTGTCTTTGAGTATTCAATATGAAAATGGAAAACTTGTAAGGGCAGTAACTAGAGGAGATGGAGTAGTAGGTGAGGATGTTACTGAAAATATTTTAGAGATCTCTTCTATTCCAAGGGAATTAAAGGAAAAGGTAAGTATAGAGATAAGAGGAGAGGTTGTACTACCATTATCTAAATTTGAGGAGTTAAACAGAAAGAGATTGGAGAATGGAGAAGAGGTTTTTGCTAATCCAAGAAATGCGGCTGCTGGAACTTTAAGACAGTTAGATTCAAGTATAATAAGAGAAAGAGGGCTAGATGCTTATTTCTATTTTTTAGTTGATGCACAAAATTATGGAGTAAAAACACATAGTGAGAGTATAAAGTATCTTTCAAAACTGGGAATAAAAACGACTGGAGTATGTGAGGTATTGAAAAACTCTTCAGAATTGATAGAGAGAATTGAGTATTGGGGAGCTAAAAGAGAAGAGCTAGACTATGAAACTGATGGAATGGTAATAAAGGTAAATAATATAGAGTTATGGGATATACTAGGAAATACTACTAAAAGTCCTAGATGGGCAATAGCTTTTAAATTTCCAGCTAAACAGGTGACTACTAAAATTTTAGGGGTAACTTGGCAGGTAGGAAGAACTGGAAAGGTAACACCAGTAGCTGAGTTAGAAGAGGTAGAACTATCAGGAAGTAAGGTAAAAAGAGCTAGTTTACATAATTATCAAGAGATAGAGAGAAAAGATATAAGGGTAAGAGATAGTGTATTTATAGAAAAAGCAGCTGAGATAATTCCTCAGGTTGTAAAATCTGTAAAGGAGTTAAGAGATGGAAGTGAGATAATAATAACAGAACCTACTAATTGTCCAATATGCAATACAGTATTGGAAAGAGAAGAGGGGCAAGTGGATATAAAGTGTCCAAACATGGCTTGTCCAGGAAAAGTAGAGGGAGAGTTGATATATTTTGTTTCACGTGATGCTATGAATATAGCTGGTTTTGGTAGTAAGCTGGTAGAGAATATGCTAAGACTTGGATTTATAAAGAATATTGTAGATATCTATGAGTTAAAAAATCATAGAGAGGAGCTTGAGAAGCTTGATAAGATGGGGAAAAAGAGTGTAGATAATCTTCTGAATGCTATTGAGACTAGTAAAACTAGAGAGTATTCAAAAGTTTTATGTGCTTTAGGAATTCCATTTGTAGGGAAAACTTCAGCTAAACTTTTAGCAGAGGCAAGTGAAAATATTGATAATTTAATGAATATGAGTATTGAGGAGTTAATGGAGATAGAGGGAGTTGGAGATAAAATGGCTCAAGCTATCTATGAGTTTTTTAGAGATGAAGAGAAGAAAAAACTTATAGAGGGATTAAAAATAAATGGACTTACTTTTGCTCAAGAAAAGAAGGAGGAGTTACCTGAAGATGAGAAAGTGTTTACAGGAAAAACATTTTTATTTACAGGAACTTTGAAAAATTTCACAAGAAATGAGATAAAGGAAGAGATAGAAAAATTAGGTGGTAAAAATCTTTCTGCAGTAAGTAAAAATCTAGATTATCTAATAGTTGGAGAGAAAGCTGGAAGTAAATTAAAGAAAGCTCAAGAGATAGGAAGTATTAAGATAATTACTGAGAATGAGTTTATGGAAATTTGTAAAAAGAGGAGTTAAAAATAGGTTTATTTGACTAATATCTCATTTTGTGATAGCATATAGTCTGAAGAAGTGTATTTAAAAAAATTGAAGAGAGGAACATCAATGATAGGAAATATTTTAAAAAAGATCTTTGGAACAAAAAATGATAGAGAAGTAAAAAGAATTAGAAAGATAGTAGCTGCTATTAACTCATTAGAGCCAGATTTTGAAAAATTAACTGATGAGCAATTAAAAGAGAAAACAGCTATATTTAAAGAGAGATTAGCTAAGGGAGAAACTTTAGATGATATTATGGTAGAAGCTTTTGCTACTGTAAGAGAGGCATCAAAGAGAATACTTGGTATGAGACACTACGATGTACAACTTATTGGTGGTATTGTACTTCATGAAGGAAAAATAACAGAGATGAAAACTGGAGAGGGAAAAACATTAGTTGCAACATGTCCAGTATATTTAAATGCTCTAGCTGGAAAGGGAGTACATGTAATTACTGTAAACGACTATCTAGCTGCCAGAGATAGAGATATAATGGGGAAATTATACTCTTTCTTAGGATTAACTTCAGGAGTAATTTTAAATGGAGTTTCTGGAGAGGAGAGAAAAGCTGCGTATAGAGCTGATATAACTTATGGAACTAACTCTGAATTTGGATTTGATTATTTAAGAGATAACATGGTTAGCTCTTTAGAAGAAAAGGTTCAAAGAGAGTTAAACTTCTGTATAGTGGACGAGGTTGACTCAATTTTAATAGATGAGGCAAGAACACCTTTAATAATTTCAGGAGCTGCTGAGGATACAACAAAATGGTATCAAGTTTTCTATCAAGTAGTTTCTATGTTAAATAGAAGTTATGAGACAGAACAAGTAAAGGATCCTAGACAAAAAAGTGAGTTACCAGCTGATAAGTTTGAAGATTATGAAGTTGACGAAAAGGCAAAAAATATAGTTTTAACAGAAAAAGGAATAGCAAAGGTAGAGAAATTCTTAAAGTTAGATAACCTATATTCACCTGAAAATGTAGAGTTAACTCACTATCTAAATCAAGCTTTAAAAGCTAAGGAGCTATTTAAAAGAGATAGAGATTATCTTGTAAGAGATGGACAAGTAATAATCATAGACGAATTTACAGGAAGAGCTATGGAAGGAAGAAGATATTCTGATGGACTTCATCAAGCTATAGAAGCTAAAGAGGGAGTTCAAATAGCTGGAGAAAATCAAACTCTTGCAACAATAACTTTACAAAACTACTTCAGAATGTATAATAAACTTTCGGGAATGACAGGTACAGCTGAAACTGAGGCTGCAGAGTTTGTACATACTTATGGTTTACAAATAGTTGTAATACCAACAAATAAACCAGTTCAAAGAGTGGATCATCCAGACTTAGTTTATAAGACTCGTAAAGAGAAGATAGAAGCAATAATTAAGAGAATAGAGGAACTTCATGCTAAAGGGCAACCAGTTCTTGTAGGAACGATATCAATTAAAAGTTCAGAGGAGCTATCAGAGCTATTAAAAGCTAGAAAGATAAAGCACAATGTATTAAATGCTAAGTATCACGCACAAGAGGCGGAAATAGTAGCTCAAGCTGGTAGATTTGGAGCAGTTACAATAGCTACAAATATGGCAGGAAGAGGAACAGATATCATGCTTGGAGGAAACCCAGAATTCTTAGCTATGGCAGAGGTTGGAAGTAAAGATGCTGAAAACTATGAAGAGGTATTGAAAAAATATGAGGTTCAATGTAAGGCTGAGGGAGAAAAGGTAAAAGCTATAGGTGGATTATTCATATTAGGTACTGAAAGACATGAATCGAGAAGAATAGATAATCAGTTAAGAGGAAGAGCTGGAAGACAAGGGGACCCAGGAGAGTCAGAGTTCTATCTATCATTAGAAGATGATTTAATGAGATTATTCGGTTCAGATAGGGTAAAAGCAGTGATGGAGAAATTGGGATTACCAGAGGGAGAGCCAATAACTCACTCAATGATAAATAAAGCTATTGCTAACGCTCAAACTAAAATTGAAGCGAGAAACTTCGGAATAAGAAAGAACTTACTAGAGTATGATGATGTTATGAATAAACAAAGAACAGCTATATACGATAGTAGAAATGAAGCTATGGCTAAAGAGGATCTGAAAGATAGTATCATAAAAATGTTACATGAGGTTATATATAGTCAAGTAGCAAGAAGATTTAATGGAGAGTATAAAGAGGACTGGGATATAAATGGTCTTGTAGAGTACTTAAGAGAAAATTATGGATATATAATTGAAGATATGGAAGAATATAAATCTATGAGTATAGAGGATTATAGCAAGAAAATTTATGATAAAATCTGTGCTCAATATGATGAAAAAGAGGCTAAAGTAGGAAGAGAATTAATGAGAAGACTAGAGAAGTATATTCTATTTGAAGTTATTGATGCTAGATGGAGAGAGCACTTAAAAGCATTAGATGGTTTAAAAGAGGGAATATACTTAAGAGCTTATGGACAAAAAAATCCAGTTGTTGAGTATAAATTAGTTTCTGGAGAGCTTTATGAGCAAATGGTAGAAACTATAAAAGAGCAAACGACATCTTTCCTATTTAAAGTAATAATTAAAAATCCTGAAGATGAAGAGATGCCTGTGAGAAATGAGCAAGATGAGATAACAGGTTATGTTTCAGAGGGAGAAAATGGTATAGAGAAGGTAGAGGTTGAAGAGGAAATTACTCCAGACTCACCATGCCCATGTGGAAGTGGAAAAAAATATAAAAATTGTTGTGGAAGAGTATAAGGAGGCTAATGATGAAAAGATTAGTGGTAGGACTTTTTGCAGTGGTAATGTTTATTTCATGTAGTTCATTGGAAAAGGGAACTTCATTAGAGCAAAAATATTCAATTACTAAGGAATCAGCTAAAAATTGGGATAAAACAATAATTCAAGTAGTTAAAGGTGAATCTTTAATAGAGGATTGGTATGGGAATGAAAATCCAATTATATATCTAAGAAAAACAGGAAAAATGAGTGAAAAGGATTTTAACTTCTTAACATCACTTGAGAAAAAAGATGCTACAGCTATTACAGATGAAGAGTATAATGACTTTGTAGACTTAGTAAAAAAATATAATAAAAAATTACCAAGAAAATTCTATCTTGCAGATGAAAACTTAAAAAATCCTAAAGGTTTAGTAGATAGAATGGTAAGAGAATCTTTTGTAAAAATGGATAACCCATCTACACATATAAAAAATGTAGTTGCAACTCAAGAAGAATGGGAGCAAATCGTAGTTTTCTCTCAACAAAATGATCTTTCAGAAAAAGATACTAAAAAATTAAGAAAAATGTTAAATAAATTTATAAAAAGAGATGAATTCTATGATGAAAGAGCTTGGTACAATAGAGAGATATCAGAGAGAGTTATTGAGATTACAAATATTGATGCAAAAGAGAATATAACATCATTGGAAAAGAACAATGTAAATGCTAAGGCACTATACATTGCATATCCAGAGTATTTCTCAACTTTAGAAAAATGGGATGACTAAGAGAAATAAAGTTTAGTTAATGGAAGGGGGAGAAAAGTTTGTTTATAAATTTTTCTCCCTTAAAATATTCTAAGTAGTTGAGAGGGAAAAAATGGAAGTAGATATGCATATTCATACTCTAGAATCAGATGGGACATATACACCTGAAGAGATTATAGTGAGAGCTATAAAAAATAGAGTAGTAGCTTTGGCTATTACAGATCATGATACTGTTGCTGGGATAAAACAAGGAAAAGAGATAGTAAAGAAATATGGAGTAGAGTTTATAGAGGGAATAGAAGTATCTTGTAATGAAGAGGAGTTAGAGGTACATGTATTAGGGTACTACTTAAATCTTGATGATGAGAAGTTTCTAATGGAATTAGCTGAATTAGAAAAAGCTAGAGATGAAAGAAATAGAAGGATTATAGAGAAATTTGAAAAATTTGGTATAATAATAGATATAGAAGAGTTAAAAAGCTTCGCTCCTGGAAATATAATTAGTAGACTTCATTTTGCTAACTATCTATTAGAAAAAGGAGTTGTATCGACTAAAAATGAGGCTTTTGATAAGTATTTAGGTAGGAATGGAACTGCCTATGTTCCAAAGGAAAATTTTCCTCCAGAGAGAGCTGTGAAAATGATAAAAGATAATGGAGGATTTGTCTCTTTAGCTCATCCTAAATTAATCACTTTGAATGATGAAGTGTTAAATAAATTGATTTTAAAATTAAAAGAGTATGGCTTAGATGCTTTAGAAGCTCAGTATAGTTCTTTTTCAAAAATAGAGAAACAAAAGTATAAGAGGCTTGCTAAAAAATATGGGCTTCTAATAACTGGTGGTTCAGATTTTCATGGGGATAATAGAGAGGGAGTAGATTTGGGAGATGCTGGATTGGAGTACTCTCAGTTAGAAAGAATAAAAAAATATTTGAATAGATAGAGGAGGATAATATGATAATTGTAACTGGTGCAGCAGGTATGATAGGTAGTGCAATGGTATGGAAATTAAATGAGATGGGAAGAAATGATATCATTGTTGTTGATAAATTAAGAACAGAGGAAAAATGGTTAAATTTAAGAAAGAGAGATTATGCAGATTGGGTAGATAGAGATGAGCTATTTAACTGGTTAGCTAATCCAGCTAATGCTGATAAGATAACAGGGGTAGTACATATGGGAGCTTGTTCAGCAACAACTGAGAGAGATGGAGATTTCCTAATGGAAAATAACTATGGATATAGTAAAAAACTTTGGGATTTCTGTGCAGCAAGACAGATACCATATGTTTATGCTTCATCAGCAGCTACTTATGGTGCTGGAGAGTTAGGGTATAATGATGATGTAACACCAGAGGAGTTAAAAAAATTACAACCTTTAAATAAATATGGATATTCAAAAAAGATATTTGATGACTGGGCTTTTAAACAAAGTATAGCTCCAAAACAATGGTGTGGTTTAAAATTCTTTAATGTGTATGGACCACAAGAGTATCACAAAGGAAGAATGGCTTCAATGGTATTCCATACATTCAATCAATATAGAGAAAATGGAGGAGTGAAGCTATTTAAATCTCATAAAGAGGGATTTAAAGATGGAGAGCAATTAAGAGACTTTGTTTACTTAAAAGACGTAGTAGATGTAATGTATTTCTTATTAACTGAAAGGGTAGAATCAGGTGTATATAATATAGGTACTGGAGAGGCAAGAAGTTTCTTAGATTTATCTATGGCTACAATGAGAGCTGCTTCAAATAATCCAGAATTAAAAGTTGAAGATGTAGTAGAGTTTATTCCAATGCCAGAGGACTTAAGAGGAAGATATCAGTATTTTACACAGGCTTCTATGGAAAAATTAAAAAGAGCAGGATATACTAAGAAATTTACTTCACTAGAAGAGGGAGTAAAGGACTACGTTCAAAACTATTTAGCAAAAGAAGACTCATACTTATAGGGGGCTAGATAGATGAATCCTTTTTTAATAGTTATAATACTAGGAATTGTAGAGGGAATGACAGAGTTTTTACCAGTTAGTAGTACTGGACATATGATCTTAGTTGAAAAATTTATAGGAAATGGAAATTTATCTAAAAATTTTATGGATAGTTTTCTTATAATTGTTCAATTAGGAGCTATTTTAGCAGTTGTTATATATTTTTGGAAAGACTTGACTCCTTTTGTAGAAGATAAGAAGGCACTTGTTTCACGAATTAGGTTATGGGCAAAGGTTATAATAGGAGTTTTACCAGCTGCAATTGTAGGATTATTATTAGATGATTACATATCAGCTTATTTTATGGATAATGTTTTTGTAGTTGCCACAACATTGATATTTTATGGAATTATTCTTATAGTTATAGAAAAATATTATAAAACTAGTGGAAAAATTGATACTTTAGGAAAATTGAGTTATAAATTTGCTTTTATAATAGGTTTTTTCCAGTGCTTAGCAATGATACCTGGAACATCGAGATCTGGGGCAACAATAATAGGAAGTTTACTTTTAGGATTATCTAGAGGAGTAGCTACAGAATTTTCATTTTTCTTAGCTATACCGACAATGTTTGGAGCGACACTATTAAAACTTATAAAGAATGGGTTAAATTTTACAGCTTTAGAGTGGCAATTGATAGGAGTTGGATCTTTAGTTTCCTTTGTTGTAGCTTATCTTGTAATTAGATGGTTTATGGGATATATCAGAAAAAGAGATTTTATATTTTTTGGAGTATATAGAATTATCTTAGGAATTTTAGTATTATTAGTTTTGTTTTTATAATCGAATCAAGAAAATGAAGGTGGGGCGAAAGAACGCTCCATTTTCAAATTAAAAATATATAAAAATAAATTAAAACATATGTAATTATTTTGAACTATTTTAATAGTTATGATATAATATTAAAGTTAAGAAAGGAGGAAAAATGAGATACCTTATTGATTTACATATACATACAAATGTTAACCCACATGCTTACAGTACTCTAGAAGAGAACATAAGAAGTGCTCAAGAAAAGGGAATGAGGGTAATAGCTATTACTAATCATGGACCAGCACTACAAGATTCACCACATTGGTGGAGTTTGGTAAATATGAGAGTTATACCTGAGTATGTAGGTGATTTGAGAGTTTTAAAGGGAGTAGAAACTAACATAATTGATGAAAATGGAAATTTTGATATAAATCAAAGAATATATGATGTAATGGATATTATTCTATGTGGACTTCATACAGTTGAAGCCTATGGAGACCCTAGTGATATCATAAAAAATACAAGAGCTGTAATTAATATGATCAGAAGTCAGAAAATAGATATCATGGTGCATTTAGGAAATCCACAATTTCCATTAGAGTATGAGTTAGTAGTACAAGAAGCTGTAAAGGCTGGAGTTGCTATCGAGATTAATAATTCTTCTTTAAAAAATTCAAGAAAAGGATCAAGACCAAATTGTAAAAAAATATTGGAGCTTTGTAAAAATTATGAAGCAATGGTTAGCTTGGGTACAGATTCACATATTTCGTATGATATAGGAGAATTTAAAGAAGCTCAATTATTAATAGAAGAGGTAGGTTATCCAGTTGAGAGTATAATTAATTACTCTATGAAAAATTTAGATAAATTTTTAGAAAATAGAAGAAAAAAAAGAGTTATTAAAATTTAAAAAATACATATGTAATTTATTTCTTTACTAATATAATAACACGTGTTATAATTTACCTAGAGTTATTTTAGGAGGTAGATTTTAATATGGTTAAAATAGGAGATTTAGAGATAAAAGTACCAATAATTCAAGGTGGAATGGCTATTAGAGTATCTATGGCAAAATTGGCAGCAGCTGTAGCCAATGAAGGTGGATTAGGAGTAATAGCAGGAACAACATTATCTACAGATGAATTAAAGGCTGAGATAAAAAAAGCAAGAGATATGATTACAAACCAAGGCGGAGCATTGGGAGTAAACGTAATGTATGCTGTTTCAAATTTTATGGATTTAGTAAAAGCTTCGATAGAAGCTGGGATAGATGTGATTATATTTGGTGCTGGATTTTCAAGAGATATATTTGAAGTTGTGAAAGGAACAGGAGTAAAAGTAATTCCAATAGTATCTACATTAAAACTTGCAAAGATTTCACAAAAACTTGGAGCTGATGCAATAGTTGTAGAGGGAGGAAATGCCGGAGGACATCTAGGAACAGATTTAGACTCTTGGGATATAATGGAAGAGATTACTCAAAATATAGATATACCAGTATTTGGTGCAGGAGGGGTTATCACTCCAGAAGATGCACAAAGAATGCTGTCATTAGGAGTTGACGGAGTACAGATGGGAAGTAGATTTGTTGCTTCTGAGGAATGTGAAGTCGATGATTTTTTCAAAAATATGTATGTAAATGCAAAAGAGGGTGATATTGTTGAAATGATGAGTTCAGCAGGATTACCAGCTAATGCTATTATGAGTCCCTTTGTTCAAAAAATCTTAGATGATAATCCAGATAGACCAACACATTGTGTAAAATGTTTAAAAAAATGTACATATAAGTTTTGTGTAAATGAAAGATTAGTAAGAGGTCATGATGGAGACTATGAAGGTGGAATTTTCTTCGCAGGAAGAGATGCATGGAAGATCAATGAAATTCTTTCAGTACACGAGATATTTAATAGATTTAAAAAAGTATTTAAAGAATAAGAATTGAACTTAGGAGGCTTTATGGAAAATAACAAAATCTGTAAACTACTGGGAATAAAATACCCAATATTTCAAGGAGCTATGGCATGGATAGCTAATGGTAACCTAGCAGGACATGTATCAAAGGATGGAGGATTAGGAATCATAGCTGGTGGAGGAATGCCAGTTGATGTTTTAAGACAAGAGATAAGAAAAGTAAAATCAATAACTTCTAATCCATTTGGAGTAAATTTAATGCTTATGATGGCAGATGTCGAAAAGCAGATAGATGTGTGTATTGAAGAGGGAGTACCAGTAGTAACAACAGGAGCAGGGAACCCAGGACCTTATATGGAAAAATTAAAAGCAGCAGGAATAAAGGTTATCCCAGTAATTCCTTCTGTAGCACTTGCTAAAAGAATGGAGAAAATAGGAGCAGACGCTATAATAGCTGAAGGAATGGAAGGTGGAGGACATATCGGAACTATCACTACTATGTCACTAGTTCCTCAAGTTGTAGAGGCTGTAAATATTCCAGTAATAGCAGCAGGAGGGATAGCTGGAGGAAAACAATTCTTAGCGGCACTTTCATTAGGAGCTGAAGGAATTCAAGTTGGAACAAAATTCTTAGTAGCTAATGAGTGTACTGTACATGAAAATTATAAAAATGCAATATTAAAAGCTAAGGATAGATCAACAGTTTCAACTGGAAATTATACTGGGCATCCTGTAAGAGTTATTGAAAATAAGTTTGCTAAACAAATATTAGAGATGGAAAAAGTAGGAGCTCCTAAAGAGGAGATTGAACAATTAGGAACAGGAAAACTAAGACTTGCTGTTGTAGATGGAGATGTTGAGAACGGAAGTGTTATGGCAGGGCAAGTTGCAGCAATGGTAAATGAACCTATGAGTACAAAAGAGATATTAGAAGGATTTATGAGAGAGCTAGAAGAAGAAAAAGTAAAACTAGCTGAAAGAATGAATTCTTGGAAGTAATCTTTAATAGAAATTAAAATTTAAAAATAGAAAAGGAGAGAAATTCACTTTTATAATTATTGGATAAACAATAGTTATAAGAAGTAAGAGTATCTCCTTTTATTATTTATATTAAAAAATTATTTTTCAATTTGATAAGATAGATTCTATTATAGCTAATTTCTGTTGAAATCAATTATTCTCTATGGTACAATATGATGTATAGTAAAAAAATGAAGAGGGAGAAATGAAGGATTTTTCTATTTTAATTCAATTGAGATTTATTTATGTTTATATGCTTATTTATACAATTATTGGTTATTTTTATGAAAGTTATCTAAAAAAAATTGGTTTATACTCATTTTTAGAAACATATTTTGGAGTAACTTTTTTTATTGTATTTTTATTAGCTATATTAAATATTTATTATTTTTTTATAAAATGTAATAGGAAAAAAATGGTATATAATATAAGGATTTTCTTTTTATATATTCTAATCATAAGTATTATATTTTTGTGTTTTATGTATAGTTTAGATATTCCTTTTAAAAAGCAGTTAGCTAATGATGAATTATTACAAAAAAGTATAGAATTAATTTTTTATAGAAAGAAATTTGGATTAATAACTACGTTTATTTTTGATTTATTAATATCAAAAGTTCAATTTTTATATCTATATATAACTTTTTACATTCTGGCTTTCCTCTCTTTTTTCTTTATAGGAGCAAAGAGTATTAGAAGAGTCATTACAAAAATAATAGTAATAAGAAAATTAAAAAAGAAGATGGAAGCTGATAGAAAGGCACTTCAAGAACAGATAAGGTTAATGGAGTTATTAGAAGAGAAAGAGAGATTAAAAGAAGAGTAAAGGAGGACTAAAAAGATGATATTGGCATCTAAATCTCCAAGAAGAAAAGAGATATTAGAAAATATTGGATTTAATTTAGTGATAAAAAGCGAAGAAATAGAAGAGATAAGTGATAAGATAGAGGTAGTAGAGAAAATAAAGGATATAGCATATAAAAAAGTATATGCAGTAGCAGAAAAATATTCATCAGAGTATGTAGTTGGGGCTGATACAATAGTTGAAGTAGATGGTGAAATTATAGGAAAACCTAAAAATGAGATAGAGGCAAAGAGAATATTAGAAAAACTATCGAATAGAAGCCACAATGTTATAACTGCTTTCTCATTTATAAATCTAGAAAAAAATATATCTATTATTGATGCTAAGATAACTAAGGTATATTTTAAAAAACTTTCTTCAGAGATGATAGATTGGTATATAGCAACTGGAGAGCCAATGGATAAAGCTGGTGCTTATGGAATACAAGATAAAGGTTCGATATTTGTAGAGAAGATAGAGGGAGACTTCTTTACAGTAATGGGATTTCCAATAGAGAGGTTTATGGAAAGGTTAGCAGAGATAGGAATAAAATTAAAAGATATTGCAAAAATATAATAGAGGTGAAAAATGAAAAAGATACTTAACAGATTTTTAGGAATATTTTCAGAAGATTTAGGAATAGATTTAGGGACATCAAATACACTTATATGTGTAAAAAATAAAGGGGTAATACTGAATGAGCCTTCAGTAGTAGCTTTAAACATGAAGACAAAGGATGTTTTTGAAGTGGGAGAGAGAGCTAAATTGATGCTTGGAAGAACACCAGGAAATATCCAAACAATAAGACCTTTAAAAAATGGAGTTATAGCAGATTATGAAGTAACTGAAAGAATGATAAGAAATTTTTTAAAGAAGATAAATACAAAGAAGGGATTGTCAAGTCCTAGAGTTATAATCTGTGTACCAGCAGGGGTAACTCAAGTAGAAAAAAGAGCAGTTATAGATGTTACAAGAGAAGCTGGAGCTAGAGAGGCTTACTTAATAGAGGAACCAATGGCAGCAGCTATAGGAATAGGACTTAATATATTTGAACCTGAAGGAAACCTAATAATAGATATTGGAGGTGGAACTTCAGAGATAGCTGTAATATCATTAGGAGGAATAGTAAAAACTTCATCTTTTAGAGTAGCTGGAGATAGATTTGATACAACTATTATAGATTATGTAAGACAAAAACATAATCTTCTAATAGGAGAAAGAACAGCTGAAGAGATAAAGAAAAAGATAGGTGCTGTAATAGAGTTAGAAGAGGAAGAGTGTATCGAAATAAGTGGAAGAAACGCTTTAAATGGACTTCCAAGAGATATAAAGATCTGTTCTTCAGAGATAGTAGAGGCTTTAGGAGATTTAGTTCAACAGATAATAGAAGAGGTGAAAGTTGTTCTAGAAAAAACTCCACCTGAATTATCATCAGATATCAAGAGAAAAGGAATATATATAACTGGAGGGGGAGCACTATTAAGAGGAATAGATAAGAAAATATCAGAAAATTTAAATCTAAATGTAACAGTTTCAGAAGATCCTTTAAATTCAGTTATAAATGGAATACAGGTTCTACTTAAGAATTTTGAAGTTTATAAGAAAGTATTAATCTCTCCAGAGAGTGATTATTAATTTTAGAAAGAGGGAATATATGAAAAAATTTATAATTTTATTTATGATAATTCATATTTTTTCATATGCTAACTATCTCATTAGTAATAGTGAGATAGTTCTTTTTTATGATAAGAATTATAATAGTGTTCATTATATTAGAGGAGATATTTTCCAAGGAATAGATGTATCGAGAATAGAGGGAAAATTGATAATAGATGGAAAGAAAGTAATAGCTATTAATCAGTATTTAGAAAGTGTAACTCAAGTTTATCAAACAAATATTTTGAAGTTAAACTATAATATTGAAGGAAAATATTTAAGTATTAAGATAGTTCCATCGATGTTGGAAAAGGATAAATTGTATTTTATAGTTGAATTTGTGAATTTTATAAATAGTAACAAAAAAGTGGATTTTGCTTTTAAAATAGCTCCACAATATGATAATAAATATGTAGAGTATAATGAAAATAAAGATTCATATAGTTATGATAAATTTTATTTTAAATCTGAAAACTATAAAGGAAGTACTTATATAGCAAGAGATAGTGTTATGGAAGATCTAACTCTCGAAAAAGTTGATCAAAAAAGTAAAAAGTATCAAGATGATAATTTATACTATATAATTGAAGATATTGATTATAAGAAGCCAATAGAGTTTGCCATAAAATTTTATAAAGATTTTGATAGAAAAGAGCTAAGAGAAGGAAGTGAAGTTCTAGCTCAAGAAATTGAATATTGGGATAAAGTAAATAGTAGTATAAAATTTTTAGATAGGAGAAGAGGATTTTTTAATCAATTAAAAAATTTAGAGATTATGACTTCTAGAATAATTATTCCGAATCAAATCTCTTATAATGTTAGTAAAGAAAGTCTAAATACAAAGGTAAAACTATATTATTTATCAAGTATATATGATAAAAATTTTAATCCAAATAAATTTTTAGAAGATTTATATAGTAAAAAAAGTGAAAACCAAGAGGTTGTTTATTATACATTTCTATTTAAATATTTAAATAGAAGTGGAAATTACTTGGCTGAGAATATACTAAATGAGAAAGTTATGCCAGATATTTTAAAAATATTAGGATATTTAAAAGAGGATAATGAAGAGATACTTAATATCAGAGATAATATTAATAACTACTATTGGTATTATGAGTTGATAAAAAGTATAGAGGATAGACCAGAGTTTGCTAATAATAGAGAGCTTATACTTGAAAAGAAGAAGGTACTGTTAGAATATATAAATAAATACTATGTAAGAGAAGATGGATTAAAGATAAGAAAAGATTCAGAAGATAGTTATTATAAAAATATAAAGTTTATAGATTTTTTACCAAAAGATGAGCAATTAAAATTATTAAAAGCTGATTATAAAAAATATTACAATAGACTTTATGGTATTTTAAAAGGTAAAGATGAAAAAAGAATAGATTTATCATATAATTTAAACTTTATAATTAAGCTGTACCAAAATGAAGAGAGAGAGTTAGCAGATATTCTTTTTGCAAACTTAGAGAATTATATAAAGAGAAATGAATATTATTTAATACCAGAGGTATATCCAGATAGAGCTAATCCAGCAGGAATATATGGAGAGTCATTGTATCTTTATTTTGTTGCTACAGAGTATAAGGAGAGATATGGAAATTAAAAATAGGATAGAAGCAATTTTACTTTTAGGTGGAGATGAGATAAAGATAAGAGAACTTTGCAAATTTTTCTCTCTTTCACTTGAAGAGATGTTAGAAATTTTAGATGAGTTGAAAGAGGATAGGAGAGATACTGGAATAAATATAGAGATAAGTGGAGAGGTGGTAAGTCTAGCTACCAATCCTATATGTGGTGAAGTTATAAATAGCTTTTTTGAACAGGAAACAAAGCCTAAAAAGCTTTCTGGAGCAGCGTTAGAAACACTTTCTATAATAGCTTATCGTCAGCCTATTACAAAGGGAGAGATAGAAGCTATAAGAGGGGTATCAGCAGATAGAATTATTCAGAATATGGAAGAGAAAAAATTTGTAAGAGTTTGTGGGAAAAAAGAAACAATAGGTAGACCAAATTTATATGAGGTAACAGATAAATTTTTAAGTTACATAGGAATAAAGAACATAGAGGAGCTACCTAACTATTTTGAGGTAAAAGGAAGTTGTGAAGATGGAAGAGATTAGGATAAATAAGTACCTAGCTTCTTTAGGTGTAGGTTCAAGAAGAGAGATAGATAAACTTATAGAAGAGGGTAAGATAAAGGTAAATGGAGTAGTAATCAGTGCTGGGGTAAAGGTAACTGATGAAGATACGATAGAGGTAAAAGGAAAAAAAATCTCAAAGGGATTGGAGAAAAAAGTTTATTATATGCTAAATAAGCCACTTGAAGTATTGAGTTCTGCAAAGGATGATAGAGGAAGAAAAACAGTGGTTGATTTAATAAAATGTAAGGAGAGAATATTTCCTATAGGAAGGTTGGATTATAATACTACTGGATTGATTTTACTTACAAATGATGGTGAACTTTTCAATAGAGTAATACATCCACGTTCTGAAGTATATAAGGAGTATTATGTTAAAGTACTTGGAGAGATAAAGGATAGCTCTATAAAAAAATTAGAAGATGGAGTAGAGTTAGAAGATGGTGTTACTTTACCAGCCTATGTAAAACTTATTTCTAGAGAAAAAGGGAAAAGTGAGCTGTTAGTATCTATTAGAGAGGGAAGAAATAGACAGGTAAGAAGAATGCTAGAGGCAGTAAATACCCCAGTGCTTGTATTAAGACGTGAAAGAATAGGAAAGTTATCCCTAGGAAAATTAAGAGTTGGAGAGTATAGAGAGCTTACAGAGAGTGAGATAAAATACTTATACTCATTATAAAAATATTAGTAAAAGTCAAAAAATATGATATAATTAGATGAAATATTGAATAGTAAGGAGGAAAAAGATGGCATTAACAAGAGAAGAGGTTTTAAATGTAGCTAAACTTGCTAGATTAAAATTTCAACCTGAAGAGATTGAAAAATTCCAAGTGGAATTAAATGATATTCTAGGGTATATAGATATGTTAAATGAAGTAGAAACTGATGAGGTATCAGCTTTATCACAAGTAAACTCTCATGTAAATAATTTAAGAGAAGATGTGGTAAGAGAGTCATTAACTGTGGAAGAAGCATTAAGAAACGCTCCAGATGGAGAAGATGGTGCTATCATAGTTCCAAAAGTTGTAGGAGAATAGAAAAAATATTAAGGAGGAATTTTTCTATATGAAAAACTTATATAAATTAACTGCCTCTGAAATAAGAGAAAAAATCTTAAATAAAGAGGTTAAAGTAGAAGAGTTAGTAAAAGAAACTTTTGAAAGAATAGAGAGTGTAGAAAAAAAAGTAGGAAGTTTTGTACATCTGAGAAAAGAGAAAGCTTTAGAAGAAGCTAGAGTTTTAGATGAGAAGATAGCTAGAGGGGAAAAAGTAGGAGCATTAGCTGGAGTTCCAGTAGCTATAAAGGATAATATGGTATCAAAGGGAGATATCACAACTGCTTGTTCTAAAATATTAGGAAACTATGAAGGAATTTATGATGCAACTGCTGTTAAAAAATTAAAAGATGCAGATGCTATAATTATTGGAATAACTAATATGGATGAGTTTGCAATGGGAAGTACAACTAAAACTTCAGTTCATCATCTAACTAAAAACCCTTGGGATAGCGAGAGAGTTCCAGGAGGAAGTAGTGGAGGAGCAGCAGCTTCAATTGGGGCTCAAGAGGTATATATCTCTCTTGGTTCAGATACAGGAGGAAGTATTAGACAGCCAGCTTCATTCTGTGGAATAGTAGGATTAAAGCCTACATATGGTAGAGTATCAAGATATGGACTTATAGCCTTTGCTTCATCTCTTGACCAAATAGGGCCAATGGCAAAATCAGTAGAAGATATAGCTCTAACTATGAATGTAATATCTGGAGCAGATGATTATGATGCAACTGTTGTAGATTGTGAAGTACCAGATTATACAGAGTTTTTAAATAAAGATATAAAAGGAATGAGAATTGGAGTACCTAAAGAGTATTTCATAGATGGTATAAATCCAGAAGTTAGAAAAGTTATGGATGAATCATTAGAGAAGTTCAGAGAGTTAGGTGCTGAGATAGTAGAGATATCTTTACCACATACAAAGTATGCTGTACCTACTTACTATGTAATAGCTCCAGCAGAAGCAAGTTCAAACCTTGCTAGATTTGATGGAGTAAGATATGGGTATAGAAGTGAAAATATTCAAAATATCAATGACCTATATGTAAACTCAAGAAGTGAAGGATTTGGAGATGAAGTAAAGAGAAGAATAATGATAGGAACTTATGTTTTAAGTGCAGGTTTCTATGATGCTTACTTCAAAAAAGCTCAAAAAGTAAGAGCGAAGATAAAAGAGGATTTTGATAGAGCTTTTGAAAGTGTGGATGTAATATTTACTCCAGTATCTCCAAGTACAGCATTTAGATTAGATGATAAAAAGACTCCAATAGAACTATATCTAGAGGATATATTTACAATTTCAGCTAACCTTGCTGGTATACCTGGAATCTCAATTCCAGCAGGAAAAGCTCAAGGATTACCAGTAGGAATACAACTACTTGGAAAACCTTTTGGAGAGGGAGATTTAATTAAAGCTGGTTCAGCTTTTGAAAAAGTAAGAGGAGAATGGGAACTTCCTGAATTAGACTAGGAGAAAAGGAGAAAAGATATGAGAGAATGGGAATCAGTAATTGGGCTTGAGGTCCACCTACAATTAAAAACTGGAACAAAGGTTTGGTGTGGTTGTAGTGCAGACTATGATAATGCTGAAGCAAATACACATACTTGTCCTATCTGTTTAGGACACCCAGGAGCACTACCAAAATTAAATAAAAAAGTAGTAGAGTATGCAGTAAAAGCTGGACTTGCTCTTAACTGTAAAATAAATAATGAAAGTAGCTTTGATAGAAAAAACTATTTCTATCCAGATACTCCAAAGAACTATCAAATTACTCAATTTGATAACTCTTATGCTGGAAAAGGGCACCTAGAGTTTAAATTAAACTCTGGAAGAATGGTAAAAGTAGGAATTACAAAACTACAAATAGAGGAAGATGCTGCTAAATCAATACATGCTGAGCATGAGTCACTTATAAATTTCAACAGAGCATCTATTCCATTAATAGAGATAATATCAGAGCCTGATATGAGAAGTTCTGAAGAGGCTTATGAATACCTGAATACTTTAAAAAGTGTAATTAAATACACTGGTATTAGTGATGTATCAATGGAATTAGGGTCTTTAAGATGTGATGCTAATATTTCTGTGATGGAGAAGGGGTCAAAAGTATACGGAACAAGAGTGGAAGTAAAAAACCTAAACTCATTTAAAGCTGTAGCTAGAGCGATTGATTATGAGATAAGTAGACAGATAGAAACTATTGAAAATGGTGGAAAAATAGACCAAGAAACAAGACTTTGGGACGAAGAAACTCAAACTACTAGAGTTATGAGAAGTAAAGAGGAAGCTATGGACTATAGATATTTCCCAGAGCCAGACCTATTAAAGCTTGTAATTACAGATGAAGAGATAGAGGCTATTAGACAAACTATGCCAGAATCAAAAATTGAAAAGCTTACTAGATTTGTAAGTGAATATAGCTTACCAGAGTATGATGCTAATATATTGTGTGAAGATATAGAGTTGGCAGATTATTTTGAAAAGGTAGCTAAAACTTCAGGAAATGGTAAGCTAAGTGCCAACTGGATAATGACAGATGTCATGAGAGTATTGAAAGATAAAAATATTACTATTGAAGAGTTTTCAATATCAGCTGAACACTTAGGAGAGATAATATCACTTATAGAAAAAGGAACTATCTCAACTAAGATAGCTAAAGAACTATTTGAGATAAAACTCTCTGATGATAGAACTCCTGAAGAGATTGTAAAAGAGAAAGGAATGGTACAAGTAGCTGATACTGGAGCTATAGAAGCTATGGTTGATGAGGTAATAGCTAATAATCCTAAGATGGTAGAGGATTATAGAAATTCTGATGAAGGTAGAAAACCAAGAGTTATAAAAGGACTTATTGGACAGGTGATGAAGCTTTCTAAAGGAAAAGCTAATCCTACCTTAGTTACTGAAATAATGACAAATAAGTTATCTTAATTGAAATAAAAAATTTTTTATGGTAAGGGTTGTTGTATTTAAAAAGTTACGACAGCCTTTTATTTTAATTGATAAATTATAAAAAAATAATAAAAAAAATAGTTTTTTTTGATAAAATATAGTAAAATAATCGTATAAGTTTTTTTATAGTTCAAAGTGTATAAAAAAATTGAGAATTAAATAAATAGAGAAGGGGTAAAATGTAAATGAAAAAAATTTTAAAGTTTTTACTAATGTTTGTGGTGATTATAGGGATAAAAAGTCCTATTTTTGCTGAAGAGAAACCTCTGGTAGTTTATTTTAGCTACTATGAAAATTCAGAATTACCACAAGGAGTGGATGTTTCAGCTTCGGCTAGTATTCAGGTATGGAATGATAAAAATACGGGGAATACTGGATTTCTTGCAAATATGATTGCTGAGAAAGTAGATGGTCATCTTCAACCAATCCTTGTAGCTAATAAATATCCAGTTGATTATAGGGAAGCAACTCATAGAGGAAGAACAGAGCAAATGAGAAAAATTCGTCCTAGACTTGTAAATGAGATTGAAAATTTTAGCCATTATGATACTATTTATTTAGGATTTCCAATTTGGTGGCGTACAATGCCAATGGCTGTTTTTGTTTTTTTTGATAGTTATAATTTTTCTGGAAAAACAATAGTTCCTTTTATGACTAATGGTGGATTAGGACATTTAGATATTGTGGCTACGATAAAATCTCTTGAGCCAGAAGCAAAAGTATTTGATGGGATAAATATTAGTGGAAGAGAGGTAACTACTGCAGAAGAGGCAGTTACCCAAATGATTAAAGAGGTTATGGGAAAATAATATGTAATTTTCAGCTCAGTTAAAAGAAAACTAAGAATTGTTCCGTATTTTAAGAAATAGATTAGTTAGAGATTTTAAATCTAAAAATTTTTTGAGTTAATATCTAAATAAGTTATCATATATGAGTTGGAAAAATAAAAACTAGTAGGAAGTAGCTTTATAACTACTTTTTACTAGTTTTTTATTTTATTTAAGTCAAACTACTATAATAAGTATATTAGGTTCTTTGTCAAATGGTGTTGGTAAAAAATAAATAAATTTTATATGGCTCCAGTGGGTTACACTGGAGTTATTTAGTTACCAATAATTTATTAGCTATTAAAATTCTTGCTCTGAAGTGATAAAAACTTTTATAACCATAAGCACTTCTTTTTAATGTCTTTATTTTTCTATTGATTCCTTCTATTAATCCATTATTATAGTTATAATTTAAACTATTTTCAATATACTCTAAATATTTTTTAAATGTTTTTAATGAAGTTTTCATCAAAACATAAAGCTTCTGGTAAAAAATATTTGCTAGGTAAATGCTCTTTGAAAAAAGAGTTAATAATTCGATTGACTGTATTAGAGGAAACGTTAAAATTAGAAGCAATATCTTTTTCAGAAATATTTTTCTGTAATTCAAGAGTAATAGCTAATTTAATATCATTAGAAATACAGCAAAATTTATTAACAAAAGTAGTTTCTGCGATGAAAGACTTAGAGCAATTTTTACGAAGTAAAGAAATATTTTTATCTTTAATATTTAAAAGATTTATGATAGAATGTATTTGAGACAAGTAAATGACCTCCTTAGATTAGTGTGTGGTAACTTTAATTTTAGTAGAAAAATTTACTTGTCTCACTATTTTTTTTGGTAAAAAGTAAAAAAGGTGTTAATACCTAAATATCTATAGGTACCAACACCAAAAATTATACACCCATTATTTTTTTATAAAACTTGATTACTGTTAATATAAAAATTAAATACTTATTTTAAAATATTATAGTAATTGATTAACTTTGGATAAAAAAAGGTTATTATAAACTAATAAAAAATATTAATTTATAATAAGCAAAAATTTAGGAAAAAGTTCTTTTATTTTTTTAATAATTATTTATAAAGTTGATTAATTAATTTTATAGAATTTAAATTATTCTTTTCAATATCTTTAAAATATCTATATGTAGAAACTTTAAGCTCTCCACAAGCACTTTCATCAGCAACAATAATCCCTTTTTTATGAAGTTGTAAAGCTGATACGGTACACATATGATTTACTCCTTCTTCAATAGCTTTATGTAGTGCTAAAGCTTTATTAGCTGAGTCAACCATTATTAATACTTCTTCAGAATCAAGTACAGTTTGAACACCAACTGTTAGAGCTTCTTTAGGAACTTTATTAATATCATTTTCAAAAAATCTAGAGTTTGCAATAATTGTTTCAGTTGTTAATTCCTTAACTCTTGTTCTTGAGCTTAAAGATGATCCAGGCTCATTAAAAGCTAAATGACCATCCGATCCTATACCACCAACAAAAAGTTTTATACCACCAAATTTTTTTATTTTATCTTCATAATTTTTACATTCTTCGACTAAGTCTTCAGCTAATCCATTGAGAATATTTATATTTTCCTTTTTTATATCTACATGATTAAAAAAGTTTTCAAACATATATGTATAATAACTTTGTGAATCATTTTCTCCTAACCCAACGTATTCATCCATATTAAATGTAATTACATTTTTAAAAGATAGAACTCCATCTTTATAAAATTGAATTAATCTTTTATACATATCTGTTGGCGTACTTCCAGTAGGTAAACCTAGAACAAATGGTTTTTCTTCAGTAGGTTCAAATTCTAATATTTTTTTTGCAACATAATAAGCTGCCCAATCTCCAATTTTTCCTTCAGGAATAATAACTCTCATAGATACCTCCTAGATAAATTTGAATTATAATATATTGATATATTACAATTTATGAAACAAAAATTCAAAGTTAAAATATTTCAAATTTAATTGAAATAAATAATTTGATTTTTTTTATAAAAGTATAGTAAAATAATTGTAAATGTTTTTTTATAGTTCGAAATATATAAAAAAACAAACTTAAAAAATGTTGTGGTGAGTATAAGTGAATTTAAAAATATATAAATTAACAAATTTTTTCCAAAATATTATAGTAAAAAATATGTTTTTTTTCATATCTTTGGGAATATTTAAAATTTTAAGTTTAAAATGGAATATATGTTCAGATATAATAGATATTTTAATGAAGTATATTATACCAGTTGCGATAGCTTACACAACGGGGAACATAATTGAAAAAAAATATGGAGCAATAGCTTCTGTGTTAGCAACAACAATATTTTTAGTACAAAATGATTCGAGTGATATTTTAACAATAATTTTTCTTTCAAGTATTTCTAGTGGAATTATAAAAAGTATGAAGAAAAAAATTTTTTTAAAATATTTTTCGGAATTTGAAATGATAATATTTAATATATTTCTTCCTTTAGTAATAGTTTTAAGTAGTTTTATATTAGGTGATATCTATAGAATTTTTAATATATATCTTCAGATATTTTTTAAAACTCTTTTAAAATTTAGTGAAAAAATCGTATTTATTTTTTTTATAACTCCAATAATAGAAATATCAAAAGTATTTTTTTTGAATAATTTAGTTAATCATGGTTTTTTATTTTTTTTAGGATATGAAGAATTAATAATTAAAGGGAAATCAATATTTTTTTTATTAGAAACAAATCCGGGTCCAGGGTTAGGAGTTTTATTAGCATACTTTATTACAAAAAAAGAAAGAAAGGGGATTTTAAGTAGTATAGTTTTAGAATTTATAGGTGGTATTCATGAATTTTATTTTCCGTATGTATTAAAAAATATCAAGTTACTTATTCCTTTAATAATTAGTGCACTTATAAGTAATTTAATTTTTTATTTCTTTGATGTAGCTTTATATACTCTACCATCACCAGGAAGTTTTTTAGTTATTTTACTTTTTGCTAAGTCAAAAATTTCAATTTTAATACTAGGAATTTTACTGTCTACCTTTATATCGTTTATTATCTCACTTTATATTTTAAAAGATGAATTTCAAGAGGAAGAAAAAATAAATTTAAATAAAACAATTTGGAATAGAGAAGTAAAGAAAATAGGAGTTATATGCACAGGTGGTATGGGAACAAGTGTGATAGGTAAAAATTATTTACTACTAGAGATAAAAAAGCAAGATTTAAAAATAGAGGTTGAAAATTATAATTTATTAGATTTGGATAATAATGTAGATATTATACTAACACATAAAAATTTAGAAAAAAAAGTACGGGAATTATATCCAGAAAAAAAAGTTGTTATAGTTGAAAATTATCTAGATAAAAATTTTTATAAATCTATTTTGGAGGACTATGTAAGGTATTATAAGGATTATTCTATGGAAAATAAGAAGATTCAAGTGGAATTGAATCAAAAAAGATTAAATATATCAGATGAGGAGCTGGAGAAATTCTTTATATTACGAAAAAGAATAGGAGTAATAGAGAATGAAAGTGAAGAAAATAAAATAACAATAAAACATTATCCTTATGGTGTAAAACATAAAGGAGAAGAGGTTGTAGTTTTGGTAATATTGTCCCTTATAAAAGAAAAAAGAGATAAAATAAAAGAGATTTTAACAAATTTAGAAGAAAGAGTTATAGAAGATATAGAGTTGAGTGATACAGAAGAGGAGATTATTCAACTATTTAAATTAGAAAGTTTGGAGGATTAAAAGTGTTAAATAAAAGATGTATAGAAATTATAGAGTATCTTAGAATGAACGATTATTCTTTTCTTTTAAAGGAGTTAGCCGAAAAGTTTGGTGTAAGTGAAAGAAGTATTAGATATGATATAGAAAATATAAATTACTATTTGAACAAATTTAATTTAAAAGAGATAGAAAAATCGTCTAAAGGGTTATACTCTCTAAAAGAAGAAGATAAAAAAATAAAAGAGCTATTAGAAAGTATGTCACAAAGATTTTATGTATTTACTGGAGAAGAGAGAAGGGAGTATGTAGAGGAGAAATTTTTATTTTTTAAAGAGAATAGATTGATAGATTTTGTTGAAACATTAGATGTTAGTTTAAGTACAGTAAAGATTGATTTGAGAGAGGTTAAGATATTTTTTATAGAAAATGGATTAAACTTAAATTTTTATTCAAAACAGGGAATTAGATTGGAAGGTAACGAGGAAAAATTAAGAATGTTGCAATTAAAATTTCTAAATAAATATTTAGAGATAAATAGTGAGGATATTTTAGTTGCTAAAAAACAAGATTCAAAAAATTATCTTAATAATATTATTTTCTCTGATTTAAAAGATATTTATCAAGATATCAATTTAAAAAATATATATAGATTTGTTAAAAGAGTTGAAAAAAAATTAAATACAATAATATCAGATGAAGCTTTTATAATTTTGAGACTTTATTTAATGATTATGTTAAATAGAATAACTCAAGGAGAAAAGCTATCTCCAAGAGAGATGAATAAAAAGTTCCTTATGAATACTAAAGAGTTTGAGATAATAAGTAAGGAGTTAGAGTTTTTAGAAGAGATACTTGAATTAAAAATAGAAGAAAATGAGATTTTATTATTAACAGAGTTATTTTTAGGAGCTCACTCTTATAATTTTAATTCATCTTTTTTTGAGAATTGGATAGAATTAGAGATTTTAGTAAATAAATTGATAAAAGAGATAAGTGAAGTAATAAATATAAATTTAACACAGGATAAAGCTTTAATAGATGGACTTTTAAATCATTTAAAACCAGCTTATTATAGAATTAGAAATAATATAAGTTTTGAGAATAAAGTTTACAAAGAGATTGAAGATTTATATGGAGAGTTATATCAGAAGGTAGAGAAAGTAAGTAGAAAGTATTTAGAAAAATATATAAATAAGGAAATTCCAGAAGAGGAGATTGCTTATTTAACTATTCATTTTAAAACAGCTATTGATAGAAAAGTAAACTCTCAAAGAAAAACTAAAAATATAATTATTGTCTGTGGATTAGGTTATGGAAGTTCAAAATTATTGGCACAAAAATTATTAGAGAAATATGATGTAAATATTATAGATACTCTACCATATCATAAATTTTTGGAAATAGAATATTATGAAGATGTTGATTTTATAATAACCACATTGGAGATAGAGGAAAAGTTAGAATATAGTTTTCCTATAATAAAGGTACATCCAATTTTAACAAAAGAGGACAAAATGTTGTTAGAAAGATATGGATTAAGTGAAAATCAAAGAAAGATATCATTAAATCAATTGCTAAATATAATAAGAGAAGAAACTGATATCTTTAATGAGAAAGAGTTGGTAAAAAAATTAAAGAATATTTTAAAATATAAATATATAGATGACTTAGAAAAAGATAAAATTTATAATTTATCTGAATTATTGCCTCTAGATAATATAAAAAAGGTAGATAAAGTTAAGGATTGGAGAGAGGCAATAAGAATTTCTGGTTCATCATTAAAAAATGCTGGTTTTATAAAGGAAGAGTATATAGAAGAGATGATAAAAAATGTAGAGCAAAATGGTAGCTATATGGTAGTAAATGATATAGTAGCTCTTCCACATGCAAGAACAGAAAATTTAGTAAATAAAACTGGAATGAGTTTATTAGTGATAAAAAATAAAGTTATTTTTCCGGATAATAAAAAAGTGAAGTTAGTATTAAGTTTTTCGAGCTTTGATCAGAAAGAACATATAGATGCATTAACTAAATTTGTAACTTTACTTGAAAATAAAGAGTTTATAAGAAATGTAGAAAAGTTAGATGAGATTAAAATAAAAGAGATAATAGATAAATATTAAGAAAAAAAGAGGACTGTTGATAAATTGTAACAGTCTTTTTTTTTCAAAAAAATTAGAAAAAAAATATTTCTTAACTTTTTGAAAAACCAATCATCACTTTTTATTGAAATGTTTGATATTTGAATTATATGTTTTGAAAATATATAATAAACATATAAAAAGTATGGAGGTTTGAAAATGGATAATAAAAAAGATTTAAAAATTATCGTTCAAAGTTTTGGTAGATTTTTAAGTGGAATGGTAATGCCAAATATAGGTGCTTTTATTGCATGGGGAATAGCAACGGCATTATTTATACCAACAGGATGGATACCTAATGAAAAATTAGGAGAACTAATATCTCCAATGTTGACATATCTTTTACCACTATTAATAGGATACAGTGGTGGAAAATTAGTAGCAGGAGAACGTGGTGGAGTAATAGGAGCCATTACAACAGCAGGGGTTATTGTAGGGACAACAATTCCAATGTTTATAGGGGCTATGATAGCTGGACCATTTGGAGGATATGTAATAAAGAAGTTTGATAAGTTAATAAGTGGAAGAGTAAAATCAGGATTTGAGATGTTAGTTAATAACTTCTCTATAGGGATAATTGGAATAATATTAGCAATTTTCTTTTTTAAAGCAGTTGGACCACTTGTTGAGATAGCAAATACAGTTTTAGGAAATGGAGTTAATAAGTTAGTAAGTTTAGGATTATTACCTTTAACATCTATTTTAGTAGAGCCAGCAAAAATTTTATTTTTAAATAATGCAATAAATCATGGAGTTTTTTCTCCATTAGGAATACAACAAGTTTCAGAGACAGGAAAATCTTTATTCTTTTTAATTGAAGCAAATCCAGGACCAGGATTGGGAATATTACTAGCATATATGTTCTTTGGTAAGGGGTCATCTAAGGAATCAGCTTCAGGAGCAGCCATAATTCATTTCTTTGGTGGAATACATGAGATTTACTTCCCATATATTTTAATGAAACCTTTATTAATAGTAGCTGTTATTTTAGGAGGAATGTCAGGAGTTCTCGTTAATGTTCTTTTAAATTCAGGATTAATAGCTCCACCATCACCAGGAAGTATTTTTGCAATAATGGCTTTAGCACCAAAAGGTGGATTATTAAAAGTTTTAGCAAGCATATTAGTAGCTACAGTTGTAACATTTATAGTAGCTTCGATCATTATAAAAAGTTCTAAAGATGATTTAGATTTAGAGGAAGCAAAGCAAAAAGTACAAGGAATGAAAAAGCCACAATCTTTAAACCATGACTTAGGAAATCAAAAAATATCTACAATAGTTGTTGCTTGTGATGCTGGAATGGGATCAAGTGCTATGGGAGCTAGTGTACTAAGAAAAAAAGTAAAAGAAGCAAACTTAGATATAGAAGTAACAAATCGTTCAATATCAAACTTAACTGAAGATATAGATATTGTTATAACTCATAAAGATTTGACACCAAGAGCTAAAAAGATGGTTTCAAGACCAATTCATCTATCATTAAATAACTTTATGGATTCAGCTTTCTATGATAGCTTAGTAAATACATTAAAATCAAACGGTAATAAAGATAAAAAAGAAACGACAGAAAAAGTAGGAGAGGAGAAGAAAAATAAAGGTTTTGTACTAGATAAGAGTGCAATAATTTTAAACAAAAAGTCAGTAACTAAAGAGGAAGCTTTAAAAGAAGTTGGAGATTATATGAGTAAGTTAGGTTATGTAGGACCAAACTATAAAAACTATATCTTAGAAAGAGAGAAGGAATCAACTACCTATATAGGAAACTATGTAGCTATTCCTCATGGAACAGTAGAAGGAAAAAAAGAGATTTTAAATACAGGAATAGTAATTTTTCAATATCCAAATGGAATTGATTTTGGAAATGGAAATATAGCTTATTTCTTAATCGGAATTGCAGCTAAAAATAATGAGCATATAGAGATTGTATCAAATATTTCAGATGTAATAGAGGAAGAAGAAGAAGTATTAAAACTAAAAGATGAACAAAATCTTGAAAAATTATATGAAATTTTTTCTTTTTAAGGAGGAGTAGAGAATGAAAAAAGCTATACAATTTGGAGCAGGTAATATAGGGAGAGGATTTATTGGAGCAATTTTATCAGAGAATGGATATGAGGTTTGTTTTGCTGATATTAATGAGATAATGATATCCGAGTTAAATAACAAGCAAGAGTATGTAGTAGAAGTTGTAGGTCAAAATTGTAATGAGATTACTATAAAAAATGTTTGTGGTGTTCTATCTAACAAAGATGAGATACTTGAAAAAATAAAAGAAGCTGAAATAGTAACAACAGCCGTAGGACCTGGAGTTCTAAAAATAATAGCTAAATCTTTAGCTCAAGGAATTGAGAAAAGAATGAATGAAGGAATAAAAGAATATTTAAATATCATAGCTTGTGAGAATATGATAAAAGGATCAACTGTATTAAAAGAAGAGGTTATGAAATATTTGTCAGAAGATGGTAAAAAATATATAGATTTATATGTAGGATTTCCAGATTCTGCAGTAGATAGAATAGTTCCTCCAGTAGAGAAATGTAAAGATATTTTAAAAGTTAGAGTTGAAGAGTTTAATGAATGGATTGTTGATAAAACTCAATTTAAAGGAGAAGTTCCAGTAATAAATGGAATGATTCTAACAGATAATTTAATGGCTTTTGTTGAAAGAAAATTATTTACTTTAAATACAGGCCATGCAATTACAGCTTATTTAGGAGTATTAAAAGGATATAAAACTATAAAGGAAAGTATTGAAGATATAGAAATAAGAAAAATTGTACTAGAAGCTATGCAAGAGAGTGGAGAAGTTTTAATTAATAGATATAGCTTTGATAGAAAAAAACATGAAAAATATATTCAAAAAATATTATCAAGATTTGAAAATCCATATTTAATTGATGAAGTTGTAAGAGTAGGAAGAGAGCCATTAAGAAAATTAAGTTATAATGACAGATTAATAAAGCCATTAAGGGGAACTTTAGAATATAATACAAAAAATGAAAATTTATTATTAGGTATAGCGGCCGCATTGAGTTATAGAAATAGTGAAGATATACAAGCTGTAGAATTAGAAAAAAGATTACAAAGTGAAGATATAAAAAGTGTTTTTGAAGATATAACAGGATTAAATAACAATGAAATAGAAGAAAAAGTTATTAAAAATTATTTGGAAATAAGAGAGCTGATTAAGTAAATTAATTAGATAGAAGGGTATTAGAACAAATTAAAAAGGACCGAAACTCACCTCGGTTCTTTTTAATTTTAGAAATAAGTGATGGAAATATGAAATAAAAAAGTTATAAACATAAAAAAACTACAACTAAATAACATAAAAATAACAATACTTAAGTATATACTTAAATCATAAGTAATTAATAAGAGTGCTAATCCTTATAATTATCTTAGCCAAAATTTAAAAGATGATAACATAGGTATTCTCCCAAAACACACACTATTTTATCATCTTTGAATGTAAATAACTGGGAACAGTTTATTATAAAAGGATACTAGGGGGTATTTTTATGAAAAAATCAATGTTATTAGTAGGTGCATTTTTAGCAGTTGCTGCTATGGCACAAGCAAAAGAAGTTGTACCAGCTCCAGTTGTAGTTGAGGAAGCTCCAGTACAAATCGTAGAAAAGGAAGTTATTGTCTACAGAGACAAAGAAGAAGGATTTAGACCAAATGGTTACGTAGATCTACAATACAGATACTATGGAGATACAGAAGGAAATGGAACTAACTACTCTTCTACAAATAAAGATGGATGGAATACAAATAATAACTATTCAAGAATTCAATTATTAGGAAATATTAATATGACTGAAAACCAATCTTTAGAATACAGAGTAAGAGCTTATAATTCTTTAGATGAACATGGAGATCAAGGAGATAGTACATATAAAAATAGAACAGAAACAAGATTAAGATATTTCTATGATCATGGAGTATTAGGAGACTCTAAAGTAGATTTAACTTCAAGAATTAACTATAAAAATTATGCAGATTCAGATAATCAAAACGTGGAGTATCAAGCAAGATTTGATTTTGCTGACTATATGTTTAATAACGATGTTGTAAAAACTGATTACTTTATTGTAGCTCCAAAAGTAGGGTATACATGGGCAGATGATAATAGTTCAGATTACTCAAATCAAGTAGGAATGGACTTATATACATATCATACATTACCATGGGGATTCTCAACAGAATTTAACTTATACTTTACAGAAAATTTCTATGGACAAGATCAAGCATTTAATAATGGACAAGATATGAAGGATAAAAACTTCACAGTTGATATGGAATTCTATATCTACAATACAACTAACCTTTATACAAATGGAAACTTCTCATTAGATCTTGGATTTGAAGGAGGATATGATCCATATACATGGTCTCAAGAGAAGAAATTTGGAACTGCTGATGAAGGAAAATTAGGGACAGATGATGCAAGATATTCATTATATGCTTTACCATATTTACAAGCTAACTACGCTGTAACTGAGAATATGACTGTATATGCAGCAGCTGGAGCAGAGTATAGAGATTGGGCTGTAGAAAATGAGCATTCAGCAAAAGATTGGAGATGGCAACCAACAGTTTGGGCTGGATTTGTAACAACTTTCTAATCTAGAATATTATAAAAAATATAGATTTTTAGGAACCTCAATAGATTTTGTTGGGGTTCTTTTTTTATTACTATAAAAAAAGAAATATTTATTTATAAAATATTAAGAAATACTAGACAACGTAGTTGGAATAAAATATAATAAAGGTATCAATAAAGATTCATAATTTATTCACATTCATCATATATACTTACTCAGTAAATGGATGAATGGGGGGAGGCTAAAATGAAAAAAATATTAATTGTTGATGATGAAGAGCAGATAAGAAATATATTGAGAATGTATTTAGTAAGAGAAGGTTATGAAATAAGTGAAGCAGAGGATGGAGAGAAGGGATTAAAGCTTTTTTATGAAAAACCTTTTGATTTAGTCATATTAGATGTAATGTTACCTAAAAAAGATGGTTGGAGTATCTTAAGAGAGATAAAAAAATATACAGAAACTCCAGTGATAATGTTAACAGCTAGAGATGATAGTGAAGATGAAGTATTTGGTTTTGAAATGGGAGCAGATGATTATATTACTAAACCATTTAATAACAAAGTTTTGCTGGCAAGAGTTAAGTCACTTTTGAGAAAAAGTAACAATAGTGTAGAATCTATAATAGAGATAGGAGATTTAGTAATAAATGATACCTCTCATAGTGTAATTGATTCAAAAGGAGAGATAGAGTTAGCTCCTAAAGAGTATGATTTATTAGTATATCTTGTAAAAAATAATAAAATAGCTTTAAGTAGAGAAAAGCTTTTGAATGAGGTATGGGGCTATGATTTTTTAGGAGATGATAGAACTATAGATACTCATATAAAAAACCTTAGAAAGAAAATAGGAAAAGGAGCTATAAAAACAATAAGGGGAATAGGGTATAAATTAGATTTATAGTGGGGATAATATATGAAGAGAAAAAAGATTTTTTATAAAATATTTCTCTATTTTTGTTTAGCAGCATATTTACCATTAGCATTAATTTATGCTTTTAACTTTTTTTATGTGGATAAGTATATATTTGAAGATAAAAAAAATAGCTTAATAAAGATAGCTGAAAATGTAGATATTGACCATTTAAAGAAAGTAAAAAAAGAGGATATAAAGTATGGTGAAAATAAATTAGATATATATTTGAGATATGTTGATTTAAATGAAAAGAGTGGAAATACAGATTTTTTTAAGTTTTTTAATAGAACAGAGATGAAGGTTGACATAAAAAAGCTGAAATTAAACGATTATGATATAAAAACAGTGAAATTATCAGCCTTAACAAATCATTTCTTTTTAATAAAGAAAATTTCAGATCATGAGATAATAGTAGCCATAGGTGAAATTATTTCCTCTAAAGTAGCCACAGCAATAATTGTTGGTCTCTATAAAAGATATTCTCTTTTAATCATTCCGATGTTGTTAGTAGTATCATATATTATTTCAAAGAAAGTTTCAGACCCTATTGAAATATTAGAAAAAGTTTCAACTCAGATATCTAATTCAGATTTTACAGAAGTCGTAGAGATAAAATCCAAAAATGAATTGGAAAGTTTGGGAAATAATATAAATAAAATGGCTAGAAAATTAAAGCAAAATATAGAAGAATTAAATTTATTAAATGATAAATTAAAAGTGGAGTTAAAAGAAAAAGAGAGAATTTTAGAAACAGAGAAAATGTTTATGAGAGCGATTGGACATGAATTAAAAACACCAGTTGCAATAATAAATGGATATATAGAAGCTCTACAAGATGGAATGATAGATAAAAATGAAAAGAAAAACACATATGATATTATATATAACGAAGCCATGTCTATAAATAAGTTGGTAAAAGATATAAATAGCTGTTTGAAGTATGAATTTAGAGATCTAGAGCCAAGTTTTGAAAAAGTTAATTTAAAAGAGATAATAGAACTTGGTTTAAATAAGTACTCATTGGATATTGAGCAAAAAAAGATAAACTTAAAAGTAGAATTAGATGATTTAGAGATAGTAACAGATATAAAAATATTTAATATTATTTTAAATAATTTAATTACCAATGCTTTAACATATGTAAATGAAGAGAGAGAAATTGGGATATTATTAAAAGGAAACACTCTAATAATTGAAAATAGTGCAGAGAATATTTTAGATGAGATGATAGAGAAGATATTTAATCCTTTTTATAAAATAGATAGTTCTAGAAGTAGAAAATATGGAGGAACTGGATTAGGGCTCTCTATAGTAAAAAATTTGTTAGAGATTTTAAAGTTAGGATATAGTTTTACTTATGATAAAGAAAGAGGTGTTGTAAAATTTACAATAGATTTTTTGTAAAAAGTATTGACTCTCAAGTCACTTTATAGTTTATAATAATTTAATTAAGGTATTAAAATATGGAGTTGATTAAAATGGAAAAAAAGGAGTTAATTGTTTTTTCTGTGAAAAATCTTATTCTTGAAAAAGGGTATAGTAATATTTCAGTAGAGGATATTACAAAAAATTTAGGAATTGCTAAAGGAAGTTTTTATACATATTTTAAAAGTAAGCATTGTGTGATAGATTATATATTGTTAGAGCAATTAACCAAAATTGAGGAAAAAATAAAATATTTTTTTGAAGAAAATATGCAATTAGAAGATTGTATAAAAAAATTAGTAAGTGCCAGAATTATATTAGAAGATGATGATATGATAAAAAGAAACTTAGTGATAGTAAGCCTTTTTAGAAATTTAGATTCATTAGATAAGGAAACATTGGGCCTTTTAAGAGAAATAGAAGAAAAAAATATAGAGGTAATAAGTCAAGTAATAAAAAAATATAGAGTAGATATAAATGATAAAGAGTTAAGAATATACTCAAAAATGTTAAATGATATGATAAATAGCTATAAAAATTTTAATTTATTTATTTCGGAAAAAACAAGAGCTTTCATAACAACTACAAATGAATTGAGAGAGAAGTATAAAGAGAAGAATTTTCAGATTAATATAGAAATATTGATAGAAAGTATTTTAAAAATTTTAACATATTAGGAGGTAAATTATGAAAAAGATTTGGGGATTACTTTTGGTATTAAGTAGTTCTGTTTTTGCAAGAGAGCTGACTCTTGATCAAGCTATTCAAATGGCTTTAGATAATAGTAAAGAGATCAAAATATCTCAAAAAGATGTAGAAACAGCAAAATTAAATGTAGGGATAGCATTTAAGAATGCTCTTCCAAGTGTAATATACACTGGTTCATACACTAGAAGTGAGTATGACAGAAAGATAACAGTAGAAGAGAGACCAAGTCAAAGATTAGACAGTGGAAAAAAGAGAGAAACTGATGCAAAAGGTGGATATTTACAAAAAATAACTATATCTCAGCCTATTTTTCAAGGGGGAGCAATTCTAGGTGGAATTCAATATGCTAATGCTTATAAAAATATTGCAGATCTTTTGTATTTAGGATCTCAAAGAGATATTAGATTAGAAACAATTCAAGTTTATTCAGATATAGTTAGAAATGAAAAGGATTTAGAGGCTTTAATATCTTCAAGAGAGGAATTAAAAGCAACTTATGATAAACAAAAGGCTCAATTAGATTTAAGATTGATAACAAAAGCAGATATGTTAAAGACAGAATACTCTATATTAGAAGTAGAATCACAAATTATAGGGACACAAAATCAGATAGCAGTTCAGAAAGAAAATCTAAAATTAAAACTTGGTTTACCAAGAACAGAGGATTTAACAGTTGTAGAGTTTGATGTACCTATGTATTTAAGTAGAAACATAGATTTTAAAGCAGACTTAAATCAAGCTCTTATAGAGAGTATAGATGCAATGATTGCTAGTAAGTATGTAGATATGGCAGATGCTCAAAGAAAAGTAGCAAGAGCAGATATGTTACCACAAGTAAGTGCTTTTGCTAGTTACGGAGTAGAGTCAGATAGAAGAAAATACAATGCTACTATGGATGATGCTGAATGGAGAGGAGGAGTTCAAATAACTTGGAATGTATTTGAATTTGGGAAAAACTATGATAGCTATAGAGTAGCAGCTATTTCAAAAGAGCAAGAGGAGTTAAGAGAAAAAATTTCTAAAGATACTATTGATATTAATGTAACAGATGCTTACTTAGAATTGATTAAATTAGAAAAAGAGAGAGATTCTAAAGGAAGAGCTTTAGAGGCAGCTATAGAAAACTATAAGATAGATAAGGAAAAATATGCTGCTGGCTTAATTTCAACTATTGATTTTTTAGCCTCTGAGACACAGGTTAGAGAAGCTAAAGTAGGTTATAACCAAGTAGTTATTGATTATCTATATGCTTTTGAAAAATATAGATCAATGTTAATTTAAAAATAAAATATATTATCAGGAGGAAAAAGATGAAAAAAGCTAAATATTTAGTATTTGTATTAATGCTAATACTAGTAGGTTGTGGGAAAGAGAAAGAAGAACAAGTAATAGAAAAACCTGTTAAATATGTTGTAACTGAGGGAGTAGCAGTAAGAACAATGAATCAGGTTTTTAGAACTGATGCTGTTCTTGAGCCAAAGGAGAAAGTTAACCATCAAACTGAAAAAGGTGGAACAATCGAGAAAATATTAAAGAAAAACGGAGATAAAGTAAAAAAAGGTGAATTAGTGATGGTACTTTCAGATAGTACAACAGAGTCAGCTTATTTTACAGCAAAGGCTAATTATGCTTCAAGTAAAGCGGCAATGGAGATAGCTAAAAACAATTATGAAAAATTTAAAAAATTATATAATGAAGAATTGGTTTCATATCTTGAATATGTAAATTATGAAAATAATTATATTAGTGCTAGAGGAGCTTATGAATCAGCAAAAGCTAGTTATGAATCGGCAAAATCTGATTATGATAAGTTATCTAGAAAAGCAGAGATTTCTGGAGTTGTAGGAAATCTTTTCGGAAAAGTAGGAAATAAAGTTTCAGCAACAGATACTTTATTTACAGTGATAGATGATAGCTCAATGGAAGCTTATATAGGATTCCCAGCAGAATGGTTAAATCAAATAAAATTAGGTGAAGAGGTTCAAGTAGAAGTTCCAGATATTAATAAAACTTTAGTTGGAAAAATTATAGAGATAAACCCAATAGCTGAAAATGATACTAAAAAATTTAAGATAAAAGTAGCTATTAACAATAATGATAAAGTTGTGAAGGATGGAATGTATTCATTTATAACTGTTCCAGCAGGAAAAATAGAATCGTTATCAGTTAGTGATGAAGCTATATTTGTAAGAAATTTACTTTCATATGTGTATAAAGTAGAGAACGGAGTAGCTAAAAGAATAGAAGTAAGTACAGGAGCTACAAATTTACCATATACACAAATATCTTCTAAAGATATAAAAGAGGGAGATAAAATAGTTGTAAAAGGTATATTTGGTCTTGAAGAGGGAGACAAAGTAGAAGAAAGTACAACAAATAAGTAAAATAAATAATGAGGTGAAAATAGATGACACTAGCAGGTTTGTCAATACGTAGACCAGTAGCTACTACAATGGTTATGATTTCTATAATGTTTATAGGGCTTATGGCAATGTTTTCAATGAAATCAGAACTTTTACCTAATATGGAAATTCCGGTTGTAACAATAAGTACAACTTGGAGTGGAGCGGTAGCAGAAGATGTAGAAACACAAATTACTAAAAAAATAGAAGAGATACTACCAAACGTAGAGGGAATAGATAAAATTTCATCAACTTCAACTTTTGAAAAATCAACAATTGTAGTTGAATTTAACTTTGGTATAGATGCAGATGAAAAGACAACAGAGATTCAAAGAGAACTATCTAAAATAACAAATGATCTACCAGATGATGCTGGAACACCAGTAGCTAAAAAAGTAGAAGCTGGAGCTGGAAACTTAACGATGATTCTTATGTTCTCAGCAGAAAATAGAAGTGAGTTAAGTACATTTATTGAAGAGTATCTAACTCCTAAATTAGAAAGTTTAACAGGAATAGGACAAGTATTAGTATTTGGTAACCCAGACAAGCAATTGCAAATTCAATTTGACAGCGATAAATTAGCAGCATATAATTTAACGCCAGTAGAGTTATATAATTTAATCTCTATATCTAGTAAAAATTTACCATTAGGTACAGTGCAAACTGGAAATAAAAATATAATTGCCAGATTTATGGGAGAATTAAACTATATTGATGAGTATAAAAATATGGTAATCCAAAGTAATGGAAATACTTTAAAGTTATCAGATGTAGCAGATATAGTTTTAACAACTGAAGATTTCTCAGATAAAGGATTCCTATCAGGAAAAGAAGCTATACCAGTAGCTATAGAAAAATCAGCTGATGGAAGTACTATCGAATTAAATAAAGCAGCTACGAAAGCGATAGAAAGCTTAAAGTCAGTAATGCCTCCAGGGACAGAATATAAGGTATTAATGGATTCTTCTGAAGACATTGAAAGCTCAATTTCTAGTGTGAGTAGTGGAGCTGTACAAGGACTTGTACTAGCAACAATAGTACTACTTCTTTTCTTAAAAAATATAAGAGCAACATTCCTAGTTTCGGCAGCTTTACCAGTTGCAATAATCTTTACGTTTGCCTTTTTAGCACTAAATGGAACTTCTCTTAACTTAATCTCACTAATGGGATTATCAATAGGGGTAGGAATGCTTACAGATAACTCGGTTGTTGTTGTGGATAATATATATCGTCATATGACTGAATTACATTCTCCAGTGATGGAGGCTTCAGAGAATGGAGCAACAGAGGTTACTTTATCAGTTATAGCCTCATCTCTTACAACAATGGTAGTATTTATTCCAATACTATTTATACCAGGGATTGCTAGAGAGATATTTAGAGATCTATCTTATTCAATAATATATTCAAATATTGCTGCATTATTGGTATCATTAACATTAATTCCTATGCTAGCAAGTAGATTTTTAAGTAATAAGATAAATATAACAGCTGAAGGAAAGATATTTGGAGCTGTAAAAAATAACTATATGAAGCTTATTAAATGGGCTCTTAAAAATAGATTAAAAACAGTTGCAATATCTATTATTCTATTTGTAGTATCTTTAATGGTAGGACCTAGATTCTTAAAAATGGAATTCTTCCCAAAACAAGATAAAGGTAGATACTCAATTGCTGTTGAGTTAGGAAAAGGACTAGACTTAGATAAATCAATAGCTATAGCTAATCAAATAGAGGATATAGTAAAGAATGAGCCAAATACAAAATTCTATTTTACAGTTGCACAAAATGATCAACTTTCAGTAAACGTAGATATTGGAAAAAAAGATACAAGAGATATATCAGTTTTTGATATCATAAATAAAGTTAGACCTCTTGCTGAAAAGATACCAGATACAAGGGTAAGTGTTTCAGAAGAGTTTTCAATGAGAACACCATCTAGAGATGTAGAGTTTAGTATTGTTGGTACTAATCTTGATGAATTAAAGGTTGTTGGAAAAAATATAATAGATAAATTAAAACAATATCCAGGAGCTGTTGATATAAAATCAACTTTAGACCCAGGTAACGTAGAGGCTAGAATTGTATTAAACAGAGATAAAATTAGAAGTTATGGACTAGATCCAATAAGTGTAGGACAAATTTTAAGTTATTCTATATTAGGTGGAGATAGAAGTAATACAGTAACAGTAAAAACAGGATCTGAAGAGATAGATGTTATGGTAAGACTTCCGAAAGAGAAAAGAAGAGATATAAATGATATTAAAAATATAAATATCAAAGTTGGAGATAATAAATTTATTAAAGTCTCAGATATAGTTGATATAGTTTATGCTGAAGGTTCTTCTGAAATAAATAAAACTGATAGAATATATAGTGTTACAGTATCAGCAAATGATGGTGGAGTAGGAACAAGAGCAATTCAAGATCAAATGGTAAAAGCATTCAATGAATCAAATCCTCCAGCTTCAGTTTCATACAGATGGGGTGGAGATTCAGAAAATTTAAGTGACTCAGTAAGTCAATTAGGAATGGCTTTAGGAATTTCAATCTTCCTAATCTATGCGTTACTAGCGGCTCAATTTGAAAACTTCCTATTACCATTTATAATAATTGGTTCAATACCACTAGCATTAATCGGTATTATTTGGGGATTAATAGTATTTGGACAAGCTGTTAACGTAATGGTTATGATAGGAATGATACTTCTAGCAGGAGTCGTTGTTAACAATGCTATTGTTTTAATCGACTTTATACAACTTACAATAGAGAGAGGAAGCAATAGAACAGAAGCTGTTTTAGAATCATGTAGAACAAGACTTAGACCAATACTTATGACAACAATGACAACAGTTTTAGGAATGTTACCACTTTCTTTAGGAATAGGAGAAGGATCAGAGGTATACAGAGGAATGGCTATTACTGTAATGTGTGGACTTACATTCTCAACTTTACTTACACTAGTTGTTATACCAATATTATTTACACTAGTAGAGGATTTCATTGAAAAGGTTGCAAATTTTTTAAAGAAACTTTTTAATAAAAAGGCAGAATAGTGGGGGATAACATATGAAAAAATTTGAAAATTTTAAATTAATGATGATCTATATTAACGAGTCACATAAATCAATGTTAGAAGAATTTTTTGATGATATACACTTTCATTTCTACACTGTACAAAGAAAGGTAGAAAGTGTTTGGAGTGAAAAGTTAAAACATAAGAATACTCAAATTTGGCCAGGAACAGATTGTATATTTTTATTGAGTCTTCCAGAAGAAAAAGTAGAGGATATGTTAAAAAAGTTAAAAACATTTAGAGTATCATTACCTTATGAAATTGTTATGGGAATAGGAGTAATTCCTATGGAAAGAACTATTCCAGACATTTCAAAAGAAAATGATGTTGATATTGATGAAGCTTTACTTGAAAAATTAAAAAATAAAAAGAAATAGTAGTTAAATGAAAAAATCTCTCTTATTCTTAGTTAAAAGCTAGGATTAAAAAGATTGGAAGAGAAAAGTTTAAATATGTTCCTATGAATTCAAAAGAGTTTAAGGAATATTTGGAAAATTTACATATTCCAGAAACAACAGATGGGGATTTTAGTAAGTCACCAGTTCCGTTTTGTAGCAATGATATGATAACTAATGAAGCAGGAATAGCAGAGGGATAAATGGGAATAGTAACCCATGATGTAGAACTATTAACTGGGATAAAACCAAAAGAGGTAACAGATTTGATTGATGAGTATAGCTACGTTTGGAAAAATAAAGTTAAATATTGGAGAGATTTATTTTAATATATTGATTATAGAATACAAAAAGCTAAGGATTTTCTCCTTAGCTTTTTATCTGTAATTATTGAAAATGGTAGTGTGCATCAGTAAGATGTAAAACATGCCTATATCTATGTCTTAAAGAGAAATAAATACAAGCAACAGTGATGTAACCAAAACCTGCTATAACAAAAGCTCTATCTTTTAATAAAAAGTAAGATTCTATTCCAAAAAAACTTCCAAGTAAAAACATTGAAATACTTGTAAGACAGAAATAAATCTTCCATTTATCCTCTTTTTTTCCTTTCAAATAATGACCTAAATATACTCCAGCATCTGTAATAATTCCACTGACATGGCTAGTTCTAACAACAACTCCTTTGTATGAAATAAAGAGGCCATTTTGTACTCCCAACATAAATGGAAGATAGTAGAAAAACAACCAAGTATCTTTAACTGTAAGGTAGAGTAGTAGAAGTCCAAGACCAAGTATAAGCATAGAAAAACCATATCTTCTTCTTAAATTAAACTCTCTTCCATCAACTAAGAAACCTGAAATAGTAGAACCTATAACAAAGGCAATTATGATAGATAAAATTTTAAAAACTTCTAAAAAATGAGCTTCCCCGATATTGATAGCTATTTTAGAAACATGACCAGTAAAATGAGAAACTGTATAGGAATATTTTGCAATACTTACAGTATTAATAAATCCCCCCAAAAAACATAGCATACACATCCAATTCAATAAAAGTCCATGTAAAACTTTCAATTTTTCACCCCAAATAAATTAATCACATAAGATGATGATACCCCTTTTTAAAGAAAAATTCAAGAGGAATTTGATTAAGAATATTAAAAAATAGAAAAATTTTTCTATATATAGAACGAATAGAAATTTAGGTTAGTAAATGCATAGATATATGGTATAATTAAATTTGAATAGAGTGGTAGGAGGAAGAGAGAATGGAGTTAAATGAGAAACAGTATGAAGCAGTAGTAACTACAGAGGGACCAGTACTATTAATATCTGGACCGGGCTCTGGAAAGACTAGAACGTTGGTAGAGAGAGCTATACATCTTTTAGTAGAGAAAAAAGTTAAGCCAGAGAATATATTTCTTTCAACTTTTACTGAAAAATCAGCTAGAGAGTTACTTGTAAGGATATCTGAGAGAATAAAAGAGAAAAATGAGAAAATAAATATAAATGAAATGTATATAGGAACTCTTCATTCTATCTTTTTAAGACTTATAGATGAGAATATAGAGTACTCTTTCTTTAGAGATGGATATAGGGTGTTAGATGATATTGACCAACATTTCTTTATATATAGTAGAATAAAAAGATTTAGTGAGATAGAGGGATATAGAGAGTTTTTTAGGGATATACCGGGGATAAATAGTTGGGAAAGAAGTAAAAAGATATTGGAGTGGTTAAATAAGATAAACGAAGAGGGAAAAAGATTAGATAATATTAGAACAGAGAATAGGAAAATACTATTTCTAAAAGAGGCTCATAGGGTATATCACGAGATGTTAGTAGAGGAAAATATGATGGATTTTACTACTATACAGAGAGAGCTTTATAGGATTTTACATATAGAAGAGGTAACAAAAAAACTACAAGAGAAGATAGAGTATATAATGATAGATGAGTATCAAGATACAAATAGTATTCAAGAGAAAATCATATTTTTATTGGGAGAAAAGAGAGAGAATATCTGTGTAGTTGGTGATGATGACCAAGGAATATATAGATTTAGAGGAGCTACTGTAAGAAATATCTTAAGATTTCCAGAGAGATTTAAAAAAGGAAGATGTAAGAAAATTAATTTAGATATAAATTACCGTTCTCATAGAGATATCATTAGATTTTGTAATAAATGGATAAATCTAATAAATTGGCGGGAGTTTAGGTATGAAAAGGAGATAGTACCTCCAGAAGATAAAGAGTTTCCAAATTCTAGTGGAGTAATAAGGATAGGTGGAGATTCTGAAAGACAGTGGAAAGAGAATATATATAGATTTATAAAGAAGTTACACACAACTAAGAAGATAGCAGATTATAGTCAGATAGCTTTTCTATTTAGAAGTGTACAAAGTCCCAATGTAAAGGAATTAAAAAAATATCTTGAAGAGAGTGGAATACCTGTATATTCACCTCGCTCTAAGGATTTTTTTGAAAGGAAAGAGATAAAGCTTGTCATAGGGGCACTTCTTGTTTATTTTCCTCACTGTAAGTACTTGGTACTAGATGAGGTACAAAATAGAGGGCAATCAGTATTCTATTACTATAAGGATTGCTTAGCTTTACTAAAAAGAGAGGTACAAAATGACGAGGAGCTATATAGCTGGCTAGTAGAGAGAAGAAAAGAAAATGATAGTGAGGATATAGGGATAATACCAAGTTTAAGAAAGATATTTTTCTCACTTTTACAGTTTAAAACTTTTAAGAACTTTATAAAATTAGAGAGTGAAAGTGTAAAAGAGGGAAGAGAAACATATAATCTTGGAGTATTCAGTGAGATTTTAGAGAAGTTTGAGGCTCTCTCTAAAGTAGAGGATATAGCAAGAGATGAGATAGAGAAAGTTGTGAGATATTTCTTTATGGTATATATGAAAAATCTTTACTTAAAAAGGGTTGATGAGTATGAAAGTAAGGAGGAGTTTCCATTAGGAGCAATTCCATTCTTAACATTCCATCAGGCTAAAGGACTGGAATTTCCTATTGTAATAGTTGGCTCATTAGAATCTACTCCTATGGATAGAGAGAAAACAGAGGAGGATATATTAGAGGAGTTACTTAGATTAGGAGATGATTTTGAGCCAAGAGAGAGAAAAAATCTTTTTGATTTTTGGAGAATTTACTATACAGCATTTTCTCGTGCTCAAAATCTATTGGTTTTAACAAGTATAGAGAATCGTTCTGGAAGAAATGAACTTCCATCTAGAACCTTTAGACCTATTTATGAAGCTATCCCCTATGTAGATGATGAAAAATTTAGACTAGATAGATTAGAAATAGAGCCTCTAAAGAGTAAAAAGAGTAAAGAGTTACTCTCATATACTGGGCATATACTACTTTATGAATTTTGTCCATTAAAATATAGATTTGTAAAGGAATTTAAATTTAAGACGTTAAGTAATCCTAAAACTTTTTATGGAATATATGTTCATAAGGTTGTAGAGAGAGTTCATAGGGAGTTTTTAGCTGGGCTCTTTAATATAGAGAGAGTTGGAGAGCTAGTAGAGAGTATAGGAAACTCTTTGGAGAAGAGTTTGAGGACAGAGTTTAGCTATGAAATCAGAGAGAGAGTATATCAAGATATAGTGAGATATATTGAGCAGAATAGATTGGAAGATATAGTGATAGCAGAGTTAAAAGCATATAGTGTGGAAAAGGACTATATCATAGAGGGAACTTTGGACTTAGTAAAAAAGAGTGATGAGGGAATAGAGTTAATAGACTTTAAGACAGGAAAGTATGATGAGAGTAGAGTTGATATTTACAAAAGACAGTTAGAGATATATACATATCTATTGAGAGATAAGTATTCATTAGATGAGTTAAAGGCATATCTATACTATATAGAGGAGTTAGATTCAAAGATAGAGGTAGAATTGGATAGCCAAAGTATTGAAAGAAGTGTGAAAAGATTTGAAACTGTAGCTGAGAGACTATTAAGTGGAGATTTTACTTCTAGAGAGTATGGAGAGAGTTGTGAAGAGTGTGAGTTTAAGTGGTATTGTATGCCAAAGGAAAAAGCTTTAGAAGGAGAAGAAGATGAAACAAAACTATGATTTATTAATGGAGAAGGAGATAAAAAAAATAGTAGCTGAAGGAAAGAAACCAAGACTTTTACTTCACTCATGTTGTGCACCATGTAGTTGTGCTGTAATAGAGTATCTACTACAGTATTTTGAGTTGACAGTATTTTTCTATAATCCAAATATAACTTTTGAAGATGAGTATAGAAAAAGATTGGAGGAGCAAAGGGATTATCACCAAAGAAAAGGGTATAATATTGAGGTGATAGAGGGAAGATACAATCCAAGAGAGGAATTTTTTGAAAAGGTAAAAGGTTTAGAGAAGGCTCCAGAGGGTGGAGAGAGATGTTATAAGTGTTATGGACTCCGTTTAGAAGAGACTGCTATTAAAGCTAAGGAGTTAGGTTTTGATTATTTCACATCTGCTTTAAGTATTAGCCCTATGAAAAATTCTCAGTGGATAAATGAGTTAGGGGAGAGTTTAGGAGAGAAGTATGGAGTAAAATTTTTAAATGGAGATTTTAAAAAGAAGAGCAGATATCTACAATCTGTAAATATCTCTAAGGAATACAATCTATATAGACAGGATTACTGTGGGTGTATATTCTCTAAGCTAGAAAGAGAAGAGAAAAGTAAAAACGCTTGATTATCAAGCGTTTTTATTTTCACAACTATCTACCATATTTGAAGTGTCCTCTTTCTCAATAGAGATAATCTCTATTTCAGAGTTAGGTTTTCTTTTAGCTCTAACTTTATCATATAGGTAAAGAACGCCAAAGGCAAGAGCAAGACTTAAAAAGCTTGTAATAATGCTTTTATTTTCAGAAAGTCCCAATAGCTTCTCTCCAAAAAAATATCCTAGTATCATAGCAACAGCAGGGAAAACATAGGCAATAGAGGCAGCCTTGATAACCTTACCAGCAGGTATTTCAAAGGTAACTATATCTCCTATTTCAGCTTTCAGATCTGTTGTAAACTCAAAATCCTTTCCATATTTGTTATCTCCACTACAACCACTACAGTGGGAACAAGCTGTATCTTTATAAAGTTTTACAACAATCTTATTTCCATTAATTCTTTTTATAACACCTTTATTTAACATATTCTTACCACCTTAAAAATTTATCTCTAACTATTAGAGAATATATGATTATATCTAATAGAATTATAACATAAAACTTTATAAAAATTTACTTTTATTTAAAATTATGATAAATTTTAGCAAACATCTCTATACCTGTAAGTAATGCTTTTTCATCAAAGTTAAATTTGCAATTATGTAGAGCTTGAGCAAATCCCTTATCTTCGTTTCTAACCCCTAGTAGAATAAATAATCCAGGTACTTCCTGTTGATAGTAAGAGAAATCTTCAGCAATAGCTAAAGGCTCATACTCAACAAAAGGTATACCATCTATACTCTTTAAAAATCTTTCATACAGTTTAGTATCGTTTGTAACTGGAGGATACATAACCTCTATATTCTCTTCAATTTTAACATTATAAGCAATCTCTATTCCTCTATGAATCTCTTTTATTCTTTGGATAGCAAAATCAGTATTTTTTTGAGAGAAAGTTCTTAGTGTTCCCCAAAACTCCACTGTTTCTGGAAGGATATTGAAGGCACTTCCACCTTGAAATTTTCCAATAGTTAAAGCTGTTGTATCAAAGGGAGAAAAGTTTCTAGAGATAATAGTTTGGTAAGCATCTACAACCTTTGTAAAGGCTTGAAGTGCATCAATTCCCTTGTGTGGCATAGCACCATGCCCACTTTTACCTGTAATTTTTCCATGGATAACAGTAGGTTGAGCAAAAAAAGCTCCAGCTCTTGTTCCTATTGTTCCCTCTGGTAGCTCTGGAAATAGATGTAAGCCATATATCTCTTTTACAGAGTATTTTTGTAAAAGTCCAGATTTACAAATCTCTCTAGCTCTACCGGGAGCTTCCTCAGCTGGTTGAAATATAAGTAAAACACTTTTTTCTAATGGTTGTATTGTAGTTAGATACTTAGCAAAACCTAAAAGTGTAGCCATATGTCCATCATGTCCACAAGCATGCATCTGTCCTTTGTTTTGAGATACAAATTCAATCTCATTTTCTTCTAAAATATTTAAAGCATCAATATCTGAACGAAAAGCTATACAGTTCTCTTTGTCCTTTCCTTCAATATATACATATAGTCCAGTCTCACAAATATCTTGAGGATTTAATCCAATAGATACGAGATACTCTCTTAAATATTTTTGAGTTTTAAATTCATTTAGAGCAACTTCTGGGATTTGATGAAGGGCTCTTCTATTTTTTATAACATCATCTAGTAAAAAATCTAAATTCATAACTGACCCCCCTTATCTTTTATTGAAATTATTTTAACATAAAAAAAAGAAAAAACCTAGCCTTAAAATAGACTAGGTAAAGCACCTAAAATTGTAAATATAAAACAGTATTTGATATCTTCTACAATCTCTTTTCTCCTGCTTACAAGAGCTATTTCAGAGGAATATTTTTTATCTCTTCTATGAAAAAAATTAGAAATAAGGACAATAGAGATATATCCCAGTGTAAAAAATAAAATATCTAATTTATCAAAAGTTCCAAGTAAGCTACCATGCCCACCAAAACGTTTTTGTAAAAATTCTAAGGCTACCATAAAAATATAGATAGCTGTAAAAACTATAAAGTGAAGGAGATAAAAAAACCTATCCAATAGTAAAATTGCACCAAATGAGAATAGCCATAGTCCATCTGGAAGTGAGTAAACAGTCCAAAGTGGAAGATGTTTACGATATAACCAAGCTATGTCCCTTATTTTAATAACATAACTGTAAATAACAGGATGAGTTGTAAAAATTTTAAAATAAAATAGATTTCTACTCCTATATAAAAAATATATTGCTACCCCTAAAAATAGTGGAAACAAAATAAAAAAAATCTTTCTCTTACTCATATTTTCACCCTTCTATAGACTTCTATCGTAATAAAAAGATACTAGAAATAATAGAAAAAGTCAATATTAAAAAGAAAAATGTAGAAAAATTTTTCATTTTCACATATAATATTATGGTAATAAAATGGAAGGGGTATGACTGTTATAAAAAACATATAATTTAATATAAAATTCTATAGATAATTTATAGATTGCAGTATAATACTATTGAAGTGAGAAAATGAAATATTACTCAATAGGGGAATTTGCAGATGAAATAGGAAAAAGAGCGAATAAGGCTAAAAAATGATTAAGGAGTTAATGGAAGATGATTTTAGCGAAAAAAGTTAGACTTTATCCAACTAAAGAGCAAGAACAAAAATTATGGCAATCTATAGGAACTGCGAGATTTATCTATAACTATACTATCGCAAAACAAGAAGAAAA
>NZ_JACSNP010000070.1 GCF_016900045.1 Fusobacterium mortiferum
GCAAACATATCATCAACTGTTATATCCACACCAGCCATCACATTAAGACGAAACTCTACTCCCAATTTTTTTATTTTTCGCACTTCACGACGTACAACTTGTTTTGGCAAACGAAATTCAGGTATACCATACATCAATACACCACCAGCTTCAGGATTAGAATCAAACACCGTAACCTTAAAGCCCATTTTTGCCAAATCACCTGCAACTGTAAGCCCAGCAGGACCAGAACCAATTACAGCAATCTTTCCTGGTTGTGAACTTTCTTTTTTCGGTGCTACTAATTCTAATTCACCATCCATG
>NZ_JACSNP010000071.1 GCF_016900045.1 Fusobacterium mortiferum
CTTATACAATGCTTATAAAACATTCGCTGTAAAATAAAAAATACAAAGAAAAAAGGTTAAGATAAAATCTTAACCTTTTTTTATGCCGTTTGTAGATTTGCTGCCATATACTTAGTTAAATTGGGAATAATTTTGGTAATAACATGAGAAAGAAGGTGGTCATCACAGCTCACGCCGATGATGTCTGCTACTTGTTTTAAATTTTGTGTAGCATTTTGAGCAGCAATGCCATAATCAGCACAGCGAAGCATTTCTATATCATTGTCAAAATCACCAACAGCGATAAATATTTTTCCTTGGT
>NZ_JACSNP010000072.1 GCF_016900045.1 Fusobacterium mortiferum
ATCTAGTATCATATACAGAACGCATACAGATTGATGGTTGTCCTATTACAGAAGAAGCATTTGCTGATTGTATCAGTGCTGTCAAGACATTTGTTGATAAAATGGTCAGTGAAGGCGAAGAATCACCTACTCAATTTGAAGTTATTACAGCGGCAGCTTTTTTATATTTTGCTATTAATAAAGTAGAATACGCTGTCATTGAAGTAGGGCTTGGCGGTTTGCTTGATTCTACAAATGTCATAAAACCAGAAATTTGTGTTATAACAAATGTGACTTTTGAAC
>NZ_JACSNP010000073.1 GCF_016900045.1 Fusobacterium mortiferum
AGATAAAGCTGGTGTATTTAAATTACGCGTACCTGATGATGCAGTAAATATGCGCGATTATTTAAAAAATAACAATGTAAAAAAAGCTGTCGTTGTAGGTGGTGGCTTCATCGGTTTAGAAGCAGCTGAAAATTTGCAAGCACAAGGCGTTGAAGTAACTGTCATTGACTTTGCTTCACAAATCATGCCAAATGTAATCGACCCTGAAATCGCTGCTTTTGTACAAAAACATCTGCAAAAACAAGGCATTCGCGTAATGACTGGCGTTGCAGGTCAAGAAA
>NZ_JACSNP010000074.1 GCF_016900045.1 Fusobacterium mortiferum
AAGTACAGGAGAACATCCTTTTTTATTCACTGCATAATCCCAAAAAGTTTGCAAACTAGTCTGTACGCCACTTAATCCGCCCCATGCACCGAAAACGCCTTTATCATTTGTCGCATCTTTTTCAGAAATTTGACAAGGTGAATGGTCAGAACAAATACAATCTAATGTTCCATCTACAACATAATTCCATAAATCATCGGCTGCTTTTCTGGAACGCAATGGTGGAGAACATTTAAATATAGCTCCTTTATTTATTAAATCATCACCTGTGAATAATAAAT
>NZ_JACSNP010000075.1 GCF_016900045.1 Fusobacterium mortiferum
GAATATACAGGTACGCTCACTGAGCGTGAAATGGAAGCACAAGTTTTGGATAATATGGATTTAGAACGTGAACGCGGTATCACCATAAAAGCCCAGACTGTGCGCCTACATTATAAGGCAAGAGATGGCGAGATTTACGAACTCAATTTAATTGACACACCGGGCCACGTTGACTTTAACTACGAAGTATCTCGTAGCTTAGCAGCATGTGAAGGTGCATTGCTCGTTGTCGATGCTACGCAAGGTGTAGAAGCTCAAACTCTTGCCAATGTGTATTTAGC
>NZ_JACSNP010000076.1 GCF_016900045.1 Fusobacterium mortiferum
GTTGCCAAAAGCCATTGTCGAAATGGGCTTGGCGCGATGGTCGAAATAGTAGGCGCCGAGCGGCCAATCTTCACCGATCTTCATTCGACCGTTGAGAAGTTGCGCCATCGTCGGATCGTAGTTGAAAAGTTCCATCGAATTTGCAGTCGTCATCGAGAATGACGTGATATCGGTTCCCGCCGCAAGAACGCCACCGTTATCGTAAACGACGAACGTTGACATATAGGAACGAAAGTTGGCGTATGGCAATGCCATTTCGGAACCAACGGCAAGGCCGGTCT
>NZ_JACSNP010000077.1 GCF_016900045.1 Fusobacterium mortiferum
GGGCGAACTGCTTGGCTTGTCCCATTGTGTCGAACATGGACATCACGTAGTGATCGGGATCGGCCTTGAGCTTGGAGATCAGCTTCTTGTCCTTTGCGTCTTCAGCGGCACGCAGTTCCTTCGACTTGAGCTGGCCGATGTACTTGCCGAACCGCTTCAGTGGCGCGTACGGGCCGTCGAGCTTGCCGGCGCCGGAGAACGTCTGGGCGATACCGAGACTGTTCAGAATCTTCTGCTTGGCGAGCTGCATCTTCTCGCCGTGGGCGAACACATCCTTGACG
>NZ_JACSNP010000078.1 GCF_016900045.1 Fusobacterium mortiferum
GCTGTGTTTGGCATGTTTAGAATTTTAGCTACATGAGAAATAGAATCTCCTTTTAAAACCATTTTAATTGCTTTAACTTTAAATTCATTTGAGTATTTAGTCATAAAAAAACTGCACCTCCAAAAGTTGTTTTTTTTGTCCAACTTTTGGGGTGCAGTTCAAAAATCCAAGTCTTTTTTTATTGTCGCCGAATAGGTATGATAAAACCCACAGTTTAACTGGGGGTTGTTAAAAATTCTTAAAGAAAAGGAAAGAACCTCCGTACTACAATATAAGTGGT
>NZ_JACSNP010000079.1 GCF_016900045.1 Fusobacterium mortiferum
GCGTTATACACATTGTACGGAAAAAGCCATGAGCTTGACCGTATTTACCCCAAAGCGGTGAAGATATAGCGCCTGCAAAGCCACCTAGTGAAAATACAATACCAGATAACATTACAACATTTTCCATGCTGTGATTGAGCTCAGCAATATAAATTGTTAAGATTGGTTGTAAAATTAAGATTGCCATTTGAATGACAACAGCACATTCTAAAAGGCGACGTATCATAGGTATTTTTAATAGATTTACTTGTTCTGCTTTTTGAGCAACGAGTATCTGTTC
>NZ_JACSNP010000007.1 GCF_016900045.1 Fusobacterium mortiferum
TTTGGCAACAAAAAAAGACCTTCTTCAAATTTTTTGAAGAAAGTCTTAGTTTTTTAATTATAGACCTGAGTAGTTACAAATACAACAATAAAAAAGGGTACTATGTGTGTAGTAGCCCTTTTTTATTTTTTTCCCTTTTGCCAATTAATTTTAGTAAAAAATGAAATATTTCATCATTATCTTTTTTAAAGCATCTTTCTTTTGAATAATCAAAATCGCTATACACTCCTATTCTATTTTTAGGATTTGAAACAGGATATTCCGAAACTCCTTTTCTAAGAAGTTCTATTTTAGGAAGAGAACTATTCTTACATCCTTCAACAATTATAATATCCATATCTTTCATTAAATCCATCATAGCTTCGAGAGTATTTTCTTTTTTTTCAATTAAAAGCCATTTATTTCTAGAAAAAACAATACTTTTTTGAGCACCACTATTAAAATGTTGAAAATTGTCTTCTAAATAATTAATAGTTTCAAAATCATGTCCATCATGTTTAATAGTTCCAACTTTAAGATCATATTTACTAAAAAATTTTACAAGTTTATTTACTAATGTAGTTTTACCAGTATTTTTATATCCACAAATTTGTAAAATAAAAGGTTTTATAGCTCCCATACTACTATCTCCTCACCACTTTTTATACCCTCACTTCCAGCAGGAATATCAATAAGGACATTACATCCTCTCATACTTCCAAGAGCGTAAGAACTATGTAATCCATTTGGAATTTCAACTTTACCATTACTATATCTTCCTCTTATAAATCTTCTCTTATCTCCACCTTTAGGAAAATCAGAAATAAGTACTCCACTATTCTTTTTTAAAGGTAGTAATGGATCTTTTTGTAAGGCTCCTAATATATATCTTCCTAAGAGTTCAAAAGTTACACAGGCAGCAAAAGGATTTCCAGAAAGAGATAGAATAGGACAATTATCAATTGTAGAAAATAGAGCTGGAGTTCCAGGTTTTAGATTAACCCTCCAGAATAATTTTTTTCCTCTCGCTAATTCAATAGCTTCATGAAAAATATCTTTTTCTCCAACAGATACTCCACCAGTAGTAAATATGATATCTACTTGTGAAGCCAATTCTTTTAATTTTATAGAAGTCTTTAAAGCACTATCTTCTAGATACTCAAATATACTTACTTCATATCCCAATTCTTTTAATCTTTGAGTAAGGAGCATTCCATTACTATCAAAAATTTTACCAGCTTTCAAAGTTTCCCAGGGGCTAGAAACCTCATCGCCACTAATAAGAAGAGCTATTTTAATTTTCTTATATACTTTAATTTTTGTAACTCCAATACTAGAGAGAAGAGCAAGATTTATATAATCAAGTTTTTCTCCTTTTTTTAAAAGTAACTCTCCTTTTTGAAAATCTTCACCTAAAAAACAGATATTACTTCCTTTTTTTCCAAATTTTTTAATAATAACTTTTCCATTATAAAATATACAATTTTCTTGTGGGATTACAATATCACAGTGAACGGGAATTTTTGCTCCAGTCATTATTCTATATACTTCATTATCTTTTAAATTAAAAGAGCAATCATCTCCAGCGTAAATAGTAGAGTTAATTGTAAACTCAAAATTTTCTTTTAAATTTTTAAAATTTAAAGTTATTCCATCCATAGCACTTTTTGAAAAAGGAGGCTGATTAATAGGAGAATAAATATCTTCTGCTAGTATATATCCTAAACCTTTAGATATATCAATCTCTTCTATTTCAACATCTTTTATATTGTTTTCAAAAATTTTATATGCCTCTTCTATCTCAATATTTTTTCTCATCTTATCCTCGCTTTATATATTTTTCATAATCCTCTGGGGTATTTATATTAATAAAATATTTTTCAGATATTTTTAATTCATTCATTGATAATTTTAAGCAATTATTATTTTTAAATATATCTTGTAATTTATAGTTTTTCTCTTCTTTCATTTTTCTTAATTTTGGAAGTAATTTTTTAGTATACAAAGCTCCAAGTGGATAGCTTAAATTATTATTATCAAAGAGAATAACTCCGTTATAGTTTTTTAGATTTTCAAGAAGTTTTATAAAAATTTCTTTATTCATAAATGGCATATCACAACCAATAATAAAAAGGATATCTTCTGAACAGATTTCTAAAGTATGGATAATGGCTTCAAAAGGTGTATAATTTATATTTTCGTCATATATATAGTTAACATTTTTATCACTGCAATACTCTTTTTTGGTTGAGATATAGATTTTTTCATTTTTAAAATTTTCTATAAGAGTATCTAAAAAGGTGGAACTATTAAATAATAGCTCCCCTTTTTGACAATACCCCATTCTGCTTCCTTTACCACCAGCTAAGATTAAAATACCTCTATTCATATTTAATCTTTTCTTATCCAAATAAGTATATTTAATAAAACATAGAAAATAATTCCAGAAGTTAAATAAAGTTGTATTCCTGATAATTGAGTTAAAAACATAGCTAAATCTGAATAGCCAATAGTTTTTAGATATCCACTCATTTTAGTTGTTGCCACAATACCTATTGCCATAGGGAATGTAAGACTAGCGAAAGCTGGAGAAAAACCAAATGAGAAAAACTTAGGAAGCTTATAAATTATAAATACAAGTGCAAGTAGTACACAGATATATAAGTATCCTAGTAGATAAATATTAGGATCTTTTACACTATTTAGATAACTTACAGTACATAGAGAGCTTGGTGCAAGTACAATAGCTTGTGTATGATAGAAAATATCTTTAAGTTCATGCTTTATTAAACGATGAATCATAAAAGGAATAATTAGGGTAAATATTCCAATTCCGTAGTAAGTTACAAGCTTTCCTATAGTAGGTTCCTTCATTACTCCACCAACAACTACCGATACCATTATACCATTATAAGTAACAAAATAGCTAGGAACAAAAGTATCTATATTGAAATTTGTTATTATATTTCTATAAGTAAATATAAAAATATGTAGAGCATGTAAGCCTAAACCTAATGACCAAAATATTTTTCCTATTACTGGATTAAAATCAAATATATAACTTCCAAGTATCATCATAAGCATAGTAAATCCAGCATAAAGACTACTAGGAACAGTTGTTTTATATTCTGTTTTACAAGTTTCAAATATTATAAAAAATCTAATTAAGTATATTAACCAAATTGCTAGTGCAGAAATCATAGTGATATGACGCACCAGAGGAAATCCTTGGGCTAGATATACGTTTGATAAAGTACAAGCTCCTACCATTGTAGATAATAAAGGTACAGGCATTTTTTTTAATCTGTCTGTCATTAATTATTTCACCTCATTATAAGTAAATTCAAAATTATCTGTCACGTGAAAAAAGTCTGAATAGTCTATATCAAATAGTCTTTTTTTAACTTTTGATACATCTATTTTTAAACGGATAAGCTGAGTTAAGATTCCAGCATATGAAAGATCCCCTTGTAGAAGAGCTCCATAAATAATTCCATTTTTATGTACAATTTTTTTGTAATTACCAAAATTATCTAATTCAATTTCTTCAGTATAGCTATCATCATAACCGGAAGTTATTCCAAGAGACATAGTTGGAATATCTAAAAAATTCATAGTTGCTTTGCTAGCAAAAAAATCATCCATATCTTTATTTAAGCCACTCATGTTATATGCTGCTATTATTCCTTCTTTTACAGCTACAGGCCAAATAGGTGATTTCCCACTGACATCTCCAGCTCCATAGATATTTGATATATTTGTTTCTCCTTTTTCATTAAATAGAAGTCCTTTATTGTCACAAGCTACTTCACTTCCTTCTAGAAATCTTATATTAGCTCTAATCCCAGCAGCACTAATAAGTAAATCACAAGGAATTATCTCTCCACTTTTTAATGTTACACTTTTAATAGTTCCATCTATATTTTCAATAGAGGCTATTCCATTACTATAGTATTGCTTTAATCCTTCTTTTTCGAAAGCTTTTTCATAGACAGAAGCAGTATAGTTATCAAGTTGAAGAGGTAACATTCTATCTCCCATTTCAACGAGATAAATATTTTTATCTTTATGAAGTAATCCTGCAGCAGCATCTATACCGACAAGTCCTCCACCCATGATTACTATATTCTTAATATTAGGAAGCATCTCTTCAATTTTTTCAACATCTTCAAAGTTTCTAAAACCAACTAAATTTTTAGCTCCATCAATACCATCAATTTTAGGAATAAATGAATGAGAACCAGAAGCTATAAGTAATTTATCATATTTAACCTCGTTATCATTATCTAATTTTACACATTGAAGTTTTGTATTTATTCCTATTACTTCTCTTCCTTTTATCCATTCAATTTTATTTTTTTCAATAAAATTGTCCTCAACAAAGGATAATTTTTTCAAATCTCTAATTCCTTTTAAATGATGATATAGAATACAACGAGAGTAAATATCCTTATCTTTAGATATGATAATTATTTCAGAGTTAGGATTTAATTCACGAAGTTTTTTTGCTGCATTAATTCCAGCAGCACTAGCTCCAATTATAACAAATCTCATTATTTTTTCACCTCTTCAAATGTTATAGCTCCCATAGGACAACGTTTTACACATTCAGGATCTGCCTCTTTTCCATTGAAAGAGCACATATCACATTTCATAATCTCTTTTTGAGTTAATGTATCACTTTTTAGAACTCCATAAGGACAAGCCATAATACACATATAGCAACTAGCACATTGTTCTTTATTATATTCAACATAACCAGTTTCACTATTTTTACTCATAGCTCCAGTCATACATGTAAATACACACTCTGGTAAGTCACAATGTCTACAAAATATTGGAGCAGGTTTCTTATGAGAGTCAATAGTGATTCTATTCCTAGAATCACTTGAATCATGAGCTACACAGCAAGCAGTTACACAAGTTAAACAACCTACACATTTTTTTCTATCTATTTTAATACGTTTCATAATCTATTATTCTCCCTTTAAAAAGATATTTACTACAGCACTTTTGTAAGATGGTTCTTTTGAATAAGCATCGTATACAGAAGCAGTTAATTTATTACATTCAATATAGTGAATAGGAGCAAAGAGTTCATTAAATTTAACATCTTCAGTTAGCATAGCAATAAATTCAGCACTGTGTCCATTTTTAGATTTAACAATAACTTTATCGTTTTCATTTATACCTTTTAGTTCTGCTAATTTTGGATTAATATATAGATAGGCTTCTTTAGATACAGCATCGATAACAAATGGAATTTCTCTAGTTCTACTTTGAGTATGCCATTGTCCAACTGTTCCTCTTCCAGTATTAAATATATAAGGAAACTCTTCACTTGTAGGAAGAGGATTTTCGGCTACTTTTTCAAATAGGAATTTTGCTTTTTTATTAGGAGTAAAGTATTTTCCATCTTCATATAATCTTCTTTCATCACTATTTAGTTTATCTCCAACTTTAAATGGCCATTGAATACCATGACTTTCAGCAAGAGCTTCATATTCAACCCCTGTGATATCACAAGGCATACCTTCAGAACATTGTTTCATAAAGTTAAAAGCATCTTTAGGAGTTTTCCAATTTTGAGTAATATCTTCTAATCCTAAAGCTTTAGCTACTCCATAGAAAATTTCATAGTCCATCAATTCATTTTCAGCCTTTTCAAGACAAGGTCTTACAGCTGATAATCTTCTTTCTGAATTTATAACTGTTCCTTCTTTTTTAACTCCAGGTACAGCAGGTAAATAGATATCACACATTTCAGAAGTTTCTGTATCATCATATATATCTTGTACAATTAAAAGTTCAAGTTTTTCCATAGCTTCTCTAAAAGTTTCGTTATTAGTCCAAGAATGACGTGGATTTGTACATACTACCCAAAGAGCTTTTATTTCACCAGAATTGATACTTTCTACAATTCTATTATATGGAAGTGTAGGTTTGTCAATAAGTAATGACTCTTCTACTCCTAGAGCTTTAGCAACTTTTGTACGACGATTAGGATTATCGAAATCCCCACCACCGAATAGTCCAGTTGTATTGCTAAATACCCTTGATCCCATAGCATTACTTTGTCCAGTAATAGAGTTAGCTCCTGTTCCTTCTCTACCTATATTACCAGTCATAAGAGCTAAGTTGATAATAGCTTGTACACTTCTTACAGCTTCATGTCCCTGATTGATTCCCATAGTCCACCAAAAAGAAACTCTTTCACCAGAATGAATTAATTCTACTAATTCTTCAATTTTTTCTTGAGGAATACCACATATTTTTGAAGCTTTTTCCACAGTATAATCTTTCACGAATTCTTTAAATGCTTCAAAATTTTCAGTATTTTCTTCGATATAATTTTTATCAGTATAGTTTTTTTCAATAATTAAGTTAGCTAATGTATAGAACAGAGTTAAATCTGTTTTTGAGTTTATTCCATACCAATAGTCAGAATTTTTAGCTGTTTCTGAATAACGTGGATCAATAGTTATAACTTTTTTATTAGGATTATTTCTAACTCTTCCCCAAAGTATAGGATGAGCTATAACAGGATTAGCTCCTATAAATATTATTGTATCAGAAAGCTCTAAATCTTTAAGTGTATACCCAGGTGCATCAAACCCAAAACTTTGTTTATGAGCTACAGCTGCTGTAGCCATACATAGACGAGTGTTACCATCTACATTAGCTTTTAAATGGTTTCTCATCATATGTCCAAATATAGCAAACTCTTCTAAAGTCATTTGTCCAGTACTAAGAGCAGCTACACTTTCATTCCCATATTTTTCCCTTATTTCATTTAATCTTCTAGCTACTTCATTAAAACCTTTATCCCAACTTAAATATTCAAAATTACCATCAGTTTTTTTAATACGAGGTAGTGGATTAGGTTTAAATTTTGTTTGCTGTTTGTCTAAAGATATTCCTTTTACACAACTAAAACCGTCATTAACAGGATATCCTTTTGTAGGAACAATTTTTATAATCTTGTTATTTTCAACATAAAAATCAAGATTACAATCAATTGCACAGTAGTTACATGTTGATTGAATTTTTTTCATTTGTTTCTCCCTCTCTTTAATTTTTAATTTACTTTCTTGACAATAATTCCATGTAATTTCTATCACGGAGAAATATCATGTTTTCTAATTTTATTATATAAAATTTTATAATATTTCTCTGTGATACTAATCACTGGAAGTGTGAAAAAAGAAGAGATTATTACTATAATTAATTTTGAGATTAAATAGTAATAGTTCTCTTCTTTCTTTAATATTATAGAATATATTTAATTAAATTTAAAATTAATATTTTACACCTTTCCAATATATAGGGGTTAAAACTTCGGTTTCTGATGAGATATTAACATCTTTAAGAGCCCATTTTTTGAATTCTTCAAATCCTGTTCTATCTACAATATATCCGATATGTTCCTTTCCACCAGGAGCATCTTTAGCAATATATTCAGTAACATAGTCATAAGTATTTAAGATAATTTTAGTTATAGTTTCTTCATCAGTCCATTTTAAGAAATCTTCTCCTAAACGTGGGTTTTTCTTTCCAGTACGTCCCATGATAGTGAGTCTATAGTATTTTTTCTTACTTCTAGTCCAAGCCATATTAGGACAATTAATTATACATTCTCCACATCCAATACATCTTTGATGATCTCTTTGAGGTCTATAGTTTACTCCAGTTAGAGCTCCAGTGGATTTTTTCTTACATGCTCTCACACAAGCACCACAACTGATACATCTATCAGGTTCAAACTGAGGAAGTGTCATACCCATTATTCCGAAGTCATGCATTCTAACTTTAGCACAATCATTAGGGCATCCAGTTAAAGCTATTTTAAAGTGTAAGTCATGTGGAAATACAGCTTTTTCTATTCTTTTGGCAAAAGATGAAGTGTCATAACAAGCAAATGGACACACACGATTACCAATACAAGCTGTAATATTTCTAGTTCCAGCAGCTGAATATCCTTTGTTTTTTTCAGGTTGATTAATTCCAAGTCCCTCGATAATAGGTTGTAATTTAGCATTTACTTCTGGTATTTTTTCAAAAGGAATTCCAGGAATTTCAAAACCTTGACGACTTGTTAAATGAACAGTTCCGTTTCCATAAGTTTGAGCTATCTCTTGAATCATAGAAAGAAATTGAGCATCTAAGTGTCCTCCGGGAACACGTACTCTAGAAGCTGTTATTCCACGTTCTTTAGTAACTCTAAAAGCGTTTTTCTTAATTTTTTTTGTATTTATATCCATCATAATTTTACTCCTAATCTAATAAAGTACGTCCTTTAACATAATTAAAAACAGGACCATCTACACATATATAAACATCTCCTATTTTACAATGTCCACACTTACCAATACCGCAACACATCTTTCTTTCTTGAGATATCCAAATATTTTCTTCTTTAAATCCAGCTTCTAAAAGAGCAAGAGCAGAGAATTTCATCATAGCTGGAGGTCCAACTACTACTGCTACAGCCTTAGATACATCTTTGAATTTAAGTTGAGGTATATACTTTGTTACAAGACCAACTTTATATTCAGCTGTCTCTTCTCCACTATCTACAGTAAGAATATATTCCATTTTCTCTTTCCATTTAGGAATATCCTCTTTAAACAAAATAAATTCTGGAGACTTAAAACCAGTAATAAGTTTCATACTTTGTACTTCATTAATATGTTCGGCAAAGTACTCAATTACTCCTCTTACTGGAGAAACACCAGTACCACCAGCAACTATGACTAACTCTTTATCTTTATAAAGATCTACATCAAATCCATTCCCATAAGGACCTCTTATGAAAAGTTTCTCTCCAACATATTTTTCAAAAATTTCATTAGTAACTTTTCCAACTCTTCTGATAGTAAAATCAATTGTTCCTTCTCCAATTCCACTAACAGATATAGGAGCCTCTCCATATTTAGGTATAGAGATTTCAAAGAATTGACCAGGTTTAACATCTTTTTTTTCATATTTCATTCTAAAAGTATATTCAATATCAGTATGTTTTATAACTTCTACAATTTCAGATAAAAAAGGTAAATATTGATTAATCATTTTTTTTAGTTACCTCCTCCATAGCAGCTTCCAATTTATTAATAGAGTTAGAGAATGATATATATTCTGGGCAAACATCATCGCATCTTCCACATCCTACACACATATGATAACCATTACGTTGTTTAAAATCTAATACTTTGTGTAAAACTTTAAATCTCATACGTTGACCATGTTTCTTACGATAGCTTTCTCCACCAGCAACATCAGTATATCCATCTACCATACAAGAAGCCCATATTCTTCTTCTTTCTCCAACTTTTCCATTATCTGTATAAAAGATATCTTGCATAGTAAAACAAGTACAAGTAGGACATACAAAATTACATCTTCCACAAGCTATACAACGAGAATCATATTCATCCCACATAGTACTTTTGGCTACTTCAGAAGTCAAATCTTTAGGTATATTAACTCTAACATCATTTTCAGTTACAAAGTTAGGAGTAACTTCTAATTCTGTTACAGAGTTAGATTTTAGAAGGGCATTCCAATTTTCCTCTTTACAATCAATATAAAAATCATTGTCTCCATAGTTAATAGCTAAAGAGTATTCATCACTTTTATTACTTTCCATATCTACACAGAAACAATTTTCAAAAGAGTGATTACAACCTATTAGTACAAATTTAACTCTATCTCTTAATCTTTTATAGTAGTAATCCTCTCCACCATTAATTAAATACATTTCATCTAAACGTCTTACAGCATTTAATTCACATGCTCTTAAAAAAACTATACTACCTTTCTTTTTATTATCTGCTTCCTTAACACTTTCTTCTGTAAAATAAAATAATCTTTGAGTAACAGGTAAAATACTCTCCTTAAAAGAATAGTTAGATTTTTTTTCAAACTCTATCTCCTCAATAGAGTTAATTTTTGCATATCTTATACAGTCTGTATCTGAAAAAATTCCACCACCCTCAAAAACTATTGGAGCATAGATATCATAATCATTTTTCAATGATTTAAAAAAATGATTTAGTCCCTCTTTACTAATTTGAAAACCCATATTTATCTTCCTTTCATAATTTTAATTTACTTATTTAATTATATCAAGAGCTAGAAAATAAAGTTGTGATAGGGCTCACGAGTTTCTAAAATATTTTAATAGATTATCTCTATTAACTACAACAAATCTATTTCTTTTTACAATAATTAAATCCTTTTCAGATAAAATTTTTAATTGTCTAGAAACAGTTTCTCTTTTAGAGCCAAGCATATCAGCTAAATAGGAGATAGAAAGATTGAAATTAATCTCTATTCCTTCATCTGTTTCCTTTCCAAAATCTTTAGATAACTTCCAAAGTTTAGAAGCAATTTGCTTATCTAATCTTATAGAATTAGAAGTATTTTTTAATTGATGGTATAATCTCCTAATTTTATAAGCCATTGATTCAATAATGTTTCTAGATAGTTGAAAATCATAACTCATTACCTCTAAAAATTTTTTAGCAGGAATTTCTAATATTTCACAGTCACTAAGTATTTCACAATTTAATGAACTCATATTTTTTTGTAAAATAACCTCATTCAATATTTCACCTTTTCCATATATAAAGATAACTTTTTTATCATGGGAAGAGTTTAATTTATATAGAGATGCAATTCCATCTAAAACAAAATAAATATTATCTACTCGATCTCTATCTAAAAAAAGATGTTCTCCCTTTTTATATTTCTTAATTTTGCTATATTTTAATAAATTTTTTTTACTGGAGTTATTAATATTAAAAAAGACTTTTATATTATTAAAATTATCCATTATCCTCCTTTTAAAACTTCAAAGAATAGTTTTTATTTGTTAGAAATACTATATACTTATTATTATTAATTGTCAAATTTATTTTAATAAAAAGATATAAAAGAAAGAAGAGAAATTTGTGAATATTCACATAATTCTCTTCTCAAAATGAAAAATTTTATTAAATTTTTTCTGGTTTAATAACTAAGATATTTTTTTCGTTAATGTATGTCACAAATCCAGGTTTTGCTCTCTTAGGCTTATTGATATATCTCTTTTGAGTATAATCAATACTTATTTTATCACCAGTGAATCCTTTACTATAATAAGCAGCTATTTGAGCAGCTTTTAAAAGAATATCTTCAGTTAAATTTTCACATTTTATAATTACATGAGAACCAGGTATATTTTTAGCATGTAACCATATATCATTTTTATCAGCTATTTTAAAAGTTAGATTATCATTTTCGGTATTATTTCTACCAAAGAGAATTTGATAATTTTCTCCTTCAAAAATACCAAATCCGATTTCTTTATTTTGTTTTTTTACTTTTCCTTTTTTTGCTTGTAGCTTCATGTATCCTTGAGATATAAGTTCTTCATGTATAGCTTTTAAATTGTTGATATCATTACTATTTTCAATAAATAATTTAATACTGTTTAAATAGTCTAAATCTTCAGTAACTTCAATAACTCTTCTAGAGTTAGCTTCAAGCCCTCTCTTCAATTTATTATATTTTTTATATATTTTTTCAAGATTTTCTTGAGGGGTATGTTGTGGTTCAAGTGGAATTTTTATCATAGTATCGTTATAGAAATCATAAGTTTCCACAAAGGTCATTCCCTTTTTTATACTATATATACAAGCAGCTAATATGTCCCCTTGTTCCTTATATTTTTCATAATCAGCCTTATCTATCTTCTCCTTTGCTAAGATATCAAGTATTTTTTCATCTTTTTTTATTCTTTTTAAAATATTATCCAGAAGTTGGGTTTTTAAAGAATCGAAACTACTAGATAGATTTTCAGAAGAGATATAAAAGTTTATAGCTTCTCTGAATGATCTAAATTCAATAACCTCATCATATTTAGACTTAGGTAAAATATTGAGAACAGTACCTAAAACAATTCTTTTATTATTTAAAAATATTTTTGGTGATATATTATCACTTAGAATATTTTTGAATTTTTCAAAGGAATCAATATTTTGAAGGAGTAATTTACCAATCCCTTCAACACTCTTCAAAAGAGTTCCCTCTTGAATAGAAGATAAAAATTGATCTTCTTTTATTATTAAAGGAGAAATTTTTTCCTCTATTATAGGTTGCTCATAAGTAATACCAGGAAATAGAGCTCTCAATCTATTTTCTTCCAATGAAAATCTTTTCAATAAATCAATAATTTTATCTTCTCCATCTGTAAAAATAAAGTTAGAGTATTTACCCATTATTTCAAAATAGATATTATAGATTTTCATTTCCCCTAGTTCATTTATTCTGGAAAATTTGAACTGTAAAACTCTATCAAATCCAAGTTGAATTATATCTATTAACATAGCATTCAAAAGATGTTTTTTCATATTAGCTACCATACCAGTGCTACTTTCAAGTACACCCTCTTTTGAATTAGTTATATAACAGATAGGGAAAGATGGATTACAAGAGAATACAAGCTCTATTTTTCCAAAATATATAGATAGAGAAGTTTCAGTATTTTTAGTAATCTTATTTACTTTTTTACCATAAAGATTAGATTTTAATTCCTTTTTAATTTTATTTAAAGAGATACCATCAATATAGAACATTTTTGCTCCTTTTAGTCAGCCTTTATTCCTATTAAATTTTTAGCATCAAGAATATCTAATTCCACTACTTCTCCAGTTGGAGATTTGATGACAAAAGTTTCCTTTGCTGTAGAAGGTAATATTTCAACAACACTAAAGTTTTCTATTCCATGTCCAGCAAAGTAATTTTGAACGATAGGAGTACCTTTAATTTCAACTATAGAAACTCTCTCTCCTACATTAAAATCAACAATAGTAAGTGGTCTGAAATAATCAGTTTTCTCTTGTAAAGCTCCAAGAATTAGCTCAAAAATTTCGATAAAATGACTTAAATCTTTATCAGCTATATTTTCAGTTATACTAGACATAATCATTTTATGATAGTTATTATGATAAGTTAAAGCTTTGCTACCTTTGTCAGTTAAAGAAACGTAAACTTTTCTTCTGTCTGAATTTGAACGAATTCTAGTGATAAATCCCTTTTCAGTAAGCTTAGAAACAGCTACTGTAGCAGTTCCCATAGTTATTCCTATCCTGTCAGAAAGTTCATTCATAGTAAGAGATTCCTCTCCAATAGCTTCTATTAAATGTAATTCTGTATGAGTTAAACACTTAATACCTCTTTTAAGAGCCATATCTTCTGTTTTATAAAAAAGCTTATAAAACTCTTCTAAAATTTCATTTACTTTATTAATATTTTCAGTCATCGCAGTCATATTTTAACCTCTCTTTAAACTATCAATTCTTTCTTTATAATCTCCAGAAAATACATAAGAACCAGCTACAAAAACATTTGCTCCAGCTTCTATACATCTTCCTATAGTTTCATCTGTTATTCCACCATCAACTTGAATATCTACAGTTTTACTCAATGCTCTAACATCTTTTATTTTTTGAACAGAGCTTTCTATAAATTTTTGTCCACCAAAACCAGGATTAACACTCATAACTAACACCATATCAAGGTCATCAATTATATATTTTAGAACATCTACTGGAGTAGCTGGATTTAGAGAAACTCCTGCTTTTTTCCCAGTAGCTTTAATTTGTTGTATTACTCTATGTAAATGTATAGTAGATTCAGCATGAACTACAATGATATCAGCTCCAGCCTTTGCAAAATCTTCAATATATCTTTCTGGTTTATCTATCATTAAGTGAACATCAAAAACCAAGTTAGTTTTATTTCTGATAGCTTTTATTACTGGTGCTCCAAAAGTTAAGTTAGGGACAAAGTGTCCATCCATAACATCTATATGTACATAGTCGGCTCCAGCTTTATCAATAGCTATAACCTCTTCTCCTAATTTGCTAAAATCTGCTGATAATATTGAAGGAGCAATTTTTATATTACTCATATTTATTCCACCTCTCCTGTTTTAATTTTTCATATACTTTTTTATAGAAATTATATCTTTCCTCTAAGATTTCCCCATTTTTAACCGCTTCTTTAATAGCACAAGATGGTTCATTTAGATGAAGACAATTATTAAATTTACAATCTCCTCTATTAGAAAACTCTGGAAAAAGAGCAATAAGTTCTTGAGCATCTTTTATATCAGGTAGTTCTACAGATGAAAATCCGGGAGTGTCTATTATATATCCTCCACCAATTAACTCAAGAAGATTGGTATCCTTAGTAGTATGTTTTCCTCTTCTAAGTCTCTTACTTGTTTCACCAGTTTCTAATTTTTTTTCATTTTGTAAAAGATTAATTATACTAGATTTACCAACACCACTTGGACCACCGAAAGCTGTAATTTTATCTTTTAAAAATAATTTTAACTCTTCAATTCCAATGTTTTCTTTTTGTGAAATTAAGAAGTACTTGATATTGATTTTTTCTAAAAATTCTAAACCTTTCTTTAACTCTGTCATTTCACGATCATTAAGCAAATCAATTTTATTGATAATAACCAATGGAGTTATCTTATAATAAAAGCTTCTAAGTAGTAGAAGATTTAATCTTTCATAGTCAATATCTGGATCCTTAGCAGCAAATTGAATAACTAAGTAATCAATATTGGCAACTAAAGGTCTCTCTACCAAATTTTTTCTTTTTTCTACATTTATAATAGAGTTATCTTCAGATATTTCAACAATATCTCCAACAACACAATTATCCTTACTTTCTTTTCTTTTTAAGATACCTCTAAGCTTACATTCATAAACATTATTTTCAGATTTTACATAATAAAATCCTTGTATTTTATTAATAACACGACCTTTAATCTCTATCCCTCCTAGAGTATTTTAATTATTAATTGTTAAATCAATAGCAGAACCTGCTGGTATTTTTGTACCACTTTTAACGCTACTCTTTATTATAACATTTTTTCCCACTTCTGGTATAGAGGAAAATTCAACATTTCCTACAATCAGAGAATTTTTAGTAAGAATATTTAATGCACTATCAAAAGAAAGTCCAATTAAATCTGGCATAGTAATTTCTGCTATCTGTTCAGCTCCATTGACAAGAAAAGAGATTTTTTCTCCTCTAGTCATTAATGTATCTGTATTAGGATCAGTTGCTAAAACTTCATTATATTTACCTTGAGCTTTTACTGTAAATACTTTATCAAGAATTAATCCTTTTTGTTCTGCAATAACTTTAGCATCAAGATAATTCATTCCAGTAAGATTAGGAACTTGAACAAGAGCTTTTCCTTTACTTACCCAAACTTTTACAGTTCTATCTTTTTTCACAATAGAATTTGCTTCCGGTTCTTGTAAAAATATCTGTCCAATAGGAAAATCTGAAAACTCTTCTCCCATTTTTTCAATATGTAACTCATTATTTTCTAAAACTTTTTTAACCTCTTCAATAGTATGAGATTTTAAATTAGGAATTTTATAATATTTTTCATTAAAATATATAATTTCAAATATTTTTAGTAAAAAAGTTGTAATAAAAACTATTCCTAAAATTGTTAATAAAGAGATAGAAACTATTTTTTTATTCATTATTCCTCCAGTATTTATAGTTCTTTATAGTAATGATGATATCATAAGATACATAAAATATCAATAACTACTTGATAATTTCTAGATTAAATGATAAAATATATCGTAATTGATTTTATTAAAATATGACTTGCCAAAGTTATGTTTTAAAAGGAGGAAATAGAGTGGAATATACTATTAAAACTCTTTTAACAAGAGAAGAAGTTGAAAGAAGAATCAAGGAATTAGCTAAGGAGATTGAAAAAGATTATCAAGGTAAAGATCTTTTAGTTGTTGGGCTATTAAAGGGTTCAGTAGTCTTTATGACTGACCTTATAAAAGAGATAGATTTACCTCTTGAAATTGATTTTATGAGTGCTTCTAGTTACTCAGGAACTGAAAGTACAGGAATAATCAATATTTCAAAAGATTTAGATATTGATGTAAAAGATAGAGAAGTTTTAATTGTAGAGGATATTATAGACACAGGACTAACATTAAGCCATGTAAGAAAAATGTTAGAAGAAAGAGGAACAAAATCACTTAAAATATGTACTTTACTAGATAAACCAAGTAGAAGAACTGTTGAGATAAAAGGTGACTACACAGGATTTGAAATTCCAGATGAGTTTGTAGTAGGGTATGGATTAGATTATGATCAACAACATAGAAACTTACCATATATTGGAATTGTTGTAAAAAAATAATTTGGAGGAGAGTATGTCCTTTAAACATAAGAAAAAATTTGGACAAAACTTTTTAACTGATCAAAGAGAGGTTCTTAGAAAAATAATGGAGGTATCTAATGTACAACCAGAGGATACAGTTTTAGAGATAGGACCTGGAGAGGGAGCACTAACTGCCCTATTACTTGATACAGCTAAAAAAGTTGTAACTGTAGAGATAGATAGAGATTTAGAGAAAATTTTGAGAAAAAAATTTGATGGAAATCCTAAGTATACTCTTGTTATGAATGATGTATTAGAGACAGATTTAAGAGCGTATGTAGGAGCAGGAACGAAAGTAGTTGCCAATATACCATACTATATTACATCACCTATAATAAATAAGTTAATAGAGAATAGAGATGTAATTGATGAAATATATATAATGGTTCAAAAAGAGGTTGCTGAGAGAGTTTGTGCTAAAAAGGGTAAAGAAAGAAGTGTGTTAACTCTTGCTGTTGAGTATTATGGAGAGGCGGAGTACCTATTTACTATACCTAAAGAGTTCTTTACTCCTATTCCTAAAGTTGATTCAGCTTTTATGTCAATAAAATTATATAAAGATAATAGATATATAAATCAAGTTGATGAAGAAACATTCTTTAAATATGTAAAAGCTGGATTCTCAAATAAGAGAAAAAATTTATTAAATAACTTTTCTACTTTAGGCTACTCTAAAGATGAGTTAAGGGTTATCTTAGCAAAAGCAGATATACCTGAGACAGAGAGAGCGGAAAATCTTTCAATAGAAGAGTTTATTAAATTAATATCAATTTTTGAAAATAAATAATTAAGTAAAAAATCAAGAATAACTTTGGATAGAAATCTCTCTGTTATTCTTGAATTTTTATAATCAAATAAATTTTGGAGGAACTATGTTATCAAGCTATGAGTTTTTAATACAGAGTAGAAAAGAGGACATAGATTTTATCAATAAAATAATAGAGGCTTATGAAGGTATCGGTGTAGTAAGAACAGTAGATGCTAATGCGGGAATTTTAAATGTGATATCTACTGATGATTTTAAAGATTTTGTAAGAACTATTATTGAAGATTTAGATAAAAACTATGGAGTTGTGGCAAAAATAACTGAAGAGGGAGCTTGGAAGGGTTCTCTATATATAAATAAAAAATAGTTGTTAGGAGGTAATTATGGAAAAGTTAGAAAAATTAATGCAATATATAATTGGAGAATTAGTAGATAATAATTCAGAAACAAGAATAACATATGATATAGTAGATGATACAGTTATTTTCAAGGTGAGTGTAGCTCAAGGAGAGATGGGAAAGATAATAGGAAAAAATGGACTTACAGCTAATGCAATAAGAGGAGTTATGCAAGCAGCTGGAGTAAAAGATAAACTTAATGTAAATGTTGAGTTTTTAGACTAGGAGGAAGAATGGAACTTTTAACAATAGGAAAAATATCTGGAACTCATCATTTAAAAGGTGCCGTAAAAGTAGTGTCAAATATTGAAAATATAGAGATGTTATTAAATAATAGAATAGTAGTGGAGTTAGGAGAGAATAATCAAAGAATACTGACAGTAAAATCTGCTTCTCATCTAGTAGGAAATAAGTGTGTTTTGGAATTTGAAGAGATTACAAATAAGACAGAAGCTGGAAATTTAAAGAATGGATTTATAAAAGTAAGAAGAGAACTACTTGGAATTGGTGAAGATGAATATCTTCTAAATGATCTATTGGATATGAAGGCTATAGATATAGATACAGATGAGGAGTTAGGGACAATAGTTGATATTTTTGAAACAGCAGCTCATGATATTTTAGTAATAGAATCATCAAAATGTGAAGTAATGGTACCGGATATAGATGAGTTTGTAAAGAAGATAGATTTTGATAAAAGAGTGATCTATGTACATCTAATAGAGGGTATGAAAGAGGAAAAGGGAAAAAAATATCAACAAGATGATGGAATGGACGAGGAGTAGTATGAAAATCAATATTCTGACTCTTTTTCCTGAGATGTTTTCAGGATTTAAAAGTGAAAGTATAATAGGAAAGGCTCTTGAAAAAAATCTGCTAGAGATAAATATCATAAATATTAGAGATTTTTGCTATGATAAGCATAAGCAGGCTGATGATATGCCTTTTGGCGGAGGAGCAGGAATGGTTATGAAACCAGAACCATTATTCAGAGCTCTTGAGACTGTAAAAGGAAAGGTAATATACACAACTCCTCAAGGGGTAAGATTCAATCAAAAATTAGCTATTGAATTGGCTCAAGAAGAGGAGATAACAATTATAGCTGGACACTATGAGGGAATAGATGAAAGGGTAGTGGAGAGTAAGGTTGATTTAGAAGTTTCTATTGGAGATTTTGTTTTAACTGGAGGAGAATTACCAGCTATGATGATGGCTGATTGTATAGCTAGACTTGTTCCAGGGGTAATAAAAAAGGAATCTTATGAAAATGACTCTTTCTTTAATGGATTATTAGATTATCCACACTATACAAGGCCAGCTGAGTATGAGGGAATGAAGGTGCCAGATGTATTACTTTCTGGACATCATAAAAATATAGAAACTTGGAGATTAAAAGAGAGTTTAAAGAGAACCTATATAAGAAGAAGAGATCTACTTGTTAATAGAGAGTTAACTAAAGAGGAGAAAAAGCTTCTAGCTGAGATAAAAAGAGAGCTTGGAAAGGAAAAAGAATGATATATAGATTAGGAGATAAAACTCCACAGATAGGAGAAAATAACTATATAGCTGAAAATGCTACTGTAATAGGTGAGGTTGTTACAGCGGAAAATGTATCAATTTGGTTTGGAGCTGTTGTAAGAGCTGATATGAGTAAAATTGTAGTAGGTAAAGACTCTAATATACAAGATAATTGTACAGTACATGGAGACACTCCATATCCAGTAATTATAGGAGAGAAGGTAACTATTGGACATAACTGTATCATACATGGGTGTACTATTGGAGATAGTTCTGTAATAGGAATGGGAACAACTCTTTTAAATGGAAGTGTAATTCCTAAAAATTGTTTAGTAGCTGCTGGTTCTGTGGTAACTCCTAAACTTCAAGCTAAAGAGGGAGATTTGATTGCTGGATCTCCGGCTAGAGTTGTAAGAGCTCTTACCGAGGAAAATAGAGAGTATCTTAAATATGCTTATAAGGTTTATTTAGAAGATATAGAAAAATATAAAAAATTAGAAAAGATAAAGTAAAATAGGGAGAAAAGAGAATGAGAGATAAAATTTACTTAGGTTTAGTTCACTATCCAGTATATAATAAAAATAATAGTGTAGTATGTACATCAGTTACTAACTTTGATATTCATGATATCTCTAGAAGTTGTAGAACATATAATGTAGCTGGATATAGACTTATAGTTCCGGTAGATGCACAAAAAATGCTTACTGAGAGAATAATAGGTTACTGGCAAGAGGGAACAGGAGGACAGTTTAATAAAGATAGAGAAGATGCTTTTTCTATAACTAGAGTGATGGATAGTATAGAGGCTACTATTGCTGAAATAGAGGAAAGAGAAGGGCAAAAGCCAGTTATTATAACTACTTCTGCTAGAATATTCCCAAATACTGTTGGATATAAAGAGTTGTCAGATAAAATTTTTGAGGATGATAGACCTTATTTATTACTATTTGGAACAGGTTGGGGACTTACAGATGAGATAATGGATATGTCTGACTATATATTAGAGCCTATTAGAGGAAATACTCAATACAATCATCTTTCTGTAAGAGCAGCTGTAGCTATCATATTAGATAGATTATTAGGAGAAAAATAATTTTCTCTTTGGAGGAACAATGAATAGAAAAGAGATAAGAATAAAACCACAAGATGGTATCTTTAGAAAAATGGGTATAAAAAATGTAGATGTTACAGAGATTATATTTTCTGAGAGAAATAAGAAGATGAGATTCAAATGTAATGTTCCTTCAGTTAATGAATTAAATGAATTAGATCTCATTTATGAAAATATTAAGAAAAATTTTGGTAAGGAATTAGAGGTTGACTTTACAGTAAGTTTTTCTGAGAATGATATAAGAAAAGAGCAATTAGTAGAGATAGTAGAAAGGGCAATCATAAGATTGAAGGCTAGAAATGCTATCTCTAAATCTTTTTTATACCTATATAGAGTAACTATTGAGACTGAAAGTATCAATATTACTCTTGCTGAGCAGAGTGCTATTGATATTTTAAAAAGTTCTCAAATAGATGAAAAATTAGAAAATATTTTAGAAAATTTTGGAATTTATAACTTTAAAGTAAAGTTTATTTTAGGAGATTTTTCTCAAGAAGTTTCAAAAATAGAAGAGGATAAGCAAAAAGAGATAATAACACTTTCAGCTAAAATTGACATGGAGAGTAAAAAAATAGCTGAACAAAACTCAAGTAAATCAAAGTCACAAGAGGTAGTTATAAAGAGTGCTAATTTTTCTAAAGGTGGAGGTTTCTCAGCTAATAAAACTAAAGAGATCAAGGGAAGCTCTATTCCATTAGAGGAGTTTTTTGAACTATATGATGATGATACATGTGTCGTAGAAGGAGAAGTTTTTGGAATAGAGTCAAGAGATATAAAAAATGATAGAGTAATTACAACCATAAGAATAACAGATAATCATACATCTTTAACAACTAAGATTTTTCTAGAAAAAGATAAACCATTGGAGATAAGAGAGGGAGATTATGTTAAAGTAAGTGGTAAAAAACAAATAGATAGATTTTCAGATAATGAAGAGATTATGATGATAAACTCTATCAATAAATTAGATAGAATAAAAGAAGAGAAAAAGGACACTTCAGAATTAAAAATGGTAGAGCTTCACACACATAGTAAGATGAGTGAAATGGTTGGAGTATCTGATATTGGAGATATAATAAAGCAAGCTATAGCTTATGGTCATTCAGCTGTGGCAATTACTGATTATGCTGTTGTACACTCTTTTCCATTTGCCTATAAGGCAGCTAAGGGAAAAGATATAAAACCTATACTTGGTTGTGAAATGTATATGGTTAATGATGAAGCTGTTATGGTTAGAGATTCAAAGGACGTCTCTTTAATGGAAGAGTATTTTGTAGTTTTTGACTTGGAGACAATGGGACTTAATTCTCATGAACATGAGATAATAGAGATTGGAGCAGTAAAATTACAAGGAAATAGAATAATAGATAGATTTTCTCAACTGATAAATCCACAAAAACCGATTCCACAAAAAATACAGGAATTAACAAATATAACTCAAGATATGGTAGATAATATGCCAACTATAGAGGAAGTTTTACCAAGATTTATGGAGTTTGTAGGAGATGCTACAATGGTAGCTCATAACGCTGCATTCGACATGGGATTTTTAAGAAGAGATGTAAAAAATATTTTAGGTTATGAGTATAAGCCAGCTATTATAGATACATTACAGATGGCAAGAGATCTGTATCCAGCTTTAAAAGGGTATGGACTGAAAAACTTGAATAAGGTATTGGGACTATCACTAGAAAGTCACCATAGAGCCGTTGATGACTCTCAAGCTACAGCAAATATGTTCATAATTTTTATGGAGAAATATATAGAAAAGGGTATCACAAATTTAAATGAGATAACTGGAGCTTTTCCAATTAACTTAAAAAAACAGGATACTCACAATGTAATGGTCCTTGTACAGAATTTAGAGGGATTAAAGAATATGTATAGATTGGTTTCAGAAGCTCATGTGGATTACTATGGAAATAAAAAACCAAGAGTTTTAAAATCACATTTGGAAAAATACAGAGAAGGGTTAATAATAGGAAGCTCTATGACAGTACATTTTTCAAATGATGGAGAACTTGTAGATTATTATATGAGATATGATTTTGAAAATATAGAGAAAAACATAGGATTCTATGATTATATAGAGTTACTTCCAAAAGGGGCATACTCAGAACTGTATGAAGAAGATAAAACGGGAAGTATATCGTCCTTTGAGGCTATTGAGAAGATGAACAATTATTTTTATAATTTAGCCAAAGAAAGAGATATAGTGGTTACAGCTAGTTCAAATGTTCACTACATAGATGAAGAGGATTATAAGATAAGAAGTATTTTGTTGTATGGAAGTGGAAATGTATTTAGAAAAAACCAGTATCTAATAGATAATAAATTTTACTTTAGAACTACTGATGAAATGCTAAAAGAGTTTAGTTATCTAGGTGAAGATGTAGCTAAGGAGATAGTTGTTACAAATACTAATCTAATAGCTGATAAGATAGAGAGAATAAAACCAGTTCCAGATGGATTTTATCCACCAAAGATAGATAATGCTGAAAATATAGTTAGAGAGATGACATATGAAAAAGCATATAGAATATATGGAAATCCATTACCTGATATCGTTAATGCTAGAATAGAAAGAGAATTAAATGCGATAATAGGAAATGGTTTCTCTGTACTTTATCTTTCAGCCCAGAAATTAGTTAAAAAGTCATTAGATAGTGGATATTTAGTTGGTTCGAGAGGATCGGTAGGTTCATCTCTAGTCGCATTTATGATGGGAATAACAGAGGTTAATGCTTTATATCCTCACTATATCTGTACTAATCCAGAATGTAAAAACTCTGAATTTATAGAAAGAGAAGGAGTAGGAATTGACTTACCTGAAAAAGTTTGCCCTAAGTGTGGACAATTATATAAAAGAGATGGATACTCTATACCTTTCGAAGTATTTATGGGATTTAATGGAGATAAGGTTCCAGATATTGACCTTAACTTCTCTGGAGAGTATCAATCTGAAATACATAGATATTGTGAACAGATGTTCGGTAAAGAGAATGTATTTAAGGCGGGAACTATATCAACACTTGCAGAGAAAAATGCTGAGGGTTATGTAAGAAAATTCTTTGAAGAGCATAATATGAAAAATAACAAAGCTGAGATAATTAGATTGGCTAGAAAATGTGAGGGAGCAAAGAAAACCACAGGACAACACCCTGGAGGAATGGTTGTTGTACCTCATGATCATACAATTTATGAGTTTTGTCCAGTACAAAAACCAGCTAATGATGAGAAAAATGATTCAATAACAACTCATTATGATTATCATGTTATGGATGAACAATTAGTAAAACTAGATATACTTGGACATGACGATCCGACTACAATAAAAATATTACAGGAGTATACTGGAGTAGATATCTACTCTATTCCATTAGCTGATCCAGATACTTTAAAGATATTCTCTAGTACTGAGTCTTTAGGTGTTACTCCAGAGCAAATAAATTCGGTGGTAGGAACTTTTGGAGTACCAGAGTTTGGAACACCATTTGTACGTCAAATGTTAATAGATACAATGCCTAAAACCTTTGCTGAATTAGTTAGGATATCAGGACTTTCACATGGAACAGACGTTTGGCTTAATAATGCTCAAGAGTTTATTAGACAGAAAGAAGCTACACTATCACAGGTTATAACAGTTCGTGATGACATAATGAACTATTTGATTGACCAGGGAATAGAGAAAGGGACAGCCTTTAAAATAATGGAGTTTGTAAGAAAGGGACAACCTACAAAGAATCCTGAAGGGTGGAAAGCTTATTCAGATTTAATGAAAGAGCATAATGTTGCAGAGTGGTATATAGAATCGTGTAGAAGAATAAAATATATGTTCCCTAAGGGACATGCTGTTGCTTATGTTATGATGGCTATGAGAATAGCTTACTTCAAAGTGCATTATCCTCTTGCTTTCTATGCTGCATATCTCTCTAGAAAAGCTGAAGATTTTGATTATGAGATAATGGGAAATCCAGAATCAGCTAAATCTCATTTAGAAATATTAGCAAAAGAGCCAAAATTAGATGTAAAGAAAAAAACTGAAATGGCTATTTGTGAGATTGTGGTAGAGATGTATGCTAGAGGATTGGAATTTTTACCAATAGATATTTATAAATCTGGAGGAGTAAAATTTACTATTGAAGATGGTAAGATTAGAGTACCATTAATAGCTCTTTCAGGTCTAGGAGGAGCCGTAATAGAAAACATTATCAAAGAGAGAGAAGAGGGAAAATTCTTATCTTTTGAAGATTTAAAAAGAAGAACAAAGGCATCTCAGACGACTATTGATAAGTTAAAAATGATAAAAGCGATAGATTCTTTAAGTGAGACTAATCAGATTTCACTTTTCTAAAAAAATAAGAAAATAGTTGTAAAATCAGTAATGTTGTGGTATAAAAGATAATATGAGCACTTATTATGATTGCTATAAAAACTAAGGAGGGAAAAAAGATGACTAAAAAAGAGTTTGTAGATTTATATTTTGAAAAGGGAGAATTTACTTCTAAAGTTGAGGCTGAGAAAAAAGCTATGGCTTTCCTAGCAACAATAGAAGAAGCTTTAGTAAAAGGTGAAGAGGTTTCATTTTTAGGATTTGGAAAATTTGAAGTAACAGAAAGAGCTGCTAGAACTTGTAGAAATCCTCAAACAGGAAAAGAGATGAAAGTTGAAGCTAAAAAAGCTGTAAAATTTAAACCAGGAAAATCTTTATCAGAAAAAGTAAATAAATAATCTTTATTAAGATAAATAATTTTAAGTTGAGAATAAAATAATTTGCCCTTAAATGAGGAGAAATTTTTTATATCCATTACTAGATATAGCTAGTAATTTAGGAATAAAATTTTCTCCTCTTTTATTTTGCTTGAAAAAACTTTAAATATAAAGTAAAATAGGGGAATAATGATAAGGATTAAAATAAAAAGTGGAGGTTACATGAAGAAGTACTTAATTGTGATATACACATTGTTGATATCTATGACTTTGTTGGCAGAATATAACTATCCTTTTAAGGATCCTAATATGGCAACAATAATAGGAAGTTCAACTTTAATGACAGAAGGAATTCCAGAAAAAATAGATATAAAGGAGTATAAAATAAAGTTACCTTGGTCAAAACCAGTGATGGAGAATTTTTGGTATAATGAAGGATTTAAATACTCTGTAGTTTCCCAAAATAGGAAAGCTCCATTAATATTCTTATTAGCAGGAACAGGTTCTTCTCATAACTCGGTTAGAATGGAGTATTTTCAGAGAATATTTTATAAAGCAGGTTATCATGTCGTGTCAATATCTTCTCCAATGAATAGTAACTTTGTAATAAATGCTTCTACAAATCAGATGCCTGGAATTATTATAGAGGATTCAGAGGATATTTATCATGTTATGGAAGCAATAAATGAAAAAATAACCTCGGAGTTAGAGATAAGCGATTACTATTTAGTTGGATATAGTTTAGGTGGAACAGAAGCTGGGATTTTATCTTGGATTGATGAAAGAGAGAAGAAGTTTAATTTTAAAAGAGTTTTTATGATAAATCCAGCTGTTAACCTATATAAATCAGCTCTTAAATTAGATAGATACATGAACTATGCTGAAAATGAAAGAGCTGAAAAAGTAGCACAGTTGATAAACAATATATTAAATACTGTTATAAGCAGTATAATTCCTGAGTATACTACTTTTGATATGGAGACTATATTTAAAGTATTTTCACAAAAAAAACTGAGTGATAAAGAGATGCAACAATTAATAGGAGGAGCTTTTAGATTAACTTCTATTGATTTAAATTATATAACTGATGTAGTAAATGATAGAAAGGTGTATGTTAAGGAACCAGTGAATAAGTTTTCTCCAATGTTTAAGTACTTTGAAGAGATTAATTTTGCTACCTTTGAAGAGTATATAAATAAGTTAGCTTTTCCTTATTATAAAGAAAAACTCGGAGAACAACTGACATTAGATAAGCTTTTAAAAAAAGCAAATTTAAGTTATATTGAAGATTATCTAAAAAATAGTTCAAAAGTAATGGCGGTAACTAATGCAGACGAACTTATCTTAGATAGTGAAGATTTAGAGTTTTTAAAAATGACTTTTGGAAAAAGATTAATTATTTATCCATATGGGGGGCACTGTGGAAATATGTTTTTTACACCAAATATAAAAGTGATGCTAGAATTTTTAGAGAAAGGAGAGATAGAATATGAAAATAAATAGATTATTAATAGCTATTATGTTAGTTTTTTCTATCACAACTTTCTCAAATAGTGATGAGAGTGTAAAAATTAATAATGAATCCTATGAATATTTTAATGTGTATGATCCGCTAGAGCCTATTAATAGAAGAGTTTACTACTTTAACTATCAATTTGATAAATATATTTTTCTTCCAACAGTGAGATTTTATAGAACGGTTACTCCTGAATTACTTAGAAAGGGAGTAAAGAACTTTTTTAAGAATACTGAAAATATAACGACAACAGGAAACTCATTACTTCAATTAAAAATAAAAAAGGCTATGAGAGCTATTGGAAGATTTAGTATGAATACTGCTGTTGGAGTTGGTGGTGTAGTGGATATAGCTTCAGATATGGGAATGCCAAAACCATATGAAGACTTTGGAATGACATTGGCACACTATGGTGTAGGAAAGGGAGCTTATTTAGTATTACCAATCTTAGGACCAAGTTTTTTAAGAGATGCTGTTGGTATGGGAGTTGATACTCTAGGAAAAGGAACTTTATATCATACAGTTGATTTAGATGAGTTAAATCATACTGGAGTTTCTATTCTATATGCAATCAATAAGAGATATAATACAGATTTTAGATATTATGAAACAGGCTCACCATTTGAATATGAGTATGTAAGATTTTTATATTATAAATATAGAGAGTTACAAATTGAATTAGGAAGTGAAATATTTTAATATAGATATACTAGGAGGTTTTTATGAATTTACAAGAGAAAGTTTTAGACTACAAAGATGAAGTAGTCAAACATATTCAAGGTTCAGTACAGATAAAAAGTGTATTAGAAACAGCTAAGGAGGGAATGCCTTTTGGTGAGGGACCTACAAAAGCGCTAAATTATTTTGTAGACCTAGGTAAAGAATTAGGATTTAATGTAATAAATTATGATAACTATGCAGCTACAATTGAATTTGGAGAGGGAGAAGAAGTATTAGGAATACTAGGTCATGTTGATGTTGTACCTGAGGGTGAAGGATGGGAGCATCCACCATATAGCGGTGCTATAGTAGATGGAAAAATTTATGGAAGAGGAACTCTTGATGATAAGGGACCATCTGTAATATCACTATTTGCTATGAAAGCTATAATGGATTCTGGAATAAAGTTGAATAAAAAAGTTAGAATGATATTAGGAGCTAATGAAGAGAGTGGAAGCAAGTGTATGGATTATTATTTTAATACCTTAAAGATGCCTCAACCTACATTAGCCTTTACTCCAGATTCAACTTTCCCAGTAACTTTTGCTGAAAAAGGAATTATTCATCTCAAATTAAAAAATAAATATTCAACATTGAAAAACTTATCATTAATGGGAGGGAATGCTTTTAACTCAGTACCAGAAAGATGTGAATTAAAAATTTCAAAGGAATTTGTATCAGGAATAGATGAGGCAGTAGAAAAATATAATGTTGGTAAGGAGTATAAAGTAGCTTGTGAAGTAGTAGGAGATAACTATGTAATAAACTCTTATGGAAAATCAGCTCACGCTTCTAAACCGACTTCTGGATATAATTCAGTTTCAGCACTATTTGAATTTTTAAAACTTGTTGAAATAAGAAATGAGGAATTAAAATCATTAGTAGCGTTTTTCAATGATTATATAAAAATGGAGCTAGATGGTGAATCTCTAGGAGTTAATTTTGAAGATAATGAGAGTGGTAAACTTACACTTAATATAGGAAAAACTACTTTAAAAGATGGAGTACTAGAAGTTTGTGTGGATATTAGATGTCCAGTTCATGTAGCAAATCAAAAGGTTATAGATATAATTAAAGAGAGAGTTAATAAAAAAATGGAAGTAGAAGTATGTGGAAATACAGCTCCTCTTTATGTATCAAAGGATAGCTTCTTAGTATCAACTCTTATGAAGGTATATAAGGATATAACAGGTGATTTAGAAAGTCAACCTATAGCTATAGGTGGAGGAACTTATGCAAGAACAGTAAAAAATGGGGTTGCTTTTGGAGCTCTTCTTTCATCTCAAGTAGATAATATGCATCAAAAAAATGAGTATTTAGAAATTGATAAAATAGATACTCTATTAAAAATCTATGTAGAAGCTATTTATCAACTAGCTAAATAAAAAGTATTATAAAAAGATTAAGAGCAAGTATGGTTTAGTTTAATAAAAAATATAATTTGATATTTTCAAATAACCATGTTTTTTATTATTCCTTTTACTGACTTGCTCTATTTGTTATTAAATTATCTAATTTACAAATTATTTTCGTAACTATTTAGTTTTGAAAGAAAACTAAGAATTAATAGCTAAATAGTTACTATTCTTTCAATTAAAGCTTACTTATTTTCATTTTTATTTAAATGTTCCTGTTGAACAATCTCAATAATTTCTCTTATTTTTTGTTGGACATGAGCATATCCAACATCTTTAATATGAGGTAGAATACAGTTAGAACAATCTTTTATTCCATGAGGCGTATATTTAAAGTTTCCTCCACATTTCTCTCCAAGCATATATAGTGGGCAGTAGCAAAACATACAGTTAAAGTCCTCTATTTTTTCCATCTTATGACAAGGGAAAAATTGACACTCTTTGTTGTGGATAAATTTATAACTATTCATAAAAATCCTCCTTTTACTAATAATATAAAGTATACTTTTTTTCTTTCTATTTATCAAGTTTATATTATATATTGAATTGAAAAAATATATATATTTTTCAAATTTATGCTATAATATGTTGAATGAAATATTAAAAATGGAGTTGATATTAATGATAAGAGGAAATACAGAGGGAATAAAGGAGTATATTTTAAAAGAATTAGATTCTCTATATGAGATAACGGTAGAGAAAAATAAATTAATTGAACCAGAGATGTTGATGTTGATAGCTCAAATAAGTAACAAAATAAATAGAGAGATAAACATAGCTATTGATAGAAGAGGAAATGTAACAGAGATTTCAATAGGAGATAGTAGTAGTGTACAACTTCCAATAATGGATATACAAGAGAGAAGATTATCAGGAGTAAGAGTTATACACACGCACCCAAGTGGAAGTTCTAATCTATCTAATATAGATATATCAGCATTGATAAAATTAAAATTAGACTGTATAGCTGCAATAGGTATAGATGAAGATAGAGTTACTGGTGTATCAATAGGATTTTGTGGAGTAGAAAATAATGAGCTTGTCCACGAAGTAGTAGGACCATTGAGTGTAGAAGAAGCTGTAAACTATCCTATGATAAATAAATTTGATGAGATAGAATCTCTTTTAAGAAAGAGAGACATAGTTGAAAATGATACTGAGTATGCTGTTCTTGTAGGGATAGATACTCAAGAGAGCTTAGATGAGCTAGCTGAATTAGCTAGAGCATGTAATGTTCAAGTTGTAGGGACGTTTATGCAGAAAAAAAATAAAATAGATTCTTGCTTCTTTATAGGTACTGGAAAAGCTCAAGAATTAGCTGTGTATAAACAATTAAAAAGAGCTAATCTGATAATATTTGATGAAGAGCTAACAGGTATGCAGGTTAAAAATCTAGAGATGATAACAAGTTGTAAAGTTATAGATAGAACTACTCTTATACTTGAAATTTTTGCTAGAAGAGCAAGAACAAGAGAGGCAAAAATTCAGGTAGAGTTAGCTCAATTAAAATATAGAAGTACGAGACTTTTAGGATTGGGAAGTACAATGTCTAGAACAGGTGGTGGAGTAGGAACAAAGGGACCTGGAGAGAAAAAATTAGAGATAGATAAGAGAAGAATAAGAGAGACTATATATGACTTAAAACAAGAGTTAGAGAAGATAAGAAAAACAAGAGTTACTCAAAGGGAGAAGAGAGAGGAATCTGGTATTCCTAAAATCTCTCTTGTTGGATATACAAACGTTGGAAAATCTACTTTGAGAAATCTGTTAGTAGATATGTTTCCAGCAGATAACACAACTAAGAAAGAGGCTGTTTTTGCTGAAAATATGCTTTTTGCTACTTTAGATATAACAACTAGAGCTATTATTCTTCCCGATAAGAGAGTAGCTTCCTTAACAGATACAGTTGGATTTGTTAGAAAGTTACCTCATGATTTAGTAGAAGCTTTTAAATCAACTTTAGAAGAGGTAAGTTTTTCAGATCTAATTATACATGTAGTAGATGCTTCAAGTGAAACAGCTATTGAACAGATAATAGCTGTTGAAAAGGTGTTAACAGAGTTAGATGCAATGGGGAAACCTATGTTTTTAGCTCTTAATAAGTGTGATAAGGCTACAGAAGAACAATTAAATAGTATAAAGGAAAAGTTCCCAACATACAAAACAATAGAGATAAGTGCAAAATCTCAAATGAATATAGATGGTTTCTTAGAGATGATGGTAGAGTCTCTACCTCAAACAACTAGAGTTTGTACATATTTAATTCCATATAGTGACTCATCAATGGGGGCTTATTTACATAGAAATGCTATTATCCAAAGTGAAGAATATGAAGGAGAAGGTTTGAAAATATCTGCTGTTGTAAATAACGAAGTTTACAATAGATGTAAAAAATATTTGATAGGGGAATAGAATGGTAAAGACGTATATAGAAATATTAAAACTGGCTCTTCCAGCTGTAGGAGAGATGATACTCTATATGATGATATGGGTATTTGATACAGTTATGGTAGGAAGACATAGTGGGCAACTAGGTGTATCTGCAGTAGGATTGAGTTCAGAGATTATTTATACATTTTTTAATATTTTTGTCTCTATGGGAATATCTATTTCAGTGACTTCAATTGTTTCACGTTCGTTAGGAGCAAAAAATGAAAAAAAAGCTGACGAAGTATCTAATATTGCTGTTAAATTAGGAATATTTTTAGGAATTCTACTAACTCTTATATTTTCTATATTTTCTGAAGAGATACTTCATATAGCTGGGGCTAAAAATGATGTAGCTTTATTGGGAAAAACTTATATGAGAATATGTTCCATAGGATTAACATTTAACATGTTAATTAATATTTTTAATGGAATATATAGAGGGTGTAAAAATACGAAAACACCACTTTATGGTGCAGCAATTATGAATATTGTCAATGTTTCACTTGATTATATTTTAATATTTGGAAAATTTGGAGCACCAGAATTAGGAGTAAAAGGTGCAGCTATTGCAACTGTTGGTGGAATATTATGTGCCTTTATTTTTTCATTAACACAATTAAAAAAACTTCCTTTTAAGATTCACTTAAAAAGAAAAATTATTAAAGAGGAAGTTAAAGAGCTAGTGACTTTAGCAATACCTTCAGCTTGTCAAGAGGGAGCTTTTAGCATAAATAGACTAATAAATGTATCCATTATTATGGGATTGGGGAGTTTAGCCTTTGCAGCTAATCAAATAACCATGACAATAGAGAGTATTAGTTTTATGCCAGGTTGGGGTTTTGCTGTAGCACTTACTACTTTGGCTGGACATTCCATAGGTGAAAAAAATTATGAAAAAACAAAAAAATATGTGTACTACACAATAACTTTGTCTGTAATAACAATGGGAGTAACAGCTTTAATATTTTTCTTTTTTCCTAAAGAGCTGATCTCACTCTTTATTAAAGAGAGTGAAAAAGAGGTTATTGAGCTGGGGGCTATGTGTTTAGTATTAGCAGCTATAGAACAGATTCCAATGGCTATAGCAATGGCTTTAGAAGGGGCAATGAAGGGAATGGGAGATACTAAAACTCCTTTTAAAGTGGTTATTTTTACAAATTGGATAATTAGATTACCTTTAGTTTACTATTTTTTATATCTAAAAAAATATCCGGTAACTGCTTTTTGGATAATTACAGCTATTCAATGGACAATAGAAGCGATAATAATTTTTATTGTCTATGAAAGAAAATGGAAAAAAGATTATAGAAATTAAAATAAAATGAGGGATAGTTTAAGTTATAAAACTCCCTCATTTTTAAATTTTAAAAATTGTCTAATCTTTTTATAAATTCGGTTAGAATATTTAGATCAATAAACCTATATTTTTCTAATTCACTCTCTTCAATATCAGTAATAATTTTTCTAAAAGGTAATTTTTTAGCTATTCCGATAGCAGAATCTATCATTTTTTTTTGAGAATCGTCTTTAATTAAAATTTCTCCTAAGAAATCAGCTTTAGAGATAGCTACAGATTTATAAGGATTATCTAAGTTATCTAATGTACTAAGAATTGGATCTGAAAGTAAAATATGACCGACATAAATTTTTTCTTTGATAATTTCCAATAAATCTATTAAATCTTTTTTTTGATAAAAAAGAACCTCATTAGTTTCTTTATAAAAATTATATACTTTACTATTGTTTGTAATTATAATATATTCCATAGAAACAACCTCCCGTTATTGTATTAGCATAAAAAATAAAATTCGTCAATAGAGAAATAAAAAAATATTTATTCTAAAAAAGTATTGACAGAATTTAAAAAAATGGATATAATTACTTTTAGTAAAAAAAAAGATGAAGTTAGAGGAGGTAAAAATGAGAAAGATATTATCTATGAAAAATTTGAAATTTAATATTTTTCTTGTTGATATTTTATCTAATTTTTCTTTTGATAATATATTTATTTTAAAATTTATTAATTTTTATTCATAAGAATGGTATGACTATCTAGTTATATCATTTTTTTTGGGAAAATTTTTAGTACTTAGAATTATAGGAGGTTAAAGTGAAAGGAAAACTTATTCTTGAAAATGGTATGAGTTTTGAAGGGAAAATTTTTGGTGAGTTAGGAGAGAGTGTTGGAGAACTAGTATTCAATACAGGAATGACTGGTTATCAAGAGCTTTTAACAGACCCATCATACTGTGGACAAATCGTAGTAATGACATACCCAATGATAGGAAACTATGGAATTAACTTAGAGGATATGGAGTCTAGTAAAATTCATTTAAAAGGGTTTGTAATTAAAGAAGATGCTAAACTTCCTAATAACTTTAGATGTGAAATGACATTAGATGGATTTTTAAGACAAAATAATGTAGTAGCTTTTAAAGGTGTAGATACAAGACAACTTACTAAAATAATCAGAGAAGAGGGAGCAATGAGAGCTATAATCACTGCTGACGATTTAACTGAGAAAGAGATTTGGGAGCGTTTTAACGCATTTAGCAATAAAGAAGCTGTAAGCCAAGTAAGTACAAAAGAGATTTATGAAATTCCAGGAGAGGGAAAAAGAATAGGAGTAATGGACTTTGGAATTAAGAGAAATATCTTAAGAAGTTTCTCAAAAAGAGGTTGTCACTTAGTAGTTTTCCCATGGAATACAAAGGCTGAAGAGATAATGAAATATGATTTAGATGGATTATTCCTTTCTAATGGACCTGGAGACCCTGCTGATTTAACAGATGTAATCAATGAAATCAAAAAAATGATAGGAAAACTTCCAATTGTTGCTATCTGTTTAGGACATCAATTATTATCTTGGGCATTAGGTGGAACTACAACAAAATTAAAATATGGACATAGAGGATGTAACCACCCAGTTAAAGATTTATTGAAGAATAAAATTTTTATAACTTCTCAAAACCACGGATATGTTGTTGATAGAGTACCTGAGGCTATGGAAGTAACTCATATCAACTTAAATGATAACTCTATCGAAGGAATGAGAAGTAAAGAGTTAAGAATTATGTGTGTACAATATCACCCAGAGGCTTGGCCAGGACCATCAGACTCTGACTATTTATTCGATGATTTCTTAGATGTAATCGAAGGAAAATAAGTATTGAGAGTTATTTCAAACTTAAGAAAAATCTTAATATTTAATTAGTGAATTGTAAATGTATAAAGAGGAAAATTTTCGGGAGGATAATAAATGTTAGATAAATCTATAAAGAAAACACTTGTTATAGGTTCAGGACCAATAATAATAGGGCAAGCAGCAGAGTTTGACTATTCTGGAACACAAGCTTGTGAAACATTAAAAAAAGAGGGAATAGAAGTTGTATTAATTAACTCTAACCCAGCAACAATAATGACAGATAAAGCAGTAGCTGACAGAATATATATAGAACCAATTACAGTTGAATTTGTAGAAAAAGTAATTGCAAAAGAGAGACCAGATTCAATACTTGCTGGAATGGGAGGGCAAACAGCTCTTAACATGGCAGTTGAATTAGCAGAAAAAGGTATCTTAGAAAAATATGGTGTAAGAGTAATAGGAACTCCTATCGAATCAATAAAAAGAGGAGAAGATAGAGAGTTATTCAGAGAGGCTATGGAAAAAATTGGAGAGCCTATCATCAAAAGTAAAATTGTTGAAAGCTTAGAAGAGGGGTATAAAGTAGCTAATGAGATAGGATACCCAGTAGTAGTAAGACCAGCTTATACACTAGGAGGAACTGGTGGAGGATTTGCTAACAACGATGTAGAATTAGAAGATATACTTTCAAAAGGGTTAGCACTATCAAGAGTAGGACAAGTTCTTATTGAAAAATCAATACTTGGATGGAAAGAGATAGAGTATGAAGTAATAAGAGATGCTAATGGAAACGCTATCACAGTATGTAATATGGAAAATATAGATCCAGTTGGAATTCATACTGGAGACTCAATAGTTGTTGCTCCATCACAAACACTTTCAGACAGAGAGTATCAAATGTTAAGAACTTCAGCTCTTAAAATAGTAAATGAGATAGGAGTAGTTGGAGGATGTAACGTACAGTTTGCACTACACCCAAAATCATTTGAATATGCTATTATAGAGATTAACCCAAGAGTATCTAGATCATCTGCACTAGCTTCTAAAGCTACTGGATATCCAATAGCTAGAGTTGCAACTAGATTATCATTAGGATATTTATTAGATGAAGTAAAAAATGAAGTAACTGGAAAGACATTTGCTTGTTTTGAACCAGCACTTGACTATATAGTTGTAAAAATACCTAAGTGGCCATTTGATAAGTTTAAAAAGGCAAATAAAAGACTTGGAACTAAGATGATGGCAACTGGAGAGGTTATGGCTATAGGAAATAACTTCGAAGCTGCATTCCAAAAAGGATTAAGATCACTAGAAATAGGAAGATTTAGCTTTGAGCACCCTGTTGTTAAGAAAATGACAATAGAAGAGTTAAAAGCTGCAGTTGTAAAACCAGATGATGAAAGAATATTCGTAGTAGCTGAGATGTTAAGAAGAGGATACATCAAAGAAAAGTTACAAAAAATAACTGGTATAGATAAGTTCTTCATGGAAAAAATCGAATGGATAGTAAAACAAGAAGAGCAATTAAAGAAAACGAAATTTAAAGATTTAGATGAAAATTATCTAAGAAATCTTAAGAAAAAAGGATTCTCTGATAAAGGAATAGCTCAACTTATGGGAATTTCAGAAAGAGATATAGAGAGAAAAAGAAAAGCATATAACATAGTTCCAACTTATAAAATGGTTGATACTTGTGCTGGAGAGTTTGCTGCAGACTCATCATATTTCTACTCTACTTATGATCAATTTGATGAAGTAGTAGTAAGTGATAAGAGAAAAGTTGTAGTTATAGGTTCAGGACCAATCAGAATTGGACAAGGAATAGAGTTTGACTACTGTACAGTTCATGCAGTAAAAACTTTAAAGAAATTAGGAATAGAAAGTATTATAATCAATAATAACCCAGAGACTGTTTCAACAGATTTCTCTACAGCTGATAAACTATATTTTGAACCATTAGTAACTGAAGATATAATGGCTATATTAGAAAAAGAGAAGCCAGAAGGAGTAATTCTTCAATTCGGAGGACAAACAGCTATAAAACTTGCTAATGATTTAAGTGATAGAGGAATAAAAATCATAGGAACAAGTGCTGATAAGATAGATGAGGCAGAAGATAGAGAAAGATTTGAAGAGATGATGGAAGAGCTTAACATCAACAGACCAAAAGGAAGAGGAGTTTGGGATGTTGCTCACGGAATAGAGATAGCTAACCAAATTGGATACCCAGTACTTGTAAGACCTTCATATGTACTTGGAGGACAAGGAATGGAAATCTGTCATGATGAGTATAACTTAGTAAAATATTTAGAAGCTTCATTTGAAAGAGACTCTGCTAATCCAGTATTAATAGATAAATATCTAAATGGTATTGAATTAGAAGTAGATGCTATCTGTGATGGAGAAGATGTATTAATTCCTGGAGTAATGGAACACTTAGAAAGAGCTGGAGTTCACTCAGGAGACTCTATAACTATCTATCCTCAACAAAACCTATATGAAGGAACAGAGGAAGAACTATTAGAAATAACTAAGAAAATGGCTAAGGCTCTAGAAGTAAAAGGAATGATGAATATTCAATTTATCGCTTTCCAAAATAAATTATATGTAATTGAAGTAAACCCTAGATCTTCAAGAACAGTTCCTTATATCTCTAAAGTATCAGGAGTACCAGCTATTGAAATAGCTACAAGAGTTGCTCTTGGAGAAAAATTAAAAGATTTAGGATATGGAACAGGAATTTACAAGAAACCAGATGTAGTAGCTGTAAAAGTACCTGTATTCTCTACTGAAAAATTATCAAGTGTTGAAGTATCATTAGGACCAGAAATGAGATCAACAGGAGAGGTATTAGGAGTAGGAAATAATATGGATGAGGCAATCTTCAAAGGATTGTTAGGAGCTAAGAGAGTTCACTTAATCCAAGATAGAAAAATACTTGTAACTATCAGAGATAAAGATAAAGAAGAGTTCTTACCAATAGCTAAAAGTTTAGTAAAACATGGATCTACTTTATTTGCTACAAAAGGAACACAAAAGTTCTTAGCTGAAAATGGAGTTGAATCTACTCTAGTAAATAGAATTGGAGAGCAATCACCTAATATAAATGATGTATTAAAAAATAGAGAAGTAGACCTATTAATCAACACTCCAACAAAAGCTAATGACGCTCAAAGAGATGGATTTAAAATGAGAAGAATGGCTATTGAGTATGGTGTAGATGTACTTACTTCATTAGATACTATAAATGCAATCTTAAGAATGCAAGATAGTAACATAGATGAAAGTAAATTAGAAGTTTTCGATGTTAGTAAAATCTAATATATAAAGAAAATTTTAAGATAGAGAGGGAGCGATGAAGTGCTCCCTCTTTTAAATATATTTTTTCAAAGCCAGTTGATATTTTTCCTTAAACCACTCTCTAAGAGATAGTGGCTCGATTATTTCAACCTCATCTAAAAAGTAGGTAAAGTATCTTTTAGCTTGCTCTTCTGAACACCTAAACTCATAGAGGTTATCAGTATTAGATATAATTTCAGGACGATTTAAAGCAATAGTAGCAAGTAATTTTTTTCCTTCAGAGCTCAAAATAGCTTTTATTTTTTTTCCTTGTGATAAAAAAGGATCGAAGTTTTTAATTACATTTTCAATAAATTCTCTATTCTCCCACTCTTTTTTTTCTTGAGTAATAAATATGGTTTTTATATTATTAAGTTTATAATTTTTATATTTTTCATCAATAAGATCATAACAAAATATGTAGTTACCCAATTCTAGTTTAGATGTTCCTATATGAAAAGGAAGGATTGAAGTTTTTCTACCATCATCAAATGTAATTTTACTAACTCTTTTGTTTTTTATTCCATATTTAATACGTTCAACAATCTCTTCATAAAGAAAGAGCTCCCGAGAGTTTTTAGCTTGATAAGCGTATCTGTATACCATTTTTCTAATAAAATCAGCTTCTACCTGAATTTTTTGTTCTGCTAAAATATCATAATATATATTTTTATTAAGCTTATTCAGATTAAATTGTATAATTCCTTTACTATCTTCATCAGTGTATATATTATCTATTTTTTCCTCTTTCAATTTACTAAATATATAATTTATAAGGGAGTTTTTAGTTATTTTAAAGCTTTGACAATCTGCCTCAAGAATATCAATAACATATTTATTAAGTGTAACACGAATCTTTTTTTCCATTATACTATCCTTTCAAAAAATATAGAGGAGTTTCCTCCTCTATTATTGTAACATTTTTATTATTTCTTATCTATAAAATATTTATAATAGCTCTCCATATTTTTTAATATATTTTTTCTTAATAAAAGTAACTAGAGAGATATAAGCAACTATTGTTAATATCAGTCCTAACCAAAATATTGATGGTAAAGGAGTTAGACCTAGATATAATCCAAGTTTTGTATAAGGGATAATTGAAATAGCTATAACTCCTAACGTTGTAAGTAAAATAACAGGAAGTGAAGCAACACTTTGAATAAATGAAAGCTTAGGAGTTCTTATCATATGTATGACTAAAGTTTGAGACCACATAGATTCTATAAACCAACCAGTTTGAAACATAGCTTCGTAAGTTCCTCTTAAGATTTCGTTGTTAACAGGAATATCATTGTATAATACTCCATTAGAAACAAAAAGAGGACAGATAATAAAATACATCAATAGATAAGTTGTAATATCAAAGATTGAACTAGTAGGGCCTATCCATAACATAAATTTTCCAATAGACGAAGCTTCCCACTTTCTAGGTATTTTTAAAAACTCTTCATCTACATTATCCCAAGGTATAGCTGTACATGAAAGGTCATAGATTAAATTTAAAAGTATTAAATGAATACTCATCATAGGTAAAAATGGTAAAAAAGCACTAGCAATCAATACAGAAAACATATTACCAAAATTAGATGATGAAGTCATCTTTATATATTTAATCATATTAGCATATGTTTTACGTCCTTCTATAATTCCCTCTTCTAAAACCATCAAATCCTTTTCAAGTAAGATTATATCAGCAGATTCTTTGGCTATATCAACAGCAGTATCTACTGATATTCCAATATCAGCTTCTTTCATAGCAGTGGCATCATTTATTCCATCTCCCATAAATCCTACTGTATGACCATTTCTTTTCAAAATTTGTACTATTCTAGTTTTTTGTAAAGGAGATAATTTAGCAAAAATATCTACTCTTTCAACAGTTATTGCAAGCTCTTCATCACTCATATTATCAATATCAGAGCCAAGTAAAATTTCACTATTGTTAAGGCCAACCTTTCCACATATACTTTTTGTTACCTTATCATTATCACCAGTTAGAACTTTAGTTCTCACTCCATACTCTTTTAAAGCTGAGATAGCTTTTGCTGTTGTAGGCTTAGGAGGATCTAGAAAAGCTAAATATCCCATAAGTACCATATCCATCTCATCACTTACACCAAAACTTTCTACAGGAGAAGGGTTTGTTTTTTGAGCAAGAGCAATAACACGAAGTCCATCTCTATTTAATTTATCAACAGTTTTTAATATTTCTTCTTTTATTTTTTCAGATAACAATACTATTTTATCTTGGTACTCAGTGTACTTACAGATAGAAAGCATCTCTTCAACTGCTCCTTTTGTAATCATCTGTCTTTTACCTAGATGATCTTCAACTACTACAGTCATACGACGACGAGAGAAGTCAAAGGGAATCTCATCAACTTTTATATATATTTTATCTAAATCTATGAGTGAACTATCTTTTTTTCCCTCTTCATATGTTTTTTCAATAATAGATATATCTAAAAGATTTTTTAATCCAGTTTGAAAGTAACTATTTAAAAAAGCATGACGAAGTATACGATTATTTTCATTTCCATGGACATCCATATGATACTCCAAAACTACTTTATCTAAAGTTATAGTTCCAGTTTTATCAGTACATAATATATCCATAGAGCCAAAATTTTGTATTGAATTGAGATTTTTAACAATAGTTTTCTTTTTTGACATAGCTACAGCACCTTTAGCTAAACATGTAGTAACTATCATTGGTAACATCTCAGGAGTTAATCCTACAGCTATTGAGATAGCAAAGAGTAAAGCTTGTATCCAACTTCCTTTAGTAAATCCATTTATAAAAAATACAATAGGAACCATTATCATCATAAAACGGATAAGCAACCATGAAACAGAGTTAACACCCTTTTCAAAGCTAGATTCAATTTTTTTCTCAGAGACTAACTCTTTAGATATTCCACCAAGCATAGTTCTATCTCCAGTAGCTATAACTATCCCTATTGCAGAACCACTTATAACATTACTTCCCATAAAAACTAAGTTATTTAATTCAGTTATAGCAAGAGAGATATCAGATACTTGATTGGCTTTTTTTTCTATAGGCTCACTCTCTCCAGTTAAAGATGATTGACTGACAAAAAAATCTTTAGATTCAATTATTCTTAAATCAGCTGGGATAATATCACCAGCAGCAAGATATATAATGTCACCAATTACGACATTTTCCAAGGGAATCTCTTTTTTATTCTCACCATATCTTTTAACTGAAGTTGTAGTTGTTATCATAGCTGAAAGAGCTTCAGCAGCATTATTACTTTTTTCCTCTTGAATAAAACGTAGGATACCAGATATTGTAACCATAGTTGTAATTATAATTACTGTAATTGGTGAAAAATCTTCTAGGGTATTATTGTACCAAGGAATAATCATATCTGTGATTGTAGATACAATAGCTAAACAGAAAAGCACAGCTGTAAAAGGATTTATAAAAGCTTCAACTATTTTTTTTATAAAAGATTTTTTACTACCATGAGTTATAATATTTTTTCCAAATATCTCTAAAAGATGTTTAGTATTTTCATTAGTAATTCCTTCTATAGAACTATTTAGAAGTTGAAAAATCTTCTCAGTAGATAAAAAAGAGAACTCTTTTATTTTTTTACTTTCTTCATCTCTTAAATTTTTTGTATTTAAGTTTGTTCTTATAATATTTTTTAATTTTTTCATAGCTATCCTCCTAAATTTAAAAATTTTGATTTAGATAGCATATATTTAAAAGAACTGGGCGAGTTTAAAAACAGACATAGAAAAATATGTCTGATATATATTGAACTTTTAAACATATACTACTGCCACTATTTTCTACGTCCATTTTGCACCTCCTAAAAATCAAGAAAATAAAAACTCCATACCAAGTCAAACAATGGTATGGAGAAAAATCTAAAATAAATATAAAAAATAGTTCTATTTTTTACCACCGTTTGAGCTTTAACTCTGCAGGGCGGTGAAGTTACATTAGATAACACCTTGGTTTCGATGTTGCCTGTTCAAACCAACGCATAGTGTCTCCACTATTTTGCGGCAGTAACCCATATCCCTGTAGTAGCCTTACTTACCGGAATTATTAAGTTGTCTAAAGTATAGTATAAAATTTTTTAATTGTCAAGAAAAAATTTATTAGATTCCTATGTTAAAGAAATAATAGTAAATTTTTTTCTTTTTTATTTTGATACCTTTAGATATAAAATGTAGTATAATATATAAAAGGGGTTTTATTTATACAACTTAGGGAGGGATACTTATGTCAATATTAACTAAAGAATTAATTAAAAAATTTGAAGAGGCAGAATATCTTAATGAAATACTAAAAAGTCTAGAGAGATTACAAAAAGAAAAAGGCTATACTGATGAAGAGATGGATAAAGATTTAGATGTTGCTCTTTGGAGAGCTTATGTTTATAATAATATGGATTCCTATGAATTTTTTGAATTATCAGAGAAAACTTTATCTAAAGTAAAGGAAAAAGGGATAAAAAATGGAGTCTGGTGTTACAGGTACTCTTGTGCTCTTGCCTATCTTAGAAGATTTGATGAGGCATTAAAATATAGTAGATTAGGAACAGAGGTGGAACCAACATATCCTTGGGGATGGTTGCAATTAGGTAAGCTCTGCTATAAGTTTAATTTATTAGATGAAGCTTTTAATGCTATTGATATGGGATTAAAACTTGTTCCTAATGATTATGAATTTTTAACTTTAAAAGATGATATAGAAAATGATAGGGGATACGCTTATGCAAACTCTCATTACATAGATGAGGAAATTGATAAAAGCTCAGAGAAAAAACTTATAGATATTGATGATGATAAATTATACAAGGAGTTTTTAAATAAGAGTGAGTTAGAGAAAAAATTAGATATCTTACATAAAGAGGATAAAAATCAAGAGATTATAGAGATAATTAATTCTCTACCTAAAGGAGAATTAACTTATAATATACTTGGAAGACTTGCAAGAGCTTATAATAATAATGATGAGTATGAAAAGGGAGAAGATATTTTATTAATGATAAAAGAGAGAGGGGAGAAAGATTCACTATGGAATTTCCGTATGGGATACTCTTGTTATTATTCAGGAAAACTCAAAGAAGCTCAAAAATATTTAGAGAGATGTTTGGAATTAAATCCTGATGAACTAGATGGAGATATTCTTTTAAGATATACTTATTCTGATTTAGCAAACAAAAAATTAAATGAAGGAAAAAATGAAGAGGCGATAGAATATTTAAAAAAAATAATAGCTATAGCTAAAGATAACGAGGGAATTATCTATGGAGAGTCTGAATTAGCTTGGGCATATGACTATATGAGAGAATTTGAAAAAGCTTATAAACATTTAGAAAAAGCTAGAAAATTAGGAAGAGATGATATTTGGTTACATTCTGAATTAGGATACTGTTTAGAAGGATTGAATAGATATGAAGAAGCTGTTGAAGAGTTTAAAAAAGCTATTGATATGGGAAGAGATGATGCTTGGCTAGAGGGACAAATTGGGTTTGTATTAAGTAAACTGGGAAATTATAATAAAGCAATAGAACATTTGGAGAAAGCAAAGTTTACATTGCCAAATGATAGTTGGATAACTTATCAATTAGGTAGTGCTTATAGAAAATCCGGAGATGTTATAAAAGCTATTGAGATTTTAGAAGAATCACTGATAATTACACAATTTAGAGGTTGGGTAGAATTAGAACTAGCATTGTGTTATGCTTTAATTGAAGAGAAAGAGAAAGCTAAAAAATATTTAAAAGAAGCTGAGTTATATATAGGTGGAGAAAAGGAAAATTCACCAGAAGTAAAGAGAGATTTTGAAATGGTAAAACAACTTCTTCAAGCAACAGATTATAAAATATAAGAGAACTTAGAAAAACTCTAGCTTTCATTAGAGTTTTTTTGTATAATTAGTATTATAGTTGGAAAGGAGTAAGATATGAAATTAAGATTTTTTGGAGATATAGATATCAATAAAGAATACCATGAAACTAAAATTCATTTAAATGATAGAGATATAGTATTGGACCTAAATTTAGATGAAGTGATTGGAGAAAAAGATTGGGTATTACAGTATGATGAGTATGTTTCAAAACTAAGTGTTTTTAGAGAAAGAATTGAAGAAAAATTGAATGAAGACTTTGATGAATGGGGTATTACTAAGGAATGGATAGATTGGCACATAGAAGAGCTAGATAAGCAAGATATAGAGAGATTAACTACAGGAATAGATCCAAAATTACCAGTAGATGAGAAAATATTTACTGCATTAAACTTAGTAAGAGTAGGAATTTATCCAAAGTATGAAGAGTATGCAATATGGGACTTTATGTTGGATAAGAAGATTAGTAATCAAATACTTGTAGTAGTTACTGATAATCAAGGAAATATTTTAGATATTACTTGGGAAAGTTAAGGAGGAGTGGTTATGGAAAAAAATAATTTAATTAATGGATTTATTCTTTTTAAGGATACAGATTGTAATTATGAAGAGATTAAAAAAAATCTAAAAAAAGATTGGAACATAGATATAAATAGTGAGGTAAAAGAGAGTTCAGTTGTATTTAATGTTGGAAATACTATGGTGGCTCTTTCATTCATTGAAACACCAGTTCCAAATGGAGAAGCAGAAGCCAATGCTAAAAATAATATTTTTTGGGAAAACGGAGTAGAGAAAACTTCTGAACATAAAGCACATATGATAGTAGCTATAACTGGAGGAAAAGATCCGGTAAAAAGTGCTAAACTATTTGTAAAAGTAGCTTCAAGTATATTAAAATTAAAAAATACAATAGGAATTTATAAAAATCCAACTGTAATTCCCTCAGATTTCTATATTGAGGTAGCTGATGAGCTAAGAGAGGATTCATTTCCAGTATTAGATGTAGTTTACATAGGAATGTATAGAAGTGATGATGGTATATGTGGTTATACAGAGGGATTAGAGTATTTTGGTAAAAAAGAGATAGAAATAATTGATACAGATGTTGAAGTATTAGAGTTATATGAATTTTTAATAGATATAGCTAATTATGTAATCACTTGTGATGCTAAATTAAGTGATGGAGAGACAGTTGGATTTTCTCCAGAGCAAAAACTTCCTATTTCAATTTCAAAGGGAGTAGCTTTAAAGCAAGATACAGTAAAAATAGAGTTCAATAATAGTAATAAGTAAAAATTTGATATAAATAAGGAGAGAGTGATGATAGATATAAATGAAGATTTATGGTTTGATACTTTTGAGGAGTATTCTATAAAATTTGGAGATGTAAGACCAGATTATAAAAAATTAAAGCCTGAGGAAGCTGAGATGGGTGCACTATTCAATATGGAATTAGATATGCATAATGGAGGTTTTTTACAATTTTATTGTAATTGGGGATATGAAGCTTATATATATGCTTTAAGAGGATTAGAGAGTATAGGAGCATTAGAAACTAAAAAAATTCTTGAGAAGCAATATGGTGTAATAGCTAGATTAAAAGATGATAAGAGAGTAGATGAACTTTGGGCTATTCCTGAATTTTTAAAGGATAGTGAAATAGATAAAATAGAAAAGTTAGATGAGGAATACTGGGAAGACAAGGAAAAGATAATGGATAAGATGTATACTCACTATATTGAGAAAAAATAATAAAAAATATATAGCTAAAAATTTGTAATCTGTGTATAATTAAAAAGTTAAATAAATTACAAAGGAGAGATTTTAATTATGACAGATTTGACAAAGGGAAGTCCTACAAAGCAGATGCTAAAGTTTGCTATGCCCGTATGCTTAGGAAATTTATTTCAACTGTTTTATAGTTTATCTGATACTAGAATAGTTGGAAGTACATTGGGAGAGCATGCCTTGGCAGCAGTAGGGGCAAGTACTTCTATTAGTACTCTGCTTATAGGATTTTTGACTGGGCTTACAAATGGATTTGCTATCTTAGTTGCTCAAGATTTTGGAGCAAGAAATTTTGAAAAAATAAAAAAAACAGTAGCTGGAACTCTTCTATTAGGATTGGGTACAGCTATTTTAATAAGTTTTATCAGTGTAACATTTCTAACTCCAATTTTAAAAATCTTGAATGTTTCAGAGGAATTGTTCGAGCAATCTTATGGGTATATTAGAGCAATTTTATTAGGAATTGTAGCTACAATGTTTTATAATGCTTTTGCAAGTGTTCTAAGAGCCATTGGAGATACAGTAGCTCCTTTAATATTTCTAATAATTGCTTGTGGTGTGAATATAGCTTTAGATTTATATTTTATTTTAGAACTTAAAACTGGAGTTGTTGGGGCAGCTTGGGCAACGGTAATATCTCAAGGACTTTCAGTTCTATTATGTATGATTTATATGTGGTGGAGATATCCTATATTTCATTTGAAATTAGAGGATTTTAGATTAAATTTCTCACTAATAAAAAAATTGTATGCCTCTGGATTATCGATGGGAATGATGATGTCTTTTGTTTATTTTGGTACTTTAGCTTTACAGATAGCCATTAATACTTTTGGAACAAATACAATAGTTGCCCATACAGCAGCAAGAAAATTAACTGAATTTTTTATGCTACCATTTGGAGTAATGAGTATAACTATGGCAACTTACTGTGGGCAAAATAAGGGAGCAAAACGTCCAGATAGAATTAAAATAGGGATTTGGCAAGCTATATATATAACTTGGTTATGGACAGTATTAATAATTATATTGAGCTATACAGTAGCACCTAAATTAGTTTATATGGTAACAGGTACATCATTTGAAGAGATAGTAAAAACAGCTGAAAAATATTTAAGAATAAATACCCTGTTTTATTTTGTTCCAGCTGTAATAGCTATACTTCGTAATGCTATGCAAGGAATAGGAGACTTGATTACACCGATTTTCTCTAGTTTGATAGAGTTGGTAGGAAAGGTTATGATAGCTTTTTTCCTTGCTCCTAAAATACACTATATGGGAATAATAATAGCTGAACCTATTGTTTGGGTATTAATGGTTATTCCGTTGATAATAATGATAATAAGGAATCCTATTTTTAAAGAAGAGTTAAAAAGATAAGATTAAACTTTGTAGAGGAGAGAGAATATGTGGGTATGGTTTCTTATCGGAATAGTTTTTGTAATAATTGAAGGAATTAGCTTTGGATTAATATCTATTTGGTTCGCTATTGGAGCTTTTATAACAATGTTTTTTACAAATTTATCTTTAAATATCCAACTCTATATCTTTATATTGACCTCTGGAATTTCTCTTTTACTTATTAGAAGATTTGCTCTAATATATTTAAAGGGAAAGGGAAAAGAGTTAGACAGAGTTACAGACTCTAGAGTAAAGATAGAGAGTATTGAGCAAAGAGGAAGTGTAACTATATATTTAGTTAAGCTTGATGGAAAAATTTGGGAAGCAATTTGTGATGAAAGACTAGAGTTAGAAGAGATAGCTCAAGTGGAAAAAATAAAAGGGAATAAGTTAATTTTAAATAAAATAAAATAAGTTTTAGGGAGGTAGACAATGTTTTTTATATTTTTACTAATTTTAATTATAATAATATTATTAGCAACACATGTGAGAATAGTTTCTCAGTCACAAGCTTTTGTAATTGAGAGATTGGGAGGTTATCTGACAACTTGGGATGTAGGACTTAATATTTTAATACCTTTTATAGATAGAATAGTAAAAAAAGTCTCTTTAAAAGAGCAAGTTTTAGATTTTCCACCACAACCTGTGATTACAAAGGATAATGTAACTATGCAGATTGATTCTGTAATATATTTTCAAATAACAGATCCTAAATTATACACATATGGAGTAGAAAATCCTTTAAGTGCTATTGAGAATTTAACAGCTACTACTTTAAGAAATATCATTGGGGAGATGGAATTAGATCATACTTTGACTTCTAGAGATACTATTAATACTAAGATGAGAGCTATATTAGATGAGGCAACAGATCCATGGGGAATAAAGATAAATAGAGTAGAGTTAAAAAATATAATTCCACCTGCAGAGATACAGGATGCTATGGAAAAACAGATGAAAGCTGAAAGAGAAAGAAGAGAAGCTATATTAAGAGCTGAAGGACAAAAGAAATCTTCAATTTTAGTGGCAGAAGGAGAAAAAGAGGCGGCTATATTAAGAGCTGAAGCTAAAAAAGAGGCTGAAATTAGAGAGGCAGAAGGTAAGGCAGAAGCAATACTTAAAATCCAAAAGGCTGAAGCTGAAGCCATCAGATTATTAAAAGAGGCTGGGGCAGATAGTTCTGTACTTGCATTGAAGGGAATGGAAGCTTTTACTAAGGTAGCTGATGGACAAGCAACTAAGATAATTATTCCAAGTGAGTTACAAAATGTAATAACTTTAAGTGAATTATTTCATGAGAGCAGTAAAAAATAGATAAAAAAGAGAAGAAAATTTTACTAAGTAATAAAAGTAAATTTTCTTCTTTTTAAATTATATATGGAAAATATTCAAAGATTAATCTTTATCTTTAGAGTATTGTACTTTTTTAGCAGCTATATCCTCAGGTTTATGATGAGTGATAAATTTAATATGGTCAACATAGATATTTTGAATATCTTCATTTTGTCCAAGTCCCATCATAATAATTTTTGATACAGTAAATCCAGCTTTTTGTAAGTCTTCATTCCAATCTCCAGCTATATCATTTTGAGCATGATCTCCAGCTACAAACATAAAAGGCATAAGAATTACATCAGTAACCCCTCTATCTTTTAATTTTTTAACTACGTTATCAAATTCAGGATATCCCTCAACTGTACCTACAGCATAATTTTCATATCCTTCAGCTGAAAATACATAGTCCATCATAGCGTAGGCTGAACCTCCATAGTGGTGAGTACCATGTCCAACTAAAACAACTCCTTGATTTTTCTTTAAAGGTCCAATCTTTTTAGCTATAGCTTTAGCAACTTTCTCATAATCATGAGCTTCTGTTAAAAGAGGAGCCCCTAATCTAATATCTTTAAAAGAGTTTGAATAAGAAGTTACTTCATTTTTTAAATTTTCACTTTCAATACCATTCATAACATTAGTTCCTTGTACTAATATGTGTGTATAGCCTTGAGCTTTTAATTCATCAAGTACTTCTTGAGGATTTAGTTTTACGATTCCTCTCTCTTTTAATCTTTTCATAATAATTCTTGAAGTATAAGCTTCTCTAACATCTACATTTTTAAATTCTTTTTGTACTTTCTCATTAATTCTATCAATGGTAAGAGCTCTAGTATCATCAAAGGTAGTACCAAAATGTACCATTAAAATAGCAGCCTTATCATCCTTTGTCATTCCGTTAAAAAAATCTTTGTCCACAAATCCTCCCTCTGAATGAGCCAATGAGATAGTTCCATTGACTAAAAGCATTGAACTTAAAAATAGTTTTGTAATTGTTCTCATAAAAGTCCTCCTAATTATAAATTTTTGAGATATAAAATCTCAATATTCTAGGTGACAGATATAGACTCTCATAGAGTAAATATCTTTGTCCTCGCAAGATATTTAAAATAATGTACAGAGGCTGGTCTCCTGACTTAGCTTCAACTTACTAGATAGCCTTCCCAACATAGTCAGTGGCGTATATATCTTTCATCAGCAACACAGTGGCGGGACCGTGGAGGAATAGACCTCTCTTCCCAATTAATCTATAAAAGAACCTCTAACATAATTTCATACACTATCAATATACTATCTTTGTTTTAAAAAGTCAATGATTTGAGAGTAAAAAAATATGATTATATAAAAAGAATATATTTTATCAAATTTTAATAAAAAAAAGTAATATTAATTTTAATTGACAAAGAGTGGATAAAATAATAGAATTTAGATATTAAATTTGGAAGGAGAGAGATATGAAAAAGTTTAAAATTTTAAGTTTATTTATATTCTTAGCTTTACAAGTTTTGGGAGAGGAATTTTATATAAAACAGAGAGATGAGGAGTTAAGATTAAACTATATTCCACATAATATAGTTACAGATTCAGCAATTATATCAAGATTTTTTGATGCTTTAGAGATAGATTTAGTAGGGGTTCCTAATTCGACTACAAAAATACCTGAAAGGTATAAAGAGGTGGAAAGAATAGGGAGAGCTGGGATGCCAGATTTAGAAAAAGTAAAAGCTTTAAATACAGATTTAGTTATAGCTACTTTTTTTTCTAAACCGACTATTAAAGCAAAATATGACATGTTAAATATTCCAAGTTTCTATATTGATGTAGAAACATATGGAGACTCTAAAGAAGCTGTAGAAATTTTAGGGGTGGCCTTCAATAGAAGAGAAAAAGCTCAAGAGATTTTAAGGGATTGGGAGAAAAGAGAAGAGGTTTTAAAAGAAAAATTAAGAAATAAAAAAGGGAAAAAAATAGCTATTATATATGGGAATGGAGAGAGTTTTTTTATGACAGGAAAACAACACTTTTTAGAAGAGTTAATTGAGAAGATAGGATGTGAAAATGTTGTTACCTCTTTGGATAAAAAAGCTACGGAAAAGAAGTCTGTACCCTTTAGCCTAGAGCAATTAGTGATATTAAATCCAGATGTAATATTGATTATGCCAAGTAGCAAAACAAAAAATGGAGAGGTTTTTAAAGAAAGTTTTAAAAATAACTCTATTTGGGAATTGACAACAGCTTATAAAAATAAAGATATTCATATAATAGATCCTACACTTTTCAGAATGAGTGCAGGAGTCAATTCAATAGATGCTTTAGAGGAGCTGTATAAATATGTTTATGAAGAGTAAAAAAATTTTAATTATTTTTATATCTCTAATATTTCTTATATTAATTGCACTTTTTTCTATTAGATTTGGGAGTGTAAACTTTCCATTTAATGATATTATAAAAGCACTTTTTATAAAAAGTGAAGAAAATAAAATAATTTCATCTATTTTATGGGATATTCGTATTCCGAGAATTCTTATAGCTCTTATGGTTGGAGCTAATCTTTCATTAGCGGGAGTTCTTTTACAAGCTGTGATGAAAAATCCACTTGCTGATCCAGGACTTACTGGAGTATCTGCTGGGTCTAGTGTATCAGCTTTGATTGTGATGATACTATATCCAAGTGCTATATTATTTATGAATTTGACGGCTTTTATTGGAGGAGCTCTTGCTTGTGCTTTAGTCTTTCTTTTAGCTTGGAAGAGAGGGCTAAAACCTTTGAGAGTAATTTTAGCAGGTGTAGCTGTTAATTCTTTATTGGGAAGTATAACAGGATTAATGTTTATTTTATTTAGTGATGAGATACAAGGGGTTTTATCTTGGTTGAATGGAAGCTTAAATGGAAAAAATTGGGGACATGTCTATGGAATATTACCATATACTATATTGGGTTTGATAGGTTCTATAACCTTGGTAAGAGATGCAAATATTTTACAATTAGGTGATAATTTTGCTTTAAATTTAGGATTGAATATACCAAGGAAGAGATTGAAGCTCTGTATCTTTGCTTGTTTTCTTACTGGAATATCAGTAGCTAATGTTGGGCTAATAGGTTTTATAGGTTTAGTAGTTCCACATATGGCAAGAATGATAATAGGTTCAGATCACTTTTATTTAATACCATTTTCAGCTATTTTAGGAGCAATTGTATTGGTACTAGCAGATACTATTTCAAGAACTCTCTTTTCTCCTATCGAGATACCAGCTGGAATTGTTATGGCTGTAATAGGAGTACCTTTTTTCCTATATTTACTTAGAAAGACAGGTGATTAATATGATAACTGGGAAAAATATTGTAATAGGTTATGAAAAAAATATAATTATTAATGATTTGGATATAGAGATAAAAAAGGGAGAGATTTTTACAATTTTAGGAACTAATGGTTGTGGAAAATCAACACTTCTTAAAGCAATTTCTAAGGTAATACCATATAAAGATGGGATAATAACTCTAGAAAATGAGATAATATATGATATAAATAGTAAGGAATTTGCTAAAAAATTAGCCTTTGTTTCACAAAATAATGAGATACCAGAGGATATTAATGTAGAAGATTTCATAAAATATGGAAGAACTCCACATAAGAGGTGGTATGAAATTTTGAATAAAGAGGATAGAGAGATAGTTGAGTGGGCTATGAAAATATGTAAAATAGAGAAGTTTGCTAAAAGAAAGGTGATGAGCTTGTCTGGAGGAGAGAGACAAAAAGTTTGGATTGCCATGGTGTTAGCACAGAAAACATCAGTTCTTCTCTTAGATGAACCAACCACATATTTGGATATCTGTCATCAATATGAGATAATGGAATTAATAAGAAAGTTAAATAAAAAATTAGGTATAACTATTGTAATGGTACTTCATGATCTCAATCAAGCTTCACAATATAGTGATAGAGTTTTAGTATTAAGAGATGGAAAAAAATATATAGAGGGAGAGGTAAAAAGAGTATTAACGAAGGAGTTAGTAAGAGAGATATATAGAGTAGAGTCAGAAGTAGAATATTATAATGGAGTGCCATATTTTAAATTAAGAGGGCTAGCTTAGCTTCTCTTTTTTTAATTTAATTTTAATGAATAAATGATATAATAATGAATAAATGATATAATATAGTAAAGTTAAAAGAGGTAAGAAAATGAGAGTATTAGTAGTAGAAGATGAAAGAGATCTCAATAGAATAATATGTAAAAAGTTAAAGATAGAGGGATACAGTGTGGATTCTTGTTATGATGGAGAGGAGGCACTTATATATATAAATGGAGCTAATTATGATATTATTTTAATGGATATAATGATGCCCAAACTAAATGGATATGAAGTTTTAGAAAGAATGAGAAAAGAGAGAAATTCTACACCTGTTCTTTTCTTAACTGCTAAAGATACTATTGAAGATAGAGTAAAGGGACTTGATTTAGGTGCTGATGATTACATAGTGAAACCCTTTCATTTTGATGAACTAATGGCAAGAATAAGAGTATTGATTAGAAGAAATCACGGGGCAATAAATAATGAGTTGAAAGTTGCCGATTTAGTTATGGATTGTGCTACTAGAGTAGTAAAAAGGGGAGATAAGGAGATAGAACTATCTGCTAAAGAGTTTGCAATACTTGAGTATATGATGCAAAATAAGGGAGTAGTATTGAGTAGGGAGAAGCTAGAAGAGCATATTTGGAATTATGATTATCAGGGAGCTTCTAATATGATAGATGTATATATCCGTTATCTCCGTATAAAACTAGATAATGATTTTGAACCAAAACTTATACATACAGTGAGAGGGGTAGGTTATGTTTTAAAGGAAAAGGGAGAATAAATTATGAATTTTTATAATATTAAATTTAGAATAACTCTTTGGTACACTGTATTTATGATTACATTAGTTGGAGGAATATTAGGGATTCTAGTTGAATTTACAGATACTACACTACTTAGTAATCAAAAAAATAAACTTGTAGAAGTAGTTGAAGATATATCAGAAGATGTAAAAGAGGAAGATGATTTTGATTATTTTGATGATGGAATATATATTATGATTTATAATGGAAGTGGTAAATATTTAACTGGAAGTATACCATTAGAATTTCCTATAAGTTTTCAATTAAAGGCTGGACAGGTACAAGAATTAAAAGAGGGAGATAGAGGATTTTATATTTATGATAAAAAAGTAGTTACAGATAATGGAGAAACTCTATGGATACGTGGTATTTTTTCAGATGTAGAACTTAACAAATTGACCTTAATAATTATCAAAGGGGCTTTTCTAGTTCTACCTCTTCTTGTAACAATATCACTATTTATAGGATATTTTATAACCAAGAGAGCTTTTTTACCGGTAAAAAAAATTCAGGAAACAGCTCAGAATATAACACAAAGTAATGAACCATCTCTAAGAATAGGAGTACCAGAGGGAAAAGATGAAATATCAAAATTAGCAAATACAATAGATGTTATGTTAGAAAGATTAGATAATAGTTTTCAAAAAGAGAAACAATTTACCTCTGATGCTTCCCATGAGCTAAGAACACCAGTTAGTGTCATTTTAGCAGAGAGTGAATATATATTGCAACATGGAGAAACTCTTGAAGAAGCTAAAGAATCTATGGAGATTATAAATAGACAAGCTGAAAAGATATCGGCTTTAATCAATCAACTTCTACTTTTTAGTAGAGCTGAAAGAGGAGCGTTGAAATTGAAGTTGGAAAAAGTTAATATTCCTGAAGTTATAGAGGAATTAAAAAATGATAATATTTTAGAAGCAGAGAAGAAAGATATAACTATTTCATATATAGATAAATTAGTGAGAAAAAGTTTTGATATAGATAAGCTTATGTTTATAAGAGCTATTCAAAATACTCTTCAAAATGGGATTACTTATGGAAAAGTTGGAGGAAAAATAGAGATAGAAACTTTTGAAGAGAGTGAGTATTTTGCTGTAAAGATAAAAGATGATGGGATAGGTATAGCAAAGGAAAATCTTGAAAAAATTTGGAATAGATTTTTTCAAGTTGATGAGGCAAGAAGTTCAAAAGGAATGGGTTTAGGACTTTCTATGGTGAAACTTATAGTTGAAAAGCATAAGGGATATGTAAAGGTAGATAGTGAGCTAGGAGTAGGAACTTTATTTATATTATATTTTAATAAAAATTTAAGGGAAAGTTACAAGTTTTAAATTTGTAACTCTCCCTTAAAAATTACTATTTATTCCATTTTTTTACTCCCCAAGAAGCATTGATAACAGCAAGAAGAGATACTCCAACATCAGAGAATATAGCCATCCACATATTAGCTATTCCAAATACCCCTAAAATCATAACAAGAATTTTTATTCCAAGAGCAAAAACAATATTTTGAATAACAACTTTTTTATTCAGTTTAGCAATTTTTAGAAGCTCTATAATTTTAGAAGGTTCATCTTTCATAATTATCACATCTGCAGATTCAACAGCTATATCACTACCAGTTCCTCCCATTGCAATTCCTATATCTGCTAAAGAAAGAACAGGGGCATCATTTATTCCATCACCAACAAACACTACTTTTTTGTCAGATAATTTCATTATATCTTGAAGCTTTTCTACCTTATTTTGAGGTAGAAGATGAGTAAAGATATTCTTAGATGGAATACCTAAGTTTTTACCAACTACCTCTCCAATAGTTTTACTATCACCAGTTAGCATATAGCTATCAATTCCAAACTCTTTTAATTTTTTAATAGTTAATAGAGAATCCTCTTTTATCTCATCAGAGATATAAATATATCCTAAAAATTCACCATTTTTAGCTGTATAGATAACAGTTCCAGCATACTCTTTTTCCACTGCCACTATATTATACTCTTGCATAAGTTTATAATTCCCAACTAAAATTTCATTTCCTTTATAGTAAGTAACAACTCCAAATCCACTTAGTTCTTTATAACCTTCAAGGTACCCTTCATCTATCTCATCATTAAGTTGTGAAAGAATAGCCTTTCCAATGGGATGTGTAGAGTAAAGTTCACCTATTTGAGCAGTTTTAAGTAGCTCTTCTTTATCACAATTTATAGCTTCTATTGAATCTATTTTAAATTTTCCCTTTGTTAATGTACCTGTTTTATCAAATACAACTGTTCCAACATTTGTAAGAGTTTCTAAGTAGTTTCCACCCTTTATCAGTATTCCTTGTTTAGAGGCTATTCCAATACTACTAAAGAAAGTAAGTGGTACAGAGATAACCAAAGCACAAGGGCAAGATATAACCAAGAATATAAGGGCTCTTCCAAACCATAAATTAAAGTTTCCAAATATAAGTGGAAATATAAGTCCAACAATAAGGGCAGAGATTACAACAATAGGAGTGTAATATCTAGCAAATTTAGTAATAAACTTTTCAGATTCAGCTTTTTTATTACTAGCATTTTCAACCATCTCTATGATTTTACTAATAGTGGAATCAGAAAAAAGTTTTGTAACTTTTATCTCTAAAGTTCCATTTCCATTAAGACTTCCACTTAAGACCTCACTATTAACCCCTACTTCTATTGGTAAAGATTCTCCAGTAAGTGTAGAAGTATTAAGAGTAGATTCCCCTTTTATGATTACTCCATCAACTGGAACTTTCTCTCCAGCCTTGACTACTATTGTATCTCCTTTTTTTAATTTTTTAGGAGAGATAGTAAGTAGCTCCCCATTATTAGTTTTTATATTCGCATATTCAGGTCTTATATCTAAAAGTTTTTCAATTGATTTTCTGGAATTAGAAACAGCTTTATCTTGGAAATACTCTCCCACTTTATAAAATAGCATAACTCCTACAGCCTCTGTACTTTCATTCAGATAAAAAGCTCCAAAAGTAGCTATTGTCATGAGGAAATTTTCATCCATAAAGTTACCTTTGCTAATATTTTTAAAAGATTTGAGAACAACGTCCCAACCTAAGATAACATAAGCTATTAAAGATAAAATAAGTTTTAAATTATTAGAGAACTTGCCACTAAGAATAGTTCCAATAAAGAGAATACTTCCAATAATTATTGTGATTTTCTCAATTTTTTCTCTTTTCTCCTCAAGTTCTTTTTCTTGAAGTTTTCTTCTTCTTTTCTTTTCTTCATCAAACTCTTCAATTTTTAAAATTTTTGTCCCAGGTTCTATGGAATCAGCAAAGCTATTAATTTCATGTAAAAAAAGTTCCTCCTCAAAATTTTCGTTAGTTTCAAGAGTAAATCTTTTTTTATAAAGATCTAGGTTGGCATTTAGAATACCAGCCATTGTAGTAGCCTTATGTTGGATTTTACCAGCACAACCAGCACAGTCTAAGTTTTTAACTTCATATTCTACTTTTCTCATTTTAATCTATCCTTTCTATATACTATATACCCCTATACCCTATATATAAAATTTAACATATTTGATTTTTATTGTCAAGAAATATTTAAAATAAAATAGACAACAACTATCCTCTATGTTAAGATATATAGAGAAAGGAAATTGAGGTGAAATTTATGAAAGTTGATAAACTATATATTGAATCTTTATTTAAAGAGCTTGTAGATAAGAACATTTTTATTAAAGGAAGTATTTCAAATCCTGTAAATAAAAAAGATGGAGTTACTAAAGGAAATCTGAAACCTGTATTGATAAAAAATTGTATCTATATTCAGTTGGAGACTTTTAAAGATAAAAAGGCTTATCACGAAAATATATGTTTTTGTGATTTTATGACAAAGTTTTCTGAGCTATTAGACAATTTTAAACAAATTTTATTAGTAACTCAAGGTGTTGATTACCAAATATTGAAAGGAAAAAACGATTACAATATAAAAGAGATAAAAAATAGTAGAGCTGTAGAGTCTTTTGAGCACAATAAAAAAAAAAAATATATTATTGATGAGGGAACCCCAGTTCCATTTTTAATTAAATTAGGAGTTATGGGTGAAGATGGAAAAGTATTTAAAAATTCCTATGATAAGTTTAGACAGATAAATAAATATCTTGAGTTTATAGATGATACTATAAGAGAGATGCAGAATAAAAAACTTATAGAGAACCATATAAAAGTAGTAGATTTTGGATGTGGAAAATCTTATTTAACATTTGCTTTACACTATTATTTAAATAATATAAGAGAGTTTACCTATGAAATAATAGGACTTGATCTAAAAAAAGATGTTATGGAGAAGTGTAATAAGATTGCTAAAGAATTAAATTGTGAAAATTTAGAATTTTTAACTGGAGATATTAAAGATTTTGATAAGTTACAAAATGTGGATCTGATATTTTCATTACATGCTTGTAATAATGCTACAGATTATGCTATACTTAAAGGACTAGAATTAGGAGCAAAGGCGATATTAGCTGTACCATGTTGTCAACATGAGTTTAATGAAAAAATGAGTAAAAATAAAGGTTCGGAATTTTTCCAAACTGAATTACCTTTAGGAAAACATGGAATTTTATTTGAAAGGTTTACTTCTCTAGCTACTGATGCTTTTAGAGCTCAATGTTTAGAGTTATGTGGATTTAAGACACAGGTTATGGAGTTTATAGATATGGAGCATACACCAAAGAATATTTTAATAAAGGCTATAAGAGAGAAAATTTCAAAGGAGAATTTAGAGAAAAAATATACTGAATATAGAAGATTTAAAGAGTATTTAGGATTAGAACCTTTATTAGATGAATTATTAGCACCATATTTTTTAATAAAATACAATTAAAAATTATAAAAGAGAGTAACATATGTTACTGAAAAATTAAATATATTAGTATATAATGAAAAAAAAGATTAGAATAGTTTTAGGAGGAAAAAATATGCACGATGGTTGTTCAGGAAAATTTGAAAATGGAAAGCAAGTAGTAGAGAAATTAAGAATGATGGGATTTAATGAACAATTAATGCCAATACCAGCTCAATTTACTTGTAGAGAATGTAATAATGAGATAACTATGGATACTTTTGAATATAAATGTCCACACTGTGGAACAATTTATGCAGTTACTCCATGTCATGCTTTTGATGTAGAGAATATCATGTGTGCTGGGAAAGAGGAAGAATAAAAATGGAAGAGAACTCTCTTCCATTTTTATTCTAGAGCATTAACAATTCTATTTAAAGCTTCTTCTAATATAGATCTAGGACAGGCAAAATTAAGACGAATATATCCTCTTCCCTCTTCTCCAAACCAATATCCATAGTCAATAGCTACTTTAGCTTCCTCCTCAAAGAATTTTTCAATTTTTTTGTCTTTTAAAACATCTTCAAGATATATCCAAGCCAAATAAGTTCCTTCAGGTTTAATATACTTAGCTTTTGGTAGTTTTTCTTTTAGAAAATTCTCAATAAACTTTCTATTTCCATCAAGGTACTCAATAACCTGTTCTAGCCATTCTTCCCCTTGAGTATAACCTGATTTTACAGCTGCTATTCCAAAACTATTTGGAGTTTCTATTCTAACGTTTCCTAATGTTTTTTGATAAGCTTCTCTAATCTCTTTGTTTGGGATAAGGATAAGAGATATTTGCACACCAGCTAAATTAAATGTTTTACTAGGAGCTGTACATACAACTAAATTAGAGAAATATTTTCTGTCTAAAGAAAGAAATGAGCAATGAGTATTTTCTTTGAAAATTAAATCAGAATGAATCTCATCTGAAATAACTAAGACATTGTGCTTTAGACAAATATCTCCCATCTTTGTTAACTCATTTTTTGTCCAAACTCTTCCAACAGGATTATGAGGATTACATAAAATAAAAATCTTTATCTTATTTTCTATAATTTTCTTTTCAAAATCTTGAAAATCAATAGTATAATATCCTTCATTATTTACAAGTGGATTAGTAATAACTTTTCTTCCATTGTTTTCAGTTGTCATTCTAAAAGGATGGTAAACAGGAGTTTGAATTAATATATTATCTCCTTTTTGTGAAAAAGTCTGAATTACGAAGCTAATAGCAGGAACAACTCCATTTGTAAAAACTATCCAATCTTTATCAATATTTATATTTTTTCTTTTTTTATTCCAATTTATGATAGCGTTATAATACTCCTCGTCTACACTCGTATAACCTAAAACTCCATGTTCAATAATTTTACTCATAGAATCTAAAATCGGTTGTGCTACTTTAAAATCCATATCAGCAACCCAAAGTGGTAATAAGTCGCTATTACCATTGTAAATTGTCTTATATATTTCAGAATTCCATTTTTTAGAATTAGTAGAAGCCCTATCAATAACTTCATCAAAATTATACTTCATCTATCTTATATCCTCCAAATTATCTTAGATTTTCAAATCCATACTCCATAGTATCAGGATGAGAACCTAATCTTTCATTTTTATTAAGTGAATTAATCTTTTCCATATCCTCTTTTGTTAGTACAAAATCTAACTCCCTATTTTCCTTTATTCTAGATGGGGTAATAGATTTTGGAAGAGGTAGTAACCAGTTTTGAAGATGCCATTTTAAAATTATTTGAGCTGGAGATTTTTTATATTTCTCAGCTAATTCAACTATCAAAGTATCGTTTACATTTCCTTGAATTAATGGGCTCCAAGATTCAACTATAATATTTTTACTTTCACAGTACTTTCTTAATTCAAGCTGTTGATTATATGGGTGAATCTCTATTTGATTAACCATAGGTGTAACAGTAGAAATTTGTTCTAATTCTTCAAGATGATGTTTCTCAAAGTTACAAACTCCAATAGCCCTAACTTTTTTATCATTATATAGTTTTTCTAAAGCTTTCCAAGTTTCAAAAGTAGTAGTCATATTTTTAGTGTTTGGCCAATGTATTAGATATAGATCTATATAATCTAAATTTAATCTTTCAAGAGAGGCTTCAAAAGCTTTAAGTGTCTCTTCATATCCTTGGTCACTATTCCAAACTTTAGTAGTAATGAACAGATCCTCTCTTTTTATATTTGGGTTCTCTTTTAAAAATTCAGATATTCCCTTACCTACAAAGATTTCATTATTATAGATTCTAGCCGCGTCTATATGACGATATCCACACTCTAAAGCATATTTTACACTCTTTCTACAAATATTTTCATCAGATATTTTCCAAGTTCCAAAAGCAATACTAGGTATTTCAACCCCATTCATAAGTTTATACATAAATACCCCTCCCTAAATTAATAATTTAATATTTTTATAACTTCACTCATCACATGAGCAAATCTCTCTCTAATTACAAGAGTAGCAATATTATCTCTTGATGTAGGTGTCTCATTTATAATAACAAGATTTTTACCCTTAAAATACTCGATATAGTAAGCTGCAGGATAAACAGTTAGACTAGTTCCAACTATAATTAAAGTATCAGCTTTTTCTATTTCATGAATAGCAAGATTAGTAATATGCTCATCTAACATTTCACCATAGAGAGTAACCTGAGGTCTAACAGTTCCACCACATTCACAATTAAAATCAGTAGTAGATCTTTTACCACATTTTAAACAATACCATTTTTTTAAAGTTCCATGAAGCTCTAATACATTTTTACTCCCAGCATCTTGATGAAGATTATCAATATTTTGGGTAATTACAGCTTTTACCTTTCCAATTTCTTCAAGTTTAGCAATAGCTAAATGTCCAGCATTTGGTTTAATATTATCTATAGAAAGTTTTTCAGTTAAATATTTATTAAAAATATTTCGATGAGAAAAGAAAAAATCATGACTTAATATCTCTTCAGGCTCATATCCCATAAAACTTCTTTCGTTATAGAGTCCATTTTTTCCTCTAAAATCAGCAAGTCCAGAATCTGTAGAAGCTCCAGCTCCAGTAAAGAAAACGATATAATTGCTCTCTTTAATAATGTCAGCTAAATTTTCAATATTGTTCATAACCCCACCTTCAATTTTCAATTTTAAGAATTAATTTCTATTTTCTTGATAATATTATACTATATTTTTATATTTTATGTAAAGTTTTGTAAATATTTTATTCTAAAAAGAAAATTATTTCAGAAATTTATAGAAAGTTATATACAATTTACCAATATGTGTAGTATAATCTTTCTAAGGGAGATTAATTTAATTAGGGAGTGAGGATTATGAAAAGGGTAATGATATTGATTACGATGGTAATTTCATTAGTGGGATGTACTACTTTACAAGAAACAAAGGTTGATTCTCCACAAGTTGTAGCGAATGTAACTGAAGTAACGAATATAGAGTACAATTTAATAAATATATTTCCAGGACAAGGCTTAACTGTTGGTTTTGATGATGCAGGAAGAATTTTTGGATATTCAGGTTTAAATAGATATTTTGGAAAAGCAGATATAAAAGATGGAAGAATAGTTGTTGATCCGTTAGCTTCTACAAAGATGGGAGGGTCGAGAGAAGCTTTAATAAGAGAGGACCAATTTTTAACTTTATTAAAAAGTATGACAAAGATTAGCAAAACTGAAGATAAACTAATACTTACAAACACAAAAGGAGAACAGCTTATTTTCTCTAAATAATTAATAAGTTGGTGAAAGGAATTTTATGAAAAAACTATATGAACAAGTAAATTTTTTAATGGAAATTGATAAGGTAAAGGGAATTTTAAGACAATCTGTGATATTGGGAGATGTAAATAGAAGAGAGAATGATGCTGAACATAGTTGGCATATGGCTGTATGTGCTATTACTTTAAAAGAATATGTAACTTTTGAGAAAGTTGATATGGAGAGAGTTCTAAAGATGATTTTGCTACATGATTTAGTTGAAATTTATTGTGATGATACACCAGCATTTTCGAACTATTCGAAAGAAGAAAAGTATTATAAAGAGTTAGCAGCAGCAGAAAAAATATTTTCACTACTTCCTAGAGAGCAGTATAGAGAGTATTTTGATTTATGGGTAGAATTTGAGAATATGGAAACTGATGAGTCAAAATTTGCAAATGTTTTTGATAGATTCCAAGGATTCATCCAAAATTTATCTTCTGATGGACATACTTGGAAAAAGTGGAATGTAACTAAAGAGATGGTAATCAAAAGATTAGAGCCAGTAATAAAATATGCTCCTAAAATATTTGATGAGTTTATATTGTTAGAGATAGAAGAATATATAAAGAGAGGGATTATACGAGATACAGCAGTAGAAAAATAAGTGGAGGAAATTTATGGGATTATTTTCTATATTTAGTAAAAAAAATAATGAAGAGGAAGAGAGACTTTTAAAAAAGATTGAAGAGTTAGAACAGATAATTTTAAGGAAAGATAAAGAAATTTCAGATTTAATTAATGAATTAGATAAAATCAATCAAAATACTACTACTAATAATAATTTAAATTCTAAACAGTTAGAGTTGATTGAAAAAAATATTAAAGATACTAAAGAGGAAAACGAAAGATTAAAGCAAACAATTGATGAATATAATCTTTCTTCAAAAAAAGAAAAACATTACTATAAAGTAGATATAGAAAAGTTCTTTTCAGCTAGTAGATTTAAGGAATTAACTAATGCTATAATAGATAAGGGAATAATTTATCTTCAAGATTTAACATTAGAAACATTTGATTTACTTTCTCAGGATATTAAAAATATAACTGAAGGAAAAAATAGATTTCAAAAATATTTAACGAAAGAATTTATTGAGTGGGAAGTTGTAACTTACTTAAATAAAGGAGAGAGAGTTTCTAAGATATATAACAAAAGTAGAAAATTAACAAATATTTTTTCAGAAAATGATATTGAATTTATGGAAGATCTATTAAAGTTTAATTTCTCTAATTTAATTGATTTTGGATTTAAAGATGAACAGATAAATGAATTTATTTTAAAAAGAGATGAATACTATCATGAGAGAAGAGTAACAAAGTAAGGAGAACTTATGAAAAATATTTTAATAGGAGTAACGGGAGGAATTTCAGCATATAAATCTGCTAACATAATCTCTAAATTAAAGAAAAAAGGTTACAATGTAAAGGTTATTATGACAGAGAACGCAACTAAGATAATAACACCATTGACATTAGAAACACTATCTAGAAATAGAGTATATGTAGATATGTGGGATAAGACACCACATTTTGAAGTTGAACATATATCTTTAGCAGATTGGGCTGATGTGATATTAGTAGCTCCTGCAACATATAATATAGTAGGAAAGGTAGCTAATGGAATAGCAGATGATATGTTATCAACTGTAATATCAGCTTGCAAAAAGCCAGTCTATTTTGCTTTAGCTATGAATGTTAATATGTATGAAAATCCTATTTTAAAAGAGAATGTCAATAGACTAAAAAAATATGGATATAAATTTATAGAAGCAGATGAAGGATTTTTAGCTTGTAATGTAAATGCAAAGGGACGTTTGAAAGCTGAAGATGAGATAATAGAGATTATAGAAAAAGATAATATCTATAGAGAAAAAGTTTTAACAGGAAAAAAAATCCTTATAACAGCTGGGAGAACAGAGGAAGCAATAGACCCAATAAGATATCTTTCAAATAGATCAAGTGGACAGATGGGTTATGCTCTAGCTAAGTCAGCTGTTGATTTGGGAGCAGAGGTTGTTCTTATTTCTGGACCAACTAATTTGGAAATACCAACAGGAGTAAAGGAGTTTGTTCAAGTAAGAAGTGCTCAAGAGATGTATGATGAAACTATAAAAAGATTTTCAAAAATGGATATAGCAATAGCTTGTGCAGCAGTAGCTGATTATAAACCTAAATATTATTCAAATGAAAAAATAAAGAAAAAAGATGGGGAACTGACAATAGTGTTAGATAGAAATCCAGATATACTATTAGAGATGGGAAAATTAAAGAAAGAGCAAATATTAATAGGGTTTGCAGCAGAAACTGAAAATCTAATAGAAAATGCAATAGGAAAATTAGAAAGAAAAAATTTAGATATGATAGTGGCTAATGATGCAAGCAATATGCAAAAATCAACAAATGAAATTTACATAATTAAAGGAAAAGATTCTATAAAATCTCTTCCGGAAAAGAAAAAAGAAGAGTTAGCATATGATATTCTTATGAATATATAATAAAATAGCTTTTTGTGAGAAGTTTATTCTTACAGAAGGCTATTTTTATTTGTAATTATAGTTTTTTTTAAAAATATTAAAAATTAACAAATTTGGTATAAAATTATCTTGATTTTTTTAATAAAAAATGTTTAAATATATTTGATTATTAAAATTTTAGTTTTTATTAAAAAATTATTTATTAGATTAAAATTAAGGAGTGTTTAATGAAAAGTTTTATAAGTAAGTCTTTTCAGATTTTAATTGTTTTAATAGGGGTTAGTTTTATAACTTTTACTTTAACTTATCTTGCTCCTGGAGATCCGGCAGAAATTATGTTAACTGATTCAGGGAATATACCCTCTCCAGAGCTATTGGCTAAAGTAAGAGCTGAACTAGGATTGGATAAACCCTTTCTAATTCAATATAAGGTTTGGCTTTTAAAGGTTTTAAAGGGAGATTTGGGAATGTCCTTTTCTTTAAAAATTCCAGTTTTTACAAAATTGATTTCTAGTTTTCTTATCACACTAAAATTAAGTGTAGTATCATTTGTTTTAATGTTGCTAATATCAATACCATTAGGTTTTATATCAGCTTTAAATAGAAATAAAATAATAGATTATATTATAAGAGGCTTTAGTTTTTTAGGAATATCTATTCCAAGTTTTTGGATGGGATTGATATTTTTAAGTATATTTGGTGTAAAGTTAGGTTGGGTTCCTATCATAGGAGGAACTGATAATATAAAAGCTCTAATTTTACCAGCAGTTACCTTAGCTTTGGCAATGTCATCTAAATATACTAGCCAAATTAGAATTATTGTATTGGAAGAGTTAAAACAAGAGTATATAGTCGCTAGTAAAATAAGGGGATTAAGTAAGAGAACTATGATATTTAAACAGTTGCTTCCTAATGTAATGTTACCTATAATGACACTTTTAGGAGTAACTGTAGGAAATTTAATAAGTGGAACAGCAATTATAGAAATAGTTTATAACTGGCCTGGAATGGGAAATTTAGCTATAAAGGCTATATCAGCACATGACTATCCATTAATTCAAGGATATGTTTTATTTATTGCACTATTTTATATGATAGTAAATTTAGCTGTGGATTTTTCATATAAATTTTTAGATCCAAGAGTAAAGGAGTAAAATTGAAGAGCGTAAGAAAAATTTTAGAAAACAAACAATTTTTAATATACCTATCTCTGAGTATAATTGTCATATTGATAGCGATATTAGCTCCAATTCTAGCCCCTAAAGATCCATACCATGCTGTTATGTTGGATTCCTTGAAACCACCTTCAAAGGAGTATATATTAGGAACTGATGTTTTAGGAAGAGATATTTTTTCAAGAATTATTTATGGAACAAGAACAACATTAGTGATGGCTTTTTCACTACTGGCAATAGTTTTTTTTGTTGGAGGAACATTGGGAGTTATAGCTGGGTTTTATGGTGGAATAGTAGATAATGTAATCATGAAAATATCAGATATGATGATGGCTTTTCCGGGATTAATACTAGCTATAGCAATAGCAGGTATACTTGGGCCAAGTACTTTTAATGCTGTTTTAGCAATAAGTTTAGTTACATGGCCTAGATATGCTAGACTAGCTAGAAGTTTAACTTTGAAAATAAGAAAAAATACATATATAGAAGTAGCAATAATGGGGGGAATAACACCTTTAAATCTATTTCTTAAATATCTATTGCCAAATATCTTTCCTACAATGTTAGTTACAGCAACTATTGATATAGGTATGTTGATATTAGAGATAACATCTTTATCATTTCTAGGAGTAGGGGTACAGGCTCCAATACCAGAGTGGGGATTGATGTTAAATGAAGGAAGATTATATATATTTAAGGCCCCATGGTTAATATATTCACCTGGGATAGCAATTATAATAGTTGTTGTGATATTTAACTTATTAGGGGATAGTATTAGAGATATATTAGATCCAAAAGAAAATTAAAAAAATATAAGTATAAAGGAGAAGAATTTAAATGAAAAAAGTATTAAAATTTATTTCAATATTATGTTTAATATTGTTAACAGCCTGTGGAAAGGAGAAGGTTGAAAATAAAAATTCAGTAAGTGAAGTTAAGGAAATAGTAATAGGAACACCTAGTTTTGCTAACACTTTAGAAACAACAGAACAGTATTTTAGTTGGACAGTAGCAAGATATGGAGTTGGAGAAACACTTACAAAATTTGATGAAAAAGGAGAGTTAGTACCACTATTAGCAGAGAGTTGGGAAAATAGTAAAGATGGAAAAAGTTGGAAATTTAAAATAAGAGAGGGAGTAAAATTTTCAGATGGAACATTAATGACATCAGAAAGTGTAAAAAACTCTTTAGAGCGTACTTTTAAGTTAAATCAGAGAGCTAATACATTTTTTATTCCAAAGAGTATAGTAGCAGATAAAAATTATTTAATAATTGAAACTGAAAAGCCAGTGACAACACTTCCAGGATGTCTTGCAGATCCTCTTTTCATAATTGTAAATACAGAAGCTGATACAACAAAATTTGCTATGGAGGGACCTGTTTCAACAGGACCATATGTTGTAGAGAAATTTAATCCAACAGAGTATTGTTCAGTAGTTAGAAATGAAAATTACTGGGGAGGAGAGGTTCCATTTGATCGTGTGGTATTTAAATATATAAATGATCAAGCAACACGTTCTTTAGCACTACAAAGTGGAGAAATTCAAATGGCATACAGTCTAAAGCCAGAAAATTTAGTTGATTTTAAAAATAATGATAAGTATAACATTCAAAGTATAAAGTCATTAAGAGGAACTTTTGCTTTTATGAATGAAAATGGAATTTTAAAAGATAAAGTATTACGTCAAGCTATAAATAGAGCTTTGAATAAAGAGGTTTATACAGCTGTTTTATTAGGAGGAGCAGCAACTCCAGGAAAAGCACCAGTACCACCAACATTAAATTTCGGATTTGATCAACTTGTTGATGAAAATACATATAATCCTGAAAATGCAAAGGAAATTTTAGCTAAGGCTGGATATAAAGATATTGATGGAGATGGGTATTTAGAAACTCCAGATGGGCAAAAAATAGAGTTAAACTTTATTATCTATACAAGTAGAGAAGAGTTAAAAGTTTATGCACAAGCGGCTCAAGTTAGTTTAAAAGAGATTGGAATAAAGGTAAAATTAATAACAGTAAGTTATGAAACAGTATTAAAATATAGAGATAGTGGAAATTTTGATTTACTTATATGGAATGTTTTAGTTGCTAATAGTGGAGATCCTGAAAACTATTTACGTGAGAACTGGTATAGTAAAGCTTCTACAAATCAAACTGGATATAATAATCCAAAAGTAGATGCTTTATTAGATGAGCTTTCATCAGAGTTTGATCCTGATAAGAGAAGAGAGTTAATTATAGAAATTCAACAACTTATAATGGATGATTGTGCAACAATATTCTTTGGATATGAAACTGCTTACTTAATCTCTTCAACAAAATTAAAAAATGTAGTGATGTATCCAATGGATTACTATTGGTTAACAGATAAGATGTCATTTTAAATAGGAGTGTATATGCTAACTTTAAAAAATATTGGGATAATTTATGAGAATGGAAAGGTAGCAGTTTCAGATTTTAATTTTGATATAAAAAAAGGTGAAATTATAGGTATAGTAGGTGAGAGTGGAAGTGGAAAATCCACTCTCATTAAAAGTATTGTAGGAGGACTTCCTGAAACTACTAAGATAGTAGGAGAAGTACTATTTGAAGGAAAAAACATTTTAAATGATAAGAAGTTTGAAAAGGGAAGAGATATAACAATCGTTTTTCAAGAGACACGTCATACTCTTAATCCTATTAGAAAGATAGGAAAGCAATATATTGAATATATTAGACAACATCTCAAAATCTCAAAGGAAGAAGCCGAAGCTAAAGCAATAGAGAATTTGAGGAAAACAAATCTTCCATCTCCAGAAAATATAATGAACAGTTATCCATATCAGTTGAGTGGAGGAATGTGCCAAAGAGTAGGAATAGCTATGGCTATGACATTTAATCCTAAAATATTATTAGCAGATGAACCTACAAGTGCTCTAGATGTAACAACACAAGCTCAGATTGTTACTGAATTACTTCACATGAGAGAAAAATTTGGTACGACAATGGTAGTAGTGACACATAGCTTAGGAGTAGCTGCATATTTAGCTGATAGATTGGTTGTTATGAAAGATGGAAAAATTGTTGAAACTGGAAAAACAGAAGAGGTTTTAAAAAATCCAAAGTCTGAATATACTAAATTATTAATAGCCTCTGTTCCTACTTTAGAGAGTGAGGAAAATTATGAGTAAAAAAATATTAGAATTAAAAAATGTAAATAAGTATTTTATAACTTCTGATGGTAAAACTTTAAAAGCTTGTAATAATATAAATTTAGATATAGAAGAGGGAAAAATTACAGGGATAGTAGGAGAGAGTGGATGTGGAAAATCAACTTTAGTGAGATTGATAGTCCAATTAGAGAAACTAACTGAGGGTGAAATACTTTACAAAGGAAAAGATATTTCAAAATTTAATAAAAAGGAGTTAAGGGAGAATAGAAAAAATATTCAAATGATCTTCCAAGATGCTCATGGAGCTTTTAATCCAAGAATGACAATAAAGGATATCCTAACAGAGCCACTTCTTAATTTTGGATTGATAAAAAAGGAAGAGAAAGAGAAGAAAGCAAAAGAGCTTTTAAATATGGTAGAGTTATCAAGTGATTACTTGAATGCTTATCCACATAATTTAAGTGGAGGACAGTTACAGAGGGTAGGAATAGCTAGAGCTATATCACTTAAACCTGAAATTCTTATTTGTGATGAGGCAACCTCAGCCTTAGATGTATCTATTCAAAAAAGTATAATAGAGCTTTTGAAAAAGATACAGAGAGAAACAAATATGAGTATAATATTTATCTGTCATGATTTAGCTTTGGTACAGTCATTAGCTGATGAAGTTGTGGTTATGTATCTAGGGCATATTGTCGAAAAATTAAAGAGTAAAAACTTAAAATTAGAAGCAAAACACCCATATACTCATGCTTTAATAAAGAGTGTATTAAGTTTGGAGAAAAATAATAGATTGGAGATTTTAGAAGGGGATATTCCTAGTCCAATTCTATTAAAAGATGAGTGTCCTTTTGTTAATAGATGTAAATCAGCAATAGAGGTGTGTAAAGTTAAAAAGCCAAAAATGAAAAAATTTGATAGTGAACATGAAGTAATGTGTCACTTAGAGTTTTAAAAAGAGATAATAAAAAGAGAGAAGGTAAGATAAAATTATACTTTCTCTCTTTATTTTTTAGTAGTTTTTAAATAAAAATATCTAAGTAGACTAGGTATTACATTTGAATTTTAATTAGTTAAGGTCTTTTTTAATTGAGGGATTAAGAATATACCTCTTCCTAAATAGAAGACAAGTAGTGATAACCAAACGCCATTGTTTCCATAAATTGGTATTAAAAATTTCCAAGCTATGAAAAATGAAATAAAAGCTAATACTGTAGATGTCATAATAGGAACTGTTTTAGCTGCTCCTGTAAACACTCCATAAAAAGTTAATCCTAAAAAAGCAATAGAAGGATATAGTACTAACCAGATTGAGTATTTTTGAGTTAATATTAATATATTAGGAAGCTTTGTAAAGATTTCAATAATAGTTCTATTAAATAAGACAAACACTATTGTAATTAAAATTGTTGCAATGATTCCCCAGAAAAAAGTTTGTTTCCAACAATTTTTCATAAGTGTATTATTTTTCTGTCCTCTAGCTCTTCCAGAGAATACACTAGCTGTATTGGCAATTCCATCAAAAGCATATGAGAAAATTGACATTATTTGGAATAGTATAGCATTTGTAGCAAGAATATCTCCACCTAATCTAGAACTAGCCATGGTAAAGAGATTATTGTGAGATACTAAACAGAAAGTTCTAATCATTAAATCTCTATTTACACATAAAATATTTATAATCTCTTTTTTATTTATAATAGATTTAAAATCTAAATATTTATGATAAGAGTATGGAGTAATAAATATTATTCCAAGAATAGTTGAAAAAATTTGTGAGATAAGAGTAGCATAAGCAACTCCTTCAACTTTATAATCTAAGAATATAACAAATAAAATATCTAAAAGTATATTCAATAGATTACCAGAGATTTGCATAGTCATAGAAGATTTGACATTTCCTAATCCCATAAGCCAACCTAAAAGTACATAATTTGTCAAAACAAAGGGAGCTCCCCATATAAGTATTTTAAAATAAGTATAAGCTACTTTTTGAATATTAATATCTGGATTAATAAACTTCATAGAACTTTCAAAAATTAAGTTTTGTGAAATAATCATAATGAAACTAATAATAAAAGCTATTAATAGTGGACGGAAAAAAACATCACTAATATCTTTTTTATTTGTATAATGACTTGATTGAGCACTATAAGCAGTGGTGCTCACTCTTAAAAATCCAAATATCCAATAGATAGTATTGAAAATTAAGGTTCCAATAGAAACACCTGAAATAAAATTAGTATTATTTAACTTTCCAATAACTGCCATATCAGCTGCCCCTAATAAAGGTTGAGTTATTGTAGAAAGAATAAAAGGGATCATAAGACTTAAAAACATCTTATTAGTAATATTGTTGTTTGTCATTTGAAACTCTCCATTCATATTATATTAGACAATAACAGTCCAGAAAAAATTATAACATATAAATTAAATTATAACAATCAAATATTTTTTTTCTTAAAAAATTAAAAAATCTAAATTAAAATGACAACTAAAATTTGTTTGAAAACTTGACTTTTTTTAAAATTTTTGATAGACTAATCAAGGCTAAAATAGAACTATTATTTAATAGTTGTTATTTTTAAATTAATTTAGGAGGAGTAATGAAATTTATTTACAATTTAGTAAAGACAATGTTTTTTATGCTATGGTGTATTAGCTCATTTGCTGTAGATGCCACTGAGGAGGTTGCTGAAGAGAAAATTTATAAGATAGCAACTGACGTATATTTTCCACCTTTTGAATATGAGAATAAAGATGGAAAATTTGTAGGGATTGATGTGGATTTATTAGAAGCCTTAGCAAAAGAACAAAATTTTAAATATGAGCTTTTACCTCTTGGGTTCCAAAGTTCAATGGATGCTCTAGAGAGAGGAGAGGTAGATGCTATATTTTCAGGAATGTCGATAACAGAAGCTCGTAAAGAGGTATATGATTTTTCTGAACCATATTTAGCAACAGGATTAGCATTAGTTGTAGAGGAGAATTCACCGATAGCTTCATATGAGGATTTAGAGGGCAGAACTGTAACTGTAAAAAGAGGTACATCAGGTTGTGAGTTTGTAGAAAAAATATCTCAAAAATATGATTTTAATGTATTATATTTAGATGATGATATGAACTTGGTAGAAGATGTGGCATTAAAGTTATCAGATGCTTGTTTTGAGGATATTATATTTATAGAATATAATATTGCAAATGGTTTGAAGGTAAAAACTCCTGTGGGAGAAGAGGATTATTCTGAGTGTGCTGTTATGGTTAAAAAAGGTGAAAATAAAGAGTTAATAGAAAAAATAAATAATGGATTAATGACTTTAAAAAATAACGGGACATATAATAAAATAATTGATAAATATCTAAAATAATTTCTAAGTTATATTGAAGAGATTGTAAATTCTTAACTACAATCTCTTTTTTTATTTTGAAAAACTTTGTGTTTCAAAGCTTGACTTTTTTTTTGGTACACTAGTATAAAGGTATTAATTTTTTTATGTAGAGATGTATAAAAAAATTAACATATATTAAAATAAGGGAGAAGTAACTCTATATTTACTAGCAGAATATAAACGTAATGATGAAATGGAAATGTATTGTAAATTGAGAGATGATATATATTTTTCAAATGGAGATGCAATAACTTCCTATGATGTAAAAGAGTCTTTAGAAAGTTATTTAAAAGATGGATATATGAATAACTTATATTCTTCAATAAAACAAATTAAAGTTTTAAATGATAAAGAGTTTTTAATTATATTAAATTATCCAGATAATGAACTAGAAATTGGACTGACAAATCCATTAATGTCTATATTAAAAAGAGTAAATGGGGAGATAGTTACAAGTGGAAGATATGCAATTAAAGATATCGGAAAAAATACACTTGAATTAAAGAGAAATGAATACTATTTTGAGGAAAACTATCCTTTTGAAAATGTTGATATAAAAGGAGAATTAAGTAGTTATCAAAGAGTTATTAATTCATTAAATTTACCAAATTATTATTCTTATGATTTATATCAAGAAGATATTGATACAGCTAGAAAAATAGGGGATTTAAAAGGAAAAGGAGTAATAGAAGACACTGTTTATGATATAATATCGTTAGTTTTTGGTGAAAGAAAGGATTACTCACTAGAAGATAAAAAGGCTTTAGAATCTCTTTTAAATCGTGATGCAACTACTATTTATCCAAAAGAGATGTTTGATGTACAGATATCGGTATTAGAAAAAAAATATACTAAGGAAGAAGCTATTAAAGTTTTGAAAAAGAGCGGTATATTTAATGAAAAAATAAAAATTATGTGTTTAAATACTATTCATAATAGAAATTTTGTTCAATATGTAGCACATGATTTAATAGATAGTGGTTTAGAAGTAGAGATTGAAGTATTCAATTTAGATAAATTTTTGAAGAGATTAAGATCAAAAGAGTATGACATAGCGTTATACAATATAACTATTAATAAAATATATCCTATAACAAGTTTAGAAAAAACAATAGTTGGAGAGATAATGGATTATGAATTAGAGGATTCATTATTAACATTCTTTAACTTATTTAAAGTAGAGAAAAATAAGGAATATAGAGAGAGAATTATTGATAAAATTTTCCATCTTACATATAGTAGTAGATATTTTATTCCTTTAGCACATAAACAAACTTATATACTAAAAAATAAAAATATGGTAGGAATGAGATAGTTTAAAATATGGTAGAAATCATCTTAATGGTTTCTACTTTTTTTTATAAAAAAGGCGAATCAGTACACATAGCAGGAAAAATTTTATTTCAACTGTTCAAATATAATAAAAAATGGTATAATGAACAGAACGGGAGCTAAGAGGCTGAGAGGAATTAATATTCGACCGTCAGAACCTATCTAGGTAATGCTAGAAAGGAAAGGAGAGAAAAGTATGAAAAAAATTTTATTAACTTGCCTATTTGTAGGAGGAGCAACAACTATCAACGCTGAGGAGATAACTATCTATGGACCAAGTTCGATGAAATGGATAGAGAAGGAGTACGGAAAGGTATTTCAGAAAGAAACAGGAGATACTATAAAGTTTGTCTCTATAGATGGGATTGTTGGAAGGCTAAAACTGGAAAAGAAAAGACCAAAGGCAGATATTGTAGTAGGACTTACAGAGTTAACTACAGAGATGGCTAAAAGAGAGGGACTAATATTACCATATGTTCCTCAAAATATTGGAAATATTAAAAATAAAAATTTCAAAATGAGTAGTGATTATGTTATTCCAATGGATTATGGTGTTTTAGCAATAAATTACAATAAGGAAAAGATTTCAGTACCACCTAAAAATTTAAAAGAGTTGGAGAAATTTAATAAGCAACTTATGGTAGAAAATCCAAAAGTATCAATTACTGGAGAGGAAGCGTTACAATGGAGTATAGCTCTTTATGGTGAAAATTGGTTAGAGTTTTGGAAGGAATTAAAACCAGCTATATATAGTGTAGAGCCTGGTTGGAGTGAAGCCTTTGCTAAATTTACAGCAGGAGAAGCACCTATGATGATAGGGTATGCTACAAGTAATCTATTTTTTACAGGCGAGGATTCTTCAAAATATGATAGTTTCTTATTAGAAGATGGAAGTTTTATTTATCAAGAGGGAGTTTCACTTGTGAATAAAAAAGAGGTTAAAGCTGGAGCTAAGAAATTTATGGAGAGAGTTTTGAGTGATGATTTCCAAAAAATAATGAGTGAAGAGAATTATATGTTCCCAGTAACAAATGTAGAGGTAAGTGATGGATTTAAAAATGTTCCACTACCTGAAAAAAGTGTAAAATTGACTAGGGAACAGATAGATAATTTAATAGAGAATTTGAATAATTATAAGACACAACTAATAGAGGTATTAAAAAATTAAAATCATACTTGAAAAAAACTGAAAACTATGATAGAATAGCAAAGATATATGTAGAGAGTAAGGAGGAGTAGAGATGAGAAATTTTATAGATAAGCTAAAAGATATGCACTCTATTTCTATTTTATTTTCTAATTATTTTATATTTTTTAAGAATTATATTTATAATGATATTAAAGGAATGTTAACTCTCTTTTAAAGGGAGAGCCATTCCTTTTTTTATGACTGACTTATGATTTTAGCAGGAGGGAAGAGTAGATGAAGGATTTCATATCTATTAAAGATTTGACAAAAGAAGAGATACTGGAAGTTTTAGAAGTAGCTAGTGAACTTTCTCAAAAACCAGAGCCAGAGTTGGCTAAAGGGAAAATAGTGGGGAGTTTATTCTTTGAACCTTCAACAAGAACAAGATTATCATTTACATCAGCAGCATACAGAATGGGAGCTCAAGTATTAGGATTTGATTCTCCAGATGCAACATCATTAAAAAAGGGAGAATCTCTGAGAGATACAATTAAAATGGTAGAAGCTTATTCAGATGTAATTGTTATGAGACACTATATAGAGGGATCAGCAAAATTTGCTTCTGAAATCTCAAATAATCCTATTATTAATGCTGGAGATGGAGCAAATGAACACCCTAGTCAAACTCTTCTAGATCTGTTTACAATAAAGAAGGAACTAGGAAGAATAGAGAATATAAAAATAGCTTTTGTAGGTGATTTAAAATATGGAAGAACTGTTCATTCACTAACTAAAGCTTTAGAGATGTTCAATGGAGAGTTTTACTTTATAGCTCCAGATTCAATTCAGATTCCTGAATATATTACAAAAGAATTAGACCAAAAGGGAATGAAATATCATATTTGTTCAGAGTATGAGCCAATCTTAAAAGAGATTGATGTCTTATATATGACAAGAATTCAAAGAGAGAGATTTGATGATATAGAAGAATATAATAAGGTAAGTGGTGTTTATAAGATATCAACGGATACTATCTTAGGTAAATGTCAAGAGCATATGATAATTCTACATCCATTACCAAGAGTAGATGAGATAAATATAGATTTAGATAATACAAAGCACGCACTATATTTTAAGCAAGCAGCTAATGGAGTTCCTACAAGGGAAGCTATGTATGCTTTAGCTATGGGATTAAAAGCTTCTAAGGCATCTAAAAAAGTAGAAAATGACAAGATAGAGAAAAATACTTCAATAGTTTGCAAAAATCCTAAGTGTGTAACTCACTTTGAAGAGACAGAGAATAAAGTTGTAGTAAAAGAGTATGGAAGATTCTGTCACTACTGTGGAAAAGAGATAAAATAGTTTATTTATATAGATTTGGGAGGAGAAATGTTTTTAGAAAATTGTGAAATTTTAGAAAACAAAGTAGTTGCTGGTCATAACTACCTAATGAGAGTAAAGGGAGATAAGACAGTTCAAGCTGCTAAGGCAGGGCAATTTTATATGTTACAATGTAAAAATGGTGTTTACTTCTTAAGAAGACCAATCAGCTTACATTATGCAGATAAAGAGAATAATATATTAGAGTTCTACTATGAAATAAAAGGTGGAGGAACTAAAGATTTAGCTTCTATGAAAGCTGGAGAATTAATCAATATTCAAGGACCACTAGGAACTGGATTTACTACTGAACTATCAGGAAAAGAGTTATTAGTAGTAGGTGGAGGTATGGGAATGGCTCCTATGAAACTATTAATAGAGGTTCTAGCAAAAAATAATAAGGTTACTTATATAGCTGGTGGAAGAAATAAGGTAGCTATGGAGATAATGTCAAACTTTGATTTAAATGGTATTGAGCATTACATAACAACTGATGATGGTTCTGTTGGGATACATGGAAATGTTATAGTAAAGATGGAAGAGCTTATGAAAGATAAGAAATTTGATATGGTATTTACATGTGGACCTCAAAAAATGATGGAAGCTGTAGCTAAAACAGCAAAGAAATTTGATACAAAATGTGAAATTTCTCTAGAAGCTAGAATGGCTTGTGGAGTAAAGGCTTGTGTAGGTTGCTCAATCAAGACAAAATTTGGAATGAAAAAAGTGTGTCATGATGGACCAGTATTTGATTCTGAAACTATTGTAGATTTCGATCCAGTAGTGGCAAAAAATGAAACTTGTTGTGGAAATTAATTTGTTGGAGGAAAAGATGAACAGATTACAAACTAAATTTTTAGGAGTAGATTTTAAAAATCCAATAGTAACTTCTTCTGGTTGTTTTGGATTTGGATTAGAGTATAAAGATTATTTCGACCCAAATATCTTAGGTGGAATAGGAATAAAGGGATTAACTGTAGAGCCAAGAGATGGAAACTATGGAACAAGAATAGCTGAAACTCCAGCTGGAATGTTAAACTGTGTAGGACTAGAGAACCCAGGAATTGATTATTTTGAATCTCACATATTACCTGAGATGAAAGCTCAAGGAATAACTACTAATATAATTGCTAATATCAATGGTAAAACTGTAGAAGAGTATATAGAGATAGCTAAAAGAGTGGATAAAATTCCTGAAATAGCAGTAGTTGAATTAAATATCTCTTGCCCAAATGTAAAAGATGGAGGAATGGCTTTTGGAGCTAATCCAGAGGTAGCAGCTAGAGTAACTAGAGAGGTAAGAAAAGTAACTTCAAAACCATTAGTAGTAAAACTTTCTCCAAACGTAACTGATATAGCTGGTATAGCTAAGATAGTAGAGGAAAATGGTGCAGACGCTGTATCATTAATAAATACTTTACTAGGAATGGTAATAGATATAAGAACTAAAAAACCTGTACTTGGAAATACTTTTGGTGGATTTTCAGGACCAGCTGTAAAACCAGTAGCTGTAAGAATGGTATATCAAGTATATAAAGCAGTAAATATTCCAATTATTGGAATGGGAGGAATTGCTAGTGTAGAAGATGCTCTTGAATTTATAATGGCTGGAGCTTCTATGGTATCATTAGGTTCAGCAATTTTCTCTAATCCAATGTTAGCTGTAGAAGTAGCAGAAGGATTACAAAAATATTGTGAAGAAAATGGATTAAATAATATAAGTGAGCTAGTAGGAGCTGCTCATAGATAATTTAGAAGGAGTTTATTTATGTATAGTGCTAAGGATAGAATGATAATAGCTTTGGATTTTCCAACAGCAGATCAAGCAAAGGAGCTTGTAGAAAAAATTGGTGATGGAGCAACTTTCTATAAAGTTGGATTAGAACTTTTCTTAAACTCAAAGGGAGAGATAATAGAGTATCTTGCAGCTAAAGGGAAGAAAGTTTTCTTAGATTTAAAATTCCACGATATTCCAAATACAACAGCTATGGCTTCAGTTTTTGCTGCTAAGCAAAATGTATTTATGTTCAATGTACACGCTAGTGGTGGAAAAAAAATGATGTCTAAGGTTGCTGAAGAGGTTAAAAAGATAAATCAAGATAACCTTGTAATAGGAGTTACTGTATTAACAAGTTTATCAGTAGAAGATGTAGAGGAAACATTCCAGTCAAAACTTTCTCTTGCTGATTTAGCTCTAAACTGGGCGAAGCTAGTAAAAACTTCAGGATTAGATGGAGTAGTATGCTCACCATGGGAAGCAAAATTAATAAAAGATACTTGTGGAAAAGATTTTAAAACTGTATGTCCAGGAGTAAGACCAAAATGGTCAGCAACAAATGATCAAGAGAGAATAATGACTCCAAAAGATGCTATAATAAATGGATGTGATTTCTTAGTAGTGGGAAGACCAATAACTAAAAATGAAGATCCAGCTAAGGCAGCTCAAATGGTAGAAGCTGAAATTTTAGAAGGAATGAAAGAGGCAGGATTATGCTAATAAAAAACTGTAAAGTTCTAATTGATGGAGTAGAAAAAATTACAGATATATTAATAGAGAATGAAAAAATAGTAAAAATATCTGAAAATATTCAAGAAGAAACTTCTCAAGTTATTGAGGCTGAAGGGAAATGGGTAATTCCAGGTGTTGTAGATGTACACTGTCATATGAGAGATCCGGGACTTTCTCATAAAGAGGATTTTACAACAGGAAGTATGGCGTGTGCTAGAGGTGGAGTTACCACTTTTATAGATATGCCAAATACGGTTCCAGCTGTTACAACTGCTGATATATTGAGGAATAAAAGAGCTATGATGAGTGGAAAATCATATGTAGATTATGGATTCAATTTTGGTGGAAGTAGAAATGATAACAGTGAAGAGATAAAACAAATTATTGATGAAGTGGCATCTACAAAGATATTTTTAAATATGTCTACTGGGGATATGCTGATAACAGAAGATAAGGTTATCGAAAATATTTTTAGAGAATCAAAAATTATATCAGTACATGCTGAAGAGGAAATGGTAGCTAAGGCTATTGAGCTTTGTGAAAAATATAATAAACCATTATACCTATGTCATCTTTCAAAGGCTAGTGAAGCTAAGATGTTAAAAGAAGCTAAGGCTAGAGGATTAAAAGTATATGGAGAGGTTACTCCACACCATCTGTTTTTAAATGTTGATGATGTAAATGCAGATGAGAGAAGTTCTATGTTACTTAGAATGAAGCCGGAATTAAAGACAAAAGAGGATAATGAAGAGTTATGGAAAGCATTAGCTGATGGAACTATTGATGCTATAGGAACTGACCACGCTCCACATCTAATTGAAGAAAAGTTAGCAAAATTAACTTTTGGAATACCTGGAGTGGAAAATTCTCTTGAAATGATGTTAAAAGGTGTAGATGAAGGAAAAATCTCGATGGAGAGATTAATCGAGGTAATGTGTACAAGACCAGCTGAAATTTTTAATATAAAAAATAAAGGAAAGATTGAAGTTGGATATGATGCTGACTTAGTAATAATAGATAGAGATGACAAGTCAGAAATAAAAAATGATAAAGTAATAACTAAAGCAAACTGGACACCATATGAAAAATTCAATAGAGGTGGAAGAGTTATTACAACAATTTTAAGAGGTCAGATAATATATTCAAATAAAGAGTTTTATGGAAGATATGGGAGGGAAATTAATTATCATGAGTAGAGCAAAAGATGTAGCAAAATCACTATTAAGTACAGGAGCTGTAAAATTAAATGTAAAGGAGCCATTTACATTTGTATCTGGAATCAAAAGTCCAATATACTGTGACAACAGAAAAATGATAGGATATCCAGTTGAAAGACAAGTAGTAGTAGATGAGTTTGTAAAAAAATTATCAGAAAAAGATTTTGATGTAGTAGCAGGAACTGCAACAGCTGGAATTCCTTGGGCAGCTTTTATAGCTCAAGCTATGAATAAACCAATGAGTTACATAAGAGGAGAAAAGAAAGCTCATGGAGCAGGAAGACAAATAGAGGGAGCAGATTTCGAAGGGAAAAAAGTTATCGTAATTGAAGACTTAATATCTACAGGAGGAAGCTCTATAAAAGCTGTTGAAGCTGCAAGAAATGAAGGAGCTACAGAGGTAGAAGTAGTAGCTATATTCTCATATGAATTTGAAAAAGCGTATAAAAACTTTGGAGAGAAAAATATAAAATGGGAAACTTTATCTAACTTTACAGCATTATTAGAGTTAGCTAAAGAGGAAAAATATTTAACAGAAGAGGAAGCTGAAATAGCTGCATCTTGGAATAAAAATACAGATACATGGGGAAGATAGTAAAAGCTCTTGACTTTTAATAAAAACTATGATATTATTAGAATGTAAATAAGATAGAAAGATAGTAGTATTAAGAGGGAGTAGTTAAAAATATAGTATCAACATCACGGAGTCTAGGACTTTCTGGTACTGTATACCCAAGTGGTAACAAGACTTTTAATACGGAGTTTTATATACTTCGTATTGAAAGTCTTTTTTTATTAATTAACAATAATTAAAAATATGAAGGAGGATTTATGAAAAATTATTTTTCAAAGTCAAAAGAGGAAATTTTAAAAGAGTTTCAAGTAACAGAAAAAGGTTTGACTAGTAATGAGGTAAAGGAAAGATTAAAAAAGTATGGGAAAAACCAATTAAATGAGGAGGAAAAAGTTAGTACTTTACAAGTATTTTTATCACAGTTTAAAGATTTTCTTGTAATTATTTTAATAATTGCTTCAATTATTTCAGCAATATCAGGGAATATAGAGAGTACAATAGTTATTCTTGTGGTAATTATTATTAATGCAATATTAGGAACAGTTCAACATATTAAAGCTGAAGAATCAATAAATAGTTTAAAATCTTTATCATCTCCTAAGACTAAAGTTTTAAGAAATGGAGAAAAGATAGAGCTTTCATCTGAAGAGATAGTTCCAGGAGATATAATTTTTATAGAGGCAGGAGATTTAGTACCTGCTGATGGTAGAGTATTAGAAAGTTTTTCACTTTTAGTAAATGAAAGTTCTCTTACTGGTGAATCTGAAGGAGTAGAAAAAAGAAGTGAAGTAATACCAGCAAATGAATTAGCATTAGGAGATCAAAAAAATATGGTATTCTCTGGTAGTTTAGTAAGTTATGGTAGAGGGGTAATACTAGTAACAGCTACTGGTATGAATACTGAATTAGGAAAGATAGCAAAATTATTAGAATCGACAAAGGAGAAAACAACTCCATTACAAGTTTCTTTAGATAATTTTGGTAAGAAATTGTCATTAGGTATAATTTTACTATGTGGAGTAATATTTGCAATCAATTTATTCCATGGAGTAAAAATATTAGATTCTTTAATGTTTGCAGTGGCTTTAGCTGTTGCAGCTATTCCAGAGGCACTTAGTTCAATAGTAACAATTGTATTAGCTATAGGAACACAAAAATTATCAAAAGAGAATGCTATTATTAAAAATTTAAAATCTGTAGAAGCTTTAGGGTGTGTAGGAGTAATATGCTCTGATAAAACAGGAACACTTACACAAAATAAAATGACAGTAAAAAAAGTTTATGTCAATGGAAAAATAGTAGAGGAAAATGGATTAGATTCTAATCAAATGGCAGAAGATATTATATTAAAACAATCAATTTTATGTAATGATGCTACAAATGAAGTAGGGGATCCAACTGAGATAGCTCTAATAAATTTAGCTGAAAAATATGATATTGATTATAGAGAATTAAAAGATAGATATCCACGTTTATCTGAAATACCATTTGATTCTGATAGAAAACTTATGAGTACTCTACATGAAATTGATGGAAAAATGGTAATGTTAACAAAGGGAGCTCTAGACTCATTACTTCCAAGATTTAAATCTATATTAGAGAATAATGAAATAAGAGAAATTACAAAAGATGATATAAAAAATATAGAAAAAGTAAATAATACTTTTGCTGAAACAGGACTTAGAGTATTAACTTATGGTTATAAGATTTTAGAGTGTGAAAAAGATATATGTCATGAGGATGAGAATGGATATATATTTGTAGGATTAGTAGGAATGATTGATCCACCAAGAGTTGAATCAAAAGAAGCTGTAGCAAAATGTATAATGGCAGGAATTAAACCAGTAATGATAACTGGAGACCATAAAGTAACTGCTAGAACAATAGCTAAAGAGATAGGAATTTATCAAGAGGGAGATAACGTATTAGAAGGTGTAGATGTAGAGAGAATGTCTGATGAAGAATTAAGAGAAAAAGTAGAGCATACATCTGTATATGCTAGAGTATCTCCTGAACATAAAATAAGAATAGTAACTGCATGGCAATCTTTAGGAAAAATTTGTGCTATGACTGGAGATGGAGTTAACGATGCTCCAGCTTTAAAAAGAGCAGACATAGGAATAGCAATGGGAATAACAGGAACAGAGGTTTCTAAAGATGCTGCCTCTATGATACTTGCTGATGATAACTTCTCTACTATTGTTAAAGCTGTAACAACAGGAAGAAACATTTATGCTAATATAAAAAATTCAATAAGATTTTTACTTTCAGGAAATACTGCTGCAATTTTAGCTGTAATTTACTCTTCTTTTGCTGGATTACCAGTAATATTTGCTCCAGTACATCTTTTATTTATAAATCTATTAACAGATAGCTTACCAGCTATTGCTATTGGAATGGAGCCATCACATGGAGAAGTTTTAAAGGAAAAACCAAGAGATCCAAAAGAACCAATTCTTACTCAAGCTCTTTCAGGTAAAATTTTAACAGAAGGGTTATTAATAGCTATTTTTGTAATGATAGGATTTTATCTTGGATATGGTGAAATGCACGATGCTTTAAAAGGAAGTACAATGGCTTTTGCTGTGTTATGTTTAGCTAGACTATTCCACGGATTTAACTGTAGAGGAAATAGTTCAATTTTTGGTTTAGGATTTATGAGTAATCCATTTTCAGTAGTTGCCTTTTTAATAGGATTTGTTTTATTAAGTGGCGTTTTAATGATACCAGCATTACACGGAATATTTGAAGTAGCTCCATTAGGAATAAATGAGATTGTATCTATATATGGATTAGCTTTTATTCCAACTGTTATTATACAAGTTGCTAAATATATTAAATATAGAAGATAATATAAAATGGTTGAAATCATACCAAAAGTGTGTTAAAATATCTATAACAAAAACTAACTAAGTCGCATTCATGCGACTTAGTTTTTTATAGAGGAGTTGCAAATGAAGAAAAAAGTTGGTCTATTTTATAAAAAAAATGGAAGTTTTAATAATGCAGTGCTTACTGTAGATAAGAGTATAACAGAAGCCTTAAATGTTAGTAAAGAGGAAAATGAAATAGTATTTTCTATGGAAAATAGAATAATCACTTTAACTAAGGGTAGATGTGAAGAAGAGATAGAGGAAAAGGATATTCATGGAAATCTTTTAAAATATAAAAAAAACGTAAATATAAATTTTAGTAAAGTATATAAGGATAAAGATTATTATGTTGCTAAATTAAATATTCCATTTGGAGTTGTTGATACTTTAAAAATAACTAAAGAGAGTAATGATGTAACTGTAACAATTGGAGATAAGTTTGTTACTATTGATAGAGAAGAGAGAGTAGGAAAGGTATATACTTTAAAGGTAAATAAAGGTGGAATAGGAAAAACTTTTTTAACAGTTCAATTAGCTCATGGACTTACTATGAAAGGAAGTAGAGTAATGATACTTACATCAGACTCTCAAAATAATATTATAGATTTTACAATTCCAGAAGATAAGCAAGAGAGAGTTGAATTAAAAAAGGGATTAAGAAGTTGGGTTATGACTGGAAAAGGTGACAAGATAAATCTAAGAAAAAATTTAGATTTTATACCACTTGAAAGTTCAGTCTTTACAGAGAGATTTTTAGAGAAGTTACCTCTTTTCATAGAGCATTTAAAAAGAGAGTATGATTATGTATTAATAGATAGTATACCTACTATGAAAATAGATACGGAATTTGTAAAGTGCTCAGATAAAATTATAATTCCAGCGTTTTGTGATATTCCAACTCTTAAAGGGGTAATTAATGTTATAGAGGAAGCTGGAGTAGAAAAAATACAAGCTATTTTAGTAAATCTGTATAGAGCAACTGTTACTCAAAAAGATATTTTAAATAAATTAAAAATGATGTTAGAGGATACAGATGTGGTTTTCCCAGAGCCTATAAAGGAAACTTCAATTATAGAAAGTTTGGTAAAAAAGGGGAAAACTGTATGGGAAAGTAAATCAAAATCAGTAGAGGAAGCTCAAAATAGCTTGTTAGATATAATAATGGAGATGTAGAGCAGGAGGATAAATGAGTACAGCAGAAGAAAGATTTCAGGCAATGATGGCAAAAAGAAAGAAGACAAAAGAGACATCAGAGAAGATAGAGCCTACGATAATTAAGGGAGAAAAGAATAATAAAAAAGATATAAAAGAGATATTTTCAATAGAAGATAGTGTATTTAACTCCTTAACTAATGATATTGAATTAATAGAGTATTTGAAAAATAAGTCGTTAGAGATGTTAAAAATACAAGGAAATAATATAATTATGTTAGGAAAGAACCTGACAGAAGTTTTTGAAGAATTAGGGAGAAAAGGGAGTCCAGAAGGCTTATACTTAAAATACTTAGAATTTAATGGATATAAAAAAGACACAGCATTAAGACTTAGAAAAAGATATGAGCTATTTAAAAAGAGTAAATCAGATGTTGTAAAACAGATAATTGCAATATTGCCTGTAAGAAGTGTAGAGCAATTATATAAAGAGCAGGATAAAATCTTACTAGAGCTAGAACAGAAAAGTGAGGATTTAACATACAAAAAGGTGTTGGATATTCTTAAGAAAAATAATGAAAGTATTGAATTAAAAGATAAGATAGAAGAAGAGGTATCATATAGTTTTAACTTTGAAAGAATAGATAGTTTATATAGAAGAATAAATAATAAATATGATGAATTAGATGAAAAGAAAAAAGAAAAAATAGGAAAATTATTTTTTGAAATAGAAAAACTTTTAAAATAAAGTGGAATGTAGATAGGGGGATATCTTATGTATAAAATTTTAAGTAAGAGATGGCTAACTAAGGATATTTGCTATATGGATATAGAAGCAAGAGAGTTAGCAATGGGAGCAAAACCAGGGCAATTTTTGATTATAAAAACTGATGAAAAAGCAGAAAGAATACCACTTACAATTTGTGATTTTGATAAAGAAAAAGGAAGTGTGGCAATAGTTTTTCAAGTTGTTGGAGAAGGAACTAAAAAAATGGCAAATTACAATGAGGGAGAATTCTTTCAAGATGTTGTTGGACCATTGGGACAGCCAAGTGAATTTTTAACTTTTCCATTAGAAGAACTAAAAAATAAAAAATATCTTTTTGTAGCAGGAGGAGTAGGAACAGCACCTGTATATCCACAGGTTAAATGGTTTAAAGAAAATGGGATAGCCGTAGATGTAATAATTGGAGCAAGAAGTAAAGATATACTGATATTAGAAGAGGAAATGAAAAAAGTAGCAGAAAATCTGTATGTATGTACAGATGATGGAAGTTATGGAGTAGCTGGTAGAGTTACTGATGTGATACAAAAATTAGTAGAAAATGAAAATCAAGAGTATGATCATGCAATAGTAATTGGTCCGATGATAATGATGAAGTTTGCATCATTAAAGTGTAGAGAATATAATATAGCGAATACAGTTAGTCTAAATCCATTAATGGTAGATGGAACTGGAATGTGTGGAGCTTGTAGGGTTACAATAGATGGAAAAGTTAAATTTGCTTGTGTAGATGGTCCAGAATTTGATGGAGATAAAGTGGATTATGATGAAGCAATGAGAAGACAGATGATGTATAAGAGTAGTGAAGGAAGAAATATTTTAGAAATAGAAGATGGAGAAACACATCATAATGATTCATGCCCTATGCATAGTGATTTATCTGAGATAAAAGGTAGAGTGCCAGCAAGAGAACAAGAGCCAAATAAAAGAAATAAAAACTTCTATGAGGTGTGCTATGGATATAATTTAGAGGAAGCTAAATTAGAAGCAAATAGATGTTTAAATTGTAAAAATCCACTATGTGTAAAAGGATGTCCTGTATCAATAGATATTCCAGGATTTATTCAAGAGATAAAAAGAGGAGATATAGCGGAAGCTAGTAAAGTTATTTCAAAATATTCTAGTTTACCAGCAATTTGTGGAAGGGTTTGTCCTCAAGAAACTCAATGTGAAGGAAAATGTATATTAGGAATAAAAGGAGAGCCTGTATCTATTGGAAAATTAGAGAGATTTGTTGGGGACTGGGCTATTAGAAATAATACTCAAGTAGAAATAGCTGATAAAAAAGAGGAAAAAGTAGCTATAATCGGAGGAGGGCCAGCAGGGCTAACTGCAGCAGGAGATTTAGCTAAATTAGGATATGATGTAACAATTTATGAGGCATTACATAAATTAGGTGGAGTTTTAAGTTATGGAATACCAGAGTTTAGACTTCCAAAGGAAGAGATAGTAGATAAAGAGATTGAAAAACTATACTCTTTAGGAGTTAAGGTTCATACTGATACCTTTGTTGGAAGAACATCTACTGTTGATGAGTTATTGGATAAAGATGGATATTCAGCTGTATTTATTGGAAGTGGAGCAGGCTTACCTAAATTTATGAATATACCAGGAGAGAATTTAAATGGTGTTATATCAGCAAATGAATTTTTAACAAGGGTAAATTTAATGAAAGCTAATAGAAAAGATTACGATACTCCAATAAAAATAGGAAAAAGAGTTTTTGTTGTAGGTGGTGGAAATGTGGCTATGGATGCTGCTAGAACGGCAAAAAGATTAGGAGCTGATGTAACTATTTTATATAGAAGAGGAGAGGCAGAACTACCAGCTAGACGTGAGGAGATACATCATGCAAAAGAGGAAGGAATAAATTTTAAGTTTTTAGTAAATCCAATTGAAATACTTGGAGATGAAAAAGGCTGGGTTAAAGAGATAAAGTGTGTAAAAATGGAATTAGGAGAGCCAGATGAAAGTGGAAGAGCAAAATTTTCTATAATAGAGGGAAGTGAATTTACTTTAGAAGGTGAGACAGTAATTATGTCGTTAGGAACATCTCCAAATCCATTGATTGCTGATACAACAAAAGGATTAGTAACAACTAAATGGAAAGGAATAGAAGCAGATGAAAATGGAAAAACTTCTAGAGAGGGAATTTTTGCAGGAGGAGATGCAGTAACTGGTGCTGCTACAGTAATATTGGCAATGGAGGCTGGAAAGAAAGCCGCAGCTGAGATAGATAAATATCTTAGTGAAAAAAGAAAGAATAAAAGATAAAATAAAAAACTTGACAAATAAAAATAATAAGTATATAATCAGCATAGAAAAAAGAATATTTTTATGAATTGCTAGGGGAGTCAGTAGGCTGAGAAAGAGTAATCTTGACCCTTAGAACCTGATATGGATAATACCAGCGTAGGGAAGCAATATATTTTATAGGTATTTTTATATTTATTAAATTTATAGCTCTGTACATTGGTACAGAGCTATTTTTTTATGTGAATTTAGGAGGAGATATGTATTCAACACAAATGGAAGCAGCTAAAAAAGGAATATTTACTAAAGAGATGGAGGTTGTAGCTAAAGATGAAAAGATAGAAAGAGAAGAATTGTTAGATAGAATAGCAAAAGGAAGTATTGTAATTCCAGCTAATAAAAATCATAAGAGTATATATCCAAGAGCAGTTGGAGAAGGAACTAGAACTAAGATAAATGTTAATTTAGGAGTATCAGAAGATTGTTGTAATTATAATGAAGAAATGAAAAAAGTAGAAAAAGCTATAGAGTATGGAGCAGATGCTATAATGGATTTAAGTACTTTTGGTGATACACAAAAATTTAGAAGAGAGTTAGTAAAAAAATCATCAGTTATGTTAGGAACTGTACCAATGTATGATGCTGTAGCTAAACTTGGGAAAAATATAAAAGATATGAGTGTAGAAGATCTATTTAAAGTAGTAGAGATGCACTGTGAAGATGGAATTGATTTTTTAACTATTCATGCTGGTTTAACTAAGACTTGTATAGAAAGATTAAAAAATAATAAAAGATTAACAAAGATAGTAAGTAGAGGAGGTTCAATACTATTTCAGTGGATGGTACTAAATGATAGAGAAAATCCTTTTTATGAGTATTTTGATAGATTACTTGATATATGTAGAAAATATGATGTAACACTTAGTTTAGGAGATGGATTAAGACCAGGAAGTATAGCAGATTCAACTGATGCTCCACAGATACAAGAACTATTGATTTTAGGAGAATTGACAAAGAGGGCATGGGAAAAAGATGTACAAGTGATGATAGAAGGACCAGGACATATACCTATACATGAGATAGTTACTAATATGCAAATAGAAAAAAAACTTTGTCATAATGCTCCATTTTATGTATTAGGACCGTTAGTAACAGATATAGCACCTGGGTATGATCATATAACAGCAGCAATAGGTGGAGCTATAGCAGCAGCAAATGGAGCAGACTTTTTATGTTATGTAACTCCAGCTGAACATTTAAGACTTCCAACATTAGAAGATATGAAAGAGGGAATAATGGCTTCTAGAATAGCTGGTCACGCAGCAGATATAGCTAAGGGAATAAAAGGAGCAAAAGAATGGGACAATAGAATGAGTAAATATAGGGGAGAATTAAATTGGAATGGAATGTTTGAGGAGTGTATTGATTCAGAAAAAGCAAAAGAGTATAGAAAATCATCAAAACCTATAGAAGAAGAAGTTTGTACAATGTGTGGAGATTTATGTCCAATGAAAAGATGTAATGAAATATTAGATTAAGGTGATAAAGTGGAGATTATTTTAAATGGAGAAAAATATATTTTAGCTGAAGAGAATCTTACTATTGACGAATTTTTAGCTAAATTATCAAGAGAATGGAAAATAGATTTATCAGAGGCAGTTATTCTTATAAATGATGAAATAGTGAAAAAAAGTGAATGGAAAACTCAAAAATTAGCTAATAATTATCACCTAGAAATTTTATCTTTCGTTTCTGGAGGGTAGTTTTATAACTGATAATATAGGACAAAATAAAAAAGTTGTTGGAGGAAAAGATGGAAAAGTTAATTTTAAAAGGAAAAGAATTTAATAGTAGATTATTAACAGGAACAGGAAAATTTTCAAATAAAAATTTAATAACTCCAATGTTAGAAAGTAGTGGTTCACAAATTATAACAATGGCTTTAAGAAGAATAAATTTTCGTAATCCTAAAGAGAATATACTCAATTATATTCCAAAAAATATAACTTTGCTACCTAATACATCGGGAGCAAGGACAGCTGAAGAAGCAATAAAAATAGCAAGAATAGCTAGAGAGGCAGGATGTGGAGAGTTTATAAAAATTGAGATAATAAATGATAGTAAATATCTTATGCCAGACAATAATGAAACAATAAAAGCTAGCAAGATTTTAGCTAATGAAGGTTTCATTGTTTTACCATATATTATGCCAGATTTAGTAGTAGCTAAAAAATTAGAAGATGTTGGAGCAGCAGCAGTTATGCCATTAGGTTCCCCAATTGGTTCAAATAGAGGAATATTAAGTAAACCTTTTATTGAAATGTTACTAGAGAATAATAGAGTACCTATAATTGTAGATGCTGGAATAGGAAAGCCATCAGATGCGGCTTTAGCTATGGAAATGGGATGTGATGCAGTATTAGTAAATACAGCTATTGCTATAGCAGAAGATCCGATAAAAATGGGAAGGGCTTTTGCATTAGCTATTGAAGCTGGAAGAGAAGCTTTTTTAGCACAATTAGCTGAAGAGAAAAGATATGCTAGTGCATCTTCACCACTTACAGATTTTTTATTTAGAGGTACAGAAAATGAGCTATAGCTACTATAATGAGTTAACAAAATGGAAAGATTTTGATTTTGAAAGATATTTTGATTTAGTAAGTGAAGAAGAAATACTAGTGAGTATAGAGAAGGATAGGCTATCAATATATGATTACTTAAATCTTCTCTCTCCCAAAGCTCAAAAATTTTTAGAAAAAATGGCATATAGGGCTTATAAAATTACAAGACAATATTTTGGAAATGTAATAAGTCTATATATTCCAATTTATGTATCTAATTATTGTACAAGTAATTGCATATATTGTGGTTTTTCAAAGAAAAATCATATAGTTAGAAGGCATATGAAATTTGAAGAGATAGAAAAGGAAGCGGAAGAGATAGCTAAAAGTGGAATAGAAAATATACTACTTTTAACAGGGGAAGCGAAAGGGCTAGTTGATAAAGAATATTTAAAAGGTGCAATAGATAAATTAAAAAAATATTTTTCATCAGTTTCTATAGAAGTAATGCCTTTAGAAGAAAAAGATTATAAATATTTAGTTGAAAATGGATTAGATGGGCTTACAGTATATCAAGAGACTTATGATGAGAATAGGTATGCTGAAGTACATCTATCTGGAGAGAAGAAAGATTTTAAATATAGATTGGCTACTCCAGAAAGAGGGGCAAAGGCAGGTATAAGATCAATAGGAATAGGTGCTCTTTTAGGATTAGGAGATATAAGGAGTGATGCTTTTAAAACTGGATTACATTTAAAATACTTAATAGAAAATTATCCAAATAGTGAATTTAGTATTTCTTTTCCTAGAGTCAATAAAGCTGAAGGAAATTTAAAGGATAGTTATATAGTTGATGATATTACTTTTGTACAGATAATACTAGCTAATAGAATTTTTCAACCAAGTGCTGGAATAACTATATCAACAAGAGAAACTCCAATGATGAGAGATAATCTTTTGAAATTAGGAGTTACTAAATTTTCGGCTGGATCTAAAACAGAAGTAGGAGGATATTCACATAATAATCAATCTACTCCTCAATTTGATATAACAGATAATAGAGATGTTAAAGATATAGTAGAAAGTATTAGAAAAAAAGGATTAGAAGTAAAGTTTAAAGAATGGGAGATATTGAAATGAAAATAGGAATAGCTGGAGTAGGAGGAATAGGTTCAAATGTTGCTATGCATCTAGTTAGAAGTGGAGTAAAAAATTTGAAGTTTGGAGATTTTGATGTTATAGAAAATTCTAATCTAAATAGACAATTTTATTTTGAAGAACAAGTAGGTAAAGAGAAAGTTGAAGTATTGAGAGAAAATCTTACCAAAATCTCACAAGGTAGCTATGAAAGTGAAATAATAAAATTTGGAAAAGAAAATTTAAAAAATTTTTTTAAAGATTGTAATATTATTATTGATGGATTTGATAAAAAAGAACTTAAATCTCTATTATTAGAAGAAGTATTTGATGGAAAAAAAATATTGATAATGGTATCCGGGATTGGTGGAATAGATTCATCAAATATTCAAATAGTAAAAAAAATGAAAAATCTTTATATAGTAGGAGATATGAAAAGTGATATATCAGAATTTAAGACCTATTCTCATAAAGTAAATATAGTAGCTAGTAAAATAGTGGAAATAATATTAAAGGAGTTAGAGTATGCGGAATAGAATAGAGATTCCAAATGGAATATATGGAATAACAGGAGATAATTTTTCAAAAGGAAAGAGTAATTATCTTTGTGTTGAAGAGATGATAAAAGGTGGAATAAAGATTATTCAATACAGAGATAAAATAAAAAATACAAGAGAAAAGATAGAAGAAGTAAAAGAAATAAGAGAACTGTGTAGAAGAAATGGAGTAATTTTTATAGTAAATGATAATGTTGATATAGCAGTTCTTGTAGATGCAGATGGAGTACATGTGGGACAAGAGGATATGCATCCAGATGATATTAGAAAAATTATAGGAGAGAATAAAATAATTGGACTTTCTACTCATTCACCAGAACAAGCAAAAGAAGCGGAAAAAAATTTAAATATTGACTATATAGGAGTAGGGCCAATATTTCCAACTACTACAAAAGATACTTCACCAGTAGGGATAGAGTATTTGGAATATGTAGCAAAAAATCTAAAAATCTCTTTTGTAGCAATAGGAGGAATAAAAGCACATAATATAGATAATATCATAGCTAAAGGAGCACAGTGTATATCTCTTGTCAGTGAAATAGTTGGAGCAGACTCTATTGTGGATAAAGTTAAAGAATTACAAATTAAATTCCTATAATTAATAATTATAAAATTAATATAATAAAATAAAAAAAATGGGAGATTAAATATACAAATAATCAATCAAGATTAGAATTAAAAGTATATTATCTCCCATTAAGTTATTTTATAAAAATAGTTACACTTTATTTATTGTAGTTATCATATTTGGTAAATTCATTATAATTCATAGTATTTATAACTTTTTTTACGTATTTTTCTCCCTCTTCAGAGTATTTTATAAGTCCTTGTGCAACAACTTGAGGGGGTTGGTTCTCATTAAGTAATTTTCTAAGTGTTTTGTAAGAGTTATTTCTTGAAAGATTTAAGACAAAATCCGAAACAGAATCTTTTACACTTTCATATTTTTTTAAATGAGGAACAAATCCATTATCTCTAACACCCTTAGCTGGAATTCTAGGTTCATTTGGATCTGTTGACCAAACACCAAATAAGTTATTCCCCTCTCTAAAAAATCTTGAAGTAGCCCAAGCACTTTCAATAGCACCTTGAGTAAGAATTAAAGATGTAGGATAAATAATTAAACGATAATTAAGCTCATCAAAATTTCCATATTCAACTCTATAAGTCTTAAAAAGATTTTCAAGATAAGTTTTCTCTTCAGGTGTTAAATTTTCCTTTTGTGATAAAGTTTTTACTATCTCTCTATTGTTTTTTATTTCTGCATTAACAACATCAATAGCTGGAAGTAAAATTGCTATAAAAGTATTCTTTTTTGTTATAGTTGATAATTCTCTTAGATCAACATTTACATTTGTAAAAACATATAATTCGTTAGAGTTTTTCCAAGTATTAATATCCTCTAAACTATTTAATTTAACTTTTTTATATTCTACTTTAGGAATACTACTTTCTCCATAAAGAAAAGTTCCTAGAAGGAATATAAAAATACAAGTTAATAATTTTTGTAATCTCATCTGTACACTCTCCTAAAAAAAATAATCAGGATTAGTATAACAAAATAAATAACATAAGTAAAGAAATTTTTATTCTTTTTTCAAAAATATTTTAATAGTTATTTATAAAAAATGTAACGATCTAAAAATAAGTCCTATAATTAATAGTTATAAATTAAATTTAAAAACATTTACTTTAAATTCCAAAAAATTAAAAGAGTAATTAATGAAACTCTTTTTTCGAATTCCAAAAATTACTCTTTTAACATTATCTAAAAAAACCTATTATATAATCCTCTACTCCTATCTCTACATCTAAATTTCCACTCTTAATACTATATTCTAAATAA
>NZ_JACSNP010000080.1 GCF_016900045.1 Fusobacterium mortiferum
AGGTAATTGTCCGCCAGCGCGGTACCGCTATGATGCCAGGTAAAAACGTTGGCCTTGGCCACGACCACACGCTATTTGCACTTAAAGACGGTGTAGTAGCCTTTAAAGACGTCCGCAAGGTCAACTTTACCGGCCGCACCAAAGTCCGCTCTCAGGTAAACGTAGTTACTGCGTAATTTACTGATACATACTAAAACCGTCAGGCTTGTATCCTCTGGCGGTTTTTTTATTTGTATTGTATAACTGGTGAGGACTGAACCGGTTGCTTAGGCAGCTATAT
>NZ_JACSNP010000081.1 GCF_016900045.1 Fusobacterium mortiferum
GAACCAAGTCGTGGCATTAAAATTATTTCATTGGGAATTAAACGACGATAATAAAATGAAAATATGAGTTCCGGTTTTAATTGTTTTATATATTGAGCCGTTTCTTCATCAATCTTTTTAGGTCTAAACACAGGTATATTATTCTGCTTTGCTAAATCATACACTGAATGAAACCATATTTCTTCATCTGGGTCATCTTGATGTGTGTATACGGCTACGACATTTGCCTTTGCTTTTATCAATTCATTAAGACAAACATAACCTGGTTCACTATATGCG
>NZ_JACSNP010000082.1 GCF_016900045.1 Fusobacterium mortiferum
CTCAATCACAGTGCAGTTGCCTTTGATATCAGCCATGAAAATACAAGCTTGTCCTCTTCCTACGGCAATATTATCAGCTCATACAGGTTTTCCTGTTTATTATATGGATGATTATACACGCCATATGGAAGAATATATGACAAATTGGGAACGTCTCAATTTAGAATTTGATGGCATAGTCAGTGGATTTTTAAGTTCTAAGAAGCAAATTGGTCTTGTACTAGAATTTGCTAAGCGATTTAAACGAGAAAATACACTGTTTATTGTAGACCCAGTAAT
>NZ_JACSNP010000083.1 GCF_016900045.1 Fusobacterium mortiferum
GCGCAAAATCCAGATGTCATAATTATGTTAGGCGGTGGTGCTATCAATAATATTGCTGATATTGATGGTGATGGACAAGTCAGCGGTTATGTAGCAAATCGCATGATTACAGTTATGCGCCTGCAAAATGAACTTGATATACCTGTAATTTTATCTGGTGGCAAGGTCTTTGAAGACACGGGCAGAGAAGCAGATATCGAGCAGCGAATTTTTAAAGGCATGGGCATGCCGGAAAATATGATGCTCTTGGAAAATCAAAGTCGCAACACTGTAGAGAAT
>NZ_JACSNP010000084.1 GCF_016900045.1 Fusobacterium mortiferum
CCTATACGTCTTAAAGAAATGCTTATGGCAATAACTCGCAGCAAAGGTGATGTCATCACTGTAAGCTATGAAGAAATCGAAGAAGCACAACATCAAACTGGTCGCAAAGGTATTTATGTAGAAGCAACAGCTGCTGTTCCAATTGCTGGAGCTTTAAAATACTTCCGCAAAGGTAAACCTGATAACTATCGCGTAGTCATTCCAATTACCGGAGCTGGCCTCAATGGACCTGATAAAAAAAGAAATAGATAATTTTTATAAGTCAGTGAGCTAAATAGT
>NZ_JACSNP010000085.1 GCF_016900045.1 Fusobacterium mortiferum
ATCGGGAATTAAATGAAAAACAGGCTACACTGTATCAGATTTCCAATTTTGTGGAAGATGAGGAGAATATGACTTCAAAAGAAGTTAAGGGGCGGCTGAAAGCCATCTGCAAAGATGATTATTTTACAAGAATAGGCATTATTTATCCGAATAAAGACGTGTATATTACGGATGATTTGGGTGAAAAAGTCATACATTTTGATGAAATTGGAGATTATTTTTACCGCGGCATGCAGGGAAAAACCGCTATAAGCCGTATGTATGAAGACAGTATAGGCA
>NZ_JACSNP010000086.1 GCF_016900045.1 Fusobacterium mortiferum
GTTTGGCATAGTATGGGGACTTGCGATTGCTGGCGTTGTCTTTCAGATATTCTTCTACAATCGTTTTCGTGTTATAGGTACGATTTGTTATCTGGTGATGGGCTGGCTTGCAGTGACAATTGTAAAACCACTGCTTGATACATTATCGGTGGAAGCTATTTGGTGGCTTGTAATCGGCGGTGTATTTTATAGTATTGGCGCTATATTTTATTTAGTGCGCAAAATACCGTATAATCACGTTATCTGGCATGTATTCGTAATCTTGGGCAGTGTGGCAC
>NZ_JACSNP010000087.1 GCF_016900045.1 Fusobacterium mortiferum
GGCCATGTACTGCTCCGTTAAAAGTGCAATGGGAATATCGTAGATGTCGATGCGGTTTTTCTCGATTAAATGCAGCAGTAAATCGAGCGGGCCTTCAAAGCTTTCCAGATGTACTTTGTACTGTTCCTTTTTCATATCAGACAATCAGCGACACGATTATATTCAGGAAATTGATGATGAGGCCGCTGATGGGACGGACGATTAAGCCCAGAATGCCGGTGAATACGAGCAGTATCAATTTGATGAAGCTGTATCTGGCGATAACGGAAGTTTCATAC
>NZ_JACSNP010000088.1 GCF_016900045.1 Fusobacterium mortiferum
GTTCTTCATAGAATTTTTTTAACATACTTCCTGTTACAAGTGGAGTATCTCCACAAAGTACCATAACAGAAGCATCTTCATCTTTGACAAGTGGCTGTGCTTGCATTACGGCATGACCTGTGCCAAGTTGTTCTTTTTGTAAAACAATTTCAGCTTGACCTACTAAAGCTTCTTGTACTTGTTCATGACCGAAACCAACTACAACAATATTATGTGTGGAACCAGCTTCTTTTGCAGCATCAAGCACATGTTTAACCATTGGTTTACCGCCTGCACAG
>NZ_JACSNP010000089.1 GCF_016900045.1 Fusobacterium mortiferum
CTTGCGCTGGGACTGGCTCTTCTATCTGGTGGGGGGGGTCTGCCTGGTGAAGAAGGAGCGTCCGCTTTTGGGCGGATTCTTCCTCGGCTATTCGACGCTGCTGCGCATCTTCCCGCTCTTCATCTTTTTCGGGCCCATCCTGGCGATCGTCAGGCAGCGCTGGGGCAAGGTCGGCGCGTTCCCCTCGGAGACCGCGCCCGAGGGCGGCGCCCCGGCCGCAGCGCCGGCCAGCACCGAGCCGCCGCCGCGCCCGTGGGGGAAACCGGAACCCTGGGACT
>NZ_JACSNP010000008.1 GCF_016900045.1 Fusobacterium mortiferum
GGTTCTATAAAGAAAGATTTAAAACTGAAAGATAGAGTTTATAGGTGTTCACATTGTGGAGTAGTAATAGATAGAGATTATAACGCTTCTCTGAATTTATCTATGTATAAATTAGCATAATTTCACAAATAAGAAAATGCTAATGTGTAGGACGCGTTGTATCCGAATTTAAGCCTTTGGAGAGTTATATCAAACGAAAGTAGCTTAGGTAAAATCGGACTTGTAGAAGAAGGAAATAAACAAATTTCTATATTTTTATAGATTTTTGGCAACGGGATGGAATTGGATTATAAACCAAGTTTTTTATTTAAAAATGGTCATATCAGCACTTGTTTTCCAACTATTTTTAGAAGTGTAGAGGTAAGATATAGAAGAGAGAGAATAAACACCCCAGATTTAGACTTCATAGATATAGATTGGATAAAAAATGGACATACTAAAGTCATTGTTTTATGTCATGGACTAGAGGGGAGCTCTAGAAGTAAATACATACAGGGAATGGCTAAATATTTCTCAGAGAGAGGCTGGGACGTTTTAGCTATGAATTATCGTGGTTGTAGCGGAGAGATTAATAGAAAAGTAAAATTCTATAATATGGGACAGATTGAAGATTTAGAAGTAGTATTAAAAAAGACAGCTGACTATAAAAAAGTGGTAATAGCAGGATTTAGTTTAGGTGGAGGTTTAGTTTTAAACTATTTAGGAAGTCAAAAGGAACTACCTAAAAATATATTTTGTGCTATGGCTGTATCTGCACCATGTGACCCACTTGGAAGTGCAAGAACCTTTGTGAAAAAAGAAAATAAAATTTATACAAGATATTTCATGGATAAATTGAAAAAGAAAATGCTGGAGAAATCTGTTATCTATCCTAAAAAAATAGAGATAGATAAGATTTTAGCATGTGAAACAATAGAGGAGTTTGACAACATATTTACAGCACCTCAATATGGTTATAGAGATGCAGAGGATTATTATGAGAAGGTCAGTCCTAAGAAGGCTATTCCTTTTATAAAGGTACCTACTTTTATACTAATGGCAGAAGATGACCCTATTATGTCAGAGGAGTGCTATCCTATAAGAGAGGCTAAAAAAAATAAACATGTAACTTTACAGATTACAAAGTATGGGGGACATGTAGGTTATGCAAGATTTTTTAAAGAACCATATTGGTTAGAAGAGAGATTATTCTCATATGTTGAGAATAAAAAATAGAGATATAGAATAAAAAAGCTACTCAAGTATCTTATACAAGAGTAGCTTTTTTATAATTAGTAAGCTTCTTTTAAAATATTTAAAATTTCATTGGAAGTTAATTTTTTATATCCACCATCAAGTATGATAGTAGAGTTAGCAATTTTAGGAAGCATATCTTCTGTTGTACCTATCTCTCTCAAAGTAGTTGGAATACCAAGTTCTTTTATGAAGTCAGCAAGCTTTTCAATTCCAGCAACAGCTATTTCATCTTTTGTTAAGTTTTTATCGTCAACTTTCCAAATCTTTTTAGCAAATCTTACAAATTTATCTAGTCCATACTTGTAGATATATTTGTAATAAGGGACAGATATAATAGCCAATCCAATACCATGGGCACAATCAGTATAAGCACCTAGTTGATGTTCAATCATATGAACTTCCCAGTCTTGTGTTTTAGATACCCCTGTAATTGTATTTAAACCAATAGTTGTACACCACATGATGTTGCTTCTAGCTTCATAATCTTCAGGATTGTTAAGAGCAACTCTAGCATTATCAATAAGAGCCTCCATAACTCCTTCAAGTATATAATCAGTAGTATTATTATCATCACCAGAGAAATATTGTTCCATCAAGTGAGAAAGAGTATCAAATATTCCACTAACCATCTGATATTTAGGAACAGTATAAGTATATTCAGGATTTAAGATAGAGAATTTTGGATAAACATCAGGAGAAAAAACTCTTCCATTTTTTAGCATTTTCTCTTCATTAGTTATAACAGAACCACCATTCATTTCAGAGCCTGTTCCTGCCATAGTTAAAACAGCACCTACAGGAATAATTTTATTGTCTATCTTTTCAAAGTTAACCCAATATCTTTCCCAAGGGTCACCATTGCAATAGGCAGATACAGAGATAGCCTTAGAACAATCTATAACTGATCCTCCCCCAACTCCTAAAATTAAATCTACATTATTTTCTCTAACAAGTCTTGCTCCCTCCATCATCTGTTCATATGTAGGATTAGATTTAATTCCAGCAAGCTCAATAACCTTCTTATCAGCTTCCTTTAAAATAGTTATAATTTTATCATAAAGTCCATTTTTTTTAATAGAATTTTTACCATAAACTAAAAGAATAGTTTTTCCATAGTTTTTCAACTCATCTTTTAAATTATTAAGAGATGTTTTTCCAAAGTAGATTTTTGTTGGGTTGTAGTAATTAAAATCAAGTTTCATGTTAAAACCTCCATTAAATATTATTATAGTTTATTGTAATCCTCATAAGTTAAATATATAAATTTTCTAATACTTTTTTCTATGTTTTAATTATATTCCTTAGAGTTAACTCTAAGTCAAGAGAAAAAATAAAAAAATAAATATCTTGACTTGGAGTGGACTCTAGATGTTATAAAAACATATGAAATAATAAATATAGAGGTGAGAAAGATGACAGATAGAGAAAAAAGTATTGTTATAGTTTCAGTTTTTACAGCAAAAGGGGATATGATAGAATTAGTAAAAATTTTAAGAGAGAATATAGGAGATGAGAGAGCAGAGAATATGAGAAAACTTTTTAAATAATTAGGAATATTTTAAGTGAGGGAAGATAAATATGAAATATAAAAAACTAGGAAATTCAGATTTAATAGTTTCATCTATCTGTATGGGGTGTATGGGATTTGGAGATTCAAAAAATGGACAGCACTCTTGGACTATTGATGAAATGGAGACTAAAAAAATAATAAAATCAGCTTTGGAGTTAGGAATTAATTTTTATGATACAGCATTGGCTTATCAAAATGGAACAAGTGAAGAATTTACAGGAAAAGCATTGAAAGAGTTAGCTAAAAGAGATGAGTACATAGTAGCTACAAAGTTTCTTCCAAGAAGTTTAAAGGAGATAGAAAGTAAAGTTTCAGGACAAAAACATATAGAGAATAGTATAAATAGTAGCTTAAAAAATTTGGGACTAGATTATGTTGATTTATATATTTATCATATGTGGGATTATAATACTCCACTAGAAGAGATTATGTTAGGATTAGATAATGTAATAAAATCTGGAAAAGCCAGAGCTATAGGGATTTCAAATTGTTTTGCTTGGCAACTAGCAAAGGCTAATTATTTTGCTAGAGCAAATAGTCTGACAGAGTTTGTATCTATGCAGGGACATTATAATCTCATAGCTAGAGAGGAAGAAAGAGAGATGATTCCATTTTGTAAGGAGGAAAATATAGCTCTTACTCCATATAGTGCCTTAGCAGGAGGAAGGCTTGCAAAGTATAGAGGAGAAACTTCAAAAAGATTAGAAGAGGATAGTTATGCAAAGTTTAAATATGATAAAACAGTTGAACTAGATCAACTTATAATTGATAGAGTAGTTGAACTTTCAAAAAAATATGGGGTATCAATGACAGAGATTTCACTTGCTTGGTTGCTTACAAAGGTAACTTCACCAATAGTAGGTGCAACAAAGGTTTCACAGGTAGAAGGAATGGCAAAAGCAGTCGACTTGACACTTTCAGATGAAGATATATCTTATTTAGAGGAGTTATATATTCCACATCAGTTGGTTGGAGTGATGGCTCAAAATTCAAAAAAATCTTAAAAATTCTATAATTGTAAAAAAAGTTAGATTAACTAGGATTATATTCCTTTTTAAGTTAATCTAACTTTTTAAAATATAGAGTAATATTTAAAAATATTAAGTGGTTATTTAAATAGATTCCCAGTATAAACCTTATAAAAAAATATAGTAACAGCAAGTAAATCAGCACTTCCACCAGGGCTAATATTACTATCTATATATTTTTTTTCCAAATTTAAAAAATAATCAAACTCTTTACTGAAAACACCACCTTCAGAAAAAATCTTACCCATCTCATTTTTTACTTTTTGGAGAGTTTCAAAATTATGTCTATAAACAATGGTACTATCTTCAACTCTACTTATAAGATAGACAAGTGTATGGAGAGCTGAAAGATTAATATTATTAGAGAGCTTAACAGCGGAAGAGAAAACTTCTAATGAACCTTTGAAAATTATATCTAGTCCATTTTTTATCTCACCACGAATGCCAGTAAATCCACTCTCAATAAATAACTTCTCACCATGGGTGAGTTTTTTTGAGATATCTATATTTTCAAAATCCTTAAGAATATCCCGAGTCATCTCACAGATAATAGATTGTATATCTTCAAAATCTCTTTTCTCATATAAAGTTCTAGCAGTTGCTCCAACAGAGATTCCCATTAAAAAAATCATTCCCTTATGTGTATTTACTCCAGAGGTAGTCTTAAACATCTCTCTTTCAATCTCTTTTCCAATCTCTCTTATTAGATTAAAAGCTATATCTAAAGGGAGAGAAGAGAACATAATTTCAGCTATTTTTTTAAATCCCTTTTTTAAAGTAAAAGAGCTAGCCAAAAAGGTAAAAAAGTTCATATCTTTATGAGAGCCTTGAGTAAGTGGGGTAACAAGTCCAAATCCGGGGAAGCAGGATACTTCATAAATCATACCTTCTAAGCTTAAATCAGAAAGGGTAGTAGCTATACTATCCCTAAGTTTTATATAGTTTTGGTATGCTATATATTTTGTAGCTATACTATCCTTTATCTCTTGATGTGAGTGTTTCATAGTTCTTCCACAGATAAAGGCTAAATCATCACAGATAAGACACTTTCTTTTAGGAAGATTAAAATCACTTCTAGATAGTCCAACTCCATCTATGTTGTAAACATCTAAATCAACACACCTACCTAATAGATGATTTTCCTCAAAGTGTATAGTAGTTTTTTTTATTGAATATGCAGACTCATTTATAAAAAAGAGATAGATTTTTCCCTCAAGGTTTTCTAAAATATCTGAGTGAATAATCCTATCTCCAAATATTAATTTTATCTCTTCAGAAACTATATCAGTTATCTCAATAGGAAGAGCTTCCCACTTATTTTCACCGGGATAATTTGCTCTTACAGTTAGAAGAGGAACTTGAAATTTTTTAATAAGAGAGTTTTGTAACTCTACTCTTTTCTCTCTATCATCTAAAAATTTTTTTATATCAAACATAGATTAGTGAGGAGTATTGCTAAGTTTAAGCTTTTCTCCTATCTCCTTTCCTTGAGGACTCAATAAAAACTCAAGAGTAGATTGCGGAACTAAATTCTTTATTTTATCAAAATCATCTTTTTTAAGAAGTTCTCTGACATATGAGGCACTTATAGCTTTTCCCTCAATCTCTTTTCTTGGAATAACTATTACCTCTATTCCGTATTTAGGGAGTATATTTTTTAAAGTAGTGTTATAGATATTAGTTACCTTACAATAGGGCTCTTCTCCTACATATCTTCTATCTATATTGAGTATCTTTCCAAATTTTTCTCCACAGATAGAAGCATCTAATTTAGTATACTCTATTAGGAAATCATCCTCTTTTCTTAAAAAGTAGTTGGGAAAGGTAGCTGAGGATATAATATACTCAGTTCCCTCTAAAACTTTGACGTTATGGAGATGGGCAACACCTTTTTTTACAAGTTCATATCTAATATTGAATGGAAAAATAGACCTATCCTCTTCAACTACAAATATTAAAACCTCCTCATTTTCACCAGCAACTCTCTCAATCAGATATTGATGACCAAGGGTGAAGGGGTTACAGTTCATAACAATCATAGCTCTTTTTTTAGAGGTATCTATATCATATTTTTTTATAATCTTTTCAAGAGTTTTATCAATACTTTTATTTCCCATCTCAAGTAGTATGACTTTATCAGTATGTGCAATCTCTTTATAGCCCATATTTTTAAATAACTCACTATTTTCAAGCTTGGTAAATACCATAGAGTGATAGTATCCCTCATCAAACATCTTATTCACAAGATGAGTAAGAAGGTGGGTAGATATACCCAGCCCCTGATACTCACTACTGATAGCAAAACACTTTATAATATTTTTTTCCTTTGAAGCAGTAGCTATAATATTTTGATTCTCTCTAGCAACAACAGTATAATCGACAGATTTATCAAATTCTAGATTAAATTTTTTTAAAAAGTTAGTAATTTCTTCAAGTTCAACAAAATTATTAGGATTAACTTTATCTATATTCAACAAAATCTCCTCCTTTTTGAGAAAAAACTAATAATTAATCAACAATATCCTCACTAGTAGGAGCTGTTTTTGGTAACATATTTCCTAAATCAATATTTCCAACTTTATTTTTTATATTATTTAACTTATTAGATACATCTCCAAGATATCCAGTAAATACTTGTTTAGAGACTTCAGTTATCTTATCTCTATCCACAGCGAAAAGTGAGTACACAGCAGTGTCGTTCTCCCAAGCTCCCTTTTGAGTAGCATTTTTTAAAGCTAAATCTATAGCATAATCAGATAAGTCATCAACTACAGGTGTTATGATACCCTTAGAGTAGTTATCGGTATTAAGCATAAAAGTATCAAAGTTTATTTTAACCTCTTTCTTAATTTGCTCTCTTAATAAATCTTTAGCTTGTTTATTTGCTTTAGCTTGAGCTATTAATGCCCCACTTTTATCAATAGCTGAATAACCAACAGAGTAAAGCTCGTTTTCAGGATTAATTTTTGTAGCAATTTGCTCTTGAAGTGCTACAGGTACACTAGGGCTTTTTTTAGGTAGATTTTCATCAATAAAAGTGTTGATTGATGTACATCCAGAAATAAAAAAAGCAAATATTGAAATAAAAAATATAAATTTTTTCATAAAAAATTCCCTCCGTAAAAAATTTTTTAAAAATTTTAAAAAACGACTGTTTTCTTTAAATCCCCAATTTTTAATAGTTTAAAGAGCATTTAGTAATAATATTCTATAATATTAATTAATTAAAATCAAATATTTATTGAAATAATTGAAAAAATCCTATAAAATTAATTATTAGGAAGAGAAACGAGGAGGCAAAGATGGGATTTTTTTCTTTAAGTAAAAAAAATTTTTCTTTAAATAGTAGAAAGAAATATGTAACATTAACAATAGAAAGTAAAGAAAATGAAAAACAAACAGAGCATAAGCATATAGATAATAATCCAACTGGACTATGGGTTAAATGTCCTCACTGTCAAGAGATTTTATATAAGGAGGATATTGATAATAACTTAAAAAAATGTCCTAAGTGTGATTACTATTTTGAGATGTCAGCTAGAGAAAGAATTGCACTACTAATTGATGAAGGAACATTTGTAGAAGAAGATGCAAATCTATTTTCTCAAAACCCATTAAATTTCCCTCAGTATGAAGAGAAAAATAAAAAAGCTCAACTTGATTGTAATATGAATGAGGGAGTAATATCTGGAACTGGAAATATAGATGGTATAAGAGTAAGTATAGCAGCTATGGATTTTAAATTCATGGGTGGAAGTATGGGTTCTGTAGTAGGAGAAAAGATAACTAGAGCCATGGAGAGGGGTTTACAAGAGAGAATACCAGTAATAGTTGTATGTATGTCAGGGGGAGCGAGAATGCACGAAGGACTATTTTCCCTTATGCAAATGGCAAAAACTTCAGCAGCAGCTGAAAAGTTAAGAGAGGCTGGAGTTCCTTATATAGCTATTCCAGTTAATCCAACAACAGGAGGAGTTACAGCTTCTTTTGCTATGTTAGGGGATATAATTGTAAGTGAACCTAAAGCTATGATAGGATTTGCTGGTAGAAGAGTTATTGAGCAAACAATTAAGCAGAAACTTCCAGATGAATTCCAAACAAGTGAATTTTTACTAAAATGTGGAATGATAGATGTAATAACTAAGAGAGAGGATATGAAGGCTACATTACACAATATTTTAAGTAATTTAGTAGGATAATTTTTGGGAGGCAAAAATGGAATTTGAAAAAGAGATTGTAGAGATAGAGAAAAAAATATCTGAATTGAAGAAATTTTCAGAAGAGCAAGGAATAGATTTAAAAGAGCAGATTGAGAAATTAGAAAAAGCTTATGAAGAGAAAATAAGAGAAAAGTATAAAAATCTTAGCTCTTGGGATAAAGTATTTGTATCAAGACACCCTGAAAGACCTTATACTTTAGACTATATTCAAAATATGACAACTGATTTTATAGAGTTACATGGAGATAGATTATGTGGAGATGACCCAGCAATAGTTGGTGGACTTTGTAAAATAGATGGTAGAAAAGTGATGTTAATAGGACATCAAAAAGGTAGAACTGTTGAGGAAAAATTACATAGAAACTTTGGAATGCCAAATCCAGAGGGATATAGAAAAGCTCTAAGACTATACAAAATGGCAGAGAGATTCAATATTCCTGTGGTTTGTTTAATAGATACTCCGGGGGCTTATCCGGGAATAGAAGCGGAAGAGCGTGGACAAGGAGAGGCAATAGCTAGAAATCTAATGGAGATGGCAGGATTAAAAGTACCTATTATCTCAATAGTTATAGGAGAAGGTGGAAGTGGTGGAGCACTGGCACTGAGTGTAGCAGATAAGATTTTTATGCTTGAAAACTCTGTGTATTCGGTAATTTCACCAGAAGGATGTGCAGCTATTTTATATAAGGACGCATCTAAAGCACCAGAAGCAGCAGAAAATTTAAAAATTTCTGCACAAAGTTTGTTGGAATTAGGAATAATTGATGGTATAATAGAAGAACCAGTAGGTGGAGCTCACAGAGACCATAAATGTATAGCTCTTAACCTAAAAAATATCATTTTATCATCATTTTCTGAATTGGATAAAATATCAGTAGAAGAACTATTGGAAAATAGGTATAATAAATTTAGGAAAATAGGTTCTTTTATCGTAAATGAGTAATAAAGGAGAGTTATTGGTGATGGAAAAGAAAATAGCAATTTTAACAAGTGGAGGAGATGCTCCAGGAATGAACGCTGCAATAAGAGCGGCGGCTAAAACAGCGATGGCAAAGGGAATGAAAGTGTATGGAATCCAAAGAGGATACCTAGGAATGTTAAATGATGAGATATTCCCAATGGATAGCGGATATGTTTCAGGAATAATTGATAGAGGAGGAACTCGTTTATTAACAGCTAGATGTTTAGAGTTCAAAGACCCTAAATTCAGAGCAATAGCTGCTCAAAATTTAAAGAAAAGAGGAATAGAGGGGTTAGTAGTAATCGGAGGAGACGGTTCTTACCGTGGAGCTGACCTATTATCTAAAGAGCATGGGATAAAAGTAATTGGTATCCCTGGAACAATAGATAACGATATCAAAGGAACAGATTATACACTAGGTTTTGATACTTGTTTAAATACAATATTAGATGCTATTTCTAAAATAAGAGATACAGCTACTTCTCACGAAAGAACAATTTTAGTAGAAGTAATGGGAAGACATGCAGGAGACCTTGCACTACAAGCTTGTCTTGCTGGTGGAGGAGACGGACTTTTAATTCCTGAAATGGATAATCCTATTGAATTACTAGCTTTCCAAATTAAAGAAAGAAGAAAACAAGGAAAATTACATGATATAGTTCTAGTAGCTGAAGGAGTAGGAAAAGTTCAAGATGTTGAAGCTGCTCTTAAAGAGAAAATAACTACTGAAGTAAGAAGCGTAGTATTAGGACACGTTCAAAGAGGAGGAACACCATCTGGATTTGATAGAGTTCTAGCTACAAGAATGGGAGCTAAAGCTATAGAGTTATTAGAAGCTGGAGAGGGAGGATTAATGGTTGGAATAGAAAACAACAAAATCATAACTCACCCTATCTCTTATGCTTGGGATGGAGAGAGAAACTATGACTTCAGACCAGATTATGAATTAGCTCTTCTTTTAGCAAAATAATTAACACAAGGAGGACTTTAAACATGGTAGATAATGTTTTAGAAGTAGTAAGAAAAGAGAGAAGAAAAAATAAGATAAAAAGAGAAATCGAAGATAACGATAAAAAAATCAGAGACAATAGAAAAAGAGTTGAGTTATTAACTAACTTAAAAGAGTATGTAAAACCTAATATGACTTATGATGAGTTCATGGATATATTAGAGAACATGCAATCTGATTATGAGGATAGAGTAGATGACTATATCATCAAAAATGCAGAATTAGGAAAAGAGAGAAGAGAAATCAACAAATCTTTAAAAGAGTTAAAGAAAGCTTTAAAAGAGATGTAATAGGAAAAGAGATTTATCAATAAAGTTTTACCTTAGAGATAAATCTCTTTTTATCTTTAAATTACACAATTCTTAAAGTTTCTTTAGCTGAATTAATAAAGATAGTTATCTTTCAAAGTAACTACTTAGAAACGATAGTATAAATTAGTAGAGATGATAGAGTCTCCCTTTTTAAATTCGTCAAATCTGATATCTAAATTAGCTCCAATACCAAAGCTTTCTGAGAAACTTTTTTCAGCACCAATACCAACCCAAGTAGTATTTTTAATTTGATTAATTCCTTTAAATGTATGTTCTGTAGAACTATTGTTAAAGTGTCCTTTGAAGCTCAAATCCCTATCTCCAATATTAATCTGTTGATTGATATGTGAAGTAAGCTTTAGTGTATCATTAACTTTATAATCACTACGTAATCCAAATATGATATTTTGTTGAATATATCTTTTATCTTTAGCAACTATTCCCCAGCTAGCACTATTTTCACTGAATCCATCTCTATCCAATATATCAAGTGAGTATCCAAGATATGGAGTAAGATATTTAAAATCTTTTCCAACTTCTAAATATGTAGAGTACATAGTGTCGTTATGTTTTATTTTTCCACTTTGTAAACTTCCATCTTGAGCTAGAAGAGAACGATTTACCTCTGTATCGAAGTTTGTTACCCCTATACGAGATAAGATATAGCTATCATACTCAAGATAGTTTTTAGCATATAATGAAAGTCCAATAGAGTCACTTTTATATTTTCCAGCAAATCTATTAAAGTCAGCACTACCATTAGAGTATGATATTGCAGCTCCAATTTGACTATTCCCTAATCTTCTATCCAGTCCGAAGTGTCCGCCACTAATCTCTGTATTAGATGAAGCATATCCATCTTTTCTGAATTTTCCATGAGAGCCTTGGAAAGAAGCCCAACCTTGCCAATTAAAATCGCTTTCATAGAAGTCTTTTAATGTAGCTAGATGGTTTGAGATACCTGTATTAATATTTTGAGCTTGTATAAAGTTTAGAGCTTGAGCAGAGGCATAAATCTCTCCTGAAACAATTTCAGTACTTGTTTTAAAAGTGTCATTAGACATAGTTAAGATTGTATTTCCAAGCTCTTTTTCATCAGCAGTAAGAGTTCCCTTTTGATATTTTTCATCTAATTCCTTTAATGTAGCCTCCATCTTTTCAGCTGTATTCTTAGAACTTTCCCCAGCCTCTCCTAAATAGGTAACTGCGTTTTCTCTTGCTATAGAAGCTACAAGTTTATCCTGTGATTTCTCTAAAGAGACAGTTCTCATTCCATTAATATTTATATTTCCTATCTCTCCTACAATATTTTTAGCCTCTAAAATTTCAGATTTTTCTTGGATAGAAGAGATGTAGTCATTAGCTTCTAAAGTAACAGCTAGATTATTGATATTAGCATCATTTAAAACTGTTAATTTAGCTCCTTGAGGTAGAGTTAGAGTTCCACCATTGTTTTGATACTCTCCAACAAAAGCCCTATTTCCAGTAAGTTTTAAATTTCCCTCATTAGCAACTGGATAGAATACCTCATTATCTTTACTATATTGGATATATCCTACAATAGAATCATTGTGTAGAACTAAAGTTCCCTCCTTACCAATATTAATTCCAGAAGCATGTCTTCTATATATCTCTAAAGTTCCATCTTCTATCTTAGACTTTTTCCAAAAGTTATTATCTCCAGTTAAAACTAAAGTTCCCTTACCCTTCTTTTTAAGTCCAGAATCTCCATGGATATTATTTTCAAAGTAACTTGTTGTATTTTCTGGAATATTAGCATTGAAATAGTAGTTCCAATCAGTTGTATCTAAGTTACTTGGTGTAGCTCTAAGTAATGTTTCTAAGAAAGCTCCAGGCCCTTTTAGAGCTCTAGCTGTATTTAATACTCCCCATCCATTTCTATAACTAGCTTCACTCTCTAAAAATCTTTTCTCTTCTTCAATACCATCTCCTACCCCTACTTTGTTAGTAGTAGTAAAAAGAGTCATTCTAATATCATTATTACTCATCCAAGGAAATTTACTTGCTACTTGAATAGCCGCATTTGCTACTCTAGGAGCAGCAAAAGATGAACCATATTTCTCCCCAGCATTTCCATTAGCAGATATACTCCAGTTTCTTGCTACTCCAGCATAAGCTAGATGTTTTGGATAGTAATTGTTATTATTATCATTTCCATCAACTCCAACTACTGATATCCATCCTTTTTCAATTCTTCTTTTGATCATAGGGGCGGCAGCTTGAAGTCCAGCATTAAAAAGTGTATCTCCATTTAGATCAAGATTACCATTAGCCCAGATAAAAAGTCCGTTTTCATCATTGACAGTTTTTTCATAAAAATCTAGGCTTTCTTGTCCAGATTTTTTTATCTCTTCAACATCTCCTAAAGTTTTCATACTGATTGCTTTTAATAGCTCTGTACGAAAAGTTTCTTTATTAGAGTAAATTTGCTCTTCATCTTTAGATAAAAAAGTTGAACCCCAAGATTGGTTGAAAATTTTAACTTTTTTATTATTTTCACCATCACCTTTTTTCATCTCCTCTAGAATTTTTTTATAATCATCTAGTGAGAATTTAATGATATTTTGCCCATCATATTTAGAACTTAGACTAGCAGCTACCATTGTAGGAGAGATTCCTTTTAGGAGAGTATCCAATACTAATTCTCCATGGCTAGTATAGTTATTTTCATCTTTATCAAGAATAATGATTTTATCTCCATACTTTTTCTTTAGAGCATCACGATGAGTTAAGAAGTTACTATCTAAGATACCAACTATTAAGTCATTTCCTTTAGTTTCCACCTGAGGTATAGCAGGTTTTTCAAAGGCAAATAGAGAAGGGAATTTTCCAGCAGGTTCCTCTATCACTCTACTATTTTTTAGAGCATCAAAATTAGAATAAATGTTATTTCCTTCAGAACTCTCAGGAAGCTCCTTATCATATTGGGGATTTTTAGCTTGAGGATTAGGTATCATTTTAGTGGGAGCTACACTTCTAGGAGCACTACTCCCACCTCCCCCACCACTTCCTCCACAGCTTGTGATGAGTAGGGCTAAACATATTTGTAAAATAGGATTTTTTATATAACTATATTTTATCTTCAATAATTTGACCTCACTTTATATCTAATATTTATTTTTTATTATTATATATTAAAAAATTTTTTTTTATTATTTCTTGCTTGAAATTTTAAATTTTATACATAAAAAGTTAGTTTTTAAACTTTTATAAAAAAACTTGATTATTTTATATATATAAATTAAAATTTAGTAAAAAGAAGTTTACATATTAAAATGTTTAGAGGAGATGAGAAGGTGTGGGTAATTATAAAAAAATAGGAGTTATTATATTTTTTTCATTTATATTTTCTATAATAGCTTTGTATATATCTAGAGATACAAAGGACTTTATATATGTAGTACCTAATATAAAGAATTTTGAAGTATTAAATCCGGGATTTGGAAAGTATAGTTTAGAAAAATTGGATTTAAGTGGTGATAATGGAGAGATAAAACAACTTAATATTTTAAATGGAAGTATATTTTATGATGTTCCCAATGGGGAGTATAAAATTATCGGAGAGTATTTTAAAGATAGAGATGAGATTGTACTAAAAAAAGAGAGAGATTGGGAGAAAGTTTATTTAGATTTAGAAGGAGTTAGATTTACAAGTATTGAGGAGAAGTTTTTAGTTTTCTTAACTCTATTATTGATAGTTTTTAATGGATATCTCTATACCAAATTACAGAAAAAACTGCCGAAGAAAAGTATTTTAAATTACTCGTTTTTTCTGTTGACTTTGAAGATTTTTTTAAGTTTAAGATTGATTCCGAGTAATAATTTTATTCTATTATTAGATTTTTTAGTAACAAGGATAACTCTGTACCTATTGATTTTTTATTTCCTTCAGAGGATTTTTCCAAAAAAATTAAAAAAGTTAAAAGTTTTGACATATATTATATTGGGAGTTATCTATTTTTATAATGTGGTGATAGCCTTAATAATCTGCTCACCTCAGTTTTTAGTGTATCTATTAAGTGAGCATAGAGAGTTCTTAATTATAATCTCTTTTTTAAGAAAAAATATAGATTTAAGTAGAGTGTTGTTTCTACTTTTAGCTATAACATTTTTCTTTAATAGAAAGAAGATAAAAAGGGAGAATATAGTTAGTTGGTCAGTTGTATGGGTATCATTTTTCTTTTTAGAGTTCTTTAGGGAGTTTTTTCCAGTAGCTGAAAACTTAAATTATTTTATTGATTTAATGGAGTTATTTTCAATATATTGGTTTTTTATCTTCTATACCTTTAAGATATATAGCAGAAATGTCTTGAGAGTAATACTATACTCAATAGCTATCACTCTTAGCTATATTTCCCTATTTTATTTCAAAACTATGTCGGAATCAGCTATTATTATAGGGATAGTTGTTCTTTTGGACTTTTATGCTTCGACAATTAACAAGATTATGTATGTAGCCACTTCAAAGATAGAGCATATATATAACAGGTTGTGTCTAATAAGTAGTATAGAGGAGTTTGAAAAGCTTTTAGCTAGAGAGATAAAAAAAGAGTTAACATTAGAGAGTGTTTCGGTAAAAATTTTGATACATAAAAAGGATATAAAAAACTATGTAGATGGGGATTTAGATGATAACACTATCATACCAAATGAGTTGCTAAAGCTAAAAAATTATGATTATGCTTATAGAATAGGGTTTGATAAAAATAGGGAGATAGCCCTTGTATTTATTAAGGAAGAGGAAGTACCTCTCTCATTGGGAGAGCAGAATTTTTTGATGGAGTTACTATCAAAGAGTGCCAATATAATAAATAAGTTGAGAATAGAGCATCTATATAGGGAGGTAAGATAGATGAGAATAGGTTTAAATGTTGATGAAAATTTAAAAACCCTTTTTGATGAAATCTCCTCTTTAAAGTATTTGGATATGGAAAATGAGGAAGAGAGTTTAGAGATGATAGATTTAGTTGTAATAGACTCTAAAAAGGAGAGATTACAAGAGTATTTAGAGGAGTATAGGAGAAAGGGGATATTGATAATAGCTCTTATAGGAGAAAATGAGGTATATAAGATGAGAGAGCTATTTTTAAGTGGATTGATAGATGATTGTGTTCTCAGAAAAGATATTTTTAAAATAGAGGAGAGTATAGCAAAACTTTTAGCTCAAGGAAAAAAATATGATATATTCTATCTTTCAGATACTTTTAAAAAAGGGGTATATAGATTTTCAGAGGTAAACTACATCACATATTCAAGTGTGAATAGAAAGGTGGAATTTCATCTGACAGACTCAGAGGTGTTTGATATAAAGAAGAGTTTTTCAGAGATAGAGGAGGGACTAAAGGGGATAGATAGTTTCTATAAATTGGACAGAAGTACAATAATTAATATTAACTCAATTCAAATATTGGACTATAAAGAGGAGCAGATTATATTTAAAAACAGAGAGTATATATATACAAGTAAATTAAAATTAAAGGAGCTAGAGAGTAGTTATCTCAAGGAAAAAGGACAAAACTTCTTAATATTTTAAAGTTATTTTATAAACTCCTAGATGAGATAGAGGAGTAGAATTAGAAATTGTAGAGGAAATAGAATAATTTTGATAAATATGGTATAATATAAGAAAAAAGAGATTTCGTATTTAAGGAGTAGATAATGGCAACTAAGAGTTTAGAAAGACTTATAGATGAATTTAATAAACTTCCGGGAATAGGGAGAAAGAGTGCAGCAAGACTTGCCTTTCATGTATTGGAGATGAGAGAGGAGCAGGTAGAAAGCTTTATAACAGCTCTTCGTGAGGCAAAGGAGGTAATTAAAAGATGTCCAAAGTGTGGAGATTTTTGTGAAAGAGGGCTTTGTGATATCTGTAGTGATGAGTTAAGAGATACACATACTATATGTGTAGTAGAGGATAGTAGAGATGTAATATCCTTTGAAAAAATGGGAAAATATAAGGGACTATACCACATATTAGGGGGAAAAATAGCTCCACTAAATGGGATTACCCCTGATAAGCTGAATATAAAATCCCTTTTGGAGAGAGTGGCAGTAGATGAGATAGAAGAGGTAATATTGGCATTAAATCCAGACTTAGAGGGGGAAACAACAGCTCTATATCTTACGAAGTTATTGAAACCCTTTGGAGTAAAGGTTACTAAGATAGCTAGTGGAATACCAATGGGAGGAAATATAGAGTTCGCAGATAGTGCTACTATATCAAGAGCTTTAGAGGGAAGACAAGAGGTATAATGACACATAGAGGACATAATAAAATAGTAGAATAGGTCAAAGAAAGGAGAAAATATGATAGAGACACCAAGAGGAAATAGAGTACATATAGCAATATATGGAAGAACAAATGCTGGAAAGTCTAGTCTTATAAATAAAATAACTAATCAAGATATATCCCTTGTATCAGAGATGAGAGGAACGACGACTGACCCTGTGTATAAGGCTATGGAGCTTTTACCCATAGGACCAGTCGTATTCATAGATACTGCGGGGATAGATGATACTACTGAATTAGGAGAGTTAAGAGTAAAGAAGACAAAAGAGATTTTAAATAAGATGGATATAGCTCTTCTGTTGATTTCTACAGAGGTACTATTAGAAAATCAAGATTTAAGTTATGAAAAAGAGTGGATAAGAGAGATAAAAAAGAGAGAGAAACCATTTATAGTAATCTTAAATAAGATGGATTTAGTACCAGAGGGGAAAACTCAAGAGCTAATAGATAGAGTAAAAGTAGAGTTAGAGTGTGAAGTGAGTACAGTGGCTACCTCAAGAGAGGAGAGTATACAGAGAATAAAGGCTAAACTTATAGAGTATGCTCCAAAAATAGTTATAGAGGAAAAGTTAATAGGAGATAAGATAAAAGTAGGAGATAGAGTTTTATTAGTAGCTCCACAGGATATACAAGCTCCAAAGGGAAGATTGATTTTACCTCAAGTACAGGTTATTAGAGATATATTGGACAATGGAGGAATACCAACAGTTGTAACTCTTGATAATCTAAAAGAGGGACTGGCTATATTTCAAGGAAGGCCAGATTTAGTTATAACAGATTCTCAAGTATTTAAAGCTGTAGATGAGGTATTGGATAGAGATGTTCCACTTACATCATTCTCTATAATTATGGCAAGAGCTAAGGGGGATTTAGATACTCTATATAGAGGAGCAAAGAGAATAAATGAATTAAAAGATGGAGATAGAGTTCTTATAGCTGAGGCTTGTACACATCATCAATTAAAAGGGGATATAGCAAGGGAAAAGTTACCTATGTTACTACAAAAGAGAGCTGGAAATATTGTGATAGATAACTGCTCTGGAAAGAATTTTCCTGAGGATATCTCAAAGTATAGCCTAGTGATACACTGTGGTTCATGTATGTTAAATAGAGCAGAAACTATGAGCAGATTAGGAGTATGTTCAGGACAAGAGATTCCAATTACAAATTTTGGAATGGCAATAGCAGAGATTAATGGAATATTGGATAGAGTGATGGAGATTTTCAAGGAGGGATAATTATGAAAAAACTTATAATTATGTCTATGTTAGCAATAGGAAGTATTGCACAAGCTAGTTGGTGGGGAGAATTAAGTGGAGGAACGAGAGCAGCTATCATAGGTGGTTCAGCTCTTATATTAAATAACTCTTATCAAAATAGTGAACTAAAACATCAAAGAGATTTGGATAATTTAGATACTCAAATAAGAAGAGATTATGAGAGACAAGCAGTAATTGAAAATGCAAATAGAAAATATAGTGGTTCAGGAGTGCCAGCTAGATTGAAATATCCTACAGCTAATAACTATAGTGGACAAGGGTTTGAAAGAGAGATGAGAAGACCAGCTCCTCCACAACAGAGAGGAAAAATAATTTTTGCTGATGATAGAACTCAAATTATAGAATTATCAGATGGAACAAGAATAACATTAACACAATAATAAAGTTAAAATTTAGTTTAAATTAAAATAAAAGGAAAAAACTTCATAAGATCTTGTAAACAAGCAAAGTAAAGTTTTTTCCTTTTTTTCTTTTATAAAATTTTATTCATAAAATATAAGTAATTAATCTTCCCAACATTCAACATTTTTAAGTCCAGGAATAGATGATTTTCTAAATTGTGGATTTAATCCCTTACGTTTTTGAGAGATATAATCTTTTAAGGCTGCTATTGCAAACTTTCCTAAAAGTCCAATAGCTATTAGATTTATAATTGCCATTATTCCCATAAATAAATCTGCCATATCCCATACCACTTGTATTTTAGCTAAACTACCAAACATAACCATTCCTACAACAAAGGCTCTATATATATTTAATGTAATCTTACTTCCATTTAAAAATTCTATATTAGCTTCTCCATAATAATAGTTTCCTATTACAGATGAGAAAGCAAACATAAATATACAGATTGCTATAAAGATAGATCCCCAGCTACCAACTTGAGAAACAAGAGCATCTTGAGTAAGTTGTATTCCATCTGAAACTCCCTTAAAACTTTCACCAGAGATAAGAATTATGAAAGCAGTTGCAGAACAGATTAATAAAGTATCTGTAAATACTCCCAGAGTTTGAATTAATCCTTGTTTAACAGGGTGAGATACATTAGCAGTTGCTGCGGCATTAGGAGCACTTCCCATACCAGCTTCATTAGAGAATAACCCTCTTTTAACACCTTGCATGACTATAGTTCCAACTCCTCCTCCAATAGCTTGATTAAATCCAAATGCTCCTTCTATTATTTGTCCAAATACATGTGGAATCATACCAATATTTTTAACTATTACAAATAATGCTATTAAAACATAGGCTACAGCCATTATTGGAACTATGTATTCAACAAACTTTGCAATTCTTTTAACTCCACCAAATATTATAATCGCTGTCATAATAGATAAAACTATACCTAAAGCTCCTCTATTTACAGAAAATGCTTTTTCAAAAGCTAGTGTTATAGTATTTGCTTGTACAGAGTTAAAAATTAGCCCGAAAACTATTGAGATAATTATAGAGAATAAAATTCCCATCCATTTTTGTCCTAAGGCTTTTTCCATATAGTAAGCAGGACCACCTCTAAAATGATCTCCTTCTCTTTCTTTGTAAATTTGTGCAAGAGTACTTTCAACAAAACTAGAACTTGCTCCAATAATTGCCATAACCCACATCCAAAATACTGCTCCAGGTCCTCCGATTGATATAGCTATTGCTACCCCAGCTAGATTTCCTGTCCCAACTCTTGAAGCTGTTGAGATACAAAATGCCTGAAATGATGATATTCCATTATGACCTTTTCTCCCTTTTATTGCTCCCTCTCCTAGCAATAAAAACATCTCTTTTAACATTCTAAATTGAACAAATCCTGTTCTAACGGTAAAATAAATCCCCAATCCAACTAATATTACAATCAATACATAAGACCATAAAAAATCATTAAGTCCATAAAAAAAATTTAAAATAAAATCCACTACTCTCCTCCTATGTTTTAATACAAAAAAATTTATTACAGATATAATAAACTATTAGTCAATTTATGTCAATGATTTTTATTAATATTTTAGCTATATAATCATATAAATTTTATATAGTCACTATTATATGTTTACTATAACATTTTTATGTTAACTTTTTTAGTAAATTTATTTTTATATAAATATAATTTCACTGTATTTTGTTTCAAATATAGAACTTTTATATAAGAGGTAAGATAAAAAATTAAGCCATAAAATAAAAAAGGAAAAAGTCCACCGTAACAACTAATACACTAGTATCAATTATTATAGGCAAACTTTCTCCTTCTATTTAATTAAATTATTTTATTTTTGGGAAGTATTTTGTATGTAATAATTCATGTGCCTTATGGCTTAATGGATAATCTAAGTATTTATCATACATAGCTTTTACAAATGGATTTTCGTGAGATCTTCTTATTTCTAAGTTTCTATCTATCTCGTTTAATCCTTCTGCTCTCTTTTCTAGAGCTATTTGCTTTTTCAGTGCTTTCGGCTGTCCTCCACCACCGATACATCCACCTTTACATGCCATGATTTCAATAGCGTGGAAGAACTCTTCCCCTGCTCTTATCTTATCTAGCATTTTTGCTGCCTCTTCTAATCCATGAGCAACTCCAATTCTAAGTTCAATATGACCTATTGTTAACTCAGCAACTCTGAATCCGTCCCAACCTCTTAATTCAGTAAAGTCTATATTATCTAAATGACTTCCTGTAATCATTTCAACAGTTGTTCTAGTAGCAGCTTCAATAACTCCTCCTGTTCTTCCGAAGATTATTCCTGCTCCAGAGTATTGTCCTAATGGATTATCAAATTCCATCTCTTCAACATCATTTAGGTCAATTCCAGATTCTTTGAATATTTTTATTAACTCTCTTGTAGAGATTACATAGTCAGTATCATAGTTATCTCCTCTTGAGAACTCAGGTCTAGCTGCCTCATATTTTTTAGCAAGACATGGCATAATTGCAACTGAAGCTATCTCTTCTCTTCTATATCCTTGCTCTTTAGCCCAGATATCCTTTGCTATTGTTGAGAATATCTCCATAGGTGATTTAGCTGTAGATGGTACGTCCATCATATCTGGATAGTTTTGCTCTATGAATTTTACCCAAGCTGGACAACATGAAGTTAGTATTGGAAGTTTTACTGTATCATCTCCATTATAATATCTTTCTAATCTTTCTTGGAATTCAGCAGCTTCTTCCATTACTGTCATATCAGCAGCCCAACTTGTATCAAATACATAATCTACTCCTAATTTTTTAAGAGCTCCTACTAATTTTTTCTCAACGTTTGTTCCTGGCTCAAATCCAAAAGCCTCTCCTATTGCAACTCTAACAGCTGGTGCTACTTGAACAACAACTTTTTTATTTGGAGTTGCTAAATCTCTTAATAGATTTAACGTGTGGTCCCCTTCAAATATAGCTCCTACTGGACATGCAGCAACACATTGTCCACAGTGAGTACATCTGTCATTATCTATTGTGTGTTTCTCTTTTAATTTTCCATCTATACATTTTACTGGACACACTCTTGCACAAGCTGTACATCCAATACATTTATCTGTAATTCTAAATTTTAATAGGTGGATACACTCTCCAGCTGGACATCTATGCTCTTCGATATGCTCCTCTATTTCACCATAAAATTGCTCTATACTTTCTAAAATTAAATTATGTTTTTGATTTAATTTTGTTTTAATTGTTTCTGATAGATATCTTAATAGGTAAACATCTCTCATTGTAGCTTTACCTTTAGAAATTCTATCTAATATTCTCCAAATTCTCTCTATCTCATTTTCTACTTGGAAATATTGCTCATATTCACTATTTTTTACTTTTCCGATTAAGAATTCTATATAGAATTTAGCAAAAGTTATTATACAATCCTCTTCTGATAAGATAATTATATTTTTTTCTACTCCCTCTGGGAAAAGAGAAAAGTCTATAACCTTATCTAAACTTCCAGCTGTTAAAAATCCTCCAAATGGAAGTCCGAATTGAGCAGCTTTAAAATTCTTTTTATTTTTTATTCCTCCAACTAACTCAATAACATCTCTTAAAGTTGAATTTTCTGGAATTTCAATAGTTGCTGGGTTGTTTACCCTTCCTGCTATTGTTACTAATTTTTCATTGTTTTGCTCTCCAACTTTTTCCTCTAAATCTTCTACTACTGAGAAAACTGAACCATATGAACTTTGAAGAATGAATCCTTTATCTGACATCTGTCCTCCTATTTTAGCTTCATTTAAAAATCACTTAAATTTTGTAAAATATTACTTTACTTTTCTATCTTAATACTGTTATTATTGTAACTAATATTACATAAAATTTCAAGTGTTTTTTTTATATTTTACATATACTGAACAATATTTTTTCATTAAATCAAAAAAATGACCCACATATCTATGAGTCATTACTTTTTTAAAACACATTTTGAAATAAGACTGTTAAAAAGGAAACAATAAAAATCTTTATCATTAAAATTCTTTGATAAAGTGGCATCTTTAATGTTAAAACATAGTGCTTTAGAGTTACATATCCTCTATATTTTTTCTGTCCATTTAAAAACATAAAAACCTCAAAAGTTATTACTAACAATATGTTAAAAATTAAAGTTCTTGCCATCTTTCCCTCCTATACTATCCTCTATAATAAATAGTTAAACCTTTTAAAAAGTTTCTAATATATTTATCTCCACACTCTCTATAATTTTTGTGATCCTCTTTTCTAAAAACTGCACTTAATTCTGAAGGAGATAACTCAAGTCCCGCTAATTTAAAAATATGTAACATATCTTCACTCTTTAATGAAAGTGCTATTTTTAACTTTTTTAATATAATATTATTAATATTATTTTTAGTCATCTTTACAGGTGTATACTCTTTTCCATCTTTTGGCTCTTGCTTACCTCTTTTTAAGATAATCAAACCATCTAGGAATGATTCTAAAGCTCTATTATTACACTTTAAAAAATCCTCTTCCCCTTCTCTTTTTAAAAGATTTAATAAATCCTCATGAGTAATTGGATTTTCTCCATACTTAAATATATCTAGCATTGTTTTATCTTTTATATTCAGAGCATATCTAACTCTTCTTAAGATATCATTATTTGTCATTTTTCCTCCTAAAATATGCCATTATCTCATATAATTCTACTCTATTTAATAATGATTGTCAAATAAAATGATCATAAGAAAAAAAGAGGATATTTCTATCCTCTGATTTACCTTGGTGCTCCCAGAAAGATTCGAACTCTCGACCCTCTGATCCGAAGTCAGATGCTCTATCCAGCTAAGCTATGGGAGCTATTTATTACATTCTTTCAGCTATTAATTTTGCTGCCATTTCTTCAGCTATAGCTTCTAGTTTTGCAACATCTTCAGCTTTTGGAGACCCTTTCACTTCTACTGGTTCTCCTACAACCTCTACACCATTTAAAGCATCAGCAAAAGCTTGGATTCCTCTTACTCCTCCACCGCTCCACATCATGCTTCCAAAAATTCCAACATATCTATTCTTTAATCCATAATTTTCTAATTTGTGTAGTAATGGTTGAATTTTAGGATATACAGAGTTGTTATGTGCACAAGAACCTATAATTAATCCTTTATATTTCCAGATTTCACTGATAATAAAACTTAAATCTGTCTTAGAAGCGTCATAGATTTTAATCTCTTTTATTCCACAACAGTTTAGTTTTCTTCCAATTATCTCAGCCATTTTAGCAGTATTTCCATACATACTTCCGTAAACTATTACTACTCCTTCTGTTTCTGGCTCTAATTTTGCCCAAGTTTCATATAATGATACAACTTTTGCAATATCTGTTCTCCATATTAATCCGTGAGATGGGCAGATGAATTTTATCTCTAATCCACCTAGTTTTTTAATAGCATTTACAACTTGAGGACCATATTTTCCAACTATGTTAGAATAATATCTTCTCATTTCACTTTGATAAAATTCAAAATTTACTTGATCATCAAATATTCCACCATCTAATGTTCCAAAACTTCCAAAAGCATCATTTGAGAATAATATTTTATCAGTTATATCATAAGTAACCATTGATTCTGGCCAGTGTACCATTGGCATCATAGCAAAAGTTAATTTATGAGTTCCTAAATCAAGAATATCTCCCTCTTTAATAGTTACAAAGTGTTCTACTGGGAAATCAGGTGTGAAAGCTTGTAACATTCCTAGTGTTTTAGCATTTCCTACGATTTTAACTTCTGGAAATAATCTGATAACTTCTTTTAGTCCACTTGAATGGTCTGGCTCAACGTGGTTTACAACTATATAATCTAATTTTCTTCCTTTTAAACATTCAACTATTTTATCTAAAAATGTTGAAGCACTTCCTAATTCAACTGCATCAATTACACAAGTCTTCTCATCATCGATGAAGTAAGAGTTGTAAGTTACCCCATAAGGTAGAGGCATATAGTTTTCAAATCTTTCTGTTTTTCTGTCGTTAACACCTATCCAAGTTACACTATTTGTAATCTCTGTACAAAAATACATTTTTTCCTCCTAAAATTTTAATTTTTTTATATATGTTTTACCTTGTTTTCATACATTTCTACACAAATTTAAAAAATTAAATCTAACTTAACACTTTTTTATATTATAATAGAATTATCAAATTTTTTCAAATTTTTTATTAAAAATTTTTTTATTTTTTAATTCTTTTTTTAATTCTGTCAAATTTATGCTATAATTATATATGTTGCTTGATAGCAAAACACAATTATGACCTTGGAGGTATAATATGCACCCAGTACTTTTTTCAATAGGTGGATTTGAAATAAGATTCTACGGTTTAATGTATGCTATCTCATTCTTTTTAGGAATAGAGATTGCTAAATTTATGGCAAAGGAGAGAGGCTATGATAGTAAAATAATTGAAAATTACGCATTTATTGCTATGATATCTGGGCTTCTTGGTGGGCGGCTTTACTATGTTATTTTTAATTGGGATTATTATTCAAAATATCCAACTGAAATTTTGGCTACATGGCATGGTGGAATGGCAATTCATGGAGGAATTATTGGAGGAATTATTGGAACTTTCATATATGGATATATTAAAAAACTAAATCCTCTTACTTTGGGAGATTTTGCTGCTGCTCCACTTCTTTTAGGACAGGCACTTGGTAGATTTGGTAATTTTATGAATGGAGAGATTCATGGAGTTCCTGTTTTTACTCCTTGGAAGATAATTTTTTCAATAAAGCCAGCTTTTTATGAATGGTATAATAATTATCTTACTTTAGATATTTTTGAAAAGTTAAAATATAAAGCTTTAGTTCCATGGGGTATTGTTTTTCCAAGTACTTCCCCAGCTGGAGAAGAGTTTCCAAATATTCCTCTACATCCAGCTATGCTCTATGAATTAATATTAAATTTTCTTGGTTTCCTTTTTATATTCTTTTATTTGAGAAAAAAAAGAGATAAAGCTCCCGGATATCTTTGGTGGAATTATATTATTATTTATAGTACAATTAGAATTTTTGTAAGCTTTTTTAGAGCTGAAGATTTAATGTTGTTAGGAATGAGAGCACCTCATTTAGTTAGTCTTTTAATGATTATTTTCTCAATAATAATGATAAAAATAGGAGAAAAAAACAAAAAAAGTTAGTGTCTTCCATATAGAATGTCAATATTTTATAAAAACAATTTATTTTTTTCTTGACATATTTTCATTATTATGATAATATAATTTTCGTGATGAGCGATGCGGGAATAGCTCAGTTGGGAGAGCGTCAGCCTTCCAAGCTGAATGTCGCGAATTCGACCCTCGTTTCCCGCTCCATTTCATCTGGGGATATAGCTCAGTTTGGGAGAGCGACGCACTTGCACTGCGTAGGTCAGCGGTTCGATCCCGCTTATCTCCACCATGCCTAGATAGCTCAGTTGGCTAGAGCATACGGTTCATACCCGTACGGTCGATGGTTCGAATCCATTTCTAGGCACCATCTTTTGTTTATAGCTCTCTTTCAGACGAAGGAGAGTTTTTTTATTCATGTTGATGTTTTTCAAAATGTCATATAAAATGAAAGAAAATTATTTTTATCTATCAAAATATTTATATTCAAATTTTTTTAGTAAAAAAATTAAAAAGTTAGAAAAAATTTTAGAAAAATTATATTAAAAAAATATATGTTTTGAAACTTGACTTTTTTTTTTTTTTTGGTACACTTATTTACGATGTACAAAAAATAGTAAAAAGTTTTGAAATTGATTAAGTCTATCATAATTGTATCTTACAGTTATAAAATATATGTTATATCTAAAAATTTAAGGAGGAGAAGATGAAATCCATTTATAACTTTTTAAAAATAATGTTATTTATATTTTGTTGTTTCAATACCTTTGGAGCTGAGAAAGTTTATAAAATAGCGACAGATATAAATTTTCCACCATTTGAATTTAGAGATAAAAATGGAAATTTAAAAGGGATTGACATAGAGTTATTAGAAGCTTTATCTAAAGATCAAAATTTTAAATATGAACTTTTAGAATTAGGATTCTATGAATCCTTAAAAGCTTTAAATAGCGGTGAGGTAGATGCAATATTTTCAGCAATGACTATAACTGAGGAGCGTAAAGAGAAATATGATTTTTCATCTCCATATATAGAAACTGGGATAGTTTTAGCAGTAGAAAAAAATTCACCAATTAAATCATATGAGGATTTAAAAGGAAAAGTAGTAACAGTAAAAAGAGGAACAATAGGAAGTAAATTCATAGCTGAATTAGCACAAAAATATAAATTCCAAGTAATGCACTTAGAAGATAGCTTAAATCTGGTAAATGATGTTGCTAACCGTTTATCTCATGCTTGTTTTGAAGATAGTCTATTTATAAAATATAATATAGCAAATGGTGTTAATGTAAAAACACCAATAAAAGAAGAGAAAATAAAAGAGTGCGGAGTAATGGTTTTAAAAGGAGAAAATAAAGAGTTAATTGAGAAAATAAATAATGGTTTAGTTAACTTAAGAGCAAATGGAGTATATGATAAAATTATTGCTAAGTATTTAAATAATTAACAGATTTAAAAGAAAAAAATAAAAATTTTAATTATAAAATTAGTTAAGATTATGAAAAATAGCCAATTTTCATAATCTTTTTTTTATTCTCTGTTTTATCATATATATTAAATTTATCATATATATTAAAGCTTGACTTTTTTTTTTTTTTTTGCTACACTAAGTAAGTCGAAATAAGATTGTAAAAAAAAATACAAAAAAATTTACATAGTATATGAGAGGGCATATTTTCAATTGGGAATTACTTTTGAAATTTAAAAAGGTGGGAGTGATAAAAAGCGTGAAAAAACAGTTGATTATTTTTTTCCTTTTTGTTTTTAACTTGTTAAGTTATTCCAAAATATATAAAAGTGAAGTTGTAAATATTTCAACAAATGAAAGCTTGATTATTGGAAAAACAAGTAGATTAAATTTTAATATGGTTATGCAAGTAGAAGGTGAAAATATTACACAGGATGATTTTTGCTCTTTTTTTAAGGAGCAAGGGAATGATTTTGTAAAAATTAGTAACTTAGAAATAAAGAATAATAAGTATAAAAAAAGAGGGAATAATATTTATTTTTCAGAAACAAATGATCGTTTAAGTGAAAAGTTAGAGTTACCTATTACAGGAACGCTTATATTTAACTGGAACAAAAATACACGAAGTGTTGTCAATAGAATAGAGGAAATAAAAATAGGATACGTTAATAGCGAACAGAATCCTATCCTTTTGTCTATAAATCTTTCAGATTTAGATCCAATTGCAAATATAAAGGTTGCAGTTATTGATGATATGGACTTGGGAACTGTCTTTTCTGGAGAAAAATTAAGTACAAAGAATGTAAATAGTAATGGAACTCCAGCTAAGATAAGAATAGAGGGAGAGAATAATAAAAAAATTAAAATAAGCATTCCTGAAAGTATGAGTATTGTCAATAGTAAAAACGATACCTTAGCTGTTAAATTAGGGTTTAGGGAGAATAATAGCAATGTTTTAGAAAAGACTTTAAATAGTAATACTGGAAAAATTAAAGATGACCAAACTATTATCCTTGATGATGTTTTAATAGACGGAGAGTGTCAAAGTAATAAAAATAGTAATGGGACATATGAGGGTAGTTTTATAGTCAGAGTTGAATACTGTTTAGATAGTTAAAAAAGGGAGAGAAAGATGAAAAAGATTATAGTAGGGACATTTATAATATTAACAACTATTACCAATGCAATAAGTTTTACTGTTTATCCAACGAGATTTGAAATTGATTCAAAATCAGTAGGTATTTATGAGGCAGAGGTAGTGAATAATACAGAGGAGCCATTAAGAGTAACTATGTATACTGAAGAGGATGATAATTTTGGAAAGGAACATAATATTAATGAAAATATTGTGGTAGTTCCTAAAAATATTGCTTTGAAGCCAGGAGCTTCACAAACAGTAAGATTTAGATTTAAACCAGATAAAAATAAAACAGATGGAGAGTATAAATCTAACATTATTTTTAAGGAGATTCCTCTAGATATAAAATCAGTAAGTAAAGCAGAAAATAATGAGAATATGACAAGTAATGTTAGATTTATTACTGAAATGGCTATACCTGTTTATGCTTTGGGAGATAATTTAATTAGAGAGGGAGAATTAAAAAATATTAAAATAAATATACAGGGTTCAGTCATGAATATCGAGGCACAAACTGTTTCAAAGGGAAACAGCAAAATAGAGTTTTCATACTCAATAAAGGAAGTAAATGGATCGTATAAAACTGATGGAATACTTGGATATAGTTTAAGAAATGGGGAAAGTAAGATTTCAACTTCTATACCTTTAGAAGAAAAACTAAAAGGAAAGAAGTTAGAGATAAAAATCTATGATACACAAAAAGAATATTACAAAAACAAAGTAAACTTTTAAAATTTAAGGAGGAAGAATGAGAAAAACATTATTATTATTAGGAGCATTAGGAGTGTTTGCATCTTTATCAGCAGCAAACGATATTGATGTATCAGGAAACCTAGAGATAAAAGCTGAGGTTGTTACTCCACTAAAATTAACTTTAAGTCCATTAGATTTTGGAATTGTAGCACAAGGAGGAACTAAAACAGCTTCAAATCCAGGAGCAATCAAAATAGAAGGACAAACAGGAAGAAACGTAAATATTTATTTCACATCAAATGGAGTAGATAATAACTTACTTGCAAATAATGTAACACTAAACCATGAAAGAGTAGAAGGGCAAACAATAAGTTATGCACCTGATGTTACTCTTAACGGACAAAGATTAACAAATCAAACAATCGCTTTAAGTTCTGGAATTGCAGAGTTAAAAGTTGGAGGAAGCGTAACAGCTGCTTCTGATGCTGCAATAGGAAATTATAATACTGATGTTGTTGTAAGAGTAGCTTATAACTAATAGATATTTTTGGAGGTTATCATGAAAAAAAGTTTATTAATATTAGGATTATTAGCAGTTTGTGGAATAGCAAATGCTGCCGATACTACAATGGATGTTACTGCTAAAGTTGTAGGAAGTGCTTTAGAAGTAAATACAACTGCAGTAAATTTTGGAGAAATTGCTAGAAATGCAACAAAATCTCAACCAGATACTCCAGGAAGAGTTTCTATATCTGGAGATGCAAATAGCCGTGTATCTGTAACTATATTAAATACTTACAATGGAACTGCTGATGGAGCAGTTGTTTTATCAAGAGTTGCTGACCCAAGTGACTATAGAAAGTTAACATATACTCCTTACTATACAGTAAACGGAACACAAATAACAGCTGGTGAATTACAACATACAGGTATAACACTAGATGGAAATGGAAGTAAAGAGATTAATGTAGCAGGAACTTTACAAGCTCCTCAAAACATAGAAGTAGGAGATTACTCTGCTCAAATGACGATTAAGGTAGCTTATAAATTACAATAAAGGTAATTTGGCATAAAAAGCAGTAGTCTTACTACTGCTTTTTATCCTAAAAAGACTAAAGGAGACATATGAGGCAAATATTATTATTAACATTGTTATCTATATTTTTTAGTAAAACTTATAGTGAAGAGGCTTTGGTTAGAGTAAGTGCTAAAATTTTAATTCCATTAAAAGTTGAGGTTACTCAACATTTAAATTTTGGAGATATATTTAAAGGCGGAAAAAATTTTTCTGCTAAAGATACTGGAGAGTTAAAGGTAAGTGGAAATGGTAGAGTTAGACTCCTTTGGAAAGATAGTTTAAATACAGAATATCAATCTATAGAAAAGGGATTGAAAGTAGCTTTAAGTAATAATAAAGGGAATAGCTTTAATGTAACAGTTTCTCCAACTTCACTTGGAAATTTACACGATTTTACTGTAACGGAAAATAATGATAAAGTTGTGAAGATAGGTGGAAGGATAGATTCGTTGGATAAGTCTTTACCAGAGGGAGACTACAGTGGAAGTATTCTTATTAGAGCAGAGTATTTAAATGATTGAGTTTAATATTGGGAATATATGTTGAATTATAAAAATTATGGAAAAAATATTAAGTAGAGTTTTTTTGAAATTAAATTAAGTAGAAATAATATGATTAATATAATTTATACCTTTATTTAAAAAATTTTGAAAAAATTTTAAGGATTGCTAGAAAAAATCAGCTTTACTACCTATCTATTTATTCCATTATTAAATAATTAAATTTTTAATTAGTAAAATAGGGAGACTGATATTATGAAGTATCAAATAAAAAATTTAAAGATAGATGAAAAGAGTGAGAATAAAGTTAGCTAGTATTGTATTGGTTTTACTGCTAGCTCTTGACGTAAAAACCTATTCCCAAATTGATACTGAATCCCTAGAAACAACATATATACAGATAAGAGTAAAGAAATTAAGAGATGATTTTTTTGAAGTAAAATACAATTTTTCTACTGATGAATACTATATTGGATTAAATGCTCTTTTCTATTTATTAGAAATTTTTACCTTGGATATAGATAGTGCAAAGCGAGAAGTATCAGGAAATTTAGATGGTAAAAAGATAGATGTTAGATTTCCTGTTGATAAAAGCTTTGAAATGAATGGAGAGTTATATGTTGCTCCAGAATTATTAAAAGAATATTTAAACTTCTCACAAGTGAGTTACAACCCAAATATACTTTCTTTGGAATTACAGCCTAGTTTTACTTTAGCTTATGAACAAAGAGAAAAAGGAAAACTTGAGAGAATGCGTTTGGATAGAAAAGCTGGAGAAAAGGTTAAAAATTATAATTATGAGATGAAAGGGAAAATTTTAAGACCAGGTCTATTAAAATTAAACTATTCAATTCCCAATATTGATGAGCAATATTATTATTTAGATTATGAGTATGGGACAGAGCTTCTATATGGGCAATATTATATGAATGGAACCATAAAGCCAGAGAGTGAAATAGGGGATGTCAAGTTAGTATACTCTAATTTTTGGAAAAATAATACAATTACATTGGGAACTTACTCACCACAAACTCCAAATTTTATAAATCTATCTTCTAATCTGATTGGAGTTAATATAAATGCTGATTCAACCTATGCTAGAAAAGAAAACGGAGTAACCATAATAAAAGGAGAGGCTTTAAATGCTGACTCTGTTGAGATTTATAGAAATAATATACTTATAGATTACGTATCTGTAATTAATAATCAATTTCAATTTGAAATAAATGATGGAATATTAAATTCAGATTATCTCTTAAAAATATATCATAATGATGGAAAGATAGAGGAAAGATGGGTTTATTCTTTAGGAGATGAAGCAGCATTAGAAGGTGGAAAAAGTAAATTTATTTTACAATTAGGTAAAAATAGAAATGATAGTAATTATCAGAATATAGTTGGAGGATATTATGGAATTTCTGATAATATAACTGTTGGTAGTGAGTTTTATAATTTGAAATTAGATACAGAAGAAAATTTTAATTTTTTAGAAAATACTATTCTATTTAAGAGTCACGGTTTAAGCTATCCACTTTTAATAAATTATAAAAATTATTATATATTAGATGATAACGAGCTTTCACAAGAAATAGCAATACTTCAAAAATTTCATAATTTCAATTTAAAATTTGAAAGAGATGAATATTCAAGTATTATTACTCAGAAAAACAATACAAAGCATTCAACTTCTTTTTCGATTAATACTTCTCGTTGGAATACATCTTTTGATATCGGAATACAAAAGAAAAGAGTAATAGAAAATGGAGATAATGAAGTAGACCAAAAAAGTCTTTATGGTGCTATTTATTCATCAATACTTTCACCTGTTTCTTTAAACTTAAAGGTTGAAAAGATTCTTACTAAAGGAAGTGAAGCAACTATTTATAGCCCCTCAATAAGTTTTTCTAGGGGAGTTAATGTCATTTTAGATGGAATAATTGAAAAAAATAAAGATGAAGTAACTCAAAATTATACCTTAAAAATTGGAAAAAGACAACTTCCTATAATAAAAGATAAGATTTATGGAGATTTAAATTTACAAGTTGAATATGATCATAAATATAGAGAATTTAAGTATGGAATATCTTTTAATATAGAACTTGATAGTTTTATGAAAATGGCTTTTAGAAATACTGTTGTTATTGATGAAAATAAAGAGATAGGAAGAACATCAGGGGTTAATTTAGGAAAGGTTATAAATTTAAGCAATCCATTAGAAGAGATAAGTAATAATACTGGAGTAAATGATTTTATTATTCAAGGGCATATTTTCTTGGATAAAAATGGAAATAGTGTATTTGATAATGATGATGAACCTATTGAAGGAGCTTCTATAGAGGTTGAAAATTACAAAGCCATATCTAAAAATAATGGCTTCTATCTTTTAAGTGGTACTTCAGATAAAGATATTGTCACATTAAAAGTCAATAGAAAGACTATTGATATTATGCAAAAAAATACAAATGGTGATGTTAATATAAAAGTTAAAAATTCAAGAAGTATAAATATAGATATACCAGTAGAGACAGTTTCTATGATTACTGGAAACATTTGGAATACAGATGACTTTGTTGAAAAAAAATTCACACAAAATATAGCTAATACAGTTATTATTCTTGAAAAAAATGGGGAGCTTTATAGAGAGATTGACCCAGAGTTTGATGGAATGTTTTTCCTTGATGATATATCCCCTGGAAAGTATAAATTGAAGTTTACATATATAGGAACTGAAAATGTTACTTTCCAACCAGACGAACTAGATGTAGATATCGTATTGGAAAATCCGTATGAAGGTTTATATTTAGATTCATTAGATACTAAGATGGTATTGAAAGATATCGAAAATGTTGAGGAAACAGAAACTGACGATATAGATAATATTGTAGATGAATTTAACGATTTAATAAATTTTGATTAAATTTATAAAGGAGGAAAAATCGAAGTTGCTTAAATTATTTCAAATAAAAAAAATAAGTATACTTTTTTTAATTTTAAATTCTTTTGTTTATGCTAAAAGTTTTAATATAGCAGAAAAGATACAGAAAAATGGTATCGTTTATAGAAAAGGGGAAGAAAAAGCTTTTACAGGAGCTTTTATAGGAGACGGAATATATGAAGAGTATAAAGATGGGATAAAGAATGGAAAATTTATTGGAAAAGTCACTATTGAGAAAAATATCTACAATTATGAAGGAGTCTATATCGAAGGAGTAAAAAATGGTGAATGGAGAATAAGATATCCAGATGGAAAGATAAAGGCTATTCTTAATTATAACTATGATTTACCAAGAGGACAGTGGACATATTTCTATGAAAATAATCAAATAAAAGGATATGAGAATTTTAATAACGGAGTTATTTATGGTGAGAGTATTTTCTATCAAGAAAATGGAAATATTCTTAAAAGAGGAACCTATAAAAATGGACTGATTGATGGAGAGTTAGTTCTATATAGAAAAAATCATAACTTAGATTCTATTGTAAATTTTTCTGTTGGAAATTTAGATGGAAAGATTGAGGTATATTCACAAAATAATATTCTTCAGCTACAAGGAAGTTATAAAAATAATAAAAGGGATAACCTGTGGAAACTTTATTATAATAATGGAGATTTAAAAATGATAGTTTCTTACTCTCATGGCTTAAAAAATGGAAGAATGGTAATTTATGGAAAAGCTGGAGAGATAGTACAGACAACAATATATAAAGATAATAATGAAATTGATAATACAGGACAAATTATCTTGAAAGGTCCAGCTGAAGTAGAAGATAATATAGCTAATCGATATCAAAAATTAGTTTATAGTTTTGAGTATATGAAATATAATAAAGCTTTAAATGACTTAAAGTAATAGGAGACAGCATATGAAGAGAATATTAGTTATTTTAGTAGTAGTTTTGTGTAGTACTAATTTATTTGCTCTTAGTTTTTCTATAGCACCTACAGAATTTGATATATCTTTAGATAAAAATCAATTACATGAAGCTTACATTATGAATAATACTTTTTCTCCACTGAGAATAGAGATATACAAAGAAGATGTAAAAGGATATGAAGATAAGAGTATAACAGAGGATATAATAATATTTCCAAAGATTATATCTATTCGTCCTGGAGGAAAACAATTAGTCAGATTCAAAGTAAAGCCTAATCCCTCAAGAGAAAAAGGGGTTTATAGAAGTTTATTAGTTTTTAGAGAGAGTCCAAACAATGTAAAAACAATTTCAAAAAATGAAAATGGAAATTTTGAAACAAAATTAAATTTTATAACAGAGATTGCAATTGGAGTAAAAGGAGAAAAGAAATGAAAAGAGTTTTATCAGTATTATTTTTTCTAGTAGTTAATTGTATAGGATATAGTTTAAACTTTAAATTATATCCAACAAGCTTTAATTTAGATATAAATAAAACAAGTGTAAATGAAGTAACAATCATAAATGAGACATTAAATCCATTAAGAGTTACGATATATCCTGAGAAAGATATTGAGTTTGGAGAGGATTACAATTTAAATAATAATATCACAATTGTGCCTAAAAATATATCTTTAAAACCAGGGGGATCACAAGTTGTTAGATTTAGAATAAAACCTGATGCTACTAGAAAAGTAGGAGAATTTAGAAGTTATTTAACATTTAAGGAGATATTACCTGAGATAAAAACAACTGCAACTACAAATGCAGATGGATTAATGAGTAATATTCAATTTATAACAGAGCTATCTATTCCGGTTTCAGCTTCTGGAGATTCTTTAGTGGTAGATGGAAGTGTAAAAAATGTTAAATTAAAATATAATGGAGGAAACTCAATATTAACAGCTACTCTTACATCAAAGGGAAATACAGCTATGAGATTAAATTATGATTTAGAAGTAATTGGAAAAAATATAAAAAGAACAGGTTCTATAGGAAGTAGTAAAAGAGAGGGAGTGTCAGAATTAAAGACACCAATTGAATTAGGTAAGAAGTTAGATGGAAGTAAAGTAAAATTAATAATCAAAGATCAAAATGGTAAAGAGTATTACAATAATACTTTAATATTACAATAATTTATTTAGCTATTATATTGAGTAGAAAAGTCACTTACTGAAATTTCAATATAACTTCTCATTGAGAAAAAATATTCACTTGGTATTTTGCGATATTTTCTACTTTCTAAGGAAAGCCAAACTCTATGTGAACATGATTGAGAACATTCTTTATCATAACAACGATAATTTATCCTATTTTGATATTTATCATAACCGTTTCGATATAGTGATAAATTTGAATAGATACAAAATATTTTCTCTTCTACTTGGAAGAATTTTTCATAAGTTTCAGTTTTTAAATTTTTTTTGGGACAAATTATGGGGATTACATTGTTAAGTGTGCAGACTTCAATGTTCTCATAACCATAATAGCCTTTATCAGCAATGAGATAAATAGGGGTATTTAAATCAGCAAAGATAGGGGCTTCGGACTATGTGAAGAGTAAGAAAAAGAACTTCTAAATTACATAAAAAACCTCCAAAGATGATGTTTTTATAGAATACACGATTTTGGAGGAAAAGTAAAATGAAAAAATTTTAATTTATAAGAGTTTTAATAAATTGAATCAACAATTTAGCTATTATATTTTTAGGGAGGAAATTTTGAAAAATATATTTATTTTATTCTATCTATTAGTAAGTACTTTACTACTGGGAGAAAATATAACCATATCATATCCTAAAAATAAGATGAGTTATCATTTTTATAAAGATTTAACAACAAATAAGTATTCTGGAAACTATGCTTATTTATTTGATGAAATAAATAAAGATAATAGATATGAATTTAAATATGAACTAGAAAATGATGTGTATAATGAAGATATTCAGATTAGAAAGATTGGAAGTTTTAGTACAAACTACTATTATCTTGAAACTCCATATACACAAAAAGTTTTTATAATAGGAAATGATGATGTAAATATAGATGATATTAAAAATAAAGAGCATTTACGAATAGGATGTTTAGGGCTTGGAGTTGAAGATTTGAAAAGAGTTCAAACTATATATAATTTAAAAGCTTATGAAACAGTTACGTTTTTTAGAAATGAAATAGATGCTATGTATGCTTTAAAAAATAGTAAAGTTGATGTTCTTTTTATATTAAATTTTAAAAAAAATAACAAATTTGATGGACAAATTTTAGGAGTTGCTAATCTAAGAGAGTATATAGGGATTAGAAAAGATCAAAGTGAATTACTAGATAGAATAAAGCCTCAATTAGATTTATTGTTTGAAAATAATGATAAGTTATTAAAATTAAATATGAAAAATAAAGAAAATTATTTAAAATATCTTTATGCTGATTTAAATAATTATGAAGAGATAAGAAAAGAGTATAAAAAGTTAAAGGTATTGGTACCAAATAGAAATTATATTCCTTACTATAAAGAAAAAAGATTCAAAAAAATTGGAATAGTACCATTTATTATGAAGAATATCGAAAATTTTTTAGGAATTCCTGTTGAATATGTTTTTTCAGAAGATGAGGATTGGGATATAAAGGCAGTGGATTTTTCTAATAATGATAAGACTATAAGTAAAGAGTACTATAGAGCACAAATAGTAGGAATTAATCACATATATGATAATAAAATTACAAATTATGATCAATTAGATGATTTAAGAATTATAAAGTTAAAGGGAGTAAATTTAGATACTCTCTTAAAAAAAGTTAAGACAAAGGAAATTATTGAGGTTGATTCATTAAAGGAAGCGTTTAAACTATTAAAGGATAGAGAGGGGGACATTCTTTTAGGGCCTTATTTTCTATTAAATAGTTATATGAACGCTTATAATTATAATAAATATTTTAAAGTTTCTCCATCGCAATTTGAATTAGTAGCTGAGATAACTTTTAAAGATGAGAGATTAAAGAATATATTAAATGACCTGCTTCAAAGTTATTCCGTTGATGAGATAGAATATGTTTCAAATAGTACTATGCTTTTAGATAAACCAATGAATATTTGGTTGATTATAACAGATATATTAGTGGTTGTTTTTATCATATTTAGTATAACTTTTATTAGAAAGCATATAATTAAACGTAAATTGAATGAGTTTTTAAAACTATTTATAAAAATAGAGGATATAAACTTAATGAAGGACGAACGTTCTTTATATCATATTCAAAATGTGGCAAAAATTTCAAAACTTATTGCTCAAGAATTAAAGTTTAGTAAAAGAAGGATAATTACAATTGAAAAATTGGGACTTTTACATGACATTGGTTTAATTTTTATTCCAAGTAAAATTATTTTAAATAAGAAAATAGGAACTTTATCTGAGAGGGAAGAAGAGATATTCAGAGAACATATACAATTGGGAGAGCTTTTATTAAAAGGAATAGGAATAAGAGCAAGAAAAAGAAGGATAATTGAATACCATCATGAAAATCTTGATGGTAGTGGTTATTTAGGGATTTCAAGAGAGCATTTACCTATTGAAGCAAGGATTTTAAGGATAGCTGATATGTATGATAGAATAGTGGGATGGCAAAATAACTCCCATGAGAAAGCAATGGAGTTTTTAGAAAAATATAAGAATATATATTTTGACGAGAGATTAGTAGATATTGTATCTGGATTAGAAAAAGAGTTAAAAGCTATATATACTTATGAAAATCAAAATAAGGATAATGATAGATTATTAAAAGAATTTGGAGATATTTTAACAAAATAATTGATAGAAAGAAGGTAGAAAATTGATAAATATTATAACTAGATTTTTAATTTTTTTTACAATTACTACATTTAGTTTTTCTATTTATGAAGATGAAATTAATGATTTATTTAGTCAAGAGGTTGTTGAAAAAAGTAATAAATTGATTATAGAACAAGAAGTAAAGGTTGAAACAATAGACCCAATCAAATTAAGAGATACTTATTCTAGAAGAGCTATGCAATATTTTTATGCTCAATTATTTCGTTTTAATAAAAACGGTGAGATTGTTCCTTACTTACTAGCAGAGTATAAGTATAATGATAATACAGAACTTTACTGCAAATTGAGAGATGATATATATTTTTCAAATGGTGATCCAATAACTTCAGAAGATGTTAAATCATCAATTGAAAATTTCCTAAAAAATGGATATATGAAGAATTTGTATGATTCTACTAAACAGGTTAAAGTTATCAATAATAAGGAGTTTTTAATAATTTTAAATTATCCAGATTATGATTTAAAAATTGGATTAACTAATCCGTCGATGTCAATATTAAAGAGAAAAGATGGAAAAATTCTTACTAGTGGTCCTTATAGTATAGAGAGATTTGATAACAGAAAATTAAAACTTAAGAAAAATGAATATTATTTTGAAGATGATATTCCTTTTGAAAAGGTGGATATAAAAGGAGAGTTAAGTAGTTATCAGAGAGTTATTAACTCTTTAAATATACCAAACTATTATTCTTATGACTTATATCAAGAGGATGTTGATAAGGCTATAAAAATAGGATACTTAAAAGATAAAGAAGTAAGTAAAGATTCAATATTTGATATAATATCCTTAATTTTTGGAAATGAGAGAGAATATTCTCTAGAAGAGAAAAAAGCATTGGAGTCTTTGTTAAATCGTGATGCTACAACGATATATCCTAAGGATTTATTTGATATAAAAGTCTCTGCTTTAGAAAAAAAATATAGCAAGGAAGAGGCTATTCAACTTCTTAAAAAAAGTGGGATATTCAATGAAAAAATTAAAATTATGTGTTTGAATACTATTCATAATAGAAACTATGTTCAATATGTAGCTTATAATTTAACTGAGAGTGGATTAGATGTAGAGGTTGAAATTTATAATCTAGAGAAATTTTTAACTAAATTAAGAACAAAAGACTATAATATAGCATTATACAATGTAACTATGAATAAGGCATATCCTTTAACAAGTCTAGAAAAAACAATAGTTGGAGAAATTGTTGTACCTGAATTAGAAGATGCATTACTTCCATTTTTCCAAATGTATAAAAATGAAAAAAATAAAAATAATAGAGTAAGGTTAATAGATAAGATATTTTACTTAATATATAGCAGTAGGTATATTATCCCAATAGCTCACCAGCAAACATATATTATAAAAAACTTCTAATAAAGTTATTGAAGTAAAAATAAAAAATAGAAAACTCAGAATAACCTAAAATAGGTAGTATTTCTGGCTCTTTGTCAAATGGTGTTGGTAAAAAAACAAATAAATTTTATATGGCTCCAGTGGGTTACACTGGAGTTATTTAGTTACCAATAATTTATTAGTTATTAAAATTCTTGCTCTGAAGTGATAAAAACTTTTATAACCATAAGTACTTCTTTTTAATGTCTTTATTTTTCTATTGATTCCTTCTATTAATCCATTATTATAGTTATAATTTAAACTATTTTCAATATACTCTAAATATTTTTTAAATGTTTTTAATGAAGTTTTCATCAAAACATAAAGCTTCTGGTAAAAAATATTTGCTAGGTAAATGCTCTTTGAAAAAAGAGTTTATAATTCGATTGACTGTACTAGAGGAAACGTTAAAATTAAAGGTGTTAATACCTAAATATCTATAGGTACCAACACCAAAAATTATACACCCACTTTTTATTCATAATTTAGAACAGGAAATAATCTATATTTTTTTATTAAATATAGTGATAGTAGATATTTAATAAAAATTTAAAACTATTGGGGAGTAGTATTGGAAGAGTTTTGATTTATAGTAATATCCATTTTATTTGTAGGTAGTTTTATATTATTTTCAGCTAAGTAGTCTTTAAGATTATTCATAACTTCCCAGTAAACTTGCCAATAATTTTCATTTTTAGTCCAACCTTTTAGAGCGATATTGATAAATCCCTCTTCGTAGGACTCCACATGGGAAACTATTGGAGGATCATCAATAACTAAAGGGTTATCTTTTAATAATTTCTCTAAAGATTCTCTAGCTATTTTTAGATTACAATCATAGGATACCCGAATAACAAATTTTAATCTTCTAATAGGTATTTTTGTGTAATTAATAATTTTATTTGATATTATTACTCCATTGGGAACAATTATTAAATCTCCATTATAAGTTCTTATAGAAGTTGAAAAGACATCTATTTCATAAATGAAACCAACTTCCTCATTGATATTAACCTCATCTCCTACTTTATAAGCTTTGAATACAAGAATAATAATTCCAGCAGCAAGGTTGGAAAGATTATCCTTTAAAGCAAGTCCTACTCCTATTCCTAAAGTACCAAAGAAAGCTACTAAACTACTTCCTTTTATACCCAGTATTAAAAGACAGATTGTAATTAAAAAAAGATGAATTCCTATATTTAGGATAGATTTAATAAAACTTTTTAAAGATTGATTTCTAATAATTTCCTCTTTATTTTTAGAAAGTACAGGAGATAATTTTTTTATAATTCTAGTAGCTATATAATAGATTAGGACACAAGCTATTAGTTTCATCATAAAAATAATAAAATCAGCAAAAAAATTCAATAAAACTTGCTTTCCAAAAATTTTTTTAAAAAGCTCATTAATAAATAAGTATGTATGTTCTAACATTAATTCAACTCCTTTTTTTGATAAGAATATTATACTAAAAAAATAAGTTTTATAAAAGAAAATCTTAAAAATTCCAAGTTAGATAGGAGAAAGTGATAATAAAATATAATTCTAGTTCTATTTTGATAAGAAAGATACGAACAAAAAAATAAAAAACACCTGTTATAAAACCTAGAAAAAATAGGATATATTCTCTTTAAAAAGGGAACAAATATTAAAAATAATTGTTATCTACACAAAATGGGGATTTAGTAGTATTATTATTCTATAAATAAGATGTCGGGAGGGATTTATAATGAAGAGATTAGCAATGGCACTACTACTACTTTCAACAATGGCGATGGGGCAAGAGGTTAAAGAACCTAGAGATATAAAAATTGGAGTTACACAAATAATGGAGCATCCAGCTCTTGATTCAGCAAGAGTAGGATTTGAAAAAGCCTTAAAAGATGGAGGATATGGAGAGGCCAAAATAGATTATCAAAATGCCCAAGGGGATTTTGGAACAGCTCAAATGATAGCAAACTCTTTTGTACAAGGAAAAAAAGATATGATATATGCTATATCTACTCCTAGTGCCCAAGCGGCTTATAATGTTACAAAGAAGATACCAATACTTATCACAGCGGTAACAGATGCTAAGGCGGCTGGTTTAGTAGGAGAGAATATTACTGGAACAAGTGATGCCACTTCAATCTATAAACAGTTAGAAACAATAACTAAGGTATTACCAAAAGCTAAAAAAGTTGGAATAATCTACAATACAAGTGAGCAAAATTCTCAAGTACAAGTTGCAAAGGCTAAAGAGGAGAGTAAAAAGCTTGGATTGGAGATTGTAGAAGTTGGAGTAACAAACGTAAACGATATGGCAATGGGGCTTGACTCATTACTTGATAAGGTAGATGTACTATACACACCAACAGATAATTTAGTTGTTTCAGCTACACCACTTGTACTAGATAAGGCTAATAGAAAAAATGTACCAGTGGTTGGTTGTATTGAGGAACAAGTTATTCAAGGGGCTTTGATTACTGATACTATTGATTATGAAAAATTAGGATATCAAACTGGAGAGATGGCTATAAGAGTTTTAAAAGGTGAGGAACCTAAAAATATGCCAGTTGAAACATTAAAAGATACTCAACTTATAGTAAATAAAAAGGCAGCAGAAAAATATGGAGTGGACTTAGGAGCTTTAGAGGGAGCTAAGTTATATTAAGAGAGGTAGAGAGAGATGTTATTAGGAACTATTGAACAGAGTTTTATATTTGCAATAATGGTATTGGGAGTTTATATCTCATATAAGGTATTGGATTTTCCAGATATGACAGTAGATGGAAGTTTTCCATTGGGAGCAGCAGTGAGTGCGGCACTGATAATAAAGGGGGTAAATCCATTATTAGCTTTAGTTGTGGCTATGTTAGCTGGAGCTATAGCTGGGCTTATTACAGGAATGATTCACGTAAAACTAAAGGTAACTAATCTACTTGCTGGAATTATAGTTATGACAGGGTTATACAGTGTAAATTTAAGAATAATGGGGAAATCAAATATACCACTTTTTATGTCAAACCATCTATTTAATGGAACAGTACCAGCGATAGTAGTTATAGTAATCTTTCTATTAGTTGTAAAATTTGCAATAGATTTCCTACTAAAAACAAAATTTGGATTTGTTCTAAAAGCTCTAGGAGATAATGAAAGTTTGGTAACATCTTTAGGACTTGATGGAAATAGAATAAAGTTTTACGGGCTTATGATAGCCAATAGCTTGGTAGCCTTATCAGGAGGAATACTTGCTCAATATCAAGGATTTGCTGATGTCGGTATGGGAACAGGAACTATTATAACAGGACTTGCTTCTATAATAATAGGTGAGGCTGTAATAGGTAAGAGAAAATTTATAAAAGCTACTACTATGGTTATAATAGGAACTTTAATATATAGAGCAATAATAGCTCTATCTTTAAAACTAGGAATGAATGCTAGTGATTTAAAACTTATAACATCTATATTGGTAGTAATTATTATCTACTTAAAAATTAAAAAGGAATCATTGAGAAAAGGAGGAGTTGTAAATGCTTAATATAAAATCTATTGAAAAGAGCTTTGTTACTGAATTGGGAACAGTGAAAAAAGTATTTAGAGGGTTAAATCTTCAAGTTGAAAAGGGAGATTTTATCTCAATAATAGGGAGTAATGGAGCAGGTAAATCAACACTTCTTGATACAATTACAGGGAATATCGTAGTAGATAAGGGAAGTATAGATATAGATGGAAGGGATATTACAAAATTACCTAAATATAAAAGAGGAAGTTTTATCTCTAAAGTTTATCAAAATCCCTCTATGGGAACAGCTCCATCTATGACAGTATTTGAAAATCTATCTATGGCAGATAATAAAGGTAAGAGATTTGGTTTTACTATGGGGCTTAATAAAAAGAGAAAAGAGTATTATAGAGAGATTTTAAAGGAGCTTGATTTAGGGATAGAAAATCAAATGGATACAGAGGTAGGTTCTCTATCTGGTGGGCAAAGACAGTGCCTAGCTCTTATAATGGCTACACTTAATAAACCGGAGATACTACTATTAGATGAGCATACTGCAGCTCTTGACCCTAAAACTTCTAAGATTATAATGGATAAAACTAGAGAGATAGTAGAGAAAAATCAGATATCTACTCTGATGATAACTCATAATTTACAAGATGCTATAAACTATGGAAATAGACTTATTATGTTGCATAATGGAGAGATAATTATTGATATAAAGGGAGAGGAGAAGAAAAATCTTACCCCTGAAAAACTTTTGAAAATATTCAATAATAGAGAAGCTTACTTAAAGGATAGTGAACTTTTCTCAGCTTAGCTATATAAAACAATTTATTATAAAAGGGATTTTGGAGCAGTAGTTGTTCTGAAGTCCTTTTTTACTGTTTAAATATTTTTATTTCTATGATATAATGTAAAAATAGATTGGAATGGGGGAAAAGCTATGAAGAAGATAAGAGTAACTGTTCCAGAGGATATATGGCGTTTGATGAAAAATGATACTGAGGAGTTTGGTATCAATAACAATAAGTTGTGTAACTATATTTTAGAAAGATTTAAATATAACAGAAAGATGGAAGTTGAAAAACTACTTGAAACACAAGGGCGTCCTCTGAAAAAGATAATACAATTTGATTTAAATGTTTCAAATAGAGAGATATACTATGATGTTTTAAAAGCTAATGAGGTTGATGTAGAGGCAGAGTATTTTAGAGAGTTATTTGAGCTATATACATCAAAATTTAAATATCAAAGAGAGCTTTTTATTTTTGAAGATAGAGTAAAAGCTATATTAGAAGCAATAAAAGAGAAGAAAAAATTAAAAATAAAATATTTAAAGAGAGTTTTTAGTGTAGAGCCTTACTTCATAAAGAGAGAGGAAAGAGGAGATGAAAACTTTCTCTTTTGTTATGATGAGGAGAAAAGGGAGTATGCTAACTTTAAATTAAAGGAGTTAGAGATAGTTTCCGTTTTAGAAGAGAAGATAAAAGGTAAGGATAAGAAATATATAGAGAATATGAGAAAAAACTTTGACCCTTTCTTAGGAAATGGAAATATAGTAAAGGTAAGATTGACTGAGGAGGGAGAGAGTCTACTAAAAAGTTTGACAAACTATCGTCCTAAAATGATAAAAAAAGAGGGAGATATCTACTATTTTGAGGTAGCTAATGAGAATGCCAAGTTATATTTTAGACAGTTCTCTAAGGAGGCTGAAATTTTAGAGCCAAAACAGCTTCGTGAGGAGATAAGAAGAGAGTATTTAGAGATTTTAGAGCTGTATAGGGATTAAAAATTCTCTAAAAATGAAAAAATATTAAAAAATTTAGAAAAAAATACTCTAATATATATAAATTATATTTGACAAAAAGGGAAAAAATTTTTTGAGCCTCTAAAAAGGGAAATAAAAGAAAAAATAGACTCAACACTATATGGTGTTGAGTTTTTTAGTTTTACCACTATATATTGTATATATTTTTATTTTTTAAGAAAAGATTGTATAATAGTCTAAGTAAAAAATATGAACGAGGTTGATATAAATGAAAGAAGTTATAAAAAGAGATGGAACTGTTGTTGAGTTCGACAGAGATAGAATAGTAAGAGCAATTACAATGGCTTTTAAGCAAAGCTCTGGAACAGTAAACAACGAATTGGTTAATAAAATAGCCTCTCAAATAGAGAATATGGACAATAAAAAGATGCATGTAGAGGATATACAAGATATAGTAGTAAAAAAACTTATGGCTTCTAGTGAAAAGGATATAGCTATAGCTTACCAAAGTTATAGAGCAATAAAGACAGAGATAAGAAATAAGGAAAAGGGAATATACAAAAATATAGCTGAACTTGTAGACGCCTCTAATGAAGATATAATGAGTGAAAATGCTAATAAAGATGCTAAGACAATCTCTGTACAAAGAGACCTTTTAGCAGGGATATCTTCAAAAGATTACTACTTGAATAAAATTTTACCTAAGCATCTAAAGAAAGCTCATGAAACTGGAGAGATTCATATTCATGACCTAGACTATCTTTTATTTAAAGAAACTAACTGTGAATTAGTAAATATCGAGAGAATGTTAAAGGGTGGTTGTAACATTGGAAATGCTAAAATGTTAGAGCCAAACTCTGTAGATGTAGCTGTGGGACACATAGTGCAAATTATAGCTTCTGTTTCATCTAATACATATGGTGGATGTTCAATTCCATATCTAGATAGAGCATTAATACCATATATTAAAAAGAGCTTTAAAAAGCACTTTGCAAAGGGATTAAAATATGTAGAGAGAGTAGATGAGGCTACAGCTAAAGAGATTATAGAAAGAGGGAATATAGAGTATTCAAACATGGAGTTAAAGGAGAAGTATCCATTAGCTTATGAGTACAGTTGTGATTTGACAAGAGAGTCTGTAAAACAAGCTATGCAAGGGCTAGAGTATGAGATAAACTCTCTATCAACAGTAAATGGACAAACACCATTTACAACAATAGGTATAGGAACAGAGACATCTTGGGAAGGTAGACTTGTACAGGAGTTTGTATTCAAAACTAGAATGGAAGGGTTTGGAGCTAAGAAAGAGACAGCAATTTTTCCTAAGATAGTTTATGCTATGTGTGAAGGATTGAATATGAATGAGGAAGACCCTAACTGGGATATAGCTCAACTTGGATTTGAATGTATGACAAAATCAATCTATCCAGATATTTTGTTTATAACTAAAGAACAACTTGAAAAGGGAACAGTTATTTATCCAATGGGATGTAGAGCTTTCCTATCTCCTTGGTTCAATGAAAAGGGAGAGGAGATATACTCTGGAAGATTTAATATTGGAGCTACAACTATCAATCTACCTAGAATAGCTATAAAAAATAAAGATGATGAGGCTGGATTCTATAAAGAGTTAGATAGAGTATTAGATATGTGTAAGGAAAACTCAATATTTAGAGCTCACTATCTAGAAAAAACTCAAGCTGAGATGGCACCTATTCTTTGGCAATCTGGAGCTTTAGCAGAAAAACAACCTAAGGAAACAATTGAGGATTTAATCTGGGGAGGATATGCTACCGTATCAATAGGATATATTGGACTTAGTGAAGTATCTCAACTTCTTTATGGAGAGGATTTTGCTTACAATGAGGAGATTTATAAGAAAACATTTAATATATTAAAATATATCTCTGAAAAAGTAGCACAATTTAAAGCTGAAACAAATTTAGGATTTGCACTATATGGAACTCCATCTGAATCACTATGTGATAGATTTGCAAGAATAGATAGAGAGGAGTTTGGAGATATAGAGGGAATTACAGATAAGGGTTACTATGATAACTCATTCCATGTATCTTCTCATATAAATATAAATCCATTTGAGAAATTAAGACTAGAAGCTTTAGGGCACCAATACTCTAAAGGTGGACATATAAGTTATATAGAGACTGACTCTCTAAAAAATAACTTAGAAGCTATTCAAGAGATATTAAGATATGCAAAAGAGTTAGGAATACACTATATGGGAATAAATCAACCAGTTGATAAATGCCATGTGTGTGGATTTAAAGGGGAATTTTTAGCAACAGAGAGAGGATTTGAATGTCCTCAATGTGGAAATCACGCTAATGATAAGATGAGTGTAATAAGAAGAGTGTGTGGATACTTAAGTCAACCAAATGCAAGACCTTTTAATAAGGGAAAACAAAGGGAGATAATGAGTAGAGTAAAGCACAACTAGAAGCACAAATAGGAGAGAAAAATGAATTATTCTGGAATTAAATACTCTGATATGATAAATGGAAAGGGTATAAGAGTTAGCTTGTTTGTCAGTGGGTGTACTCATAGATGTAAGGGGTGTTTCAATAGAGATACTTGGGATCCTGAGTATGGAGAGCCTTTTACACAGAAAGAGGAAGATGAGATATTTTTATACTTTGAAAAATATGGAAGAACAGCAAAGGGATTATCACTTTTAGGTGGGGATCCAACTTACCATAAAAATGTAGAACCATTGATAGAGTTTCTGAAAAAATTTAAAGAGAGATTTCCAGATAAAGATATATGGATGTGGTCTGGATTCACTTGGGAACAATTGGAAAAGGATAAAAAAAGACTTGAGTTAGTATCACTTTGTGATGTATTGATAGATGGTAGATTTGAGATAGAGAAAAAGGATTTGAATCTTAAATGGAGAGGAAGCAGTAACCAAAGGGTGATAGATATACAAAAAACTATATCACTTGGTGAGATAGTAGAGTACCATTGATAGGATAAGAGAGGTGTTATATGAGAGGTAACATCTCTCTTTTTATTTTAAAATATAGAAGGGATTAAATTTTAACCTTATAAAATTAAAAGAAAATTTAAAATAATATTTTTATATTCAAAGGTTTTTTGTTGACAAATTTTTATTTATATTTTATAATTATTATGTAAATTAGAGAATTATGTTTCTTAGGGAGTGATTAAGATGGTACCTTTATGTTTTGCTCAATTAGATAAAGATTTCTTAATAAAAGAGATAAAAGGACAAAGAGGTTCTAAATGTTGTCTGTTAGACAAGGGACTCTGTGTGGGAAATAAGATTCGTGTGATGAATGGAACAAAGGATTGTTTCGTAGTAAAAGTTAATGATAAAATTAAATATGCTCTAAATTTTGGAGTAGCTAACAAGATAATGTTACAAGAGATATAGAATAAAATTATAAACAGCCTGAAAGGGCTGTTCTTATTTAAAGTAAAATTTTGAAAATCAAAGCATTTAAGATAAGGAGTAGGGAGGCACAGTATTATGAAACTATGTGATTTAAAAAATGGGGAGAGAGCTAGAATAATAAAAATAGGCAGAATAGGAGAGCTAAAAAAGAGATTAGTTGATATGGGAGTTACAGCTGGAGAGATAGTGAAGCTTGAAAGAAATGCTCCACTAGGAGATCCACAAGAGTATATAGTGAAGGGAACAGGGATAGCAATAAGAAAAGAGGATGCAAAAAATATAGAAGTGGAAAGAGTTGAAGAATAATTATTGAAAGGGAGAAAAAATATGATAAAATTAGCATTTACAGGAAATCCAAACGTTGGTAAATCAGCTTTGATTAATGCTATAGCAGGATCGAAGTTGAAAGTTGGAAACTGGCCAGGGGTAACGGTAGAGAAGAAGGAAGCAACTTTTACTTATAAGGGAGAGGAGATAGAGCTAGTAGACTTACCTGGAGTATATAGTTTAAGTCCATATACACTAGAGGAGAAGATAACAAGAGACTTTATTCTTGAAGAGAATCCAGATGTTGTTATAAACGTTGTAGACTCAACAAACTTAGAGAGAAACTTATATCTTACATACCTTATAAAGGAGTTAGAGAAGCCAACAATTATGGCTCTAAATCTGTACGATGAGTTTGATAAGTTAAAGTATAAATTGAATTTAAAAGAGTTTGAACACTTTATAGAGATGAGTGCTGTTCCAGTTTCTGCGTTAAAGGGAACAGGGATTACAGAGCTTATGGATAAGGCTTTAGAGTTAGCTAAAGAAAAGAAAAAGGAGAAGTTTTCACTTCCTTTTGATGATGGAACAACAGCCTTAGTAAATGAGATTGTTAAAGAGATAAAAGCTGATAAATCTTTTGAAGAAGCTTTAAAGGTTTACTCACCAGAGTTTTTAGCTATAAAGTTAATAGAGAGAGATACACATATAATAGAGAAGTTAAAGACAAAGTTTAATATAGATGCTGATGGAAAATTTGAAGATAAAATCTTAAAATTAGAGAATAAGTATGACAATGACAGTGAAACTATATTAGCAGAGCAAAGATATGGAAGTGTAAATGGAGTCTTAGCAAAAACATTTACAACTTCAATGAAGTCTAGATTAGATTTTACTGATAAGGTTGATAAGATACTTTTAAATAGAGTTTTAGGATTACCACTATTTTTCTTAATCATGGCTGGAGTGATGGCTTTCGTATTCAATGGAAGTGCTCCTTTTATTGATTGGGTAGATGGTTTCTTTGCTGACTTTGTTGGTAAATATGTAGGTATATTAGTAGAGGGAACACCAGATTGGCTACACTCTCTAATCATAGATGGAATAGTAGGAGGGGTAGGAGGAGTTCTTACATTCGTTCCTGTTATGGTATTCCTATATTTCTTCTTAGCAATTCTAGAAGAGAGTGGATATATGTCAAGGGTAGCTTTCTTAATGGATAAAATAATGAGAAAACTAGGATTAAATGGTAAATCTTTTGTACCTATGGTAGTAGGATTTGGATGTACAGTACCAGCTATCTATGCTACAAGAACTATGGAAGATGAAAGTTCAAGAAAGATGACAGCGGCAATGACACCGTTTATGTCTTGTGGAGCTAGACTTCCTGTATATGGACTTTTTACAGCGGCTTTCTTTGGAGCTAAGGGAGGAATAATAGTTGTATCTCTATATCTATTAGGAATAGCTATAGCTATCTTAGTAGGACTTGTACTGAAGAATGTAAAGGGATTCAAACCTGAAAATAGAGCTTTATTAATAGAGTTACCTCCATATAGAATACCTAGTTTAAAGGTTATATTAAATTCAACTTGGCTTAGAGTTTTTGATTACATAAAGAGAGCGGGAACTGTAATACTAGGAATAATGATGATATTATGGGCTCTTACATACTTCCCTAACCATGGGGATTCAAACTCATCATATATAGCTAAGTTTGGGCACACTTTTGCTCCTATTATGAAGCCTACTGGTTTTGGAGATAGATGGGAGACTGTAGCAGCAATTCCACCTAGTATAGCAGCTAAAGAAGTAGTAGTAGGATTCTTAGCACAAGCTTTACCACTTGATGGGGGAGAAACTCAAGAGAGTGATGAGGCAGTTGAAGAAACAACTTTTGGACAGGATTTAGTAGAGCAAGTAAAAGGTTTAGGAGTAGCTGTAAAGGATTCTGTAAAGGGAATGTTAAGTTTAAATGTATCAGGATTATTCTCAACTCCTGAAGCTGATGAGATAGAGGAAGAGGGAACAGGAATAGTACAGGCTACAGCAAATCTATGGCCAGATGACGAATTAGCACCATTAAGAGCTTACTCATTCATGGCATTTATCCTTCTAGTAGTACCTTGTGTAGCAACATTAGGAGCTATCAAACATGAGTTTGGTTGGGGATATCTAGGAAAGATAATAGGAATAATGTTAGTAGTACCATATGTAGTATCTACTCTTATCTTCCAAATTGGAAAACTTTTTTTCTAAGATTTTGATTTTAAATTTTCTCTATGAAAGGAGAATAGATATGAAAACAGTAATATTGATAATAATTGTAGCTATAATAGCTTTCTTTGCCTTAAGAAGTGTTATAAGAAGCTTTAAAGGAGAAGGGTGTAGCTGTGGTGATGGTGGAAAATGTAGTTCAGGTGGGTGCTCTTGTGGTTCTCATAAGCATGATGAGAAAGAGCATGGTTGTAACTGTGGACATCATCGTAAGTAAAAATTAAAGTCAAGGTAGTTAAATTGTAGAAGAAGAGGGAGTTTTACTTTAGATTATCACTACTTATTAAGTAGTTGATATAGTAAAACTCTCTCTTTTTTCTTTTTCCATTTCCTTTGACATAATTGTGACACAAAAGTGATAGATAATATAGTAAAATTTTTAAATATATAGTAAAATAATTTAATAGCAAATATTATGCTAAATAAAATTATTGTTGGAAGGGAGTAAAATGAAAAAGGGGATTTTCTTGTTTTTCCTATTGGGATTGATGAGTTATGGGAAAGAGATAAGTTTAGATAATATGCTTAATGACTTAGATGAAAAATCGTATGAAAAACAAATTTATGAGGTACAAAAAAAGATAAATAGTGATAGGGAGAGATACTATAAGTTAGATGATTTTAATGGAGTAGATACAAGTGTAACATCAAATTATAGTAATAGAGAGGATGCCTTTGAAACAACTGGTAGAGTACAGTATGGACCACTATATTTTGAAGGAACAAGAAACTATAATTCAGAGGATGAGGCTGTATATGGTATTGAAAAGAGCTTAAAGGATTTGATTTATTCAGGGAGTAAAAATCAATTAAAACAATTACAATACACTAAAGAGATAGATAGGATAGATTATGAAAAAAATCTAGAAACTCAGAAGATAAATCTACTAAATCTTTATAAAGAGTATAAAAATAGTGAGTTGGAGATAGAGATAAAGAAAAGTGGAATAGAAAAATTAAGGATTGAAGAGAAAAAAATAAAAAAATCTCACGAGTTAGGTGCAGTTGCTAGAATAGAGTTAGAAAGTATACAATACAGTATAAAAAATATGCAACTAGAGATAGAGGTATTAAAAAGAAATCTATCAAAATTAAAAGAGAAATTTAAATATGATTTTGGTATAGATATAGGAGATGACACTTTAAAGGCTATAACTCCTCCAGCTAAGGATTTCACTCTATATGTAGATGGATATGGTAAAAAAGATATTGAACTTTTGGAGTATCAAAAGATGAAAACTCAAGAGAGTATAAAGTATCTGAACTATGACAACAAGATGCCAGAGGTAACTTTAGGAGTGGAGCATAGTACAAAATACGATGAAAATAGAGTAGTGCTTAAATTTTCTAAAAAATTATTTGATTTAAATATAGATTTAGAAAATGAAAAGGATAATCTAATTCAACAGGAGATAAATTTAAAGCAGAAGATAAATGAAAGAGAGGGAGAGAAACTTCAGATTTTAAATAACTATGATAACTACGTAAAAGAGTATGAGTTAAATAAAAATAGTGCAGAATTAGAGCTTTCAAAATATAATATAAAAAAATTAGAGTACTCTTTAGGTAAGAGTGATTATGTAGAGGTAATGGAGTATTTTAACTCTTATATCAATTATGAGGTAGCTAAGGAGAAAGCTAAGAACAATTTAAATGGATATATTTATGAGATAATGATAAGGGGAGAAAAATGAAGAAGATAAAATTTAAAACAGTAGGGATTGTACTTGTTATATTGGTGTTACTAGGATTAGAATTTATAAGATATAGTAATAGTAAAAAAGCTAAGGAAAATTTGACAACATATAGTGCTATGAGAATAAATAGTGGTGATGTAAAAGGGTATATAGAGGTAAATGGAAAGGTAGAGGTAAACGATACTAAAAAAGTTTTCGTAGATAAAAAATTAAAGGTTGACGAGGTGTTTGTACAGGAGGGGGACTATATTGAAAAGGGACAGCTCCTTATGACATTTGATGAGACTGAAAGAAATAATATAATAAGAAATTTAGAGAGGGAGAAACTCTCTTTAGCAAAGTTAAAGAGAGATTATACTGTAGAAAAGGAATTATATAAAATAGGAGGAAGCTCTGCTAACAGTGTAAAAGAGTTAGAAGAGGAGATAAGAAGAGTAGAGATAAATATAGAGGAGTATGAAGAGGATTTAGCTAAGACAGCACAGAAAATAGTGAGTCCAGTAAGTGGAACTATTACATCTCTAACAGCTCAGGAGAACTATCTAGTAGATACAGATTCACCACTTATGGAGATAGCAGATTTATCTGATATAAAGATTGTTCTAGAGGTACCAGAGTATGATGTAAAAAATGTATATATTGGACAAAAAATACTTTTAAAGCCTGAAGCTTTTGAAAAGAAAAAGAGTTTTCCTGGAAAGGTAACAAAGATATCTAAGATATCAGAAGTATCTGATACAACATCAGAGAATATATTGGAAACTGAGGTAAAACCAGATGAGGTAATCCCATATATTGTTCCAGGATTTAAAGTAACAGCTACGATATATTTAGATGAAAAGGATAATGAGATAATCATACCTAAGACAGCTCTTTTAGAAAAAGATGGAAAGTATTTTGTAGTGGTAGCAGATAGTGAAGGAATTGTAAAAAGACAGGAAGTGGAGATAGAGAACTTAGAAGGGGATAACATAATAATTAAGAAGGGATTAGCAGGAAATGAGACTGTACTTATAACTCCAAATGAGAACTTGAAAGATGGAGATAGAGTAATACTACAAATGAGAATTAGAGGTAATCAAAATGCTAAGAGTGGAAAAGTTAAATAAATATTACATAAATGGTGATATGAAGTTACATGCTTTAAAGGATATAAGCTTTGAGATAAAAAAAGGTGAGTATGTAGCTATAATGGGAAGTAGTGGAAGTGGAAAATCTACTATGATGAATATCTTAGGGTGTCTAGATAGAGAGTTTCAAGGTGAGTATATATTAGATGGAATAGAGATATCTAAGATAGAGGAGAAGGATATATCTAAGATAAGAAATCTAAAGATAGGATTTGTTTTCCAATCCTTTAACCTTCTACCTAAGCTATCAGCCTTACAAAATGTGGAGTTACCACTTGTATATGCAGGTGTTCCTAAGAGTGAAAGGGAGAAAAGAGCTATAGAGATGCTGGAGAAAGTAGGACTTGGAGCAAGAATACATCACAAACCCAATGAATTATCTGGGGGACAAAAACAGAGAGTGGCAATAGCTAGAGCTTTAGTAAATAATCCAGCTATAATTTTAGCTGATGAGCCGACAGGAAACTTAGATAGTGTTTCAGAAAAGGAGATAATGGAACTCTTTACAGAGTTAAATTCACAAGGAAAAACTATAATAATAGTTAGCCACGAGCCAGAAGTAGCTCAGTATGTCAGAAGGATACTACTCTTCAAAGATGGAGAGATAATAAGAGATGGTGATAGCAGATGAATTTTGTAGAGAGTTTAAAAAGTGCTATTCAAAGTATAAAGGGTAATAAGATGAGAGCCTTTTTGACAATGTTAGGAATAATAATAGGTATCTCATCAGTAATAACTATGTCTTCTATTGGAAAGGGTGGACAGGAGAGTATAACTGGAGACTTAAAAGAGGGAGGATATGGAAAATTTAATATCACAATAGATAAAACTGATGAGAATTTTAGATGGAAGTACCTTTTAAATGAAGATATAGTAAAGAAGTTACAAGAGAGTAATAAGTTTAAAGCTGTCAGTCCAAAGATAAGTAGCAACTTTGGGATAAAGATTGATGGAGATAGTAGAAGACAGATGGTAATATTCAATGCCACTACTCCAGATTATGAAGAGATAGATAAGGTAAAGATGTTATATGGAAGAAATCTACTTCCCTTTGAGTATGAAAATAGTGAAAAGGTAATAACAATAGATAATATAACAGCAAAAGACCTATATGGTAATTCCAAGGCAGCCTTGGGGCAAAAATTAGAAATTTTTAAAGGAAGATTTGGAAATCCTCAAACATATAAGATAGTTGGTGTGTATCAAAATCCTTTAGAGCAGATGATAAAGGTTATGGGTGGAAGGAGAGTACCAAGATTTGGAAGAATGCCTTTACCTACATACGAAAAATTATATGACAGCTCTCAAACCGGGTATACAACTATAATTTTAGAATCTAAAACCCCTGAGGATATGGCGCTTAGTATGACAGAGGCCAGAGCACTTCTAGAGACAATTACAAATGAAGCGGAACTTTATGATATAAATGTTGAGAATAATGGAGCTGCCTCTTTTGATAGTATCTTAAGTACACTTAATATATTTGTTACTTTCGTGGCTGGAATCTCTCTTTTTGTAGGAGGAATTGGAGTGATGAATATTATGTTGGTAAGTGTTGTAGAGAGAACTAAGGAGATAGGAATAAGAAAAGCTATTGGGGCAACAGATTATGATATTTTATCTCAATTTTTAATGGAATCTATTATCTTAACAGGTATAGGAGGGGTATTAGGTATAGGATTTGGTGTAGTATTGGCAATAGTTATAGGATATTTTATAAATATAGAACCTTTATTTTCACTATTTACTATACTGGTTTCTCTGATTGTTTCTATGGGAATAGGAATAATATTTGGAGTAACTCCAGCAAAAAAAGCGGCTAAATTAAATCCAGTAGATGCTCTTAGAGCTGAATAGAAAAAAATAGTAATAATATAAAAAATATGGTAACAAGAATTTAAAAAATTTGATATAATGAAGTAAATGAAAAATTATGGAGGAGAAAAGTGAAATACCTAAAGATAATTACTCTACTTTCAACATTAGTGGGAATAGGGGTTTCAGTTTACTATAAATTGTATCTACTTACAGTTTTTTTAATCTTGTTACTTTTTTATTTTTTGCATATTTTTATGAAAAAGAAGGAGTATCAACGGGCAAGCAACTTTAATAAAAGGGCAATACTTGCTTCAAATATAATACTCTTTGCTATTATGTTAATAGTGCTTAGATTAACTCAGGTACAGCTTTTTAAATATGAGGAGTATGATAAAAAAGCTATAGACCAGATAAAGAAAAATGATAAAAGTTATGGAAATAGGGGAGAGATTTTTGATAGTAATGGAAAGAGTCTTGCCTTTAATAAAAATATATATATGTTAGGAGTAAATCCAAGTGCTATATATGATGATGAGCAAACAATTATAGGGATAGAAAAGATTTTAGATGAACCTTATATAAGAAAAAATAAAGATAAACTTCTAAAGGAGATAAAAGAGGGGTATGAAAATAATAGAAAATATAAGGTTGTAGCTAGAAATCTGAGTGAAAAACAGAAAGAAAGAATACAAGAGATAGTAAAAAAATATAAAATTACACAAAATGTTATACAGTTTGATAGAAGTATCGAGAGAACTTACTATAAACCAGAGGTTTATAAAAATCTAGTTGGATTTATAGGATATACCGCCACTTCAAGTGCCCAGAAAGTAGGGGTCTTTGGGATAGAAAGACAGTATGAAAGATACTTGAAGGAGAAGGTATTAGAGAGACAAAATCTGTATACTAAAAATAGAGGATTAAAGCTTCCGTTTTCCAAAGAGAGTGTAAAGATTAGTTTGAATGGAAAAAATATTTATACTACAATAGATAGTGATGTTCAGTTTATTTTAAATGATGAATTGAGAAAGAAATTTATCTCCTCAAGCTCAGAAGAGGCTTATGGAATCGTAATGGACCCAAATACAGGAAAAATATTGGGAACTTCATACCATACAACTTCAAAAAATAAGGCTCTTAGAAATCCAATTTTTCAAAACCAATTTGAGCCGGGGTCTATTTTTAAACCGATAATAGTAGCTTCTGCTTTAGATGCTAGGCTTATAAATAGATATACAAAATTTGATATTGGTGAAGGTAAGATAAAGAAATATAACCATACGATAAAGGAAGCTAGTAGAAGTACAAAGGGAATACTTACAACAGAAGAGGTATTGAAAAAATCAAGTAACGTAGGAATGGTTATGATAAGTGATAGATTTACTAATCAAGAGTTTGAAGAGTATCTGAAAAAATTTGGATTTTATGATAAAACAGGGATAGATTTTCCTGGAGAGATAAAACCATATACAACACCATATAAGAGATGGGATGGATTAAAAAAGAATACGATGTCCTTTGGACAAGGTATAGCAGTTACTCCAGTTCAGATGATAACAGCTTTTTCATCATTAGTAAATGGTGGAATATTATACAGGCCATACTTAGTAGAAAAGATAACTGATGAAAATGGAAGTGTGGTAAGAAGAAATCTTACTACTCCAGTAAGAAGAGTTATATCTGAGGGACTTTCCAGAGATATGAGAGATATGCTAGAGAAAGTAGTAAGTGAAGGAACAGCTAAAAGAGGAGAGGTACATGGATATAAGGTTGGAGGAAAGACTGGAACAGCACAGTTAAGTACAAAGGGAGGATATTTAAAAGAGAACTATCTATCATCTTTTATTGGATTTTTCCCAGTTGATAAACCTAGGTATGTAGTTCTAGTAATGTTTTTAAAACCAAAAGGAGAAACTGTGTATGAGAAGTATGGAGGAGCTACAGCAGCACCAGTATTTAGTGAAATTGTTAAGAGGATAACAAAAACAAAAAATATACTTTCAGAAAATGTATCTAGTCTTTCTCAAGTAAAAAAATTCCAAGGAGAAGAGAAGAAAGAGTTAACAGATATACTGATGCCAGACTTAAAGGGACTTAATCCAAAAGATGTAATACATATCTTTAAGAATACAGATATAGAGGTAAAGATAAAGGGAACAGGTATGGTAAAGGAGCAATATCCTAAACCGGGAACTTCACTACAGGATATAAAAGAGATTAGAATAGTCTTAAATTAGGGAGAAAAAATATGAGGTATTATAAGATTTATGTGGATAATACAAGAGAGCTATACACCTATGAAGATAGAGAGAATAAGTATGAGATAGGGGATAGGGTAATTGTATCCTTTAGAGGAAAGCAAAGAACAGGACTTATAATAGCTCAAGATACAGATGAAGAGAGAGCTTACAAAGTACTACCTATTCAAAAAATAGTTGAAAATTCAATAAAGCTTAGTGAAAGCTATATAAAGCTACTAGTTTGGATAAAAAATTACTATATGAGTAGTTATGAGCAGGTAATTACAGCAGCTATTCCAAGTGGCTTGAGTATCAAATATGAGAGTTTTTATTTTCCTAGAGATATTGAAGAGTTCCTAAAAACAGATATAATTGATGGGGAGTTAAGAGAGTATTTTAAAAAAAGAGTAACAGTAACAAAGGGAGCTCTGACTAAAAATTTTGGACTTGATCTGATAAATGCTTTAATAAAAATGGAGTTATTACTTAGGGAAGGAAAGGTAAATATCACTTTAAACTACTCTAAAAGAGAGGAATTAGAAGAGAAGGAAAAAAGTGTTTATGAGTATTTTAAGAAAAGGGAGAGAGTAAAAGAGGAGAGTTTAGAGAAACTCTTTTCTAAAAAGGAGTTGGAAAAACTTCTAAAATCTGGAGATTTAAGACTTGAAAAATTGATTAAATCTGAAGAGGAAAAAGTAGTTGAAGATATAGATAAAGAGATAGAGAGTAGAGATAAGCAATTAAACAAGGAGCAGGAAAAAGCTAAAATGGATATCCTCACAGGCAAAGAGAGTTTTTTTCTTTTGAAGGGTATAACTGGTTCTGGAAAGACAGAGGTATATATAAGTATCATAAAATCAGCCTTTAATGAGGGGAAGGGGAGTATATTTTTAGTTCCAGAGATATCTCTTACCCCTCAGATGATAGATAGATTTAAAGGGGAGTTTAAAGAGAATATAGCCATTTTACATAGTAAGCTAACTCAGAGTGAGAGAGCAAAAGAGTGGTATGATATATATAGTGGAAGAAAAAAAGTTGTATTAGGTGTTCGTTCTGCTATATTTGCTCCAGTTCAAAATTTAGGGTATATATTTTTAGATGAGGAGCATGAGACAACTTATAAACAGGACAATAATCCTAGATATAATGCCAAACAGGTAGCTATTAAGAGGGTGGAACTAGAGGGAGCAAAGCTTGTCTTAGGTTCTGCCACTCCCTCTATTGAAAGCTTTTACTTTGCCCAAAAAGGAATTTTTAAGTTAATTGAACTAAAAAATAGATATAATAATGCATTCTTACCAGAAGTAGAGATAGTGGATATGAAGGGAGAGGAGAGCCTATATTTTAGTAAAAGACTCTTAGATGAGATAAGAAAGACTCTTTTAAAAGGTGAGCAGGTACTTTTACTACTCAATAGAAAAGGGTATTCAACCTATATTCAATGTAAAGATTGTGGGCATGTAGAGGAGTGTTCACACTGTTCTATAAAGTATAGTTATTATGCTAGCCAAGGAGTTCTAAAGTGTAACTACTGTGGAAGAGTAAAGAGGTATACTGGACAGTGTAGCAAATGTGGAAGTAAAAATCTAATCCATAGTGGTAAGGGAGTAGAGAGGGTAGAAGAGGAGATAAAAAAATATTTTGATGTGAGAGTTATCAGAGTAGATTCTGAGATGTCTAAGGATAGAGAGTTTTTTGAGAAGATGTACTATGATTTTTTAGATAAAAAATATGATATAATGGTAGGGACACAGTTAATCTCAAAGGGATTACATTTTCCAGATGTAACACTTGTAGGAGTAGTAAATGCTGATACAATTCTGAATTTTCCAGATTTTAGAGCTGGAGAGAAAACTTATCAACTTGTTACACAGGTAGCTGGAAGAGCTGGAAGAGGAGATAAGAGAGGAAGAGTAATAGTTCAGACCTACCAAAGTGAGCACCCAGTATTTAAAAGAGTGAAAACTAATGATTATGAGGGCTTTTATAAAGAGGAGATATATAACAGGGAGCTTTTAGAGTATCCACCTTTTTCTAAAACTATAAATATTGGAATATCATCTAAGTATGAGAAGTATTTAGAGGAGTTTGTAAAGGATTTTTTTAGGGATATAAAATATGAAAATGTAGAGATGTATGGACCTATGAGAAGTATGGTTTACAAGGTGAAGGATAGGTTTAGATATAACATCTTTATCAAAGGAAATATCAAAGAGATAAATATTTTTAAAAAGAAATTAAAATTAAAGCTTACAAATTATGAAAAAAATGATAAAATTAGAATAGTGGTGGATGTAGACCCTATCAATTTAATTTAGAAATAAAAAATTTATATAGAGGTGAATAGATGATTTACGAAATAAAGAAGTATGGAGAGACTGTACTTAGAGAGATAGCTCAAGAAGTAGATAAGATAGATGATGAGATTCTTGAGATATTAGACAATATGGTAGAGACTATGCACTCGGCAAAGGGAGTGGGACTTGCTGCTCCGCAAGTTGGAATAAGCAAGAGAATATTTGTTTGTGACCAAGGAGATGGAGTTGTAAGAAAAGTTATAAATCCAGTAATCACTCCACTTACAGAAAAGCTCATGGATTATGAGGAAGGGTGTCTAAGTGTTCCTGGAATCTATAAAAAAGTGCAAAGACCTGAAAAAATTAAGATAGAGTACTTAAATGAAAAGGGAGAGAGTGTAACTGAAGAGGTAGAAGGATTCTTAGCTATAATAATGCAACATGAGTACGACCACTTAAATGCTGTATTATTTGTTGATAAGGTATCTCCAATGGCAAAGAGAATGATTAGTAAAAAGTTACAGCTGTTAAAAAAAGAGACATTAAAAGAGAAAAAGTAAGGTGTAATGTGTGAAAGAAAATAGGGTTGGTAAAATTTTATTATTTGGTGTAATCCTTTTGAATATTTACTTTTTTGTACCTTATATGTATAGAAGTTATGTAAAGATAAATAAATTAAAAAAAGAACAGATAGATATAAAAAATAAAATTGAACTAGCAAAAAATAGGATAGAGGATTATAATAGACGTATTGAAAAGTTAGAAGATGATTTTCAAAGAGAGAGAATTGCTAGAGATAAACTTCAAATGGTAAAAGAAAAAGAAGAGATATATAGATTTATAAATAAATAAGGGAGGAAAAATGAAAAGAGAATTAGCACTAGAATTTGCTAGGGTAACAGAGGCGGCAGCTTTAGCGGCTCACAAATGGGTAGGAAGAGGAGACAAAGAGGCAGCTGACCAAGCGGCAGTAGATGCTATGAGAACTATGTTAAATAGAATCTCGATAGATGGAGAGATAGTAATAGGAGAGGGAGAGATAGATGAAGCTCCTATGCTTTATATCGGTGAGAAAGTAGGAAGAGCAAATCAACCTAAATCAGAATTAGAAGAGGGAGAAACTGTTGATGGATGTTCAGCTGTAGATATAGCTGTAGACCCAGTAGAGGGAACAAGAATGACAGCTCAAGGACAAGCTAATGCAATAACAGTTCTAGCTGTAGGAAATAAAGGAAGCTTCTTAAAGGCTCCAGATATGTATATGGAGAAGTTAATAGTAGGACCAGAAGCAAAAGGGGTAATTGACCTAAATAAACCTCTTATAGAGAATATTCATAATGTAGCAAAGGCTCTTAAAAAAGATTTAAGAGATATGATGGTAGTGGTTTTAGATAAACCTAGACACTCACAAATTATAAAAGATTTACAAAAATTAGGAATAAAAGTATATGCTTTACCAGATGGAGATGTAGCAGGGTCTATACTTACTTGTATTGTTGACTCAGATGCAGATATCCTTTATGGAATAGGAGGGGCTCCAGAAGGAGTTATATCAGCAGCTGTAATTAGAGCTCTAGGTGGAGATATGCAAGCTAGATTAAAACTTAGAAGTGAAGTAAAAGGTGTAACTTTAGAAAATGATAAGATTTCTAACTTTGAAAAACGTAGATGTGAAGAGATGGGACTAAGAGTTGGAGATGTCTTAAAAATGGATGACCTAGTAAAAGATGACGAAGTAATATTCTCAGCTACAGGAATTACTAGTGGAGATCTATTAGAAGGTATCAAAAGAAAAGGGAATATTGCTAGAACACAAACTCTAGTAGTAAGAGGAAAAAGTAAAACTATTAGATATATCAATTCAGTTCATAATTTAGATTATAAAGATGAAAAGATAAGCCATCTAGTTAAATAGTTAATATAGGAATAGTAAGAATTCAAGAATAACTTTTATCCTTTTAGAGTTTGTTATTCTTGAATTTTTTATTTAAAAAAGGAGAATAGAGAAATGGTATTTTATGATGAGTTTTTAAAAAAGATAGATGAAGGAAAGTTTGAAGCAAAGGATATTGAAAGATTCTCTCCAGATATAAAAAGATCAGTAATAAGTCTAGGAATAGCTATTCCTATGTTTATAATTGCTTTAGCACAATTATATATGGCTAAATTAGATGGAAACTTAATAAGGGTAGCCTTTGCAATAGGATTTATATACATGGGAATAAGACAGCTAAGAACAACTTTTTCATATAAAATTCAAATTGATGTAAAGAATAAAAAGATGAAGTTTATGAAGGTGGATATTGATTTAACAAGAGTTGAGAGTTGTACTTTAAAAGAGGGAAAAGTTGGAAAAAGATTGGAAGTAGTATTGGATATAATTACTTTTGATAATCAGCAGTATATTATTCCTCTTTATATGAATAGAAAATTAAAATTTGTGTGGTTAATGAGAGAAATTTTGAAAAAGAGTTTTATAATAAAAAAATAATTAAAATTTCTTGACAATTACATAAAAAAAGGGTAGAATTAGTAAAAATATAAAAAGGGGAGAAAGATTCATGATTATGACTAATAAAATGATAATATGTTCAATAATTCTGATAATAATGCTAATAATTAAGCATTATAATTTTGACATATTTAAATTTATTAGGCATACAGAGAATTAAATGAAGAGTGCTAGTAGAAGTATAACTAGCTTTTATCAATTAAGTTTTTAACAGCCTAATAGGCTGTTTTTTTTATATATAACATCAAGGGGGATTTTATGAGAGAAGAGAGAAATTTTTTTAACAGAGTGAGTGAGTTTTTAGGAAGGTATTTTGTAGCTTTAGTTGTTATTATTGCTTGTTTTGCTTTAATAGTTCCAAATCCTTTTTTAATTTTAGGAAAAATGAGGTTTGTGGGTCAATCTTTAGTAAGCTTATGTTTAGGAATAATTATGTTTGTCATGGGACTTACACTAAATAAAAGAGATTTTCAGGTTGTTTTAACTAATCCAAGGGATATCTTTATAGGATGTTTAGCTCAATTTACAATTATGCCTTTAGGAGCTTTTTTCCTAGCTAAAATTTTTAATTTACCAAGTGAATTGGCTGTAGGTTTAGTTTTATTAGGAACTTGTCCAGGTGGTACAGCAAGTAACATAATGACATATCTAGCAAAGGGTGATGTAGCACTATCTATAGGGATGACGACGGTATCAACTATCTTAGCACCAATACTAACCCCATTACTAACTTATCTACTAGCAGGACAATGGGTTGATATAAATGTTACTTTAATGGTATTAGACATTATAAAAGTTGTAATTATTCCCATTATTTTAGGATTAATTTTTCATAAGATTTTTAAAGAGAAAATTGAAAAAATAACTAAAGTTTTAGTAATTATACCAATTTTAACAATTTTACTCGTAATGGGAATGTGTGTAGCCCCAAATAGAGCTAATTTAATTAATTCAGGGATAATTCTAATGTTAGTAGTTTGTTTGCATAATTGGTTAGGATTTATTATGGGATATTTAGTTGGAAAACTTACAAAAATGAATGAGAGTAAGAAAAGAGCTTTAGCAATAGAAGTTGGACTACAAAATTCAGGATTGGCAGTAGGACTTTCGGCACAGTTTGGAAATCCAATTTGTGCTTTACCAGCAGCAATTGCAACAGTTATTCATCAAATTTCTGGTTCTTTTTTAGCTAATTTGTTTTCCGGAAATATTAGCTTTACTAAATTAAAAATAGGTAAAAAAGTTGTATCAAATTAAAATTATTTATGGAGGAAAGATATGTTAACAAAAAGTTTATTTTTACCAAGCTATACAATAGGTGATGAGGCATATAAAGAGGTTTTAAATATTTGTAAAAAATATGGAAAGAAGATTGTTTTTATCGGAGGAAAAACTGCTTTAGATGTAGCTGAAAAAAAGTTAAGAGAAGTTTTAAAAAATAGCTCTTTTGAGATTTTAGGAAGTTTTTGGTATGGTGGAGAAGCAGCATACGAAAATGTAGAAAAATTAAAGGAAAAAAAAGAAATTTTAGAAGCGGATATGATATTTGCTGTTGGTGGAGGAAAGGCTTTAGATACATGTAAAGTGTTATCATCACAATTAGATAAGGCTCTATTTAATTTTCCTACAATAGCTTCAACTTGCGCAGCTACAACTTGTGTATGTGCTATGTATAATGAGAATGGCTCATTTAAAGATTTGTATTGGAGAAAAAGGCCAGCTGAGCATGTATTTATTGATACTGAAATTATAGCTCAAGCTCCTACTAAATATCTATGGGCTGGAATTGGAGATACTTTAGCTAAAGGGTATGAACCAGAGTTTTCAGCAAGAGGAAGAGAGTTAGATAATAAAAATTTAACTGGAATAACTCTATCATCTCTATGTAGTGCACCATTGATAAAATATGGAAAAAAGGCTTTAGAAAGCTCTATGAATAAAAGTAGCAGTATGGAGTTAGAGGAAGTTATTTTAAGTATAATAGTGAGTACAGGGCTTGTTTCTAACTGTGTAGATAATGATTACAATAGTTGTGTAGCTCATGCTGTATGTTATGGATTTTCAATGTTACATGAGGTAGAAGAAAAACATCTCCATGGAGAGTTGGTTTCTTATGGAGTATTAGTTCAATTAGTTCTTGATAACAAAATTGAAGAGTTAAAAAAATTATTAGAATTTTATAAAGAGATAGGTCTTCCAACTACTTTTAATAAATTTTCTGTAACTCAAGAGGAAATAAATAATGTTGTATTGAAAAAAGCTAGTGAGGTAAATGATATAAAAGTTGCGGCAGTTACAGTAAATTATGAAGTTTTAAGAGAGGCTGTATATAGATTAGAAAGTTTGATAAATAATGGTTTTTAGTAGTTTGAAAAAAATAAATAAAAAATTATAAAAAAAATTAAAAAAATATTTGACAAGAAATGATAAATGTGGTATTATTATTCTTGTCCGCGGGAATAGCTCAGTTGGTAGAGCGTCAGCCTTCCAAGCTGAATGTCGCGAGTTCGACCCTCGTTTCCCGCTCCAAATAAAAGATGCCCCGTTCGTTCAGTGGTAAGGACATCAGATTTTCACTCTGGAAACAGGGGTTCGATTCCCCTACGGGGTACCACTAGGTCTCATAGCTCAGTTGGGAGAGCACCTGCCTTACAAGCAGGGGGTCACAGGTTCAAGTCCTGTTGAGACCACCATATTATGGGGGTGTAGCTCAGTTGGTTAGAGCGCATGCCTGTCACGCATGAGGTCGCGAGTTCGACCCTCGTCACTCCCGCCATATTAATTGTGCCGCTTTAGCTCATCTGGTAGAGCAACTGACTTGTAATCAGTAGGTGATTGGTTCGACTCCGATAAGCGGCACCATTTTTTTAAACTGAATAGTGCGAGGATGGCGGAATTGGCAGACGCGCTAGACTTAGGATCTAGTGTCTCAGACGTGAGAGTTCAAGTCTCTCTCTTCGCACCAAACTTAATATACTGTTAGTTATCTAATATAGACTTTAAATTCCACAGGTTTAGTAGGAATAAGGTCTATTTTTTTTATTAACAATTTAAACATATTATGTATTTCTAATCTATCACAATTTTCCATATCATTCAAGACAGCTTTTAAAGTTTCCAAATTGCTATTATAATTTTTAGAGATTTTTTCCTCTTCCATAATCTTCTGTAACCTTTTAATATTATCCTCAACATCTTTTACAAGCTCACGATTTTTTTTCATCTTCTCGTCTAATTCTTCAGTAGAGATATAATCTTTTGAGTAAAGGTCAATAAATTTTTTTCTTTCAAGATTAATAGCTTTTAAGGTTTCTTTTAAAGTTTCCATTTTATTTTTTAATAAATCATTTTCTTCATCTACTATCTCATCTAATTCAGATAGCTCTTTTAAGGATAAGAGAGCTTTGATGATATTTGTTTCAGCTTTTTTATATGCCAAAGTTTTGTAGCATTTTTTACAGTAGTATCTGATTTGGATATTTCCACGGCACATACTTGTATTTTTATACATCTTCTCTCCACAACTACATCTTAATATACCACTAAAAAGTAAAATATTTTCAGATTGGATAACTCTTTTTTTAAGTGCTAAAATTTTTTGAACTTTATCAAAGGTTTCCTCATCAATGAGTGGAGGGTGTTGCCCTTGGAAGATGTGGACAGTATTATTTATTTTAATAACTCCAGTATTTATATTTTTCTCTTTTTTACCATAGGTCAATTTACCAAGGTAAAAAGGATTTTGTAATATCCATTTTAACGAAGCTATTGGCTTATTAAAGGCTTTTGCCGTTTGTTTGAGGGATTGAGTACTAAGATAGTGGTAGAACATAGATTTTACCTCATTAGCAAGCTTTTCATCAATAATGATTTTATCTTCCACTTTCTTATAGCCAATAGGAATAGTTCCACCTTGCCATAATCCCTCCTTTATTCTTTGCCATTTTGAAGATTTAACCCTACTTGAGATTTGCTTTCTTTCATACTCTCCAAGGCTAGATTGAATTTGGAAAAAAAGCATACCTGTGGGAGTAGTGGTGTCTAACTCTGGTTGAGATATAGAAACAAATTTAATTCCATACTCTTCAAGCATAAGGACAAAGTTTAACATTGTTAGAGTTTTTCTTGAGATTCTTGAGCTTTCAAATACAACAAGTATATCAAAGTTTTTAGATTGTATCTCATTTTGGAGCTGGATAAATCCAGCTCTATCATCATTAGCTCCACTCTCTACATCTTCAAGTATTGAATAAATCTCCCAGCCTTTAGCATTACAGAAGTCCTCACATTTTTTCTTTTGGAATAAAAGGGAATCCTTTTCCTCCTGCATAATTGTGGATACCCTAATATAGATAAGTGCTTTAATAGTTTTTTTCAACATTATTTAACCTCTCTAATTGTTTTTGTCTAATTTCTTTAATTAAGTTGATTACTAATTTTCTATTTTCCATATATCTTCTCCTAGGATTAACATTATATCAGATTTTTTTACAATAATTTTTTTATTTTTCATAATAGCTCCCAATCTTCTATTTTTTTATATTGCCTTAGCTTGTTGGTGTGTGATGTGTAGATATTTTCCACCAACTTTCTTTTTTATCTCAAGTCTATCTCCCCACTCTGCTATTAAACTTGGAATCATTGCTCTAAATCTTCCTTTGCTATAAAATAGCTCTCTCATTAAAACATAGATACAAGGCTCTCCCTCATACTCTCCCAGCTCTCTTACTTCTGCTATATATTGGATAGTATATCCTGTATTTTCTTGATTAAAAAATTCCTTTTGAATTGTATTTCCCATTTATTCCACCTCTTTAAATTTTAATTTATTGTAGGGGGTCGCCCTATCTTCTAATCTCATTGATAGCGAGATGAGGAGGAGAGAGCTAGAAATAGACCTCCCCCCAGCTAGTTGTGAAAACTACCGCCCTCGTTCCTCGGTTGCTTGGAGTGGACTTTCACTCTTTGTACCTGTTGTGATAGTTCCTTATCGTTGCAAGTCCACTCGGATAGGCTGGGGTGTAGTTGCCTATAAATTTATCTTTCTTTTTTAATCAGCCTTACGGCTATATTCTTGTGGGTGTTATTTTCCCCACTCTTCTGTATATTTTAAAATAAATTCTATAAAGTCAGATGCCCTCTCCTGTGAGCAGTCAGATAGAGAAAATAACGGCAGATTATTTTGATGACAATATATCAATGTGAGAATCTCTCTTGCTTCCTCTGGTGTGTACTTTGTTAAATCTGCATAGTTTCTAATTAGTACAAAAATATATTTTCTTTGTTTGTCCGTTATTCTCTCCATTTTCTCTACTCCTTTAGCTATTTAATATCTTTTTAATTTTCTTGTACTCTCTTTTGGTTAATTCTTCAATTTTTTTATGATAGTTTTTTTCTACATATTTTTCAAGATTAGTTCCAAGAGTATCAGCTATTTTTCTCAACTCTTGTATCTCTTTTTTACTTACTATTTGGTTAGATATAACTATTCTATCGTGAAGATATTTTAAGTCTTTTAAATCTAAGTTTCCTAAATTATTAGTTCTATATTTTTTCAAGATTTCTCCTATATCCTCTTGGCTACACATTTCAACCAAAGCTTTACAGATTTTATTTTTTTCTTGTATTTCTAATTGCTTCTCTATCTCTTCTAATTCCTCAAGGCTCATTAATGAGAGGTCTTTTTCTTCAAACTCATCACGATTTTTTTCATCTATCATCAGATTGATAGAACTTATAATCTGTTGTTTTTTAGCTCTCATTACTTCCTCATAACTAGCCACCTCTCCCCCAGCTATTCCAATTCCCAATATCCCCAAGGCTCTACCGATTGCCGAGGTTTCACAGTTTTCCACGTGTGAGGTTTCATTTACCTTTGCTTTTTCTCCCTCTTTTCTCTCCTCTCTCTTTTCCATAGCCGTACCCATACTTTTTATTATTCCATTTTCATTTTTTATTACTGCCCTTGCTATTGCTATATCTTCCTCTATTTTTAACCATTCCACCTCTATTGCCCAGTCCTTGTATTCCTCACAGGTACGGAAATGGCGGATTCTCTCCGCCACCTGCACATAGTCTTGCCCCTTTATTTTTATAGTTTTTAATTCCATCTTGCTCCCTCCCAGCTATAACAGTTGATAGTATCAATAATATGTTTATACACCTCCTTATACTCTCTTATTTTAATTTTTCCACCATACCCAATATTTCTATATTTTCCACTATAACTTATTAAGGTATCCTCCTCTACTAGCTTCCACTCATCTACCAAACCTTTAGATTTTAAATATTCCATCTCTTGTAGCATCTCCTTAAACTCTCTATTTTCTTTGTTATATAGCTTTAACTGTTTTATCATAGTAATCCCACCTTTCCAATTTCATTAATATTCCTTAAAATATTTTTCCACTCTTTTATATCTGTTGTAGCTATAAAGGATTGCTCGTTTATATTGCCTGTATAGATAATTTTTCCTTTATGGATAACCCACTTATCAATTAATCCTTGAGCCTTTAAGCTACGTAATTCATTGAGCATCTTTTTTTCTTCTGCCATATTCCCACCTCATTTTTAGTTTTTAGCAAGTCCCCTAGATATTAGGGGCTATGCTAACTACTAAAATTCTGAATAATCAACTAATAATTTTTCTCCGTCATACAGTAACCCTTGAATGTTAAAAGCTTCCTTTCTAGCTTCTTTTAAGTTATCAAAATATTGTACCTCTCCACTAAATTCATCAATTACTTTATATCTCATATCTATACCTCACTTTTAAAAAGATTTTACAAACCCTGTTTTTGCTCCTTGGATATCCCAATAAACTCTATCTTCATAATCTCTCTCTGCTCTAGCTTCTCTTTCTTCTTCCTCTTTATCTCTGATTGATTCTTCTAACTCTTGTATAGCTTCATCTAGTGCCAACTCCAATGTGTCCCCATAAAACTCCCAATCAAATGGCTGAAGATTTACCACCATTTCACAAGCATAGACAGATACCATTACTTTAAAATAATCTTGTGAAGGTCTATACTCTTTCATCAACTTTAAAATCTCTTTAATTTTTTTATCAATATTCATAACCACCACTCCTTTTTCTGTATCCTTTTTATGATACAAGTTAGTTAAAAAAAATAAATTCTATTTATCCTTTTCTTTATTGTATCATAATTATGATACAAAGTCAAGCTTTAAAGATACTTTTTTCTTTTAATTTTAGGAAAAATATAGTATAATAGACTATACAAAAAGTGAGAAGGGAGAGAGAGAAAGGGGCGACAGAAGATGAAATTTGGAGAGTTATTGAGAGAGATAAGATTAAAAAATAATTTAAGTTTAAGAAAATTGGGAGAAGAAACAGAGATAAATTTTTCTTTTATTGATAAAGTTGAAAAAGGATTAGCTCCAGCTAGTGAGAATTTTTTAGAAAAAATTATAGAGTACTTTCCTTTAAATAAAAATGAGCTAGTAGATGCCTATACAGAAACTTATATATCTGATACCATTGTGGAAGCTCTACAAAAAAAGGTTGAAAAAAACACGATATTTGAAACTTTTTTTGAAAAGTTAAATGTGGAAGATAGGAAAGAGATTTTAAAAAATATTGTAGATAAACTAGAATTTCAAAGCTATAAGCAAGGAACTATTGAAGAGGATAAGGCAGAGTTAGAAATCATTAGAAAAGAGATTGAAAAATTACAATAGTTTGTAGGTTGAGAGAGTGAAAAATCACTCTCTTTTTTTATTGCTAACTTGAGAAAAAATCAGCTCACAAGAAAGAAAACCCAAAGGGCAACCACCTTATTACGTGGCGGAGCCACCAAAAATCTTTTACTTAAAAGTGCCAAGGACTAGAAAAATAAAGTATTAGAAAAGAGTGAGTAGTCCGTCTTTAGTGGCACTTTTTTAAATAAAATTCAAAGAGCAGATAAAAAATAAAAAAATTTTTCTTGTTTTATGTATCATATATATGATACAATGAGTTTAAGTAGATAAAATATGATACAGGAGGAGAGTGAATGAAGTTAGAATATATTTATAAAGTTGTAGAAAATGAGATTGGAAAAAGATACACTACCAAGGTTGAATTTGCCAAAAAAATGGGAATTAGTAGACAGAGATTAAATCAAATTCTAAATAAGTTAAAATCAAATAAGGAGATTTCCTTTAATAGTGTCAAAAAAATATTGGGAGTACTTGGGTATGAGATTGAGATAAAAAAAAGAGGCTAGCTTCCTCTTTTATTGATAAAGTTTTCTATTAGTTCAAGTATATGTTTAAGTTGCTCATCATTAGTTTTATTATCCATAACAAATCGCCCCCTATATATATTCATTATAAAATTATATCTATTTTTATTAATAATAATTATACTAGATAGAGATAAAAAAAGCAATACTGAAAAATAAAAAAATGTTTTAAAAAATTATAATAAGTTTAAAAACTGATAAGAAAGGAGTGGAGAGAATGGAAAAACCAAGTTACTATGGAATATTACCAGCAAATGTAAGATATGATAAAAGATTAAAACCTATGGAGAAGATTTTGTATTCTGAGATTACAGCCTTGGCAAATATACAGGGATTTTGTTTTGCTTCTAACTCTTACTTTGCCAAACTCTATGAAGTAGATAAAAAGACCGTAGGGGTATGGGTAAATAATCTTTTTAAATTTGGATATTTAAAAGTGGAGTTAATCTACAAGGAAAATTCCAAAGAGGTATTGGAAAGAAGATTGTACATAGTGGATTTAAAGGAGATTTCTCCCTCTACTTCTGTGGAAAAGGAAGATAAAAAGATTTTAAAAGATGAGAGAGAAAGAATTACCCCTCCCCATAAAAAAATGGATACCCCACCACAAAAAAATAGGGAGGTGTCCCCACAAAATTATGGGTACCCTATCCATAAAAAAATGGAGGATAATACTACTAGAGATAATAGTATAAATGAGAATATTACAAGTAATAATACTACTACTAAGTTAGATAGAATAAATGAGAAAGAGGATAAAAAATTTAGTGCTGAAAATAGTAGTAGTTTTGTTTTAGAAAAATCTCTTGAAGAAAAGAGAGTGGAGAAAAGTAATAAGGAGAAAAATGGGGATAAGTCTAGTTTAATTATAGGAAACTTAGAAAAGGATTTAGAGCTTAGTAAGATAATATATATTCTATTTGAATTTGGAGTAAGTGATAGGACAATAGAAAATATATTAAAACTTGATATTACACTAGAAAGAGTTGAAGAGGTTTTAAAAACTGCCAAGGAGAAAAATTGGGGAGAGGGGGCAATATATCAAGCTATTAAAGAAAAATGGATACTTGGAGAGAAAAAAGAGAGTGTATCTACCGAGGAGTTAGAGGGTAAAAAAAGGTGGTTGAATTATTTTGCTGGGCTGGATAAGGAAAGTCGAGGAGAGATTTTAGAGCTTATAAAATATATTCCCTTGGAGAAACTTGAGAAAAATAAGAAAAGATTGGCTCGGACAGAGAGTATATTTGGATTTAAAGAGGAGCTAAGAAAATTGAAAAAATAAAAAGAGCCTCATTGGAGAGGCCCCCCTATACTATGAAAAATATAGGCTTTAGTTCAATAATACTTATATACCTCATAATTTTAAAAAAGTCAAGAGCAATAACAAAAAATAATAAAAAAGGAGTTGGGAATATGGAAAGAAAAGATTTTAAAAAGATTACAGGAGAGAATTTAAAAACTTGTAGAAAGATAATACTAGCCCAAGGGGAGTGCTTGGATATAGAGTGTGAAGATTGCTTATTCTCTTCTAGTAATACAAATTTAAATTGTGGTGGAAATGATGAGGAAACATTAAGACTTTGTGAGGAAGCTTTAAAGAAGTTTGGAGAGAAGAAAGGAAAAAAGATATTAAGACATCATAGAATTACAAGAAATGAGATGAAAAAATTTTACACATACATTAAGCAAAAATACGAGATAGTTGGAGAGAGAACTAATGACTTGAATAGCTATGATAAACTTGAAGAAGCTATAAGTAAAAGTATTGATAATATTGTGGAAAGAGCTTTAAAAGAGCAAAAGGAAAGAGTGTTATCTAAGATTAACTCTATATAATCCTTTTTTTAATACAATGATATGGATATTGAAGTAGTAGAGGAGTGATAAGATGAGTAATGAAGAGTATATTTTTAAAAAGCTAGAAAATCTTTCTCCAGCAGATAAGATTTTGAGTGAAAAAATAGAAAAATCTTTAGGGAAAGAGTGGGTAACTCCTAAAGAGGTAGCTGAGTATTTGGGTAGACATATTAATACAATTTATGAAAAAATTAATAATGAGGAGATACTATCTAGGAAAATTGGAGTAAGGAGAATGATTTTTACCCCAAGTATAATATTGATAATGGAATAATTACCCCAACCACTCCACACCACTTTGGGTTACTGTTAATAGAGAAAATAAAAAGATATAATATCTATAAGAAAATTAAAACAAGGAGGTAGGAGTATGGCAGTATTAGATACAGTAAAAGCTGAAATAGAGGATTTAAAGGGAAGTATCACAAGAGAGAGAGCATACCAAATCAAAAGAGAAAATTATAGGGCAATAATAGAGCATATAACAGAATTACAAGAAGCTTCAGAGCCACTTCCAGATGAAACACCATTTACAAGTTATGATGAATGGTTAGGAGAAGCTGAAAAGGAGTTAAAATCTGTTAGTACCTATTTAGCAAACATTGAAAAGTTAAAGGATTTATACGTAGCATTGTCAAAATATGTTGAGCAAAATCCAGAAGTTTAAATAGTAAAAAGGGGGTAGAAAAAAATGGCAGTACAAACAGCAGTACAATCAACTGTATTAAGTGAATTAGAGAGTTTAAAAAACTCTATTAAAAGAGAGGGAGCTATAAAATCAAACATATTTGACTGTGAAGCTGTAATTACTCATATTCAATGTATGCAAGATGATTCAACACCACTTCCAGAGGGGTGTCCTCACGAATCTTATGAAGCTTGGAAAGAGAATGTAGAAAAGGAGAAAAAAGGGTATGAATCTCAACTTCAAACTATTTCAAAAAATAAAGATTTGATTGTAGCTTATGAGAAATACTTAGAAGATAATCCTGTTGATGAGCTTTAGATTTAAAATAAAATAGAAGATTTAAGGAGAGATTTTACTCTAGTTATTGATGCTAATGATAGCTCATTATAGTAAAATCCTCCTTTTTCTTTACTTAAATTTGGGTGGAAATGGAGGGGAAATGAATAGAGCAAGTAAAAGAACACGAGATAATCTTGTGGGAGTGGATAGTAGGTTAATACTTTTGGTTGGCTATACCCTAGCAATATCAGAGATAGATTTTTTTGTAAATGAGGGGCTAAGAAGTGAAGCTAGACAAAAGAAACTATATGGGCAAGGAAAGAGTAGATGTGATGGAATAATCAAAAAAAGTAAACACCAAGAGGGAAAAGCCATAGATATATATTATGTAGGGTGGAAAAATACAGATGATGAAGATGATAAGAGATGGGACAAACTTATTGAAAGCTTTAGAAAAGCTGGGAAAATGCTAGGATTGAAGTTAAATTTTGGATATGATTGGGGCTGGGATAAGCCACATATAGAGCTTAAATAATAAAAAATTCCTCTGTATTAAAGAATATTGATTGACTATGCTCATCTCACTAAAACACAAAACTCACTCCGTTCAAACAGTTGTGTTTTTTAACGTTCGATTTCTCTGTGTCAATCTAATATTCTCTAATAATCGCCGTCATTTTTTGTTATGTTTTTATAGATTTGGAGGTAAGGTGTGAATAAAATAGCTGGAATAATTATTAAATTTTTCAAAAATTTTCTTATAAAATATTTGGGAACTCTAGTGATTGAGAAAATAGTAATACTTTTACTTGGGGAGTTGGTAAAGAGAACTAATAGTGATATAGATGATAAGATTTATGAGATAGTTTTTGAAAAAGTGGAGAAATAAGAGTTATTATAAGAGAGTGATAATAGGGAGGGAGTATGGAAATAGATAGTATTATAAAAAGTATTTTTTCTATCTTTGCTTTTGGAGTGGGATACCATAAATATATAATCTCTGTATTGGAGAGAAGAAGTAGGGAGCTTGAGGATAAGATAGAGAAAAAGATAGATAAAGAGGTTTGGGAGAGAGAGAAAAATCTATTTTTGAAGTTGCAGACAGAGAGTAATAAAACCTTGGCTGATAGCTTGAGGAGAATTGAGGATAGGATAGGGAGAATAGAAGAGAGATTGATGGGGTAGTGGGGAGTTTTCCCCACTATTTATATTTGGAATAGATAAAAAATTGACAAATTGAAGAAAATAGGGTATATACAGAGTAACCTATTTTAAAATTAAATTTGGAGGAGAGGTATGCAAACAAAAATTACACAAGAATTAGCCGATTTTATTAGGAGTAAAGTTTCAAAGGACAAAGAGATAACATTTAATAATGTACGTGAAATATGTAGGATTGATTGTTCACTACAAACAGAAGAGCCAAATTCACTTTGTATTATAAAAAAATGTGAAGGTTGTACTGGTATCTATGAAAGAACAAACCATAAATGTAATATTTTTAAAAGAGAGTTGGAAGACATTATAAGAGAATATGATGCTGAGTTGTTAAAAAATATTTCAATAGGAAAAGCACATAAATTTACGAATGGAGATCCAACTAAATTGATTGCTTTAGAAATTAAAGAGAAATAATAATAAATATTATTATAAAACTGATATCTATGTTTGGAGAAAATAATTTAATATATTTATTAGAAAATCTTAGATAATATGATATAATAAATTTTGAAAGGAGTATAGCTATGATATTTGAAGATTTAGATTGGAAAAATATATTTGATAAAATAGACATAGATACAGAAGATTTAAAAATCGTTCCTCTTTTTGCAGGAGAAAATCAAAATATAATAAAAAAAGAAAAGATAAGTTATATTAAATTATTAGAATCTTTTTTACAACAAGATAACTCATTTAATTTTTGGAGTTCTTTCTTTTCGTTTCCTATAAATTTTTTAAAGGAGCATATAAGCTTATCGAGAAAGAAAGTAAAGCTGATTTTAGAAAGAAGATTTTATAAAAGTTTATATAATTTGATAAAAAAGGATTCTGAGGAGATAGAGGATAAGATATTAAAACTTCTATTTCAAGGGATTGAAAATAAATATAGTCCAGAAAAGTGCCTAAACTCTTTATAGTAATATTTCTATAAAGAGGAGGTAAATGGTAGTGAAGCTTGAAATTGACCCAATAGTTTTGTTAGCTTTAATTGGATTGGTTAAAATAATAATAAATAGAAAATAAAATTGAAACGAGGTTTTTTTATCTTTGTTTCTTTGGAGAGTATGAAGTTTTTTCTGTAAATTTCTACTTTTTGAATATTTTATATCACGAAAATCAAAAAAAGATGAGGTATATTATCTCATCTTTTTTATTTCCGACATGTCGGAAGATTTTTCTATATATCTAACACAAATGATTAATAAAATTTAAATTTAACTTTTATTTTCAAATTTTTATTCAATACCCCTAAATTTGACAAGGCCGTTTTCTCAAATTAAAATGAGCTATCAATAGAAGAAGGAGGTATTTTCAAATTAAATTGAACTATCAAAAAAGGAGGTGTTTTTAATGAAAGTTAGCTTCAAGTTTAAAATTGATTCAATAACTTTGTTAGCTCTTATTGAACTAGCTAAACTAATAATAGAGAAGAGATAATTTTTTTATATTAATTTTTGTTTTTTAATTAAAAATAAGTAATAAAAATATTATCGTAATTTTAATAATTATCTTTTATAATTAATGCCAAAGAAAATACTGGAAGATTATAAAATATATATTAAATTAAGTTTAAATCTTTGTACCACCTTAAATCAAATTTAAGAAATTTTTAGATATTGAGGGATACTATATCATATTTTGAAACTATAAAATGTTGTATAACTTAGATAAAGAAGAATTTTTGAAAAATTAGTTATTAGAATAAATAAATTAAAAAAATTGGTGCTAAAGCTTTAAAAATTAAAGGGGCTGTTGTATTTTTTAAACAGCTCAAGGAATTAAAAATGCTGAAAAGATGTTTTCTAGTTTTTTATATAAAAGCAAAAGAGCTGAGCAAATTAATGATTAAAAAATAGCCTCTTAATATTTGGAATAGATAAAAAATTGACAAATTGAGGAAAATAGGGTATATACAGGGTAGCTTGTTTTAAAATTAAATTTGGAGGAGAGATGTGAATTTTTAATAAAATAAGTTAATATAGAGAGAAGGAGGAAGATTTTTTATGAAGGACAAGTAAAGTATTAAGAGTATTTCAATAATAAATATAAAATTTAGAGATATAGAGTAAAAGGAGAATAAAGATGAGAATAGAAGAAGCTTATAATAAATTAAGAGATGGGATTGTAGGAAAAAAATTTAATGAGATTTTTAGTAGTGATGATTTAATTCGTAATAAAGGGAAAGTGGGACAATTAGTTGAAAAATTTTTAGGAATAAGTCCCGGAAATAGAAATTTAGATTTTGTAGATGGCGAATTAAAAACTTTTAAATGTAAGGCTAAATGTAAGGTAAATTTTATAGAGGTTGATGGAACAGAAGAAGAGGAAAGTTGTATTAGTCCAAAAGAAACTTTAGCAATTACCCAAATATCAACAAATAATATAGCTGATTATTTAAGTCTTGATTTTGAGGAAACAGGACTTTATAAAAAGATTCAAAGAATACTATTTGTACCTGTTAATAAGGAAGCAAGAGAGGAAGAATGGTATATTCCTAGTGTAAAATTAGTAGCTACAACTCAAGAGTATGGAAAGGAATTAAAAGAGGATTTTGAATATATTATTTCAGAAATAAAAAGAATGGATAAAATAAAAACTGTCACAGGACCTAATAAATATCTTCAAATTAGATCAAAAGATTCTCAACCATACAAACCTATTTTCTTTAATGGTAAACAGTTATCTAATAAAAATTATGCTTTTTATTTTAAAAAGGAATTTATACAGAAAATATTTTAAAAATTAGTATTCTAGTTCTAGAAATACTAGATTTATTAAAAAATAGAAAATAATATGATATAATAACTTAAAAGTAGTTAAAATAATATTAAGTTTTGGAGGTGGCATATGAGTGGAAAGATTAATTTACCACATACTTGTCCAAAGTGTCAAGAAACAGTTGCAAACGATCATAAAGAGTTAGAAGAAAAATTCGGCTATAGAAATATTACTTTAAATGATGGAAGAGTAATTGTTACCAATCAATCTTGGTGTAAAAAATGTAGAAGTAAATATTAATAATATATTAGGAGAAAAATTTTAGATATGAATAATAATCCTAAAAACTTTTACTGATGGAAAATATATGTTTTCTAAACAAAGTGGAGAGAGAATAAATAATTTTTATTATTAATTTGTAAGAGATTTTTTAACTTTATACTTATTTTTATATTTTATGGTAAGATCTAATATAAACTTAATAAAAAAGGTGGATTTATGATATATTTTTTACACGGAGAT
>NZ_JACSNP010000090.1 GCF_016900045.1 Fusobacterium mortiferum
GCAGTGTTTTATTAGCAGCGTTGACAATAGCATCACAATCAAGTCTTGTGATATCGCCTAAATCAATTTGAATTTTACTCATGAAAACACCTTCAATCATTAATTAATCATCTTAACTAAAGTTATTTTATTTATAAATCACCGTATTGGAATTTTAGAAATGGTGATTTTCGTTTTAGTAAGCCCATTTGCCTTGAGAAAATGAGCAAGCTCCTGTTTGTTTTGCCTGCACATAGCGCCGAGTGTAATTTCAGGGATTAATTTGCTATCCCAAATAT
>NZ_JACSNP010000091.1 GCF_016900045.1 Fusobacterium mortiferum
ATCGTGATGATTGATGCTACACATTTACGCCGTTCAATCGGTAAACACGCTTCAATTTTAAATAATATGATGGGTAAACGAGAACTTCATGAAAAAGAAGGTCATACGTATTTTCAAGTGATAAGTGGTGCTATAATCGGCATTATCACAGGTTCTATCTTACACTTTATCTAAATAAACACACAAACCTCTACTTCATCAATTTGAGTAGAGGTTTTTTCTTCATTTTTTATTCTTTTCTTGCTCCATCTTATAATACGAACGATATTGAGTAGGTG
>NZ_JACSNP010000092.1 GCF_016900045.1 Fusobacterium mortiferum
GCTTTAGCTAAATCTTCAACAATGTCCTTGAGCGTAGAGCCTTTAGGGTAAGACTTACTAATCTTAGCTCCTTGCCTTACTATCTCAGTTGAATTAGCTTCAATGTAGGTAATAGTGTTTTGGTAATCAGGGTAGTGTCTCACCCTGGTTATCTGACCAATAAAGACGTGAGGTAAATCCTCTCCATCTTGCTCATAACCACCACGAATAAAGATACTATCTCCAGTTCTGATAAACTTCCAATGCTCTTCAGCAAGGTTGTAGAATTGAACTACAG
>NZ_JACSNP010000093.1 GCF_016900045.1 Fusobacterium mortiferum
GGCCGACACGGCGCTGCTCACGGCCCTGTTTTTCTCGTTCGCCTATGTGATGGTGCCCATGGTTGTGCCCGACCACTTCGCCTTCTCGCTGTGCCTGCTGCTGCTCACCCTCTACGTGTGCGGCCGCCACATGCGCGACGGCACGCCGCTGGCGGCCCCGGCCGCCGCGCTGCTCATGGTGGTCACGGCTGGCGTAACGCTGAGCAACGGGGTGAAAGTGGCGCTCGGCCAGTGGATGGCCAACGGCCGGCGGTTTTTCGCTTGGCGCAACCTACT
>NZ_JACSNP010000094.1 GCF_016900045.1 Fusobacterium mortiferum
GAACTGTAATATCTGCATCTAAAATCGCTGTTTTATAGCCACGACGTTGCATAGTTAACGACATCATAGAAGTAACTAAAGATTTACCAACGCCACCTTTACCACTCATAACAGCAATAACTTTTTTTATATGTGAATTTGGATTTGCTTTAACACGTAAGCTTTGTGGTTCTTTACGTTCTCCACAAGTTGTACCACAACTTGATCAATCATGATTACAATTTTCACTCATTATTAATTGCACCTCTAACTAAAAATAAATTCTCTTTATTATAC
>NZ_JACSNP010000095.1 GCF_016900045.1 Fusobacterium mortiferum
CTTATATAACTTATTATTGCCACATGGAAATGAAATCCGCATATTAGATTTATAAAAAAAGCAGGCATATTAAATGCCTGCTTTTTGTTTTGGATTTTATTTTACGCCGAGTGTTACTTTTTCGCCGTTGATATTCCATTCTTTTGTGAAACCGTCTAATTTATCATAAACAAGTTCATCAGCTAATGTGATTTTCTTAATTGCTTCAGCGTTGTCTTGCATGAATTTAGCAATTTTTTCATTGCCTTGTGCAAATACTGTGATGCGGTCAGTTA
>NZ_JACSNP010000096.1 GCF_016900045.1 Fusobacterium mortiferum
CAGCTGTTGGATATCCATTGATATCCGACGAGACGATTAAACTACCAGCTGGAGCTACTACATCAGGATGAAGTTCAGCTTTAAATGAGACGCGCGCATTTACGCTTGCGGTGCTAGAGTCGTTCACCATTTGTATATAGTGATCAACTCCAGCCGTAACATTAAGTGTTACATAAGAAATATAATCCCCAAAAACACATCGGTCATCTAATTGGGTCAATGCCGGTGGGGTTCCAACCCACATTGTTAAATTGGGAAAATAATCATCATCAATG
>NZ_JACSNP010000097.1 GCF_016900045.1 Fusobacterium mortiferum
ACGGTAGACAATATCAGTGTTGTGCTGTGCTTGCCTTGAGTATAATTAGTGGTAGTCAATGAATAAACTTTTTTAATCATTATATTTGCCCCTTTTCTATAGTGTTTTTATTAACTGTTAAGCCTTAGCAGCTTCTTTTTGCTTTGCTTTTTCCTCTAGCTTGCCTAGAATGTACTGCTTTTTATTAGTTGGTAATTTTTTGAACTTTTCAATCAAATTAATCAAAAATATTTCTTCTTTTTCCGTTAGACTGTTCATGCTCTCACCGCCTTTC
>NZ_JACSNP010000098.1 GCF_016900045.1 Fusobacterium mortiferum
CCTGGACCCGGCCACTGCGGCGCCCGAGGCGATCGACAACCTGTTCGCGCTGGCGGGCCAACTGAAGGCCCTTGGCGACGCTGCGGAGCGCCTGCCTGGCGTCATGGGCACGATTGCCGACCTGTCGGCCGTCGCCCGCGAGGAACTGATCGGCCTGGCCGGCGGGATCGACTCATTGACCAGCGGCCTGCAGACGTACTACCAAGAGTTTTTCACCGCCGAGGAACAGCTCGCGAACGCGGGCAACAACCTGCGCACCGACTTCGCGAAGATC
>NZ_JACSNP010000099.1 GCF_016900045.1 Fusobacterium mortiferum
AGGCCCATCACGATCGGAAACCAGAGACGCCTCACGGGCACCCTCTCCAATGCAAAGCGCGCGGGGGATGCCCCCGCGCGCCGGTCAGGTCAAGTCCGGGGGCCGGGATCAGCCGCCCCAGATATAGATGGAGGCGAAGAGGAACAGCCAGACCACGTCCACGAAGTGCCAGTACCAGGCCGCGGCCTCGAAGCCCACGTGCTTTTCGGGGGTGAAGTGGCCCCGGTAGACGCGGAACAGGCAGACGGCGAGGAAGATCGTGCCGATGATCAC
>NZ_JACSNP010000009.1 GCF_016900045.1 Fusobacterium mortiferum
TTTGGCAACAAAAAAAGACCTTCTTCAAATTTTTTGAAGAAAGTCTTAGTTTTTTAATTATAGACCTGAGTAGTTACAAACTTTCTAAGTTTGACCGACTCTTTCTTTTTCATATAATTATCCTTGAGTTTTAATATTTTACTAAAAATCTTTCGTTATATCTTTGGCATAGTAATTTGGAAATTTTTCATTTAAAAATTTTTCACCAAGTTGCTGAGTTTCTTTTAGATATCTTTTTATATTTTCATACTCTTCGGGAGCTTTAAATCCAGTTTCAACTATTTGAAAAAACTCGATATTTTCTTTATTGATTATAGCTCCGTTAAATTCAAATTTTCCCTCATTCTTAAATGGAAGATATACAGTTTTTAAAATCTCCTCTTTAGTTGGAAGATTTAAAATCTTTTTTATATTCTCTTCATTTTTTAGTTTAAAAAATACATTGTAAAACATATTGTTCCCCCTTCTGTTTTAATTTGATTATATTTAATTTTTTTACATATCAAGAGTTGTTATCTCTTCTAGTACAAAATATATGAAGTTTAAAAATCTAGAATTAAGTTTTTCTGCTTCAATATTATCTTCAAAAATTGAGTTTATTTTAATCTCTTTAATAGCTCTAGATTTAGAGAAAAGAGAAAATGAGATTTCAACAAAGTTACGATTTATCTTATCTACTAGTATTAACTTATCTTCATTAAACTCTGGAGAATACATTTCAGCAAAATAATCATTTAAAAGTGAATTTATTTTTTTCATAGTTAAAGATAATCCAATAAACTTCTTAATATTAATAGTTGAAGTTTTAAAAATATTAAACTGTTGTGGTAAAAAAGCTTTAAAGTTTTTATTAATATTTTCTAAATTTTCTTCAATTTCACCAGAATAGAAAATTTTAATATTTTCTATATTTGATAGAGGCTCTCCACTTTTAATATCTATAAATTTTTCTCCATCATAATAACAGTAATATTCTGTATTTTTAAATGTAGCTACCCATAAGATGTTTTCAGCAATTACCTTTGTAAAATAAGAGCTTTCAATCTCATTTTTCCAACTTTCTAATGACCAAATTCTCTCTCCTATCATATTGTAGAACATATATTTTTTTATTTCATATAGAAGAAACTCTTTTTTCTTTTTAAATCTTTTTATCTCTTTTTGATAAAAACTCACTCTATCCTCATCATCTTCAAATTTAGCTGAATATTTAGGAAGAGATTTTACCTCTTTATTATCTTGGTTAAAAATAGTAAGTTCTAACTCTTTATTCAATGCTAACTTTATTTTTCTTTTTCCAAAATTAAGAAATCTCTCTCCATTTTTATCAAAATTCATAGAAAAACTCATATTTGAGCTAAGTAAAAGAGTTGTCGTATTAAAATTTTTCTGTTCAACCAAAGATAAAGTTCTTCCTAATTCATTATGATGAATATCAGCTTTAATAAATTTTAATTCATTATTAAATTCCTCTCTTTTTATAGTGAAAAATAGAGAGAGTAAACTTCTAGTTAATTCAAGTTTTGGTTTAGTTATAATATCTTCTAGAAAATCAAATATTTTATCCATTCCATAATCATCAGCTGTAAGAAGGTATGTTCTTACAATGGAACTAGTGTGTACTGGTGAGTTATCCTTAACCCAAGTAGTAAAAAGAGAATCTAAACATCTATTCAAGTCATCTATATTTACAAATTCTCTAATAGTTTTTCCTATTTCAATATCTTCAAAATTGTTATTATTCATAGAAAGTGCTACATATAGTTTGATAACTCTTTCATCAACAAAATCATCAGAATTTTTCTTTCTTACCATAGAATAAGCTTCTGATTTAGGGTAGAAAATATCTTTTTTATAGTTGTCATAGATTGAAAATACATAATTTTCAAGTTGAGAATAGATACTGAAATCCTTTCCTTTATTACTTTCCCAAACTTTTTTTAGAGCTTTAATATTTGCTAAAACTCTTTTATTTTTTGTTTTAGAAAGTTTTTCAACCTCTTCACTACACTCTTTCTCACTATCTTTTAGTATATCAAATATCTCTTCAAGAATAAATCCATCAGACGTAGACAGATATGAAAGTAGCTTAGTTACATCAAAGTTATAATCTGTTTGATAAGAAAGTCTTAAAACCTCATCAAGGGTATAATCTATGAATGTCTTTTTTTCAAGTAATTCGTAGAAAATATCTTCATTATCCTTTAAAAATTTTGAAAATTGCTCTTCAGATAAGATATTTACAAAGTCAATAGTTCCACTAATTAGAAATTTTTTACTGATAGAGGTATTTTTAGACAAAATCTCCCATGGATTTTTATCATTATTTTTTAATCTTTCAAAATGAGCAACCATATTTATAAATTCATTTATGTCCCATTTATTATTCTCATAAAATTTAGAAAGTGTAGCTATATATTCCTCAACATCTGAATAAGTTAACATATATCCTAAAGTATTGATAAGCTCCACTCCAAGTTCTCTATCTTTTGTTTCTTCTAAGGTTTCAAGAAGAGTTTCTATTTCAGTTCTAAATTTACTGATAAAATTTATTTCTAAATCCTTAGATATAAAATTATTATTGATAAGTATTCCTAAGATATAGGCTCCAAGCTCAATATTTTGTAAAAGCATTCTCTCTAGAACTTCAAGTGCTTTTTCATGGTTATCTAGTATAAATTTTCTCATAGGAGTTACTATATTGTACTCCTCACTTCCTCTATACAGATATACAAGTTTATAGATAAAAGGAAGCTTAGAGTTATTAACTAAGTTAAAATACTCGTTTTCATCTTCTGTTACTAAATTTTCTATAGAATAAGAGAAAGTAAGTATTTCAAATAATCCAGAGATAGTTTTTCTATTCTCATTTTCAATATTTAATGTAAAGTAGATGTTTTTTAAGAAATGAATCAATTCTTCATCAAAATTTATAACATCAGTATCCTTTAAGCTATTTGCTAACTCAGTTGCATTAAAATCATAGTTTAAAATATTTTTTATTCTTTCACTTGAGTAGATTTCACAAAGAGAGTTTAATATGAAAGTTTCAACAGCAGATGCATCTTTTTCAGTTTCAAGGGTATATTTCAATTTTAATATTTTAGCAATAAGATATCTATTTTTTTTACTATTATCAGAAGATAGATAGTATTCTAAAAAACTTGGGAATTTTTTATTTACATCTTCGATCATAGAATATAGTATCTTTTCATCATTTACATTAGTGAAAGTGTACTCTAAATCTTTAGCTAAAAATTCATTATCTATCCCTAAACTTTTATATATAGTTGTTTTATTACTAAAAGGGCAAGAAGATAATTCAGCTATTAATTTATCTGGGCAGTAAGTATATCCTAATGTAAACAATCTCTTAATGATATTACTATCTTCACTTTTTTTAAGAGTTTTATTTTTATTAAAAAGATCTAGCTCAGAAAAAAGAGTATGGTTATAAAATTTTATCTTATTTAACTCAGATTTAGAAAACTCTATATCTTCTTCATTAAATAAATAGTTCTCAATTTTTTGCTTGAGAGCTTTATTACAGCTACTTAATAAATATTTTGATATTTTATCTTTACTCATAGGCTCCTCCATCATTGATTTTATTCACTACTATTTTACCACATAATTTAAATATATCCTAATTTCTTATTAGAATAAATGTGGTATAATGATATAAAAGAGAAAAAATCTCTAAAGGGGGAATTAGACTATGAATAAGAGGGTGTTAAGTTCTAGTTATATTGGAGTGGAGTCATTTTTAGTTGATGTGGAAGTGGATATAAGTAATGGACTTCCAAATTTCTCAATAATAGGTTTAGGGGATACAGCAATTTCAGAGAGTAAGGATAGGATAAGAACAGCATTAAAAAATAGTGGGTTTAAATTAGAACCCAAAAAAATTATAGTAAATCTATCTCCAGCAGGAGTAAAGAAAGAGGGAGCTCATTTTGATTTACCTATTGCTGTGGGAATAATGATGACAATGGGATTTTTGAAAGATAGATATAGTATTTTGGATAACTATCTTTTTTTAGGGGAACTTTCACTAACTGGAGAGATAAAAAGAGTAAGAGGAGCATTAAATAGTGTAATATTTGCAAAGGAAAAGGGATATAAGGGAGTTGTATTACCAATAGAGAACTATCAAGAGGCAATTTTGATAAAAGGAGTGGATATAATTCCAGTAAAAAATCTTCAAGAAGTAGGAGAATTTATCTCTAAAAATATAGTGAAGAGTGTACAAGAGCAAATTCTTTTACCTAAGGAGGAGAGTGAATTAGATTTTTCTGATGTAAAGGGACAAAGTATGGCAAAGAGAGCTTTAGAGATTGCTGCTGCTGGAAAGCATAACATAATTTTAATAGGAAGTCCTGGCTCTGGAAAAACCATGCTTTGTAAAAGAATTACAACAATACTACCACCTTTGAATGAACAAGAGATAATTGAAAGTACAAAAATATATAGTATAGCTGGAGAACTTTCAGAGGGAAGACCAATAATAAACACCCCACCTTTTAGGGCTCCACACCATACAAGTACCCCTGTAGCTATAATAGGTGGGGGGAAAAAAGTTGTTCCTGGAGAGGTTAGTCTTGCTTCAGGAGGAGTGCTTTTTCTAGATGAATTGGCAGAGTTTCCAAGAAGTGTTTTAGAAAGTTTGAGACAGCCACTAGAAGATGGAGTTGTATCTATATCAAGAGCTCAATATAGAGTTGAGTTTAAGACAGATTTTATCTTTATTGGAGCAAGTAATCCATGTCCATGTGGATTTTTACTAGATGATAATGGAAGATGTAATTGTACTTCGACTGAGATAAATAAGTATATGAAAAAGATATCCGGTCCAATTATGGATAGAATAGATTTACATGTTGAAATGAGAAAGTTAACAGATGAAGAACTTATGAACTATAGTATAGGAGAGAGTTCTAATAGTATAAAAGCTAGGGTTATGAAAGCAAGAGGACTACAGAAAAGAAGATACGGAGAAGGAGTATATAACGGAACTATATCCCAAAAACAGATACAAAAATATTGTAAATTATCTGAGGAGAATAGAGAGTATTTTAAAAAAGTAATTCAAGTTATGGAAATTTCAGCAAGAGGATATGATAAAATCTTAAAGGTAGCTAGAACAATAGCTGACTTAGAGGGAAGTGAAAATATAGAAAAGGAACACTTGATGGAGGCTGTTTCTTTTAGAAATAAATAAAAAGTTAAAAAATATAACTTTTTTCTCAAGATTATGGTATAATAAGAATTATTTACTTTAAAAGTCAATTTTTAATTGGAGGAGAAAATGAGAGAGGAAAAATATGATATCAGTTTTCTAAATGAAGAAAAAATTAATAATATATTAAAATCTGCAACTGAAAAGGCTAAGGATAGAAAATATGTAGAAGAGATAATCGAAAAAGCAGCCTTAGCAGAGGGAATAACAGCAGAGGAATCAGCAGTTCTTTTAAATATTGAAGATAAAGAGTTACTTAAAAAAATGTTTAAAGTAGCTAAGCAAATTAAAGAGAAAATATATGGTAAAAGAATAGTTATGTTTGCTCCACTGTATGTAAGTAACTATTGCGTAAATAATTGTGTTTACTGTGGATATCAACACTGTAATGAGGATTTAAATAGAAAAAAATTAACAAGAGAAGAGTTAGTAAATGAAGTAAAAGCTCTAGAGAAATTAGGTCATAAAAGAATCGTTTTAGAGGCTGGAGAGGATCCAATTAATTGCTCTTTAGACTATATATTACAATGTATTAAGGACATTTATTCAATCAAATTTGAAAATGGAAATATAAGAAGAATAAATATAAATATAGCAGCTACGACAGTGGAAAATTATAAAAAATTAAAGGAAGCTGAGATAGGGACATATACTTTATTCCAAGAGACATTCCATAAGCCAACTTATGAAAAATTACATCTTTCAGGTCCTAAGAAAGACTATTATTATCATACAACTGCTATGTTTAGAGCTAGAGAAGCTGGAATAGATGATGTAGGTATTGGGGTACTATATGGATTATATGAGCATAAATATGAGACAGTAGCAATGATATTGTATGCTAATGAGTTAGAGAGAGCTACTGGAGTAGGACCACATACTATATCTGTGCCTAGATTAAGAGAGGCAAGTAATGTTACTCTTGAACAATATCCGCATCTTGTAAATGATGAGGAGTTTAAGAGATTAGTAGCTGTATTAAGATTGGCTGTTCCATATACAGGAATGATACTTTCAACAAGAGAAGAAGCTAACTTCAGAGATAAGGTTATTGAATTAGGAATCTCACAAGTAAGTACTGGTTCTTGTACAGGTGTAGGAGGATACTCTGAAGCCAATGAGAATACTGCTCAATTTGAAGTAGGAGATCATCGTTCTCCAATGGAGATGTTAGAGAGTTTAATAAATAGTGGATATATCCCAAGTTACTGTACAGCTTGTTACCGTTCAGGAAGAACAGGAGACAGATTTATGGAGATAGCTAAGAGTGGAAAAATAAATGTTATGTGTGAGGCTAATGCCCTTATGACATTAAAAGAGTTCCTATTAGATTATGCAGATGAAGATCTTAAAAAATTAGGAAGTAAAGCAATATTAGAAGCTTTAGATAAGATGCCAGATGAGAATTTTAAAAATAAAATAAAGGGATTCTTGAAAGATATTGAGAATGGAGCTAGAGATATCTCTGTTTAAAAAATATATTTAAATAAAAAAACTGTTATACTTCTAAATTAAGAGTGTAACAGTTTTTTACATTATATAAATAATGGGGCTATTGCAAATTAATGATTAAAAATCATCAATTTGCAACAGTCCCTTTTAAAAATATGTCTATTTTTATTGGGAGTATTGGTTGGAATAAGTAGAATATATCTTTTATACCATTGGACATCTGATGTATTAAGCAGTATAATTTTATCATATTTTATTGTTCGTATAATTGATAAGAAATTGAAAATGGGAAAAAGTATGGTAGAATCTAATAAAGTAGAGAATAGATGTTAAAATAGTGGATAAGTGGTGGTAGGGAGTGAAAAAGATATCTAAGATGCTTTTAAAAAGTTATATGATCTTAGTTATGATATTTACATTTTCTGATATAGTCATTTTTTTACAGTTGAAACTTATATAAAAAATAATTCTGCAGATGACCTATATGCTATCGATAGTTTTTTACAATATTTTATAAATATTATTCTTGATTTTTATTTTGTAAAAATCAAAGTTATAAGTTATTCATTATCTTTTGAGTATAGAATATACAATTAAATTAAGATGTGATATAATTTATATTAAAGTAGAAAAAATTAATATATAAATTTTTTAGGGAGTAGGAATTATGAAGGAAAGATTGAAAAAGTATATTAGGAAAAGAGCAATATTTGGTTTAACAATACTTTCATTTTTTATGATTCTATCTATTTTTTCACTATTAGTAGTGAAAGATAAAATTTTAGATAATATACAGCTAATGGGGAAACAAATATCAGAACAATTATTAATAAAAGAGAATGAAAAAATTGGAAATTATGAGATGTTTGTTAGAACTGCAGGAATTTGGTTAAATGACCAAATAGAGAAACACAAATCTGATGATGAGTTAAGAGAGTGGATGAAAGAATATACAGATTATATTAATCAGGAGTTAAATACTAAAAAAGTAGAAATCTATGCGGCTATAGATAAAAAAATTATAGGTGTTACTTATTGGAAAGGAAATGAACATTTTAATGTAGATGAAGCTGAGTGGTATAATTTGGCTATATTGGCTAACGGAAAAGTTATTTATACAGATACTTATAAAGATATCAGAACAGGAGAGTCGAGTTTTACAGTAGCTAAAAAAATAAATGAGAATGGAGATGTTTTAGCTGTAGATATATATTTAGACGAGTTATCAGAACCAGAATTTTATAAGGATTTACCTCTTAGAAGTTCATATTTTCTTTGTGATGCTAAGGGAAATATAGTTTATAGTATACATAGAAGTAAAAATAGTGAAAATGAAATAAATAGATATATTCAAAAGGTAATATATGAGATATTAGATGGAAAACATGATGTAGCAGATTCTTTTACTATTGATTTAGAAGGGAAAAAAAGAGGAGTGTATTACTCCTTATCAAAAAATGGATGGATATCTATATTAACAATACCGTATACCACTTTATTAATTGAAGTAGAGGAATTATATTACTTTTATATAGGAAGCTTCATATTACTTATATTAATAGGAATAGTGTCTTATTATAGAGAAGTTTGCTTGAATAAAAAAATAGAAGAAACTAATGAAGCTGTAAGAGTTTTAGGAAATTCATATTATGCTATTTATAGAATTGATTTTAAAAAAGAGAGATATTTTATGTTAAAGGGTTCTGGGTATATGCAAGAACTATTATCTCGTTCGGGAAATTATCAAATTTTTATAGAAGCTTTAATCGAAGTAATAGAACCAGAAGCAAGGGAAGAATTTAGAAAAGGATTTTCATTAGAAAGTATCAGAGATTTAGTTAAAAGAAGAGTAAAGGATTTTGGTGGGGATTTCAAAAGAAAATTTGGTTCAGAATATAAATGGGTAAACGTAAGAGTTCTTTATGATGAAGCTTTAAGTATTAATGAAGTTATTTTATGTTTTAAAGAGATTAATGATGAGAAGAAGCAACAATTAGAACACACAGAATTACTAAAAGATTCATTGAAAACAATGGAAAAAAATATGAAATCTAGAAATATATTTTTCTCAAATATGTCCCACGATATGAGAACTCCTTTAAACGGAATAATTGGTTTATCTGAGTTGGCAAAATCTTATGTAGAAAGTCCAAGTGAAATATTAAAATATCTAGAAAAAATTAATAGTTCAAGTAAACAACTTTTAAATCTAATAAATGATATTTTAGATTTGTCTAAAGCAGACTTCGGAAAATATAAATTGAATAGAGAGGAATTTTCTCTAAAAGAGAGTATAGAAGAGAGTCTAATTCTTTTTGAAGTAGATGCTAAAAAAATGGAAAAAGATTTTGAAGTTATATATAAAATAGAAAATAATAGAGTTATTGGTGATTTTAATAAAATACGTCAAATTTTAAATAATATTATCTCAAATGCTTTTAAATATACAAGAGTTGGAGATAAAATAACTTTAACAGTAGAAGAGATAAAAAGAGAAAAGTATTCTAATTTCCGTTTTGAAGTAAAAGATACCGGTTATGGAATGACTGAAGAATTTTTAGAAAGAATATTTCTTCCTTTTGAAAGAGAAACAAGATTTGGAGCTAAAGGTATAAAGGGAACTGGTCTAGGAATGCCGATTGTAAAAAATCTAGTTACACAATTAGAGGGAGAGATTGCTATAACAAGTGAAATAGAGAAGGGAACAACAGTTTCTATAATTATTCCATTGGAGATTTCTAAAGAAAAAGTGGAAGTAAAAGTCAAAGAAGAGAACGGATTTGAAACTTCACTTGAAGGAAGAACAATATTAATTGCTGAAGATAATGAGATTAATATGGAAATAGCTACAGAATTTTTACAAATGAAAGGATTAAATATAATACAAGCTTGGAATGGATTGGAGGCAGTTGAGAAATTTGAAGCTTCTAAAGTAGGAAGTATTGATGTTATACTAATGGATATGCAAATGCCAGAGTTAGATGGATGTGAAGCAGCTAAAAGAATTAGAAATCTAGGTAGAAGTGATGCTAAGAGTATTCCAATAGTGGCAGTAACAGCCAATGCTTTTCCTGAGGATATATCAGCAACAACTTTAGCAGGAATGAATGGACATATATCTAAGCCGATAGATTTTAATATATTAGAGAAGAAATTGAAAGAATATTTAAAAAGAAAGTAAAGGAGTAGATGATGAATAATAGAGATACGATTCTAATAGTTGATGACCAAGAAATCAATAGAGCAATATTAAGTCAAATTTTTATAGAGAAATATCAAATTGTAGAAGCTGAAAATGGAAAAGTGGCCTTAGAATATATAAAAAATAATAAAGAAAGAATAGTAGCGATATTATTGGATATAATAATGCCAGAAATGGATGGAATGGAGCTATTAAGAATTTTAAAAAAAGAAGAACTAGAAGAGAATATTCCTATTTTTTTAATAACAGCAGATACCTCTCAAGAGAAAATGAGAGAGGGATATGAATTAGGGGTAAATGATATTATCGAAAAACCATTTGTTCCGTTTTTTCTAGAAAAAAGAATAAATAGTATTGTAGAATTATATAAAACAAAGGAAAGATTAAATAATATAGTTGAACATCAAGCTGAAATTATTGAGGAGAAAGTAAAGGATATAAAAATTTTGAGTAACACTATGCTTGAAACATTAGCCTTAGCTATTGAGTTTAGAAGTGGAGAGACAGGTCAACATGTACAAAATATAAGAAAGTTAACTTTTAAACTTTTAAGAAAATTAAAACAGGAAAATTATGAAGAATGTGTAAACTTAACAGATGAAGATATAGAAAATATTACAAATGCTTCTATACTACACGATATAGGGAAAATAGCTATTCCAGATGCTATATTAAATAAACCAGGAAGATTTACTCCAGAAGAGTTTGAAATAATGAAAACTCATTCAGCAAGGGGAGGCGAGATAATAGAGAGGATACCATGTAAAGAAAAAAGACCACTATTTAGATATGCTTATGATATTTGTCGTCATCATCATGAGCGTTGGAATGGAAAGGGATATCCTGATGGTTTAGTTGGAAAAGAGAATAAAATTTGGGCTCAAGTAGTAGCTTTAGCAGATGTTTATGATGCTTTAATAAGTAAGAGATGTTATAAGGATTCATATGAAAGACAGAAAGCTGTTGATATGATAGTGAATGGAGAGTGTGGAGAATTTAATCCAGAGTTGATAAAAGCTTTTATAGAGATAGAGAAAGAATTATAAAAAATATTAATATTTAAAATTGCTTTTTTTAAAGTAATATAGTATAATAAAAAAAAGAAATGTGGCAAAATAACGGCAACGTTATGACGCAAAGCTATAGGGTCTTATGGAGACAGCCAGTTGCAACTTAAAAGATATAAAAATCTTTCAAGTTGCATTTTTTTTAATCAAAATAAAAAGTTTAGGAGGATATTATGAAAAAATTATTATTATTATTTGGAATTATGTCTAGCTTATTAATGGGAGAGAATGAAAAATCTGTAGATGTACAAGTTACAGCAAGGGTAATAAAACCTATTGAAGTTGTAAATAAAAAGGATGTAGAATTTGGAACTATTGTAGTTGGACAAGAGAATGTAAAAGCAAAGTCAAATGGTTCTATAACTTTTTCTGGAGAGGAAAAAATAAGAGTAAGTTGGAAAGCTGAAGATGGTCACGGATTTAATAAGATAAATGATCCGATAGTGGTTACTATAGCTAATGGAGAAAATGAGATTAAGACACTAATATCAGCTGAAGAAGTTTCAAATGGAGTTTTAAACTTAAATGGTACTCAAGAAACAATAGTGTTTAGTGGAAAAATAGATAAAGTACCAGAAGTGGCTCCAGGTAGTTATTCTGGAAACTTCACAGTAAGAGCAGAGTATATAGATTAATAAAAAAGAGAAATAGAGGGAGGATTGAGTTGCGAGTGAAAAGATTAGTATTTTATTTTTTCCTAATAACTAGTATAGTTTTTGGGGGAGAAGGGTTAAAGGTAGGGTATCCTTTAAATCTTACAGATATGTATTTTTACAAAGATTTAGAAAGTATTGCTTATAAAGGAATTTATAGTGATTTATTAAAGGATTTTAATAAAGATAGTAAATATGATTTTGAGTATCAAGGTGGAAATGAAACAGGAGATTTAGTTTTAAGAGTAACACAAACTGAAGAAAATGGGAATTATAATTATATAGTTACTCCATTTAGTTATAGAGCGGTTATGTTAGTAAATATGGATAGTATGTTTACTAAGGTAGATGATTTATATGGACTAACAGTAGGATATGTAAAAAATCAAAGAGGAATAGAAGCGATTGAAGGTAGAAATAAAGGAGTAGAGTTTTATAAGACTTCTTTTGAAAATGAAAATCAAGCAATATTAGCTTTAAAAAATAAAAAAGTAGATGCTATTGTTTTAAAAGATTGGAATGAAAGTAATCCATTAGAAAAGAATTTTAGAGTAATTAGTACTGTACTTACAAAGGAACAAATTGGAGTTAATAAAACAAAAGTTGATTTATATGAAAGTCTAAAAAAATATTTTGAAACTTTAAATGATACGACTCTTAACGAGATTGTTGATAAAAATAGAATAGCTTTTTATACATACCTTTTAAAAGATACTCCAGATTATAGTTTTATAAAGGAGAAATATAAGAGTTTAAAAATATCTTTACCAAAAGATAAATATTATTTACCAATTTACTATGAAGAAAATGGAATATATAAAGGGTTATTATTTAATATCTTAGATGATATAGAAAAAATAGTAGGAATACCCTTTGAAGTTATAGCTGATAGAGAAAAAGCTGATATAAGAGGATTATATATAAGTAAGGAAACAGATGCAAATCTTGTAGCTACAAAACCTTACTATAAAACTGACATAGCTGTTGCAAGTACAAAAAAATCTTATTTGATGACAGAGATAAGCGATTTGGATAACTCAAAAGTTATAGTAGTTGAAAATCAAACTGTAGGAAAGTATGTAGAAGATAGAACTGAGGGAGTAACTTTGGTGACAGCTCCTACAATTCAAGAGGGAGTAAATAAACTAATTGCTGGAGAGGGAGAATATATAGTTTCATATAGTAACCCTTTAAGAGGGGTAATTTTAAATACCTTTGTTGATAAAAAGGTGGGAATTATAGGGAGAATTAATGAAAAATTTGGTATCTCTATGGGAGTAAAAGCAGATGATGAAGCACTATTTAATATAATTAATACAATATTAAATAGTTATTCAGTAGAAGAAACAACATTAGAAACAAATAGAACAGCTCAAGTAATAATAAAAACAGACTATTCTATGGCTGCTAAAATTGGAATTCCATTAGCAATTATAGCTCTTATATTAGCAATAGCTTTAAGAAAGGCTGTAATTAATAAAAGAAAAGCAGAAAAAATAGGTAATACTTTATTAGAAACAATGGTAAAGGTAAATCAATTAAAACAAACAGAGTCAGGATTACATGCTAAAAGAATATCTCTTCATGCTGAAGTTTTAGGAGAGAAGTTAGGATTATCAAAAGATTTAATAGATGGAATGAAACAATATGCAATAATCCATGATATTGGAAAAGTTATTGTTCCAGCTGATATCTTAAATAAGAGTGGAAAGTTAACTCCAGAAGAGTTTGAAGTAATGAAAAAACACTCAGAGTTTGGATATGAGATTATAAAAGAACTTGAATTAGGTAAGATAGCAGAAAATGTAGCTAGATATCACCATGAAAAATGGAATGGAAAAGGATATCCATTAGGATTAAAAGGAGAAGAGATTCCATTAGAGGGAAGAGTAATAGGTATTTTAGATGTATATGATAGTATGAGAGAGGATAAAGTATATAAAAAAGGATTATCTCATCAAGAAGCGATTGAAATTATTAAAAATGAGAGCGGGGTAAGTTTTGATCCAAAAATAGTAAAAGTATTTTTAGAAAATGAAAAACTATTTGAAGATATCTATAACAAAACTTCTGGAAAAATAGATCTAGTAGAAGAGTACTATAGAATAATGAAATAAATGCAATAGGCAAAAAGAAGGTGAAGACTTGAAAAATAAATTTTTGATTTTCTTATTTCTTGTTTGTTCTTCAATAGGTGTTTTGGGGGAAAATATTGGAAATATAAAAGAAGAGTTTTTTATAACAGAATATACAGAAGAAAGCTCAACTGAAAATCTAAAAATAGAACAGGAATTGATGATACAGACTGTAGATCCTGTGAAATTAGCAGATAGTTATTCAAGAAGAGTAACAGGCTTAATTTATGATACTCTTTTTGTAAATAGTAATGGAGAGATTGTTCCAAATTTAGTTGAAAGATATAATTGGCAAGAGGAAAATAAATTATTTATAAAACTTAAATCAGGAATAAGATTTCATGATGGAAGTGAGCTTACTTCTAAAGATATTGAGAATTCGTTAATGAGATTAAAGAAAGAGGGTACAGTATCAGAGATGTACAACTCTATTCTAGGAATAGAGATAGTAGATAAGTATAGTTTTATAATTAATTTAAATATAAGAGATGGATTATTATTAAATGCTTTATCAAACTCTTTTTCAAGTATTGTAAAAGTGGATAATGGTAAATTTTATGGAACAGGACCATATTCAATAGAAGTTTTTAATGAAGGTGTTTTAAAATTAAAGAATTTTGATAAATGCTTTGATAGAAATGAAAATATGTATAAAGAGATAGAGATAAGATGGGATCTAAATCCTAATCAAAGAATCATAAAGTATACGAATGATATTAACAATTTTGTTTTTGATTTGTATAAAGAGGATATAGAGAAGGCAGAGGATTATGATTTACTAAGTGATGAAACAGTAGTAGAGAAAAGTCCAATTTATGATACTTTAGGATTGATGTTTGGAAAAAAATATACTATAGATGAGAGAGTAGCTATAGAGAGAGCTATATATCAAAATGTAGATGGTTTTTTCCCAGAAGATTTAGTTGAAGCAGAGCTTTCTAAGATTGATAAAAATTATAATTTAAATGAAGCTAAAAAATTAATTAGTGAAGTAGGTTTAAAATCTAAGAAAATAGATATAATGGTCTTAAATACTGAACATAATATGAAAATTGCAAATTATGTTAAGAAAAATTTAGAAGACGCTGGAATGAAAGTAACTTTACTTCCTCATGGAATGATATCTTTTTATCAAAAACTTTATGCTAGAGATTATGATACTGCAATATACAATATAAATATTAGTACAGTTTATCCAATATTAAGTTTGGAAAAAATACTGATCTATGATATAGGGGATAAGGAAACAGCGAATGCTTTACTTCCTTTTATTGAATTGATGAGAAAAGAAAAAAATCCTGAGAAAGTAAAAAAAATATTTGATAAGGTTTTATCTTTGGTTAATAAGAATATGTTATATATTCCTATTGAACATAAGGAAACTTTCCAAATAGCTGAAGAAGAGAATATGAAAAGATTTCATAAGATAGTAGGATATTAATCAGATAAAAGGGGGAGAAGGGAAATGAAAAGATTATATTGTATAATACTAAGCTTGATATTATTTTCTTTTTCTTATGGAGACAATGAGTATACAGCTTATATAAAAAGAGTTAACTCAATTGGTATTTTTATAGGAGATACAACACAAGGTGTAGAGTATAATTTTGATATATGTATTGAACCAAGAAATAATGGAAATGCTTTAGAAGATGATTATTTTATTAAAGAAGATAAAGCAGAGAATAGCAAAATAATTATGACTCTAGATAAGATACAATTGCTTGAAGGAAGACCAAAATATTACTTTCCTATTAACAGTGATAATAAGTTAGATGAGATGAAATTGAAAGTGACTGGAAGAATAAATTTAAAAAATGGAATTGAGAATCTAGTTGGTACAGAGAGAATAAAAATTGGTGATATACAAGAAAAAAATCATAAAAGAGGAGTTTATTTAACATTTGACTATAGTATACTAAAAAAAGAGGATACAGTAAGTTTAAGAGTTGTAAGAGATATGGACTTAGGAGTAGCTGTAGCTGGATATCCATTAAGAAGTAGTAAACCAGCTATTGTAGAGATAAAAGGAATAAAAAGTAATGGAGCAAGAGTAGAAGTAGAAAAAGAAGTAGCAATCATAAATGAAGCTAAGAAAAGCTCTTTAAATGTAATGCTTGACGTAGAAAATTATAAAGCACGTCAAACTAGTGATAAATCAGTTATAGAGTTAAAACCAACAAATGATTCTGTAGAGATAAAAATAAATGGATATAGTAAAACAGAAAAAAATACGCCATCTGGAGTATATAAAGGAGCTTTTAAAGTGAGAGTGATTTACTGATGTGGAAACTAAAAAATAAGTTATCAATCATAGGGATAATTGTTTTTTTATTAGGAACTCAGACAGTGTATACTAAAAATACAGAGAAAGATATCGAGGATGTATATTTAGAGATAAGAGCTGAAAGATTAAATGATGATTTCTATATGATAAAGTATGATAATAGTAAAAATGAAGCATATATAGGGTTAAAATCATTTTTCTTCTTTTTACAATTATTTAGTTTAGATGTAAATACTCAAAACTATACAGTTAGTGGAATGATAAACGGAAAAGATATATCTACAAGATTTACTCAAGATGAAGCCTTTGTAGATGAAAATGATGAGTTATATGTAAAAAGTAAAGCATTAATTGAAAAAATGGATTTTGAGTATCTAACTTTAGACATGGAAACTTTAGTCTTAGATGTAAATCCTAATTTCGTATTACCTTATGAAGAGAAAGAGCAAGGAAGAGTAGAGAGACTTAGATTAGAGGAAAGAAAAGTACTTGAGGGAGAGCAATTTGATTTAGAGATGAAAAGAAAATTGATTTCTCCAGGGATATTGAAGTTAAAGTATGACTTAAATGATGTAAAAAATAGTGATGATTATAACTTTAGTTATGAGTATGGTTCACAACTTCTATATGGTGAACTTTATGTATCTGGAGATATAAAGCCTGAAAGTGAATTAAATGAGATCAATTTAAAATATACTGATATTATAGAAGATAATGATTTAACAATAGGATATTTAGATACTACTTTTCCTAGTTTTGCAAGTTTAGAGTCAGATTTAATAGGGATAAGTTTGGATAACTACGATACATATTCACAAACAGAGAATGGAATAACAGTAATTAGAGGAGAAGCAGATGATGCGGATTCGATAGAGTTATATAGAAATGGAATGTTAGTAGATTACTTAACTTCTCCACCAAGAAATTTTGAATTTAGATTGGCAGATGGAAGTACTAATGCAAGATATTTATTAAAAATATATTATAAAAATGGTGGAATAGAGGAGAGATATGTATATTCTTTAAATGATATGGATGCTCTTGCAAAAGGAAAATGGAAGCCAGTTATTCAAATAGGAAAAACAAAAGAAAAAGGAGATTTTCAAGCATTAGTTAAGAGTTACTATGGGGTAACAGATAAGTTTACTCTAGGAGCAGGATATCTGAATTTAATTAACTCAGATGGAAGAAACTTGAAAATGATAGAGAATGACTTTATCTATAATACAAGACATCTGAATTATCCAACTTTAATTAACTTTACGAATTATTATGAAGTAGATAAGAATGAAGAGAGTTATAATTTAAGTATTAGTCAAAATATAAATGATTATGAACTAAAATTTACAGAGGAAAAGTATTCACCATTTGTTGTAGGAGAAGAGGGAACAAAAAAATATGATTCGTTATCTTTGTACAAGCCTTTTGAATATAATTCATATGAAATAGGAGTGTCTAAAACTACAGAGTTAATGAGATCCTTTAATACAAATGAGAGCATAGAAAATACTACAAAAGATATTTATGGTGCTTTCTATACATCCTATTTTAATCCATGGTCATTTTCTTTTAGAGTAACTAGAACTCTAAGTGGAGACTATAAATATATAACTTATGAACCAAGTATCTCTTATTCGGGTTGGGCACTTATAGTTTTAGATGCAGAAATAACAAAGTATGATGATTATAGTAAATATTTTGAATCATATGGATTAAGAGCAGATAAAAGAAGAGTAGAGATATTGAAAGATAGATTGTATATGGATCTAGGTTTAGAAGCAAAATTTGTAAAGGGAGTTACTTCAGGAAATAAAGATAGCTTTGTTTATGGAATTACATTCAGTATGGATTTAGAAGATTATATCAATATAGATGTAAATAGCGATATAGAGGTTGCAGACAATGGAAAAAGTACTTCTACTACTGGTTTAACAGTAACTAAAGCAATAAATTTAGCAACTCCTTTAGCAAAAATGGATAATGATGTATCTGTTAATAACTATACAATTCAAGGAAAAGTTTTCTTAGATAGAAATGGAAATGGAGTATATGATAAGAAAATAGATGTTCCTTTGGAGGGTGTTGGAGTTTTAATAAATAACCAAGAATTTTTAACAGATAAGTATGGAAACTATCTAGGAGATAATTCAATTATAGACGAGATAATAACACTAGATGTAAATAGAAAAACAATAGATCCTATGTATAAAAATTCTAAGGGAACTATAAGAATAAAAGCACGTAACTCTAACTCTTTAAAGGTAGATATTCCGATCGAAGTAGTATCAATGCTAACTGGAAATATTTGGAATACAGAAGACTTTACAGAGAGAGAGTTTACTCAAAATATTGTTATGTCAAGTATTCAATTAGAAAAAGATGGAAAGGTTTATAAAGAGATAGACCCAGAGTTTGATGGATTATTCTTCTTTGACGATATTCCTCCTGGAAAATATAATATGAAATTTATTTATTTAGGACAGGAAAATGTTAAGTTTTCACCTGAAAATATAGAGGTAAATGTAAAATTACAAGATCCAGATGAAGGAGAGTATTTTGAAGGTTTAGATACTAAGATGGTAAGAGAAGAAGAGGTAGAAAATACAGAGGATATTAATAATTATTAAAAAGGAGTAATAACATTGAAGAATTCAAATTTAGTGAAAATTTTTATGATTATGTTTCTATTTACCTGTTCTTATGCTGAAGTAAACAGAGTTGCAAAACTTAGTGATAAAACAGTAAAAAATAATGTAGTATATCTGAAAGGGGAGAAAACTCCCTTTTCGGGTAAAATACAAGATGGGGGAATAGAGCAAGAGTACAGAAATGGAATTAAAAATGGAATATTTAAAGGAAAAATTCAAATAGATGGAAAAGATTACCTATATGAAGGAAAATATGTTGAGGGGATCAAGGACGGAATTTGGACTTTAAAATATTTAAATGGCAAAAAAAGAGCTGTAGTTGAGTATAGTTATGATAAGCCAGTAAATAAATGGAAATACTACTATGAAAATGGGCAATTAGAAAGTGAAGAAACTTTTGATAAGAGTGGAGTACTTTCAGGAGATGTTGCAGTTTATGATGAAGAGGGAAATGTGTTGAAAAAAGCCAATTATTTGAATGGTTTTTTACAAGGAGAAGTAGTTTTTTATGAAAGTAAAGGGGTACTAGATACAGTAGCAAATTTTGATAAAGGAAAACTTAATGGAAAAGTAGAAGTTTTTTCGATAAATAGTTTACAATTAGAGGGAAATTATAAAGACAATAAAAGGGTATCAGTATGGAAACTTCATTATACAAGTGGTGATTTAAAGGTTACTGTTCCATATAGAAATGGATTAAAATCTGGAAAGTCTATTGTATATGATAGAGCAGGAGGAATAGTTCAAGTAAACTATTATAAAGATAACAATGAAGTTACAGCAGATGGAAAATTAATAAGAGAAGCAAAACTATTTAAGGATGGAATAGTAGAAAAATTTAAAAAGTTTAATGCTAATCTAAATAGCTTAAAGGTCAATAAAGCTTTATCAGAAGTTTAGTGGAGGAAATAATGAAAAAAATAATACTTATATTTATCTTAGCAATATTCTCAACATTGAGCTATTCACTGAACTTCTCGATAGCTCCTACAAAATTTGAAGTAGATTTAAATAAAAGAGAGACACAAGAAGCTTTTATAATTAATAATACTTCTTCTCCTCTAAGAATAGAGGTATATTTAGATACACTTGAGGGATATGAAGAAAAAAATTTAAACTCTAATATAGTAATTTTCCCTAAAAAAGTATCAGTGAGACCAGGGGGAAAACAGACAGTAAGATTTAGAGTTAAAGATACAGAGAACCTAAAAGATGGAGAATACAGAAGTTTATTAGTATTTAAAGAGATTCCAAAGGATGTAAAAACTACAGGAACTAATAAAAGTGATGAGATAATTACTGAATTTTCATTTATAACTGAATTAGCGGTTAGAATAATAGGAGTAAAAGGAGAGAAGTAATGAAGAAGATATTAAAAATATGCTCACTTCTATTTACTATTTCAACTTTATCCTTAGCTCTTGAAAGCTATGTAAGTACTACAGATGAAGAGGTTGAAGCAAGATTAAAGATAAGTGCTACAGTTGTTGAGGATGTAAGTGTAGAAACTCAAAGTGTTGAATTTGGAAGTGTAGTATCGGGAGTAGAGAGAAGTAATCCCAAAGTAGATGGGAAGATAAACATTACAGGAGAGATTGGAAGAGGGATAACTATTGCAATTAACCACAATGGAAATAGAATAGATATGGCAGATAATAGCAAACAGGTAGAATTGAAAAATTCTAAAGATGAGAAATTAGAAGGAATAAGTTATTATCCAGAGTTTTCTAGTGGTATAGAGAAAAAGAAGATAACAGGAAATAAATTTATATTAAATAGTAGAACGGCTACTATGAATGTCGGTGGAAAATTAGTAGTTCCAAAAACAATAAATACAGGAAACTATACTACTAATATGGCAATAAGAGTTTACTATAATTAAGAGAATAGAAGGAGAGACACATGAAAAAGTTAACAGCGAGTTTATTGTTTTTTATTTTAGGTGTTATGTCATACTCTTTAAACTTTACTGTTTATCCAACAAGATTTGAGGTAGATAGTAAGAAAGTAACTACTGAAGAGATGACAATTGTAAATAATACAAATGGTCCACTGAGAGTAGAGATATATCCAGAGGGGGATATAGAGTTTGGAGAAGAGTATAATTTGAATTCAAATATTAAACTTTTCCCTAAGGCTGTAGCAGTAAAACCAGGAGGTAAGCAAGCTGTAAGATTTAGAGTAAAACCTGACACAAAAATGAAAGATGGAGAGTACAGAAGTTATATTACATTTAAAGAGATACCTTATGATATAAAATCTACAGTTAGTGAGGAAAAGAAGGAAGCTGAAGGGGTAACAACAGGAATTAACTTTATAACAGAGATATCAATACCAGTGTTTAGTATAGGAGAGAATAAGATAGTAAAGGGAGAGATGTCGAACTTTAAGTATCATTATGATGGCAAAGATATGGCATTTTCTTTTGATACAAAGTCTGAAGGGAATACTGCTGTAATCTATAAATATAGCTTAAAAATAGATGGAGAGGAGCCTTTAGAGGGAATACTTGGTTATAGCAAAAGAGATGGAGAAGGAAAGTTAGAAATAAGTATGGAACTTAAAGAGGGATTAAAAGGAAAGAGTGGAACATTGAGAATTTATGACCAAGTTAATAAAGAGTATTTTAACCAAAAAATAAAATTATAAAAAAATAAAAAAAAGATTGCAAAAATAAAAAAACAGGTGTATAATTAAAACATAAAGAAAGAAGAATATTTGGCAAAGCAGTGGAAACGCTGTGACGCAAAGCTATAGGGCCTTCTAAAATGGCAGCCAGTTGCAGGATAATTTAATTAAATTATCCTTTTTTTATTAGAAAATTTTAGGAGGGATTTATATGAAAAAATTATTATTATTAGCAGGAATCTTAGTAGTTGGAGCAGCATCTTTTGCAGGAGGAGCTGATTGGAGTAGCAATTCAGTAGAAAAAGAATTACAAGTAACAGCAACTGTTATAGAGAATTTAAAAGTACAGACACATGATGTTGAATTTGGAAGAGTAGCAGCTGGAATGCAAGGTATACAACCAAAGAATAATGGAAAAATAGAAGTTGAAGGAGTAAAAGGAGCTAGTGTAAAAATAGAGTTGAGACATGGAGAAAATGAAGTGAAAAAAGGAGAAGAAATTGCTTTTGGGGAAAAAGGTTCGCCTATAGTAAGAACTCCTTTATATTATACTCCAGATTTTGAAGAAAAGGTAATAACTTTAAATGGAGATGGGTATGGAAGTGTTGATCTTCAAGGTAGTTTAAGAGTGCCAGAAAATACTCCAGTAGGAGATTATGCTGCAGTTTTAACTACTAAAGTTTATTATACAGGGTTTGCTAATGAATAATTTAATAAAAGCATAATTAGAGATTATTATATACCCTAGTGGGAAACTACTAGGGTATTTTTTATAGAGGGAGAGAAATGAGAAAATTAGGATTATTATTAGGAACATTAGTACTAGGAGTATTAGCTTCAGCTAAGGAAATAAAGCAAGCTCCACCAGAGATATTAGTAGAAGAACCAGTAAAAGTTATAGAAAAAGAGATAATAGTATATAGAGACAGGGAAGTAGATAATAGCTTTAGACCTAATGGTGAGTTAAATCTTGAGTATAGATATTATGGAGATACAGAGGGACAAAATAAAAATAGTTGGAATGGGGATAATAATAATTATTCAAGAACTCAATTAGAAGGAGTTATAAATACAACTGAGAGTCAAAAGTTAGAGTTTAGAATAAGAGATTATAACAATTTAAATGAAGATGAGGTAGATAGACCTAATTATACAGAGACAAGGTTAAGATACTACTTTGATCATGGGGTATTGTCAGAAAGCAAAATTAATTTTACTTCAAGACTACACTATATGAAAAATGGGAATGATAACCATGATGAACAAGAGATAGAGTATCAAGCAAGATTTAATTTTGTAGATTACCTATTTAGCAATGAATATGTAAAACCTGTAGATCTAACAATAGCTCCATATTATAGATATACTTGGAATCAAAATAATAGTTCAGACTATGACAATGAGTTAGGGCTTTATTTTAACTTTCAATATGATTTACCATTTGGTTTTGGTACTCAACTAGAAGTAGATACATTTGGATTTCATTTTTATGGAAATGATAAATATGGAAATGTAATTGATGAAGATGGCAAATATAGTGATAAAAATACAGATTTAGCTGTAAAATTTTATATTACTCAAAATACTATACTATATAGTAACGAGAACTTAGTGTTAGATTTTTTTGTTGAAGCTGGATATGACCCATATACATGGACAGCGAAACATGAGAAGGGAACTGATGCTACTACTTACTCCTTAAAAGCAGATCCACAGCTAAGATTATTTTATAATGTAACTCCAGAGTATCAAGTTTATACTTTAATTGGAGCAGAGTATAGAAATTGGGATATAACTACAGAATCCACAGCTAAAAATTGGAGATGGCAACCATTTATGGCTTTAGGATTTAATATGGTATTTTAAAAAATGGAAGTGTGTGCTGGTAGAGTCAGCTATCAGCACTTTTTTTATTGCTAAAAACTATGCTCTTTGTTATACTTATAGTATATAGATATATAGAATAAAAGGGGTTATTTAGTTATGAAAAACAAATTTTTTGATATGAAAATAATGATAATAGGGATATTATTTACTATATTAATAGTTATCTTTCAAATACATAAACATAGGACAGTTGAAGAGAATCAAACTAAGAATGTGGGAATAATATTAACAAATAAATTAAAAGCTAAGATGGAAGTTTTAGAGGATGTAACAGAGTATTTGAAAGAATTTACTATAATAAGAAAGGGAAATTTATCACAAGAGGATTTTTATAAAATATCTAGATATTTATATTCACTTTATAAAGATAATGAAATTATGGGGATATTTTATTTAAAAGGTGGAAAAGTTGAATATATATATCCATTGAAAAGAAATGTAGGAACATTAGGTTTAGATATTTTTAAGGCTGAAGATAGGAAAGAAGATGCTTATTTAGCAATGGAGAAAAAACAAGCAGTAGTATCTGGACCATATGACTTATACCAAGGTGGTAGAGGATTAATTATAAGAAATCCGATTTTTGTGAAAGAAGAGGATGGTAGTGATAAATTTATTGGGTTTAGTGTTGTTATTGCAAAATTTCCAGATTTTATAGATAGTATTGACTTAAATGAGATTTCAGATTATAACTATAAAATAACTACATTTTCAAATGAAGAGGAAAAACTAATTGCTAAAAGTAAAGGTGAGATGACATCACCTAGAGTATTTACTGTAAACATTTTTAATAATAAGTGGAAAATAGCCTTAGAACCAATTAATTTTCTGGGGAAATTAGATGGAGTTTTGGTTGTGTTTGTGAGTTTGATTATTTTGACTCTAATACTATCAAATCTTTCACATAGATATAAAGAAAATCGTATGTTACTTGAAGAGCTAGAATTAGAAAAGGAGTTATTTGTAGTAGCTTTAGAAAATAGTAATATGGTTATCTTTACATATGATGATGAAACTGGAAAAATAATTTTTAGAAATAAAAGATATTTTATAGAGGAATATAGTAATTATACAGAGATATACCCTGAAATGTTAGAGGGAAGTCTAATTATAGAAGAGGGAAAAGAAAAACTTATAGAGATATTCTCGGCGATAAAAGGTGGAAGAAAGAGTGCTTCTTGCATAGTTAAAAAGAAAAATGAAAAATATGGATATATTTGGGAAAAAATAACACTGCTAAATCCCTTTGTTGATAAATATGGTATGAGAAAAATAATTGGAGTAGTTGAAAATATAACTGATTCTAAAGAAAAAGAGTTAAAGTTAGAAAGAGAAAGACATTATAAGAATGCCTTGAATGAAGGTTCTGTATTTTATTTAGAGGGAAATATTACAGCAAATAGCATACTGTTATTAAATGTTGAAAATTTTGAAGAGAATAAAATAGAGTATGAGAGTTTCATAAAAAAATATATAAAAAATAATATTTATGAAGATGACCAAAAATGGCTAGAGAAAGCTTTAAGTATAGAAGGATGTAAAAAAAAATATTTTGAATATGGGAGTAAAGCTTTTACAGTAGAGTATCGTTGTCTTCATGAAGAGAGATATATTTGGGTAAGAGCAAATATTTATTTTACAGCGACTCCTAAAAATGATGAGTTGAATATTGTAATAGTAGTTAGAGATATAGATGAAGAGAAAAAAAGGGAGATGTCTTTAATAAATCAAGCAGAAAGAGATATGTTGACAGGATTATACAATAGAAGTGCTATAAAAAATAGAATAAATGATTTTTTCTCTCATGATGTAAGAAGTGGAGCATTCTTTATTTTAGATTTAGATAATTTCAAAAGTATAAATGATAACTACGGTCATCAATATGGAGATATTGTTTTAAAAGATACAGCAAAAATTTTAGTAAATAGTTTTAGAGAAGAGGATTTAGTAGCTAGATTAGGTGGAGATGAGTTTGTTGTTTTTATGAAGGATATTAAAAGTAGTGAAATTGCAGAAAGAAAAGCAAAATTATTAACTACCGCTTTGAAAAGAGTTTATAAAGAGCAAGGAAAAAAAATAGAGATAAGTGCTTCAATAGGAGTAGTAGTAACTTTCAATAGTAAGAAAGATTTTGAAACTCTTTATTTAGCTGCAGATGACTTAATGTATGATATAAAAAGAGAAAAGAAAGACGGATATAAGTTGGTTGTAAATTTTTAAGGAAAGTTGGTGGAATAGATGATAGATGAAAAAGTTATCCATGATATTTTGCAAGAGGCTGATATAGGAATATGGACAATAGAAATTGATAATAATAAATTACCAAGAATGTTTGCAAATGATACTATGCTAAAATTAATAGAGGCAAATAAAAATGATACTCCAGAAATAGTTTATAAAAAATGGTTTGAGAATATAGAAAAGGATGACTATCAGTTAGTAAATAATGCTGTAGAAGAGATAGTAAAAGTTGGAAAAGCTGAAATAAGTTATTCTTGGCAAAGTCCTAAACGAGGAAAAACATATGTAAGATGTGGAGGAAGTTTAGATTCTAAATATAGTAAAGGTATTAGGATATCAGGGTATCATCAGGATATTACAGAACTAGCTTTAGTAAAAAAAGAAAAAGAATGGTTAGAGAAATTAAACATTGATATAACAAACTCCTTAGGAATACTTTATGATGGAATATATCGTATTGATTTAGAGAAAAGAGATATTAGTATATTAAAATCTATTTTTTCTAAAAAGAAAATAGAAAAAAAATTAAGTTATGAAGAGTTTTTAGAAATATTGGAAAAGCATTTTGAAGGTGAGGAGATAGAACAACTAAAGGATGATTTTTTAATAAAGAATTTGAAGAAAATTTTAACTCAAAAAGAGAGTGTAAAGATAAGAGAGATAAAGAATAAAAATAATTGGTATGAGTATACAATATTTTTTAAAAAAGAGAGTGAAGAAAATAGATACTTAATAATAACATTAAAAGATATAACTGATAGAAAAAGTAAAGAGGAAGAGAATACAAGAAATTTGAAAGAAGCTTATGAGGCAGCTAAGCAAGCTAACATATCAAAAACTAGTTTTTTATCAAGAATGTCTCATGATATAAGAACTCCAATAAATGCCATAATAGGAATGGTAGGAATAGCTAAAAGAAATTTAGAAGATAGAGATAAAGTAGACGGATGTTTAACAAAGATTTTAAAGGCAAGTAATATTTTGTTGGAGTTAATAAATCAAGTTCTAGATATGAGTAAAATAGAGAATGAAAATTATATAGAAAAAATAGAAACTTTTAATTTAAAAAATCTAACAAATGAATTAAGTCAAATTTACTGTGAATTGGCTAAGAAGAAAAAGCAAGATTATAGTTTAAGATATGAAAACTTAAAAAATGAGTATGTAAAATCGAATATTGTATCTTTGCAGAGGATTTTTACTAATGTTGTTTCAAATGCAATAAAATATACACCAAAAGGTGGTAAAATAGAAATAGTAGTAAAAGAATTAAAAAATGAAAAAGAGGATAGGAAAAGCTATCAGTTAGAAGTTAAAGATAATGGAATAGGAATATCAAAGGAATTTTTAAAAAAAATTTACGAACCTTTTAGTAGAGAAAAAAGTTCAGAAATAGGAACAGGATTAGGAATGTCTATAGTGCATAACTTAGTTTCAATACTAAATGGAAATATAGAAATAGATAGCGAGTTAGGTAAAGGAACAACCGTATATGTGACTTTAGAGCTTGAAATAGAGAGAAAAAAAGAAGAAAAAAGAGAAGAGATAGAAGCTGAAGAAGAGAGATTGGAAGAGCTGAACCTTAAAGGTAAAAAAATATTACTCGTAGAGGATAATGAGTTAAATTGTGAGATTGCTTATGAGCTTTTAAGTCTTACAGGAGCAGAAGTAAAAATAGCAGAAAACGGTACAAAAGCAGTAGAAATTTTTAAAAATTCTAAAATAGGAGAGTTTGATATTATATTTATGGATATTCAAATGCCTATAATGGATGGTTATATGGCTACTAAAAATATAAGAGAGCTTGATAGAGAAGATGCAAGGAGTATAGTAATAGTTGCTATGTCAGCAAATACTTTTTCAGATGATATTCAAAAAGCAAGATATTATGGTATGAATGATCATATTCCAAAACCTATCGATATAAAAAAAATAATTAATATTTTAAAAGCAATATAGATAAAATATATAGAGTAGGACTTTTACAATTTAGAAGAGGTAAAGGTCCTTATTTTTTATAAAAAATAAAAAAAAACTTGACAAAAAGAAAAAAATATTATATATTTACATTATAAGAATTAGCACTCTTGATAAATGAGTGCTAACAAAAAGGTGGTAAAAATGTCTATAACAGAGAGAGAAAAACTCGTATTAAACGCTATAGTAAACTATTACCTCAATTTTGGTGATACTATAGGTTCTAGGACATTGGTAAAAAAATATGGTATTGATCTTTCCTCAGCAACTATTAGAAATGTAATGGCTGATTTAGAAGATATGGGATTTATAGCAAAAACTCATACCTCTTCTGGAAGAATTCCTACTGATAAGGGATATAAATACTATCTTGATGAACTTTTAAAAATAGAGAAACTTACGAAACAGGAGAAAGAAAATATTGAACTTTCTTATGAGAATCGTGTAAATGAATTGGATATGTTATTACAACATACATCTTCACTTCTTTCAAAGTTGACTACATATGCTGGAATAGCAATGGGGCCAGCTATAATAATAGAGAAGGTAAAAAAAGTTGAGCTAGTACATATAGATGATTATATGATAATAAGTATAATCGTTTTAGAAAATAGAACTGTAAAAACTAAAAAGGTAATACTGACAAATCCAATAACTAAAGATGAGTTAGCTGAGCTTACTGAAGAGATAAATGAGAGATTGAAAGTTGAAGATTTAAGTTCAACAGAGATTGAAAATTTTATATTAGGTAAGAAGAAAATTATTCCTAAGGTAGCACAGCATTATGAGGATGATGGGAAGCTATTTATTAATAATGTACCAAGTATATTTAGAGATAAAAATGTAAATGAAGTTTCAGAAGCATTGGAACTATTTAATCAAAGAAAAGATATCAGAGGAATATTTGAGCATATAATAAATACAAGAAATACTACAAATGGAAGAGTAGAGGTAGTATTTGGAGATGAGCTAGGAATAAAGGAACTAGAGGATTATAGCTTTGTATATTCAACATATAGCATTGGAGATTCACAAGGGGTAATCGGAGTAATAGGACCTAAGAGAATGGCTTATTCGAAGACAATGGGACTTATAAAATATGTAACTCAAGAGGTAAATAAGGTAATAAATCAAAATCAGATTGAGAGAAAGGATGAAATTGATGAAAGATAAAATAAAAGAGATGTTTGGAAAAAAAGAAGAAGATAAAAAAGAGTGTGGATGTGGACCTGAATGTGAGTGCTCTTGTAAAGATGAGAAAGTAGAAGAGCCAAAGCAAGAGGATATATTAGCACAAAAAGATGAAGAAATAGGAAAATTAAAGGCTGAAGTAGAGGATTGGAAACAATCATACTTAAGAAAGCAAGCTGAATTCCAAAACTTTACAAAGAGAAAAGAAAAAGAGATGGAAGAGCTTAGAAAGTTTGCTTCTGAAAAGATAATAACTAAACTTTTAGATGGACTAGATAACTTAGAGAGAGCTATAGCAGCTTCATCAGCAACTAAAGACTTTGATGGACTAGTAAAAGGAGTAGATATGATACTGGGACAATTAAAAGGAATTATGGAATCTGAGGGAGTAGAGGCTATAAAGTCAGAAGGAAAGTATGACCCTATGTATCATCATGCCGTAATGGTAGAGGATAACCCAGAGTTTGAAGATGATCACATTGTATTAGAGTTACAAAAAGGATATACAATGAAGGGAAAAGTAATCAGACCATCGATGGTTAAAGTTTGTAAAAAAGGATAATTAAATCGTAGTAAATAAAGTTTTAATATAGATAGAGTATTTTAGGAGGTTTTAAAATGAGTAAAATAATTGGTATTGACTTAGGAACAACAAACTCTTGTGTAGCAATAATGGAAGGAGGTAACGTAACAGTTATCCCTAACTCTGAAGGAGCAAGAACTACTCCATCAGTAGTAAACATAAAAGAAAATGGAGAGATCATAGTAGGGGAGATAGCAAAAAGACAAGCTATAACAAATCCAAACTCAACAGTAAGTTCAATCAAAACTCACATGGGTTCTGACTATAAAGTGGAAATATTTGGAAAAAAATACACTCCACAAGAAATTTCTGCTATGATACTTAAAAAACTTAAAAAAGATGCTGAAGCTTACTTAGGAGAAGAAATCAAAGAAGCAGTAATCACTGTACCAGCTTACTTTACAGATTCTCAAAGACAAGCAACTAAAGACGCTGGAGCAATAGCTGGATTAGATGTAAAAAGAATCATCAACGAACCAACTGCAGCAGCACTAGCTTATGGACTTGAAAAGAAAAAAGAGGAAAAAGTTCTAGTATTTGACCTTGGAGGAGGAACTTTTGACGTATCTGTACTTGAAATAGCTGATGGAGTAATCGAAGTTATAGCAACTGCAGGAAACAACCACTTAGGAGGAGACGACTTCGACGCGGCTATCATCAACTGGTTAACTTCAGAATTCAAGAAAGAAACAGGAATAGATTTATCAAATGATAAAATGGCATACCAAAGATTAAAAGATGCAGCTGAAAAAGCTAAAAAAGAGTTATCATCAATGATGGAAACTTCAATATCTTTACCATTCATCACTATGGATGCTACAGGACCTAAACACTTAGAGATGAAATTAACAAGAGCTAAGTTTAATGATTTAACAAGACACTTAGTAGAAGCAACTCAAGGACCTACAAAAACAGCTTTAGCAGATGCTAAATTAAATCCATCTGAAATAGATGAAGTATTATTAGTAGGAGGATCTACAAGAATACCAGCTGTACAAGAGTGGGTAGAATCATTCTTCGGTAAAAAACCAAATAAAGGAATCAACCCAGATGAAGTAGTTGCAGCAGGAGCGGCTATTCAAGGTGGAGTATTAATGGGAGACGTTAAAGACGTATTATTACTAGATGTAACTCCATTATCATTAGGAATTGAAACTCTTGGAGGAGTATTCACTAAGATGATAGAGAAAAATACAACTATCCCAGTTAAGAAATCTCAAGTGTTCTCAACAGCAGTAGATAACCAACCAGCTGTTACAATCAATGTATTACAAGGAGAAAGAGCGAAAGCTTCTGACAACCATAAATTAGGAGAGTTTAACTTAGAAGGAATTCCAGCAGCTCCTAGAGGAGTACCTCAAATTGAAGTAACATTTGATATCGACGCAAACGGAATCGTACACGTATCAGCAAAAGATTTAGGAACTGGAAAACAAAATACAGTAACTATCTCTGGATCAACTAACCTATCTAAAGAAGATATCGAAAGAATGACTAAAGAAGCTGAAGCTAATGAAGCTGAAGATAGAAAATTCAAAGAATTAGTTGAAACAAGAAATAAAGCAGATATGTTAATCTCTTCTACTGAAAAATCATTAAAAGAGTATGGAGATAAAGCTTCTGAGCAAGAGAAAAAAGATATCGAAGCGGCTATAGAAGAGCTTAAAAAAGTAAAAGATGGAGAAGATAAGGAAGCTATAGACAAAGCTATGGAACACCTATCTCAAGTAGCTCACAAATTTGCTGAAGAGATCTATAAAGAAGCTCAAGCTAAGGCACAAGCTGGACAACAAGCAGGAGCTCAAGAAAATAAAAAAGCAGATGATGATGTAGCTGAAGCTGAAGTAGTAGACTAATATAGATAAAAAGTTCTAATGAAAGTATAGAAGGGGAGAAGGGGTTATACCCCTCTTCCCTTATCTTATAATTATAAGGGAGAATAGAATATGGAGATAAGATTAAATAATGGTTTATTAGAAGTTAGATTAGAAAGTTTTGGTGCAGAATTAGTAGGGCTTAAAGATTTAAAAAATGGTAGAGAGTATATGTGGCAAAAGGATCCAAGGTTCTGGGCTAAATGTTCTCCTATACTATTTCCTTTTGTTGGAGCTTTGAAAGAGAACAGATATTTTTATGAAGGAAAAGAGTACCAAGTAAAAACAAGACATGGATTTGCAAGAGATTATGAGTTTAAAGTAAATCATCAAGATGAAAAAAGTGTTGAGTTTCTATTTGAAAGTAATGATGAAACACTAAAAATTTATCCTTTTAATTTTAAACTTTATTTAAAATATATCCTAGAGGGAAAAAAGCTTAAGATGGAGTATAGAGTTGAAAATTTAGGAGATAAAAAAATGTATTTCTCTTTAGGAGCACACCCAGCATTTGCACTACCAGTAGGTGATGGGATAGACTATTCTGATTACTATATAGAGTTTGAAAAAGAGGAGAGTGGAGAGATAAAAATAGTAAATAATGCACTAGTTGACTCTCAAAAAACAGAAAAAGCTTTTGATGGTAAAAAAATAGTTTTAACAAAAGAGAGATTCAAAAATGATGCTTTAATAATAGAGAATCCTAACTCTTCAAAAGTAAATCTTAAAAATGATAAAACTAACTACAATGTAAGTTTTACATATAAAGGATTTACGTATATGGCTTTCTGGAATATGGTAGGAGCTGAGTATGTTTGTTTAGAGCCTTGGTGTGGAATATCTGATTATGATAATTGTAGTGGTAATATAGAAGAGAAAAAAGGTATTGAAGTAATTGATGTTGGAGAAAAATTTATAAGAAATATAGATATAGAAATTCTATAAATTTAAAATCTATGATATAATAAAAAAAGAGTGTAAAATTATTGTTGAAGGAGAGAGAATATTAAATGGCAGATAAAAGAGATTACTATGAAGTCCTAGGAATATCTAAAGGAGCTTCAGAAGATGAAATAAAAAAAGCATATAGAAAAGCAGCCATGAAATACCACCCTGATAAGTTCAGTAATGCAAGTGAAAAAGAGAAAAAAGAAGCTGAAGAAAAATTTAAAGAGGTAAATGAAGCTTATCAAGTTTTATCAGATGCACAAAAGAAAGCTCAATATGATCAATTTGGACATGCGGCCTTTGAGCAAGGAGCTGGAGGGTTCGGTGGTGGATTCGGTGGCTTTGGTGGAGCTGGAGGATTTGAAGATATATTCAGTTCATTCTTCGGTGGAGGAGGTTCTGGATTTGGTGGATTCGGTGGTGGATTTGGAGGTTCATCAAGAAGAAGTTATGTAGAGCCAGGAAGAGACTTAAGATACCAAGTTGAGATAACACTTGAAGAGGTAGCAACAGGAGTAGAAAAAACTCTGAAATATAAGAGAAATGGAAAGTGTAAAAGTTGTGATGGAACAGGTGCAGAATCTGGAAGTGCAATGAAAACTTGTCCAAAATGTAATGGAAGAGGTTATGTAGAGGTAACTCAAAGAACAATCTTAGGTAATATGGTAAGTCAAATGGAATGTGATGAGTGCCATGGAAAAGGAAAAGTACCTGAGAAAAAATGTAAATCTTGTGGTGGAACTGGAATAGCAAAAGAGACAGTTGAAAAGAAAGTAAGAATACCAGCGGGAATAGAGAATGGACAAAAATTAAGACTTGATGGTATGGGAGAAGCTAGTGAATCTGGTGGACCAAATGGAGATTTATATGTGATAGTAAAAGTTAAAGACCATGCAATCTTTGAAAGAGATGAAATGGATATTATGTGTGAAATCCCTATTAAATTTACAACAGCTGCTCTAGGTGGAGAGGTAGAAGTACCTACTTTAAAAGGTAAGAAAACAATAAAAATACCAGCAGGAACTCAAACAGGTAAGAGCTTTAGAATGAGAGGAGAGGGATTACCAGCATTGAGAGGATCTATGGTAGGAGATGAAATTGTAAAAGTTGTTGTAGAAACTCCAATAGATTTAAATGAAAAACAAAGAGAATTACTAAGAGCCTTTGAAGATAGCTTAAAAGATAAAAACTATACGAAGCATAAAACATGGTTAGATAAAGTAAAAGCATTTTTTAAATAGTTTGAAAAATAAAAGTTTTTATGCTATACTAAAGAGAAGAAAAATTTGGTTAGAGGGGGATAACAATGGAACAATTACTAGGTAAATACGGTGGAATGATACTTACTTTTGCTATATGGATAGCAGTATTCTATTTTCTATTAATATTACCAAATAAAAAGAAACAAAAGAAACAACAAGAGATGTTAGACTCTATAAAAGAAGGATCTGAAATTATTACTGTTGGAGGAATAAAGGGAACAGTAGTAGCAGTATTAGGAGATTATGTAGAAGTAAGAGTAGATAAAGGTGTAAAAATAACTTTTAGAAAAACTGCTATATCAACAGTATTACAATAATAGTTAAAGAAATTTTAAGGAGGGTTTAAGGGACAATTCCCTACCCTCTTTTTTCATGATAGAGATGGAGAGATTGATGAAAAAATTTTTTATATTATTTCTGATTATAACAAGTTTCTGTTTTGGAGGAACAATAAGCTCTGTAAGTAAAAGTGGAAGTAAGCTTACTTTTAATTTTACTAGGAGTAATAAATCAGCTTACCAAATAAACTATGATTCATACAATAGATTGATATTTGTGGAATTTCCAGGAAGTAATCTATCAACAAAAATTAATGATAAGAATTACTCATCAAAGTATGTTGAAGAGTTTTCTACTATTGATTATGGGGGTTCAGTAGGTTTCTTCATAAAACTTAATAAAAATATATCCTATTCAACATCTTTTAGCGGTAATGATTTTGTTTTTACATTTAATGATAAGAGTGCTAAAAAACAATATACAATAGCTATTGATGCTGGACATGGAGGAAAAGACCCTGGAGCTATTGGATTCAATAAGTACTATGAAAAGAATATTGCCCTAGCTGTAGCAAAATATTTAAGAGATGATTTGAAAAAGGATTTTAATATAGTAATGACTAGGGACAGTGATGTGTTCGTAACACTTGGAGAGAGACCAAGGATAGCTAATAGGGCTAAAGCTGATATGTTTATAAGTATACATGTGAACTCGGCAGTAAAAAATACTTTATCAGGTATGGAGGTATTCTATTTCTCTAAAAAATCATCTCCTTATGCTGAAAGAATAGCTGCATTTGAAAACAGTGTTGGGGATAAATATGGAGAGAAAACTAGTAATATAGTACAGATAATGGGAGAATTAGCTTACAAGAAAAATCAAGAAATATCTATAGGATTTGCTAAAAAAACATCTGCTGCTTTAGCTAAAGGATTGGGAATGAAAGATAGAGGAATTCATGGGGCAAACTTTGCTGTTCTAAGAGGTTTTAACGGACCTGGAGTGCTTGTGGAGTTGGGATTTATTAACAATAAAGATGATATTAATAAATTGATTAATGCAAACTCTCAAAAAAAGATGGCCCAAGAGATAGCTAAGATGGTAAGAGAGAATTTCTATTAATATTAAAGAGGTGTAGAGTTGAATAAAAAAATATTGGTAGTAGTTGGAATAATATGGGGATTGGTAGTAGTAACTGGAATAGCATATTTTCAAATGAAAAAATCTTCTGAACAAATAAATATAGTTGAACTGGATAAAAAAGAGAATATGGTAGTTGAAGAGGGAAAAGTAGAGAAGATAACTCTTTATACACTTTCTGATAAGGGAGATAGGTTGATAAAAAAAGAGGACGAGATTCCACAATATATAAAACCAAAGGATAAAATAAGAAAAATTACACAGCTTAGCATAGAAAATTTATGGAAAAATAAAGTGTTGAAAACTTCTCAAGTGGAGATAGGAAATATCTTTATAACTGGAGATATGGCATATATAGATATAGATGCTAATATGTTAGAGTTAAAATCTGAAAATAGAAAAAATTTATTGGCAATATACTCAATAGTAAATAGTGTTACAGAGATAGGAAATATACAAAAAATTAAATTTTTAATAGATGGAAGAGAGGAAGAAGAGGGAAGTTTCTCAAAAGTCTATACTAGAAATACAAATATTTAATAATTTGGTGTGGTTATTAAGAATAAAGAGCAAGTATAGCTTGGAGTACTAAAAACACAAATTTATTTTGTTTAAAAGTTGTGTTTTTTACATTCTCCTTTGCTTATTTGCTCTATTTTTATATAAGAGTACACTTTATTTTTGAATAAATATGGTATAATTAGAAAAAGAGAGTGTTTTTAGGAGGGGAAATGTTAGAGAAATTAAGAGAAGTTGTAAAGTCAAGAGTTACTCAGAAAAGATATATACATACCTTAGGAGTAGAGGAGAAAGCTGTAGAATTAGCTAATAAATATGGTGTTGATGAAGAGAAAGCTAGAGTGGCAGCAATACTACATGATATTGCTAAAAGTGTAGATGTAGATAGCTTAGAAGAGGTATGTAGAAAATATTTTTCAGATGAGTTATCTGAAGAGGATATAAAGATAACAGAGATACTACATGGTTTTGTAGGATATATGATAGCTAGAGATGAGTTAAAAATAGAGGATGAAGAGATATTAGAAGCTATAAAATATCATACTATAGGAAAAAAAGGATTATCAAAACTTGGTAGAGTGATATATATAGCTGATGGGATAGAAAAAAATAGAGATTATCCAAATGTGGATAAGATAAGAGAGATAACAGATAGAGATTTAGATGAGGGAATCATCTATGAGATAGATAGAAAGATAGAGTATTTAGATAGTTGTGGAGGAAAAATACATAAAAATACTTTAGAGATGAGAGATTGGTTAAAGAGCCTAAGGAGGTAAATATGAAGATAGAAAAAGAGTTAGAAAAATTAAAAGAGATATTTAAAAATACAAAGGGAAAGGGTTTAAAATTAGATGAGATAACTAAGTTATTAGGTTGGTCTCCAAAGTTTAAAAAGGAGAATAGAGATATAATAGAGAAATGGGTAAGTGATGGTGAACTTATCAAAAATAATAGAGGTAAATACAATCTTCCAGAAACTCAAGGATATATTAAAGGGGTATTTAGTATAATTAAAGATAGATTTGCCTTTGTTGATACTGAAGATGAGGGAATTTTCATTCCTAAAAGTGGTTTTAATGGAGCTCTTGATGGAGATACAGTTTTTGTAAGACTGACAGCTGGAATGAAGGGAGATAGAAAAAAAGAGGGAGAAGTAGTAAGGGTAATAAGTAGGGATAAGGATATAGTTATTGGAATATTCCAAAAAAATAAAAATTTTGGATTTGTAACTCCTACTCACTCTTTTGGAAGAGATATCTATATCCCAGCTATTAGAATGAAAAATGCTGAAAATAATCAACTAGTAGTAGTAAGAATAACTTTCTGGGGAGATAATGAGAGAAAACCAGAGGGAGAGATAGTAGAGATACTAGGAAATCCATATGATACTAAAAATATGATAGAAGCATTGATTATTAGAGAGGGAATGTCTGAAAGCTTTCCACCAGAAGCGATGGCAGAAGCTAGAAGTATACCTGTAGAGATAGGTAAGAAGGAGTTAGAAGGAAGAAGAGATTTAAGACACCTACCAATTATAACAATAGATGGTGATGATGCTAAAGACTTAGATGATGCTGTCTATGTAGAAAAATTAAAAAATGGAAACTATAAACTAATCGTAAGTATAGCTGATGTTTCTCACTATATTCCAGAAGGATCTGCATTGGATAGAGAAGCGTATAAAAGAGGGAACTCGGTATATTTAGTAGATAGAGTGTTACCAATGTTTCCAAAGGAGATATCAAACGGAATATGTTCTTTAAATCCTAATGAGGATAAACTGACTTTTACTTGTGAGATGGAGATAGACCAAAGGGGAAAAGTTGTAGACTCTGATACATATAAATCAGTGATAAAAACTGTCTATAGAATGACATATAACAATGTTAATAAGATGATAGCTGGAGATGAAGAGGCTTTAAAAACTTATGCTCCTATAAAAGATATGGTTATGGATATGTTAGAACTTTCTAAAATAATTAGAGAGGTAAAATATAAAAGAGGAAGTATAGATTTTGATATTCCAGAAATAAAACTTGTGTTGGATGAAAAGGGAAAAGTTGAGTATATAAAGAGTAGAGATAGAGGAGAATCAGAAAGAATCATAGAGGATTTTATGATAGCAGCCAATGAAACAGTAGCAGAAAAGCTATTTTGGTTAGAGATTCCATCTGTATATAGAACTCACGAAAAACCAGATATGGAAAGAATAAAAAATCTAAATGAAACTTTAGCTAAGTTTAAGTACAGAATACACTCTTTAGAGGAGATACATCCAAAGCAATTCCAAAAAATAATAGAGGATTCTAAAGAGAGAGGAATTAATCTATTAGTACATAAGATGATATTAATGGCATTAAAACAAGCTAAATACACAGTTGAAAACTATGGACACTTTGGACTGGCTTCTGGGTACTACACTCATTTTACATCTCCAATAAGAAGATATGCAGATTTGACTGTTCATAGAATATTAAACTCTGTATTACATGGTTATCCAAATAAGAAAACTATAATGAGAAATATGGAAGAATTACCAGTAACATGTGCACACATATCTAAAACAGAGAGAGCAGCAATGAAAATCGAAGATGAAAGTGTTAAAATAAAATTAGTTGAATATATGATGGATAAGGTTGGAGAAGAGTATGAAGCAACAATAGTAGGATTTAGTAATAAGAGAGTATTCTTTGAAACTGAAGATTATGTAGAGTGTTTCTGGGATGTTGTTTCAGCTAAACACTATTATGAGTTTGATGATAGAGAGTATGTGATGAGAGATACTGATACTGGTAAATTCTATAGTATAGGTGATAGATATAAGGTAACTTTAGTAAGAGCAAGCTTAGCTGAATTAGAGATTGAAGTAGTACCAAATTTTGTAATGGATGAAGGGCTTATATTAAAATAATAAAAATAGAGGTGGGATAAAATGAGATTAAGAGAGTTATTAATGGAAGAGGGAAAAAATATTATAAGTATGATAATTGAGAGTGAGGATATGACATATTCGAGCTCAAATATCTCAAAACTAGATTTAATTCCTGTTGGAGTAGGAAATTACACACTTGTTTTAAATGAGGTTATATTTGATTTTTCTGACGAGGATTTAGATAAAGAGGGAATTTTAAAAAATGGGATCCTATATTTTGAGCTAGAGAAAGCGAAGATAGAGGTTGGAATGAGATATTAAATCAAAAGTTAAAGATTTTAACTCAACTTTTACAAAAAATTAATATTTATTTAACAGATAACTTTTATTATTAACTTAGTAACTTTAGTGCAAATTGGAGGAAAAATGTTAAAGAAAATATTAATTTTGATAATGGTGTTGGGAAATTTTGCTTTATTTACCATATATAGGAAATTACGGAATGATTCCTCAAACTTTATCAGCTAAGGAAGAGGGAGGAGATGGAGATCCTTTAGATGTAATTTTATTGGGAGAAACTGTACAAAGAGGAAGTTTGGTGGAAGGTAAAATTATTGGCGTTATGTTAATGAAAGATAATGGAGAAACAGATGATAAATTAATAGCTGTAGCTAAAGATTCTGTATTTGAAAGTATTAATTCAATAGAAGACTTAAATAAAGAGTTTCCAGGAGTACTAACAATTTTACAAACATGGTTTACTAATTATAAAGGACCAAATGAAGATATGAGAGTTATAGGATTTTCAGGAGAAAAGGAAGCTAATAAAATACTTAATTCTGCAATGAAAGAGTATAAAAAATATAACTAAAATATATTAATTAGGGTGTATAATAATTAACAAAATTAATTACAATACACCCTTTTATAATACTAAATTCAATGTAAATTATCTATTTTTATCCTCATAAAACACAGGGATTTTATCCTCTTCTGCCACTTCTTTCTTAAGTATATATCTAGTTTTATAGTCTTTAAATAGTTTAAAGAAAGTTCCACTTAAAGATAGAATAACAGCGATATTTATAAAAGTAGGAATAGCAGTTGTAAAATCTGCAAATAGCCATACTGTAGCCCCAGGCATTCCTATTGTTGTAGCCATTACTACCATTATAAACCCAGGAACAGGGTAAAAAATTCTATAAAATTTTAAGATACTATCTTTTAATTTTGGAGATAATTTCATAAGATGTCTTAAGATAATCTCATAATAAGCATACCATCCAGAAGATGTAGTTACTCCAAATAGAAAAATTCCAACAGCGATAAATATTTTACTAGCTGATCCCATACCAGTTTCAAATGCACTTAAAGTAAGAGTTGCTCCAGTAGCTCCACTATTCCAAACACCAGTGATAACAATAACTAAACAAGTTAAAGTACAAACAACCATAGTATCTACAAATACTTCAAAAGCTCCCCAAAGACCTTGTTTTATAAGTAGGACCTCCACTTTCTATAATAGATTTTGAATAGTCGATACTGACAGTAGTTTTATGGTAGTTTCTAAGATCATCTTCTATTTCATAAGCTGATGTTATACCTATTATAGGTTTTTTCATATAAATCTTTCCTCCTTTTTTGTATTTTTTTTCCAAAATATTATAATAATAAAAATAATTTATTTTTTTTATTATAATATAAATACAAAAGAGAGCAAGTATTAAATTAGAAAAAGTTTATTAAAATGTAACTATTTTTTATTTGAAAAATGTAGAAAAAACTGGTAAAATGATAAGATGAGTTATTTTGTCAAAAATCAAAAAAGACTAAAAAAATGTTATTAATAGGAGGAAAAATAGTGAAAAAAGCTTCAATCATAACTTATGGTTGTCAAATGAACGTAAATGAAAGTGCAAAAATAAAAAAGATGTTCCAAAATATGGGATATGAAATTACTGATAATATAGAAGAATCTGACGTTACTTTTTTAAATACATGTACAGTAAGAGAGGGAGCAGCAACTCAAATCTATGGTAAATTAGGAGAGTTAAAGCACATAAAAGAAAATAAAGGTATGATAATAGGGGTAACTGGATGTTTTGCTCAAGAGCAAGGTGTTGAATTAGTAAAAAAATTCCCACAAATAGATATTGTTATGGGAAACCAAAATATAGGAAGAATACCGCAAGCTATAGATGATATAGAGCATGGAGTAGATAAGCATCTTGTTTTCACAGACTGTGAAGATGATCTACCACCTAGATTAGATGCTGATTTCGAATCTAAGAAAACAGCTTCAATCTCAATAACTTATGGATGTAATAACTTCTGTGCATATTGTATAGTACCATATGTTAGAGGAAGAGAGAGATCAGTTCCTATGGAAGAGATCTTACATGATGTAAGACAGTATGTAGCTAAAGGATATAAAGAGATAATATTACTTGGACAAAACGTAAACTCTTATGGAAAAGAGTTCACAAATGGAGATAATTTTGCAAGATTACTAGAGGAGATTTGTAAAGTAGAGGGAGACTTTATAGTTAGATTTGTTTCTCCACACCCTAGAGATTTCACAGATGAAGTAATTGATGTAATTGCTAAAAATGAAAAGATAGCAAGATCATTACACCTTCCATTACAAGCTGGATCATCAACTATATTAAAAGCTATGAATAGAGGATATACTAAAGAGCAATATATAGCTTTAGCTAACAAAATAAAAGAAAGAATACCAGGAGTAGCCCTTACAGCAGATATTATAGTTGGATTCCCTGGAGAAACAGAAGAGGATTTCCAAGATACATTAGATGTAGTAAGAGAAATTCAATTTGACAACAGTTTCATGTTTATGTACTCTATAAGAAAGGGAACAAGAGCAGCTACTATGGAAAATCAAATAGATGAGGCTATAAAGAAGGATAGACTTCAAAGATTAATAGATGTACAAACAGCATGCTCATTAGCAGAGAGTAAAACATATGTCGGAAAAACTGTAAGAGTGTTAGTAGAGGGAGAAAGTAAGAAAAACAAAGATGTATTAAGTGGAAGAACTTCTACTAACAAGATAGTTCTATTTAAGGGAGATAAAGCTTTAGAAGGAACTTTCGTAAATGTAAAGATAAATGATTGTAAAACATGGACTTTATATGGAGAGATTGTAGAGTAAAATATTATTTAATATTGAGGTGGATATGGATAGATTGGATAAGTTTCTTTTAAAGGAGCTTTTAGAGATAGCAAAACAGCTAGGGTTAACAATAAAATCTGGAATAAAGAAAAATGAGATAAAAGAGTTAATTGAAAAGGATATCGAAAGTAAAGAGGGAACTGACATAGCATGGGGAGTTTTAGAAGTTCTCCCAGATGGATATGGATTTTTGAGAGGAACGAGTGTAGAAAAGGATATATATGTTTCAGCTTCACAAGTAAGAAAATTCAAATTAAGAACTGAAGATAGAGTCGTAGGAGAGGTAAGAGAACCTTCTGGAGATGAGAAAAACTATGCTTTAAAAAAGGTTTTACTAGTTAATGACGGAACTTTAGAAGCAGCTGAATCTAGAGTACCTTTTGAAGAGCTTATTCCAGCATATCCAACAGAGAAATTTACTTTAGAAACAGATAGTAAAAATATATCAGGAAGAATAATAGATCTAATAGCACCAATAGGGAGAGGGCAAAGAGCTCTTATAATAGCTCCACCAAAAGCTGGAAAAACTATGTTGATAAGTAGTCTTGCAAACTCAATAATGCAGACTAGTAAAGATGTAGAGGTATGGATTTTATTAATAGATGAGAGACCAGAAGAGGTTACAGATATAAAAGAGACTGTAATTGGGGCACAGGTATTTGCTTCTACCTTTGATGAGGATCCTAAAAATCATATTAAAGTAACCGAAAGTATCTTAGAAAGAGCTAAAAGAAAAGTAGAAAATGGCGAGAATATAGTTATTTTAATGGATTCGTTGACAAGGCTTGCAAGAGCTTACAATATAGTGATACCATCTAGTGGAAAATTAATATCTGGAGGTATAGATCCGACAGCTTTATATTATCCTAAAAACTTTTTCGGAACTGCTAGAAATATTAGAGGGGGAGGAAGTTTAACTATAATTGCTACTGTTCTTGTAGATACAGGTAGTAAGATGGACGATATAATTTATGAAGAGTTTAAATCCACAGGAAACTGTGATATCCACTTAGATAGAAATTTAGCAGAACTTAGATTGTTTCCAGCAATAGATATTCAGCGTTCTGGAACTAGAAAAGAGGATCTATTAATTCCTAAAAAAGAGTTAGAAGCAATTTGGAAGATAAGAAGACATCTTTCAAAATTTGATAAAGCTGAAAGTTTAAAAAGATTAGTAGATACATTAAAAAGTACTCAAAGTAATAAAAGTATGCTAGAACAGTTTGAAAAAGGGGTAAAGGATGAGAAATAAGATAGTTGTACTTATAATATTAATCATAACTTTCTATGTTGGTATGTTAGTTGGAACTCCTTTTAAAACTGAAGTAGTAGATTTGAAGCAATTTACAGATTATTATGAAGAGGGAGCAGTAGAAACTGGAGGTTGGGAGGTTCAAGCTGATAACTTCTATACTTTTACTAGAGAATATTCAGTATTCGGAAGTAAAGGAACAGTAACTCCAGTAGATGAAAATAAAATTCCAGAAAAAAAAGTTTATGTAGTCCAAAAAGGTGATACATTATCAGAAATAGCGGAAGCCCATGGAATGGGACTGAGTGTTCTTATGGCAAATAACCCAGGAGTATCTGCAAATAATTTAAAAGTTGGACAAAAGCTTACAGTGTTAACAGGAAATGGAATTTTCTATAAAGTTGGAAAAGGGGATTCTTTAAATAAGATAGCAGAGCTATTCAAAGTTAATATAGATGAAGTGAAGAAAATAAATAATTTAACTTCAAATACAGTTCAAGTTGGAGATACGCTGTATATAAAAAATCCTAATGTAACAAAATATCTAGGAACAACAAGTCCTACTGTTGATAATAGAAGTAGCTTAGGGTTTATAATGCCAATTAAGTATACAGGGTTAACAAGTCCTCAAGGAAATAGATTCCATCCAGTTTTAAAGAGATATATTTATCATGCTGGAGCTGACTTAAGAGCTCATTTTGTACCTCTTTATGCTTCAAAAGAGGGAAAAGTAACCTTTGCTGGAACTATGAATGGTTATGGTAAGATAATAATTATTCAACATAGTGGAGGATATGAAACTAGATATGGACATCTAGATAAAATTGGAGTTAGAAAAGGACAGTATGTAAAAACTGGAGAGTTAATAGGAAAAACTGGACAAAGTGGAAGGGTAACAGGACCACATCTTCACTTTGAGCTTAGAAAAAATGGAAAGGCTTTAAATCCAATGAAATATATGCCAAAAACAAAATAAAGAGGGATAATTATGAGTAGAGTAGTAAAAGTGGGTAACCTTTTAATAGGTGGAGGAAATCCAGTTGTAATACAATCGATGACAAATACAACAACAAGTAATGTAGAGGCTACAGTTGCACAAATTAAGAAATTAGAATCTGCTGGATGCCAAATGGTGAGAATGACAATTAATAATGAAGAGGCAGCTAAGGCAATAGGGGAGATTAAGAAAAGAGTAAATATTCCTCTATGTGCAGATATTCATTTTGATTACAAATTAGCTCTACTGGCAATAGAAAATGGAATAGATAAACTTAGAATTAATCCTGGAAATATAGGTTCTGATGAAAATATTAAAGCTGTTGTAGAAAAAGCGAAAGAAAGAAATATTCCAATAAGAATAGGTGTAAACTCAGGTTCAATTGAGAAACATATACTTGAAAAATATGGAAAACCAACTGCTGATGGAATGGTAGAAAGTGCAATGTATCATATAAATCTATTGGAAAAAAATGGATTTGAAGATATAGTAATCTCACTAAAGGCAAGTAATGTTAAGATGATGGTAGACGCGTATAGAAAAATAAGCAAATTAGTAGATTATCCATTACATTTGGGAGTAACAGAGGCTGGAACAGCTTTTCAAGGAACTGTAAAATCTGCAATAGGAATAGGATCATTATTAGTAGATGGAATAGGAGATACAATAAGAGTTTCTCTTACTGAAGATCCAGTAGAAGAGATAAAAGTTGCTAAGGAAATACTTAAGGTTTTAGGACTTATAGATGCTGGAGTTGAGATTGTATCATGCCCAACTTGTGGTAGAACAGAGATAGATTTGATAGGGTTAGCTAAAAAAGTTGAAAAAGAGTTTGAAAACGAGAAGAGAAAGATTAAGATAGCTGTAATGGGGTGTGTTGTAAATGGACCTGGAGAAGCTAGAGAAGCAGACTACGGTGTAGCTGGAGGAAAAGGTGTAGGAGTTCTTTTCAAAAAAGGACAGGTAGTTAAGAAAGTAGATGAATCTGAAATATTAATTGAGTTAAAAAAGTTAATAATGGAGGATATGGAAAATGAAGATATGGAGAGTAATAATTAGTGTACTTTTTATTCTTTTAACAGCGTGTACATCTATTAGAAGTAATGAAAATATCTCTTTAGATAAGATAGCTGGAAGAAAAAAAGTGGTTATAAATTATGATAGAGGAAGATATAACAGTGTAAAATTAGATAATATTGTTATTGATTCAGGAAGAGAGTATTATGTAAAAGAGGGAGCGTACACTCTTTCATACATAGAAGAAACATTCTTAAATGGATATATAGATCTTTCTTGGCAAGGAAGTAAGGGAAGAGCTGGAGATAGCAGTAGAAAAATTCCAACAAATAAAGTGGTAGAGATCCAAGAGGACACAGAGATAAACTTAAAGAATCACACAGTTCAAATTAATTTCTCTGGAAGTATAAATTCTAATAAGAAGTTTTAAACTTTTTTTAATAGAATGACGTCTAAATGATATAAAAAAATGTGAGGGTAGAAATTAATGGACTTTGATGAGATTTTCGAGGAGTATTTTGATAGGATATATTACAAAGTTTTAGGGGTAGTAAAAAATCCTGAAGATGCTGAAGACATATCTCAGGAAGTTTTTATGAGTGTCTATAGAAACTTAAAGAGCTTTCGTTCTGAAAGTAATATATATACTTGGATATACAAGATTGCAATTAATAAGATTTATGATTTTTTTAGAAAAAGAAAGATAGAGTTAGATATTAATGAGGAGATATTGATGTTAGAGGATAATAGCAATATTGAGACATCAATTTTTTTAGAGGAAAAATTGAAATTAATATCACCTAAAGAGAGAGAGATCGTAATACTGAAAGATATATATGGATATAAGTTAAAAGAGATAGCAGATATGAAAAATATCAATATCTCAACAATAAAATCTATATATTATAAGGCAATCAAGGATATGGGAGGAAATTGATATGGTATCACCAAAAGATAGGGTAAAAGCTAATATATATAAAGAGTTGTTTGAGCAGGAGAAAAGAAAAAATAAAAGAAAATCACTATTTTCAGTTTCACTATTTTTTCTAGGAATTTTTACAAGCTCGACTTATCAAATGTTAATTAGTGAGACGCCTATAGAATCAACTTTAAATTATGCTATAAATAAAACTACAAATAAGGTAAGTTATGGAAAGAGTGATTTATCTTTAGAGCATTTCTTTAATCCAAACTTTTTTGATGATAAAAAAATAGAGATAGATACTGATGAATTATTTGGATTAGATACGCAGATATAGTGGAGGACATCAATGAAAAAGATTATTTATTTCCTTGTAATAGTACTATGCTCAACAACAATAATTGCATCAGAAGGTTTAGGAATAGTTTCAGATGAGGATTTTTTAAAGGTAGGAGTAACATCTGAAAATGTAGAAAAAGCTAAGATGATGGTAAATAGAGTTAGCACTAATTATAAGATGTTAATACTTGAGAAAAAACAACTAGAGTTAGAAGTGAATAAGTATGTGTTAGAGGGACCAGAGGCTAACCTTGAAAAGATAGATGCTATATTTGATAAAATAGGAGCAATAGAGGCAAGTATTTTAAAAGATAGAATAAGAAGTCAGATAGAGATGCAAAAATATATTACTCAAGAACAATATTTAAAAGCTAGAGATATAGCTATAAAGAGATTAAATACTCCAAAATAAGAGAGAGGGTGTTATAAACTAAAAGTTTGTAATACCCTCTTTTGTATCAACTAGAATATCTCCAGTTTAATATTTAGGCTTTTCAAATCTTCAAAAAAATTAGGATAGGATTTTGAAATTGCTTCAGCTCCATCAATAATTAAAGGTTTATCAAGTATTGTTGCAAAAATAGCAAGACTCATAACAATCCTATGGTCTTTATGCCCAAAAACTTCATTACAGCTAGTATAATTTCTTTTTCCTGTGATATAAATACTATCTTGATCAGAGTTTATATCTACTCCCAATTTTTTAAGCTCCACTTCCATAGCTTCTATTCTATCACTCTCTTTATATCTCAATCTATGAGCATTGTATATCTTAAAACTTCCATTACCATATGCAGATAATACAGTTAGAATAGGACCAAGATCAGGACAATTTTCAAGGTTAATATTATAGCTTTGTGGAATACCATTAAAAAATCTATATCCATTTTCAAGGATTTCCACATCAATATGACATTTTTTTAAAATATCAACTATCTCTTTATCCCCCTGTTTAGATTTTGTATTCAATCCTTTACAAGTCAGATCGTTATTAATAGCACCCAATACTGCAAAAAAACCAAGTTGAGAAAAATCACCTTCTACATAGTAATCAGTTGGAGTGTAGTGTTGGTTTCCTTTAATAAAAATAGTCAACTCATCTAAAAATTCAATCTCTATTCCAAATCTATTTAACATTTCAATAGTTAAATCAATATATGACTTTGATTCAAAGGGAGGAATAATTTTAATAGTAGAATCTTCCTCAAGAAGTGGAAGAGTAAATAGCAATCCACTTATGAATTGAGAGCTAATATCTCCTCTAATAGTATAGTTTGTAGCTTTTAGTTTACCAGATATCTCAATTTTTTCATTATCTTGAAGGTATAAAAGATTTTGACTTTTGAATATCTCTTCATATATTTTTTGTGGACGTTGGAGCAGTCTATTTCTACCTCTAAACTCAATTTTTTGATTAGTAAGTGAAAATATAGGAATGAAAAATCTAAGGGTAGAACCAGATTCATTACACTCTATAATATTTTCCTTTAAATTAGAAAAATTTTTAACTCCTTCAATATAGAGAGTATTATTATCTTCGGTTATAATAGCTCCAAGTTTTCTCATTCCTTGAATAGTAGCAATGATATCATCAGAGTAAGCTATATTTTCAATTTTACTTTTACCATTTGCAAGAGAGGCACAGATAATAGCTCTATGTGCCATACTTTTTGAAGGTGGAAGAGTAACTTCACCAGAACATTTTGACGGATATATTTTAACTTTCATAATAACTCCTTAATTTTTTTCTATATTTTACAACTTTTTCTCTTAAAATAATAGTCTTGAAAAATAAATTTAGGAAATATAAATATATGATTTGACGTATTTTATAAAAAATGGTATAATTTATAAGTCGTTTATGTCTAAAAAAATAGTATAAAATATATTTATGGGGATAGAACATTAAAAACTGAATAAGGGAGTGAGAACAATTTATAAGAGCAAGGATATTATTTTAACAGGATTTGCACTATTTGCAATGTTATTTGGAGCAGGAAACTTAATATTTCCACCAACTGTAGGATATATAGTAGGAGATAACTGGAAATTAGCAGCTTTTGGTTTTTGTATTACTGGAATTGGTTTTCCATTAATGGGAATAATAGCTTCAGGTTTTGCTGGTACAGAACTGGATCACTTTTCAGATAAAGTATCACCACTATTTAGTAGAGTTTTTAATACTGTCTTAATTTTAGCAATAGGACCATTTTTAGCTATACCAAGAACTGGAGCAACAGCTTATGAAGTAATGGTACTTCCACATTTAAATGGAGATAGTTCAATATTAAAATATCTATTTCTAGCAATTTATTTTGGAGTTGTTTTACTATTTTCTTTGAGAGAGAGTGAAGTAATAGATAGAATAGGGAAAATTTTAACTCCAATTCTTTTAATAGTTTTAGCTATTATAATATTTAAAGGGGTATCTACTCCGATAGGAGAGGTAATAGCAACAGGAACGACAAATAATTTTAGATATGGATTCTATAATGGATATCAGACAATGGATACTCTTGCAGCTATTATATTTGCAAGTATAATTTTAAAAACTATAACTGGAAAAAATAAGGATTTAGGAAGAAAAGAGCAATTAGTATTTTTATTAAAAGCTAGTGGTATAGCGGTATTAGGATTAGCAATAGTATATGGAGGACTTTTATATATAGGTGCAACTTCAACAGCTGTATTAGAAAATAGAGGAACAACTCAGCTTTTAAATGATATTATAGCAAGACTTTTAGGAAAAACTGGAAATATTCTTCTAGGTATCTGTGTTGCTGGAGCATGTCTTACTACTGCAATAGGGCTTACAGCTACAGTTGGAGATTATTTTAGTTCAATATTAAAAATTAAATATGAAAAAATAGTTATTATTAATGTTTTAGTAAGTTTTATTTTTGCTAGTTTTGGTGTTGATTTAATAGTTCAGATAGCAGCTCCAATATTAACTTTTATATATCCAATAGCTATTGTTCTTATAGTTTTAAACTTCTTTAAAAAATATTTAGGAAGTAAAGGGGTATTTATAGGGTGTGTAATAGGAGCTGGATTGATAGGAGCAGTTGAAACTTTACAAATGTTAGGAGCATGTCCAGCTACAATAGCAACTCTATATACAAAGCTACCTTTCCAAGATTATGGATTAGCTTGGATATTACCAAGTATAGTATTTGGAGTAGTATTTAGAGTGATAGAGAAGATAAGAAAGTAAAATAATTTAATTATATAAAGGGAAAAAGCCTACTAATAGTAGATTTTTTCCTTTTTATATTTATATACAAAATATTTTCTAGTATGGTATAATATAGTGAATAGAGAATGTATAGGAGAAAAATAATGGATATAAAGGAAACATTAACAGTATATGCTAATGAAGATGATAAGGGTAAAAGAATAGATAAATTTTTAAATGAGTTGATAGATGATGCAACTAGATCATATATCCAGAAGATAATAGATAATGGATTAGTAGAGATACAGGGAAAAAAGATTACAAAGAGTGGAAATAAATTAAAGGGAACGGAAACGATTGTTGTAAATATTCCAGAGGATGAGGTGTTAGATTTAATACCAGAAGATATACCACTAGATATAATTTATGAGGATAGTGATATAGTGGTAATTAATAAATCACCTAATTTAGTGGTACATCCAGCCCATGGAAATTATACAGGAACACTTGTGAATGCTCTTTTATATCATATAAAGGATCTATCTACAATAAATGGAGTGATAAGACCAGGTATAGTTCATAGATTGGATAAGGATACAAGTGGAGTAATAGTAGTAGCGAAAAATGATGAGGCTCATGGAAAACTTTCAGAGATGTTTAAAGAGAAAACTTTAGAAAAAACCTATGTTTGTATAACAAAGGGAATATTTAAGGAAAAAAGTGGAAAAGTAGAAACTTTAATAGGAAGAGATCCTAGAGATAGAAAGAAGATGGCGGTAGTAAATGAGAATGGAAAGATAGCTATCTCAAATTATGAAGTTTTAGATGAGGGAAAAAATCACTCTTTAGTTAAGGTAAGAATAGAAACTGGAAGAACTCATCAAATAAGAGTTCATATGAAACATCTTAATCACCCAATAATGGGAGATACAACCTATGGAAATGGGAGCGAAGGAGCAGAGAGACAGATGCTACATGCTTACAGTTTAAAATTTACACATCCTACAAAAAATATTGAGATGAGGGTAATTGCTCCATTACCTGAAGATTTTAAAAAAGCTTCAAAACATGTGGGAATAGATATATCTAAGATAGAAAGTGAGATAAAAGATGGAGAGTAATTTACTTTATCAATTTGATTTAGAAAAAGGAACAGAGATAATAGGAGTAGATGAAGCTGGAAGAGGACCTCTTGCTGGGAGTGTCGTAGCAGCAGCAGTAAAATTAAAAAAATATTCAGAAGAACTTCAGGAGATAAATGATTCTAAGAAACTTACTGAGAAAAAAAGAGAGAAACTTTTCGATATTATTATGGAAAATTTTGAGGTAGGTATAGGAATAGCTTCAGCTCAAGAGATAGATGAGATAAATATATTGAATGCAACTTTCTTAGCTATGAGAAGAGCTATAGAGGAGTTAGGAAAAAAGAGTAGTACAGATGTTCTGATACTTGTAGATGGAAATTTTAAAATAAGGGAGTATAATGGAGAGCAGGAACCGGTGATAAAAGGGGATGCGAAGAGTTTATCTATAGCAGCAGCTTCTATAGTTGCAAAGGTAACAAGAGATAGGATGTTAGTTGAAGAGGGAAAAGAGTATCCAGAATACCACTTTGAAAAACATAAAGGATATGGAACAAAGGCTCATAGAGAAGCTCTTTTAAAGTATGGACCAACATCTATTCACAGAAAGACATTTTTAACAAAAATATTGGGAGAAAATGCAAAATAATAGAAGTATTGGAGATAGGTATGAGGAATTAGCTACAAAGTTACTTATCTCAAGAGGATATGAGATACTAGAGAGAAATTATAGAGTTAAAGCTGGTGAGATAGATATAATTGCAAGGATAGAGGATACGATAGTATTTGTAGAGGTAAAGTATAGAAAAGATAGTAAATTTGGTTATGGAATAGAGGCAGTTGATTATAGAAAGATTAGAAGAATATATAAAGCTGCCGAAATTTATCTGACTTTGAATAGAAAATTATCATCTAAGATTAGATTTGATTGTATAAGTTTTTTAGGGAAAAAAATATCTTGGACAAAAAATTTAACATGGGGTGATGAAATTGGATTTTAAATGTGTAAAATGTGGATGTGAAAAATATCAAGTAAAAACAACAGTTATTCCAGAAAAAAGCCCTGGTTTAAAGCTAGAGTTTGGAACTTATTATATAAAAACCTGCCTTAACTGTGGATATACAGAGATGTATTCTGCAAAGATAGTGAATATGGAGAAAAATGATAAGAAAAAACCTTGTCCAGAGTATTAAAAATCTGGTTTTTTCTCAAAGATGTCCAATATGTAAAAAAATTTCCCAAGATAGCAGTTATATTTGTGAAGAGTGTTATTTTACTCTAAGAAAAAAGGGTAAGATAAAAAATATTGAAAATTATTACTATTTGTATTATTATAACGATGAGATAAAGAGATTAATAGCTGATTTTAAATTAAAAAATAGAAAGAGTTTAGGAAAAGAGATATCCTCTATTATTAAGAGCCCTTTAACAGATCTTATTTTAGAGAAGGAAATTGATATGGTATTACCTGTTCCTATAAGTAAAGAACGGGAGAAAGAGAGAGGCTTTAATCAAGTAGAGGAGTTACTTGATAATTGTGGTGTAAAGTATCAGAAGATAGAGAGAGAAAAAAATACTAAACATATGTATGAGTTACTCAATAGTGGAAGTAGAAAGGAAAATATCTACAATGCCTTTAGAAATAGAGGATTAGATATAGAGGGAAAGAATATACTGATTGTAGATGATATTGTAACAACAGGAAGTACAATAAAAGAGATGGTAAAGGAGATAAAGAAGGTTGGAACTCCCAATAATATATATGTTTTCTCTTTAGCTGTTTCAAAAATTTTTAAGCCATAGATTAGGAGAGAAGATGGAGTTATATATAGATAATAAAAAGGTAGAGTTAAAGCAAAAAAGATTTAAAAGCTTTGGACGAATGATAAATGAGATAACAAAACGACTGACTCAAGATAATAAAGTTCCATATAAGTTTTATATAAACGGGGAAAAATTGAAAGATAATACTGTTGTAAATTTAAAAGATTTGAAATTAGTAGAAGTAATAACTAAAACAGAGGGAGAGATGTTGCTAGACTCAATAATGAGAGCTAAGGAACAGATTGATATATTTTTCTCAATTTTTGATTCTGAAGATGACGAAGAGGAGAATTCTGGAAAAACAGCAGTAATGGTGAGTGAGATAGAGATAGTAGAGAGAGGAATATTTTTAAGATGGTTCTATAATCTATTATTACTTATAAAAGCTAGTGGAGATTTAGATTTTGTATATAGTGATTTTGATGAATATATAGCTGAGTTTGAACGTGAGATGGAACAAGCTGAAAAAGCTTATGATGCCCATGACTATGAAACATTTGTAGAGATGCTAGAATTTTCTATAGGAGATCTACTACAGGACTTCTATGAAAATGCTGAAAATTACTATAGTGATATTTTAGAAGAGGAAAATCGTAAAAGATTGCTCAATTAAGAGTTAGTTACTGACCAATGTAATAGTTGAAAATTGCTAAGCTCTATGATAAGATGTAAAATAAGAGTAAATATAATTATAATGGAGGAAATTTCATGAGAACAAATGTAATAGCTGGAAACTGGAAAATGAATAAAACAAATGCAGAAGCTGTAGAAATGCTTACTGAATTAAAAGGATTAGTAAAAGATGTAGAAGGAGTAAAAATAGTAATAGGAGCTCCATTCACAGCTTTATCAGATGCTGTAAAAGCAGTAGAAGGAAGTAATGTAGAGATAGCTGCTGAAAACGTATATCCAAAATCATCAGGAGCTTATACTGGAGAAGTTTCTCCTACAATGTTAAAAGCAATAGGAGTAAAATATGTAATCTTAGGACACTCAGAAAGAAGAGAGTACTTCTGTGAAACAGATGCATTTATCAACGAGAAAGTAAAGGCTGTACTTGCAGCTGGAATGACTCCTATCCTATGTGTTGGAGAAAAATTAGAAGATAGAGAAGCTGGAAGAACTGCTCAAGTAAATGAAACTCAAGTAAGAGAAGGATTAAAAGATATAACAGCTGAAGAAGCTAAAAATATAATCATAGCTTATGAGCCAGTATGGGCAATAGGAACAGGAAAAACTGCTACTCCAGAAATGGCACAAGAAACTCACAAAGAGATTAGAGATGTATTAAGATCTATGTTTGGTGCTGTAGCTGAAGAGATGGTAATCCAATATGGAGGATCAATGAAACCTGAAAATGCTGCTGAATTATTAGCTCAAGCTGATATCGATGGTGGATTAATAGGAGGAGCTTCATTAGAAGCAGCTTCATTTGCTAAAATAGTTTTAGCTGCTAAATAGTTAAATTTTAGGAGGAGTAAAATAATGAAAAAACCAGTAATGTTAATGATATTAGATGGTTGGGGAATAAACAAAAATGCAGATCAAAAAAATGCTATAACTGCTGCTAACCCAGAAACATTTAATAGACTTATGAAAGAGTATCCTCATTCAGAATTACAAGCTTCTGGAGAGGCAGTAGGATTACCAGAAGGACAAATGGGTAACTCTGAAGTAGGACACTTAAATATAGGATCTGGAAGAATAATATATCAACCATTAGTAGAAATTTCAAAAGATATTAAAGAGGGAACAATATATGAAAACCCAGTATTAAAAGAGGCTTTTGAATATGCAGTAGCTAATGGGAAACCAGTTCACTTTGGTGGACTTCTATCAAATGGTGGAGTACACTCTCATATAGATCACCTATTTGGACTTTTAGCTATGGCTAAAAAATATGGAGTAAAAGCTTATGTACACGCTTTCCTAGATGGAAGAGATACAGCTCCACAATCAGCTAAAGGATTTATAGAAGAGTTAGAAGCTAAGATGAAAGAGTTAGGAGAGGGATCAATAGCTACTCTTTCTGGAAGATACTATGCTATGGACAGAGATAAGAACTGGGATAGAGTAAAATTAGCTTATGATGCTATGGTTTTAGGAGTAGGAAATAAAGCTAATTCAGCAATCGAAGCTATAGATGCGTCATATGCAGAAGGAAAAACAGATGAATTTGTTGTTCCAACAGTTGTAGATGCTAATGGTTTAATAAAAGCTGGAGATGTATTTATCAATTTTAACTTCAGACCTGATAGAGCAAGAGAGATAACAAGAGCTTTAAATGATAAAGAGTTTACAGGATTTGAAAGAGAATACCTAGGATTAAAATTCTACTGTATGCGTCAATATGATGCGACAATAGATGCTCCAGTTGTATATGGAGAAAAAGATATCACAAATACATTTGGAGAAGTTTTAGCAAAAGCTGGAATGAAACAATTAAGAACTGCTGAAACTGAAAAATATGCTCACGTAACTTTTTTCTTTAATGGAGGAAAAGAGGAGCAATTTGCTGGAGAGGATAGAAAATTAGTTGCATCTCCAAAAGTAGCAACTTATGATTTACAACCAGAAATGTCAGCTTGTGGAGTAACAGAAGAGCTAATGGAAGCTTTAAACTCTGGAGAGTATGATGTTATAATAGTAAACTATGCTAACCCAGATATGGTAGGACATACAGGAGTATTTGATGCTGCAGTAGCTGCTGTTAAGAAAGTAGATAAGTGTATTGCTAAGGTTTCTGAAAAAGTTTTAGAACTAGGAGGAACTTTATTAATTACAGCTGACCATGGAAACGTAGAGTTAATGGAAGATCCAGAAACTCATATTCCATTCACAGCTCACACTACAAACAACGTACCATTTATCTTAGTTTCTAACGAATACAAAAATGCTAAGTTAAAAGATGGAAAATTATCTGATATAGCTCCAACTATGTTAGATATCTTAGGACTTGCTAAGCCAGAAGAGATGAATGGAAAATCTTTATTAGTAAAATAGTGATGTAAAAAGTTTTACCAAATAATATTGGTAAAAAATAGATAGCTTTTATATATAGCTCCAGTGGGGTTTCCGCTGGAGTTATTTTGTTATTAAAAACTTATTAAATTTTTTATTTAAATATATATTGAAAATTTTTATTAAATATTAGAATTTTATTGAAAAATAAAAAGATGTTAGTACCTTTAAGGTACTAACACCAGAAATTCTCTTTTTTATTTTTTTATAATCTAAATAGTAAGTCATAGTAAGTAGGGATAGGCCAAACTGTTTTATCAACTAGAAGTTCTAAAGAGTCTACAACAACTCTCATTTGATTAAGTAGAGGTACTAAATTACTATTGTAGAAGCAAGCTCTTTCATAATCATCAGTTATCATAGTGGCAGTTCTTAAACCTTCATTTAATTCAGTAATACAATTTTTTAATTTGTTTTTGAAGTTGATAACTTTTATTAAATGTTCCTTATCAAATTGGATATACTCTTCTTCTTTTAAGGCTTCTCTAACACTATTGATCATTTGAGAGATGTTAGTTACATATTTTATTATACATGGATATATCTCATTTCTAGCCATTCTAATAGCGGTAGAGATCTCTATATTAGTTTGCTTATTATATCTTTCACTATATACTTTAAATCTTGAATAAAGTTCATTTCTAGATAAAACTCCGTTTCTTTCAAAAAGGTCAATAGTCTCCTCTCTGATAAAAACAGGGATACCTTCTACAGTATTTTTTAAATTAGAAAGACCAAGTTCTTTAGCTCTATCTATCCAAGAACTCTCATATCCATTTCCATTGAATATAATTTTTTTATGTAAATTATATTTCTCTTTTATTAATTTGATTATATATTTATTAATATTTTTTGTAGGATCAGTTTTTTCAAGAATATCAGCATACTCTCCTAATATATCAGCTACGATAGTATTAATTATAAATACAGGAGTTGAAGCTGAGGCACTAGATCCAGGCATTCTAAATTCAAATTTGTTTCCTGTGAAAGCAAATGGAGAAGTTCTATTTCTATCAGATAGATCTCTAGGAATTTTAGGAATACGAACTCCAATATCTATAGTATCTTTAATATCATTTGATTCTAAGAAAGAGGCATTTCCTATATTTTCAAATAATTCTTGTAACTGTTCACCTAAGAATATAGAGATAACAGCAGGAGGAGCCTCATGTCCACCAAGTCTATGGTCATTTCCAGGTGTAGCTGTACAAGCTCTTAAGACATCAGCATATCTATCAATTCCTTCAACTACAGCCATTGTATAAAGTAGGAATTGTAGATTATCTGGAGTTAGATTATCTGGATCATAAAGATTAATTCCAGAATCAGTAGCAAGAGACCAGTTACAATGTTTTCCAGAACCGTTTACACCTTGGAAAGGTTTTTCATGTAATAGTGCAGCTAGTCCATGTCTATTTGCCACTTTTTTAATAGTATCCATAGCTAGGTGGTTTTGATCTACAGATACATTTGCTGATGTAAACATTAAAGCTATTTCAAATTGGTTAGGGGCTACTTCATTGTGTTTAGTTTTAGCCATAACTCCAAGCTTCCAAAGTTCAGCATCTAGCTCAGACATAAATATCTCTACTCTCTCTTTTATAGTACCGTAGTAGTGATCATTCATCTCTTGACCTTTTGGAGGAAGATTTCCAAATAGTGTTCTTCCAGCTAGGGCTAAATCTTGTCTTTTATCCCAAAACTCTTTTTCAACAAGGAAATACTCTTGTTCAACTCCAAGGGTAACATTGATATGTTTAGTATCAAAATCTCCAAGAAGTTTTTGAATTCTTAAAGCTTGGTTTTCAATTGATTTGATTGATCTTAAAAGTGGAACTTTTTTATCAAGAGCTTCTCCATTATATCCAACAAGTGCAGTAGGAATATAAAGAGATTTAGTTACTCCTTCTCCTTTAATAAACATTGGAGAACTAGTATCCCAAGCAGTATATCCACGAGCTTCAAACGTAGATCTTAATCCACCATTAGGGAAAGAAGAGGTATCGGCTTCACCTTTAATTAGATCTTTTCCAGAAAATTGAGACATTATAGTCCCTTCAGAAGTGACAGAAATGAAAGATTCGTGCTTTTCAGCAGTAAGTTCAGTAAGAGGTTGGAACCAGTGAGTAAAGTGAGTAGCTCCCTTTTCAGTAGCCCAGCTTTTTACAGCGTTGGCAATAACATCAGCAACTTCAAGAGACATTTCGGCCTCACCAGATTGCACAGCCTTGAATTTTTTAAAAATAGAACTAGGGACTCTACTCTTTAATTCAAGTTCTGAAAAATAATTTACTCCAAAGACGTCTAACATAGTGTTCATTTAAGAAATCCTCCTTATGAAATATAGATTAAATAAAAAATTCAGTACTATAATCATATATAACTTAAAAAATAAATACGATTTTTATTCATGAAATTGATTATATTAATAGAGATTTTAACATATGTTCATAATATAATCAATGATTTTTTTAAAAACTTTTTATATAATTAAAAAATTGAAAAAAATTACAAAATAAGATATAATTTTATAGAGTATAGGAATAGGGAAGAAGGGGTGGATTTTTTAATGGAGAGATTACTAGGAAAGTGTGTATATGAAGGGATAGTAATAGGTGAAACATATCTAGATATAGACACTAATTTGCAGAATGAAAAGGAAAATATCCCCTTTGAAGATATTGATAAAGAGATTTTAAGATTAGAAATAGGAATACAAAGAGCAATTTCAGATTTAAGAGGATTGAAAATTGATTTAAAGGGAAAAGTAGATGAGAAAGAATTAGAGATAATAGAGGCTCATACCCTACTTTTAGAGGATCCTATGTATATTGCTGATATCAAAAAGATGATAAGAAAAGAGCAAAAAAAATCTGAATATGCAGTAAAAGATGTAACAGAAAAATTTGTAAGACTTTTTGAGAATATTGATAGTCCAATATATAAGCAGAGAGGATTGGATATAAAGGATGTATGTAACAGACTTATTGAAACTTTAAAAAGTGAGAATGAAGACTATAAAGTTTTTGATGAAAAGATACTTATAACTAAAGAGATATATCCTACAGAGTTATTGAAACTTCATAGAGAAGGAATAAATTTAAAAGGAATTATAATGGAGTATGGAGGAGAAACTTCACATCTAGCAATATTGGCAAAGGCTCTTAAGATACCTACTCTTATGGGAGTGAATGATGTATTCAATCACAATTGGAAAGAGAGAATTATACTTGATACTACTGAAGAAAATATGTGTGTAATAACTGATCCAACAGAGGAGCAGATAGCTGAGTATGATAAAAAAAGGAAAAAGTTTTTACGAAAGTTAGATTTAATAAAAAGAGGTGCTCATCTTCCAAGTATTACAAAGGATGGAATCGATATAAAGCTTTACTTAAATTTAGGAGATGGAGAGCAGGATAAGGAGAATGAGATTTCAAGAGAGTTAGTTGAAGGGGTAGGTTTACTTAGAACAGAGTTAATCTATATGAAAAATCAAAATTTTCCAACAGAGGAGCAACAGATAGAGAAGTATGCTCAAATTTTAAATGGCTTTTCAAAGGAGCAACCAATAATAATTAGAACATTAGATATTGGAGCTGATAAGCAACTTTCATATTTTAAAGTAACAGAGGAGGCTAATCCATTCTTAGGATTAAGAGGAATAAGATTTTGCTTAAAATATAGAGAGATTTTCGAAACACAGTTGAGAGCAATATTAAGATTATCTGAAGAGAGAAATATTAAAATAATGTATCCTATGATAACTACATTAAATGAGATGAGAGAAGCTAATAAAATATTAGAAAAAGTAAAAGAGGATTTAAGAAAAGAAAATATAAAGTTCAATGAAAATATAGAAGTTGGAATAATGGTAGAGGTTCCATCAGTTATAATGATGGCAGAAGCTTTTGCTAAAGAGGTGGATTTTTTCAGTGTAGGAAGCAATGACTTAACTCAATATATATTAGCAACAGATAGATTGTCAGAGACTGTAGGAGAGTTATATAGTTCATATAATCCAGCTGTTTTAAGAGCAATATACCATATAAAGAAAGCAGTAGATAAATATGGTAAAAAGATATCTGTTTGTGGAGAGATGGCTGGAGATTTAAAAGGCTTAGTAGCTCTTTTAAGTTTGGGAATAAAGGATCTAAGTATGGTAGAATCTTCAATTTTAGCAGCTAAATCACTAGTGAGAAATTTAAATTATAAAGAGTTAGAGGAGATAAGAGAGAGAATTTTAACAGAAGAAACCCCAGAAGGTGTAAAAGAGCTATTAAAAAATTATATAAATTATTAAAATTAGGAGATATAGATATGAAAAGTAGAATAGTAGAGATAAAGAATAAAGCTGGTCTTCATGCAAGACCATCATCACTGTTTGTTCAATTAGTTACAGGATTTGATTCTGATATTACAGTAAAATGTGATGATGAGGAGATAAATGGAAAGAGCATAATGGGACTTATGTTATTAGCAGCAGAGCAAGGAAGAAAGCTTGAACTTATAGCTGATGGTCCAGATGAAGATGAGATGCTAGATGCTCTAGTAGATTTAATTGAAGTTAAAAAATTTAATGAGGAATAGTTATGGAGATTATAAGAGCAAAACATATGGGATTTTGTTTTGGAGTTGCTGGAGCTATTAAAATGTGCTATAAAGTTTCTAGTGATGAAAAAAACAGAGGAAAAAGAATATATATTTTAGGTATGTTAGTTCATAATGAACATGTAGTGAGTGAGCTTTCTAAGCAAGGGTTTAAAATTGTTGAAGAGAAGGATATTTTAGCTGGAAAAGATGAGTTACACAAGGGAGATGTTGTAATAATAAGAGCTCATGGGACATCAGAGAAAATTTTCCAACTTTTAAAAGAAAAAGAGGTAGAGATTTATGATGCTACTTGTGTTTTTGTAACTCAGATAAGAAAAACTCTTGTAGATATGGAGAGTCAAGGATATGATATAATATTTATAGGTGATAAGGAGCATCCAGAGGTAAAGGGAATAATATCTTTTGGAAAGAGAGTATCTGTTTGTAATGATTTAGAGGAATTAAAAAATTTGGAAATAGATCCTCAAAGAGAGTATTGCTTACTTACTCAAACAACTTTAAATAAAAAAAAGTTAGAAAAAATAAAAAGTTATTTGGAAAATACACATCAAAATGTTAAAATATTAGATAAGGTATGTGGAGCTACTCAAGTTAGACAAGAAGCAGTAGAAGAGTTAGCTAAACAGGTGGATATACTTATAGTTATCGGTGGAAAAACAAGTTCAAATACAAAAAAGCTATATGATATATCAATGAGTTTTAATCCTAATACATATCTGATTCAAGATGAAACTGACTTAAAAGATGAGTGGTTTGAAGGAAAGAGTAAGATAGGTATTACAGCGGGAGCCTCAACACCAGAAGAAATAGTAATTAAAATAGAAAATCAAATAAGGGGGATTCATTAATGTATAACAACGAAAATTATGATGAATTTGAAGCTCTGTTAAATGAGTACTTACCAGCAGAGGAAAAAACAAAGGTAAGAGCAAAAGGAGTAATTGCACAAAGAGATAGAAACTTTGCTTATCTTGATGTACAAGGACAACCAACAAGTGTTAGAGTTAGAAATGAAGAGCTTTTAGACTATAATATAGGTGATGAAGTAGAGATTCTTTTAGTTGGAGAAACTGAGGATGGAGAGTTCATTATCGGTTCTAGAAGAAGAATTGATATGGAAAATAGTTTAAAAAGAATAGAGGAAGCTTTTGAAAATAAAGAAATCCTTACAGGAAAAATAGTTAAAAGAATAAAAGGTGGATATATAGTTGAAGCTTTATTCCATCAAGGATTTTTACCAAATTCTTTATCAGAGATTAATATGAATGAAGGAGATAACTTCATCGGTAAAGAAGTTCAAGTTATGATAAAGGATATTCAAGTAGAGAAGGATAAGAAAACTAAAAAAATAACTTTTTCAAGAAAGGATATCACTCTTCAAAAAGAGGAGCAAGAGTTTTCTCAATTAAAAGTAGGAGATGTAGTTAAAGCTAAAGTAACTGATATTTTAGACTTTGGATTATTAGTTAAAATTGGACATTTAAAAGGATTTGTTCACATCTCTGAAATCTCTTGGAAAAAATTAGAAAAATTAACTAATGAGTTTAAAAAGGGAGATATAATAGAGGGAGTAGTAATCTCTTTAGAAGCTGAAAAGAAAAATGTTAAACTATCTATAAAAGCTCTAACTAGAAATCCTTGGGAAGTTATTGCAGAAACTGTAGGAGTAGACTCTGTAGTTGATGGAAAAGTAACAAAATTACTTCCATATGGTGCATTTGTAGAGATAGCTGATGGAGTAGAGGGACTTGTTCATATGTCTGATTTTACTTGGAATAAGAAAAAAGTAAATCTTGGAGAGTTTGTACAAGTTGGAGATAATATAAAAGTAAGAGTACTTGAATTTGTACCAGCTGAAAGAAAATTAAAACTAGGAATAAAACAACTATGTGAAAATCCATGGGATTCAGCTAAAGAGAGATTTGCAGTTGGAAAAGAGTTAACTGCAAAGGTTTTAGAGATAAAACCATTTGGATTATTTGCAGAGGTTGAACCAGGAGTAGATGTATTTATTCACCAATCAGATTATAACTGGCAAGGTGAAGTTAATAAAAAATTCTCAGTAGGGGATACAATTAACTTTAAAGTTATCGAATTAAATATGGATGATAACAAAATAAAGGGAAGTATAAAAGCATTAACTAAGAGTCCTTGGGAAGTAGCTTTAGAAAACTATAAAGTGGGACAAACAGTTGAAAAAGAGATAAAAAATATAATGGATTTTGGATTATTCTTAAATCTATCTAAAGGAGTAGATGGATTTGTTCCAACTCAAATGGCATCAAAAGATTTCATAAAAAATCTAAAAGATAAGTTTAAAGTAGGAGATATCGTAAAGGCTCAAATAGTTGAGATAGATAAAGAGAAACAAAGAATAAAACTATCTATTAAAAAGATAGAGCAAGAGGAAGAGAGAAGAGAAAATCAAGAACTTCTTTCTAAATATGGAACTTCTTCTACTGAAGAGTAATAGATAATCAGATAATTGAGGGATTGTGGAAGATTAAACTTCTAGATCCCTCATTTTTTCTTAATAAATTATAGAAATTTTTATATGTAAAGAATTTTAAAAAATATTATACAAAAAACTTTTAATTGCCATAAGATAGACACATAAAAGAGGTATACTTAAAACATAATAAATCTTTCCCCAAGATATTTTAATATAGATTAGTAAAAACAACAGAGTTATCAAGTTCTCTGTTGTTTTTATTTTTTGTATTTTATTTATGTAAAGATTTGATAAGGTTATACTCTTCAGGAGTATCTATATCTAAAAATTCAAATTTATTAGGAAACTCTACAAAGGAGATAAGAGGTGAATTTTTAATAACCTCTTTTCCTCCTACATCACCAGTAAGCTTAAGTAGTTCTTTCTTTTTGTTATTAGGAAAAAATACTGGGGAGAATCTTTCCCCTTCAGCTCTAGGAATAGTGATATATTTATATTTTAGAAAGTTGAAGTATATTTTTAAAAGAGTATCTCTAGTTAGAAGTGGTTGATCTCCAGTAAAAAAAGCAACACCTTCACCAGTAGTATTACTAACTCCCAATTTTATACTCTCACTCTGTCCCAGGTGAGCTAATTTATTTTCTAAATATTGATAGTTATATTTTTTAGATAAATTTTCTACCCACTCCTCTCTCCCACAAACATATATATTATAGAATGGAATATATGAGAGTTTTTCAAAAGTATAATCCAGTAAGGTTGTATCTTGATATGGTAGTTTTAATTTATTTTCTCCCATTCTACGTGAATATCCAGATGCCATTACAATAGCATCTGTAGGAGAATATTTAAAAAATGTACCTTCTTTTATTGAACCTAATATTAGCTTATAGGATAGATTTTTTTTGTATAAAAGGTTACAAACTTCTAAAGCAGTTGAAAATTTATTTAGATAATTATCTCCATCAATTCCATTAAAGAATATATATTTATTACTAGAAGATGAATTTTTGAAAAAATCTCCCTTAGAAATATAATCAACTAAAAATTCTTTATCTACAATCATATTGATAAAATTTTTAAATTTTTCTTTAAAAATTTCAAATCGATGAATATTGGATTCGTTCAATTTTAAATTCAAGATATCTAAATTAACTACTCCAATTACCTTATTAGAAAAAGATGGAATACAAGGTTCTGTATCATTCCAAGCTTTTATCTTTAGTTCTTTAGCTCCATCTCCTTCAATTAAAATATAGTCAAATTTTTCTTTTAAATCAAATATTTTTTCATAGGAAAGAGAGTATAATTTACTATTTTCTATTCTTTCTCCATAGATAATGATATTTTTATTATTTCCCTTAATTTTACTATCTGATGTTATTAATTCTTCAAAATTATCAGGATGTGGAACATAAATTTTAGTAGTTGTAGTAACAAGAACTCTACCTAGAGAGGCCAGTTCTCTAGCTAAAGAAAACATTAAAGAGGTTTTCCCACCAGCCCCTGTAATAGTTATAATGTCCCCTTTTTTTATATCAAATTCTTTTAGTAACATATTTTCACCTCACTTTTTTTATATTTTAAAATAAAATTTATTTAAAGTCTATAAAAAATAAAATGAGAAAACTTTACAATAGTTATTACAGTAAAATTTTCTCATTATAATCTAATTTTTAATTAATTATTTATTTCCAAGCAGGGATATACCCACCTTTAAATGTTTCAAGAATATAATTTTTTATCTTATCACTTTGGAAAGTTTTAATAAGAATTTTGATATCCTCTCTATTCTCATCTTCAGCTCTTACAGCAAAAATATTAACATATGGAGATTTAGAAGCATCTTCTAATAAAATAGCATCCTTTGTAGGAATAAAACCAGCTTCTAGAGCATAACCTCCATTGATGATAGCAGCAGCAACATCAGGTAAAACTCTTGGAAGTTGAGGAGCTTCTATTAGCTTAAACTTTAATTTTTTAGGATTTTCTACAATATCAAACTCTGTTGCTAAAAGATTAGTAGGATCTTCTAATTTAATTAGTCCAGCATTGTGTAACATAATAAGAGCTCTTCCAGCATTGGTAGGATCATTAGGAATAGCTATTGTAGACTTTGCTGGGATCTCATCAATAGATTTGTATTTATTAGAATATAATCCAAGAGCTACAACATAAGTTTCACCAGCAGATACTAAATTTAACCCTTTATCTTTACAGAATTGATTTAAATATTGAATATGTTGAAATGAATTTACATCTATAGCACCATCAGCTAAAGCTAGATTAGGAGTTACATAGTCATTCATTTCTACTATTTCTAGTTCAACTCCTTGAGATGCTAAATCCTCTTTTATAAGATTGAACATCTCAACTCCAGGATAAGAGCTTGTTCCTAGTTTAAGAGTTTTTCCAAATGTAAGCCCAGATAGAGCTAGTAAAAATAATATTATTAGTTTTTTCATAATTCCCCCTAGATGTTTTAAAATTTCAAGATTTAGAATGCAGCAACTACTCCACCATTGTAGTTAGCTAAAATATATTGTTTTACTTTTTCACTTTGAAGAGCTTTGATAAGTTTTACTATATCCTCTTTATTTTCATCCCCAGCTCTTACAGCTAATATATTAGCATATGGTGATTCTTCACCCTCTAAAACTAAGGCATCTTTTACTGGAGAAAATCCAGCTTCTAAGGCGTAGTTTCCATTTATTACAGCGGCAGCAACATCAGGTAAAACTCTTGGAAGTTGAGGAGCTTCAATAGGTTTAAATCTTAATTTCTTAGGATTTTCTACAATATCAAACTCTGTAGCATATAAGTTATTAGGATCAGCTAATTTAATAAGTCCTTTGTTGTGTAGTAATATAAGAGCTCTTCCTCCATTAGATGGATCATTAGGAATAGCTATTGTAGATTTTGCAGGAATATCCTCTAAACTCTTATATTTTTTAGAAAAAACTCCTAGCGGTTCCACATGGATTTTTGCAGCAGAAACAAGTTTTAAATTTCTTTCACTTGCAAATTTTTCTAAATAAGGATAGTGTTGGAAATAGTTAGCATCAATCTCTCCATCAGCTAATGAAAGATTTGGAGTTACATAATCAGTAAACTCAATGACCTTTAAATCTACCCCTTGAGCTTTTAAATCATCTTTAACTAAGTTTAAAAGTTCAGCATGTGGAACTGGAGTAGCTCCAACTTTTAATTCCCCAGCTAAAGAATTAGCTCCTAAAGCTAATAGTCCTGCTAATAAAAGTGTTTTTAATGATAGTTTCATATTATCCTCTCCCTTGTTTTATATTATCTGTTTTTCTTTGCTCTGTAAACTAGGTAATTTCCTAGTGATTGTAGAAGTTGAACTACTACTATAATAACTAATACAGCATAGATCATAATATCTGTCTTAAATCTTTGATATCCAAATCTGATAGCTAGATCTCCTAGTCCACCAGCTCCTATTGTACCAGCCATAGCTGAAAATCCAATAAGACTTACTACTGTAACTGTAATTCCATGAATTATATGAGGCATAGTTTCAGGAATCATAACTTTAAAAATTATAGTCCAGTTATCAGCTCCCATACTAGAGCTAGCTTCAATAAGTCCCTTATCAACTTCATTTAAAGCTCCCTCTATCATTCTTGCAACAAATGGAGCAGCAGATATAGAAAGTGGAACTATTGCTGCAGTACTTCCGATTGTTGTTCCAACTATTATTCTAGAAAGTGGAAATAATAGAATCATTAGGATAATAAAAGGAAAAGATCTTAAAGTATTAATAACAAAATCTAATATTTTATTTAGTTTTGGTCTTTCTAATATATTTCCCTCTTTAGTGACTGTAAGAAGTATTCCTATTGGAAAACCTATTACCAATGAAAAAAGTGTTGAGAAAAAAACCATATATAATGTTTCAAGTGTAGATGTCCATATCATATTAAATACCATTGTATATCACCTCTGTAAGTACTCCTGCTTCATTTTTAAACCAATTGATAGCCTCTTTTTGTTGCTCCATATCTCCAGATAGCTCTATGAATAGATGTCCAACTTTCATAGTAGCAAGATTATCAATTGAACCACCAATAATACTAAAGTCTATATTGAAAGTTCTAGCAGCTTGAGATATGATAGGATCATCAGCTATTGTTCCTAAAAACTCAAGTTTAACTATTGACTTTCCTTTTGTCTTCATAATCTCAATCTCTTTTTGTTCTACTCCAGGTAGATAAGAGATTAATTCCTTTGTTACTTCTGATTGAGGATTAGAGAAGATGTGGTGTACACTGCCAGTCTCTACTATTTTTCCATCAGCCATAACAGCTACTCTATTACAAATATCTCTAATTACTTCCATTTGATGAGTTATCATAACTACAGTAAGTCCAAATTGTTTTTGAATATTTTTTATTAACTCTAGAATAGCTTTAGTAGTTTTAGGATCTAGAGCAGAAGTAGCTTCGTCAGAAAGTAGAATGTCTGGATTATTAGCTAAAGCTCTAGCAATGGCTACTCTTTGCTTTTGTCCACCAGATAGTTGAGAAGGATAGTAGTTTTCCTTATCAGATAGTTCTACTACTGCCAATAACTCTTTAACTCTTTTTTCTATGTCAGCTTTTTTCCAACCAGCTATCTCTAAAGAGAAAGCTACATTCTCTCCAACTGTTCTAGAAGCTAGTAAGTTAAAGTGTTGGAAAATCATTCCTATTTTTTTTCTTCTTTCTAACAAGTCTTTTTTTGAAAGAGCTGTAATATCTACACCATCTACAATAATTTTACCGCTAGTAGGCTCCTCAAGTCTATTCAAAAGTCTTATAAGTGATGATTTACCAGCTCCACTTAGTCCAATTACCCCAAATATATCTCCAGTTTTTATTGTCAATGATACATCTTTAACAGCATGATAACCATTAGGATATACCTTATTTATATTTTGTATTTCTATCATCTGTGTCCCTCCTGTTGATTTTTATGATAAAAAAAATCTCTATTACCATCAAGTAATAGAGATATAATAGAGCCTTAACTTCTATCCATCTTTCTGGAATTAGCACCACACTTTTTAAGCAGGTTGCTGAAACGTCTTTGGGCCAGTCCCTCAGTTTCTCTTGATGGTAAATTTATTTGTTAGAGCTATGATATAATTTTTTTATGAAAATGTCAATACTTTTTTATAAATAAATTTTTAATTAGTAAAATGGTATTCAGTTCCATCTCTTAAAAAGTCTCTTTCAGCATGTTCTTCTAAAAATATACTAACTATATCTTGATAAGGTGTTAAATAAGGGAAAGTACTATTAGTAGTTGCCCAAGTAGGTTTTTTTACTTTAGGTGGATTTTCAACCCAGTTTTTTCTCCAAGCATTAGAATCTCTATACCAAAACTCTATTACTCTCACAAAAGGAGAAGTTTTAGGTTCGATAGCTTTGTAAGAGAAACATCTAAGTAGATCTTTTTCTTTAATAATTTCTGGTATAAAATCATTATAAAACCATTTTTCTCCCTCACTTTCTTTTACACCTTCAGGATATTTTAAAGCCACGACAAATCTATAAAATGGTCCATCATCACTAGTAAGTCCATAGCCTTTAAAGTCATCATCAATTCTTCTATTTACAAAAACAAAGGCAGCAGGATGAGCATTTTTATTTTTTTGAGTTCCCCAATCAGCTCTCTTTGTTGAATCTGTTGGATTTCCAATCATCTCATTATAACCTTCAACCCATACTTCACTCATAGCTGTACCTTGATTTAATTCATCTTCCATAGAAAATGGATCCTCTCTCCAATAGTGTTCAGTCATTCTCCAGTTATATGCTCCATATTTTTCTCCACCTTGAGGTATAGGAAGAGCTCTATAAGTAGAGTATCCAGCTAATATAGGACCATTGATATTAACAGTATCTTGTGCATGATATTTGAAAAGCCATCTATTTGCTTTTGGTAGATCATTAATATCTGTTAAATTTAAAATTAAATAACTTCTTTTAAGTTGAGAAGCTAAAATAGGATTAGTAAGCACTAAAGAACAAAGTAATCCTAAAATAAAAATAATTCCTTTTCTTTTCACTAAATACTCCTTTTTTATGTGGTTAAACACATTTTTTATTAAAAAAATAGAGTAAAATTACTCTAAATTTTTTATAATTTTATCTAAAACAGCTGAAAAAATATTTTTTTCCTCTTCAGATACATTTTTAAAAGCTGTATCCAGATTAGTTTTAACAGTTTTTACAACATCTTTTTGTACCTTTTTTCCTAACTCTGATAGAAAAATTAAGTTAATTCTTTTATCAAGAGGAGAGGTCTCTTTTATAATTAAATCTTTTTTGATAAGAGCATCGATTAATCTAGACACGCAGGTATGATCTTTTCCAATTAAAGTCCCAATTTGGTTCTGTGTAAGTCCATCATTTTCTAGTAAAAAATTGATAACTCCCCATTGCTCAGGAGTGATAGTAAAATCATTCTCTTTCAATTTTTTACCAAAATTTAATGTCGTTAATCTAGAAGCTTTATCTAATTTAAAACCTATAGATTTTTTAAAATTATAATCACTCATAATTTCTCCCTTTTCCATTTAAGTGTTTAAACACATATTCTTTATATCATATATTATAAATTTTTTCAAGTAGTTATTAAAATAAAATTATCTATTTCTCTTAAAAAGAAGTAGTATATCTTTTCTAAGTAGAATACAACTAAAAGTAAAACACATAAAATCTGCTGTAGGCAAAGATAGCCATACTCCAGTTTCCTTTAAGAATATAGGAAGGATAATTATAGCTATGATAAAAAATACGATACTTCTTAAAGAAGAGATAAGATTTGAAAGTTTTGTCATTCCTTTAGATTGTAAATATGAGATATTAATAAAATTTGCCCCTTGAAAAATAATAGCACTAGAAAATAAAATTAATCCATGAGAGGCTAAATTTATAAGTGGAGCATCATTATTAAAGAGTTTAACTAAATTTTTACCATATGAGATAACTCCTAATAATATTGAAGAGGATATAATAAAAGTAACTATATGTCCAATTTTAAAAGTTTTTCTCACTCTTTCAAGCTCTTTTAGTCCATAGTTATAGCTAATAATAGGTTGTATTCCTTGAGAGAGTCCAGTGAATAAACATCTAAAAACATAGCAAATATATGCAACAATACAGTAAGCTGATACTCCAATTTCTCCTAAAAATTTCATAAATGAAATATTAAACAAAGCGTTAGTAATCGCAGCAGTGAACTCTATAGTAAAAGATGGAAATCCTATAGAGATAATATTTTTGAGAAGAGTTAGTTTTAATTTTTCAAATTTATATTTAAAATTACAATCTATTCTGAAAAAATATCTTACTAAGAATAAGAAAGATAAAAATTGACCAATAGCAGTAGCAAAGGCTCCACCAAAGACTCCCCAATGGAAAACAATTATAAAAAGCCAATCTAAAAATACATTAGTAACAGCTCCTATAACCATAGAGATAAAAGCATAAACAGGGGATTTATCATTTCTAACTACAGCATTCAAACTATTAGATAGCATCAAAAATATCATTGCAATAACACAGGTATACAGATATATTTTAACTTGATTAGCTAACAATTCACTTGAACCAAGTAAAGAAATTAGTTTATTTCCACTAAGTAAAACTACTGATAATATAAAAATATATGAAAAAATATTCAAAGTAATTATGTGTGAAAAACAGAGATTTTTAAATTTAATATTTTTAGGACGTAAAGATATCAGGGTAGCTCCACCTGTTCCAATAAGCAAGCTAACTGCAATTCCTAAATTAATAATGGGATAAGCAATATTGACAGCAGCAAGGCCATCAGCTCCAACTCCTTGTCCAATAAAAATTCCATCTACAATAGCGTATAAAGCATTAACCATCATCCCTGTAACAGAGGGAATTGAGAAATTAAAAAACAGTTTTGAGATAGAATCTCTTTTTAAATCAATAGCTTTAAACATTTTTCCTCCTAAATAAAACACTTCATTATGATATGATAAAAGATAAAATAAAAATAATCAAGAGTTAATGATAAAATATATATTTATTATAAATATATTTTACATATAAAAAATAAATTATTTTTAACAAATAAGAAATTTCATTTTTTTGAAAAATAGGATATACTATATATATCATTCCTTATTTAAAAAATATATTGCTTATATTTAAAAAATGAATAAAAATAATTGATTTTTTATCAAATAGACTATATAATTACATTATAGTGATTTGAAAAAAAACAAAAAATATTATTTTTAGACGAAGAGGTGTTTTTTTATGCAAGAATTACTTAATAAACTAGTTAAGAAAAATATGGTTCTTACAAAGGATGGAAGAGTTGCTGATTATATTCCAGAACTGGATAAGGCAAAAAAAGATGCTTTAGGAGTATGTATACTAGATAATGAGGGAAATAGATATACAGCGGGTGATTGGGAGATAAAGTTCACAGTTCAAAGTATATCAAAGCTTGTAACTCTTATGTTGGCTATTTTGGACAATGGAGAGGAGTTTGTCTTCTCAAAGGTAGGAATGGAGCCTTCTGGAGATCCATTTAACTCAATTAGAAAACTTGAAACATCAAGTAAGAAAAAACCATATAATCCTATGATAAATGCAGGGGCAATAGCTATAGCAGCTATGATAAAGGGGAAAGATGCCAGAGAAAAATTCCAAAGAGTATTGGAGTTTTTTAAAAAAATTACTGAAGATGAAACGTTGGATGTAAATTATAAAATTTATTGTGGAGAGAGTGAAACAGGAAATAAAAATAGAGCAATGGGATATTTTTTAAAAAATGATGGAATAATAGAGGGAAATGTAGAGGATGCATTAGAAGTCTATTTTAAGCAGTGTTCAATAGAGGTTACTGCCTATACATTAGCTAAATTAGGATTATTTTTAGCAAATAACGGATGTACAAGTACAGGGGAGCAGATATTGACACCAAGAATAAGTACAATTATAAAGACTTTAATGATAACTTGTGGAACTTATGATATGTCTGGAGAGGTAGCTGTAAGAGTAGGAATACCTTGTAAGAGTGGTGTAGGTGGTGGAATAGTGGCTGTTTCACCGGGGAAATTGGGAATTGGTGTATATGGTCCATCTTTAGATGCGAAAGGAAATTCAATTGGTGGAATTCATTTGTTAGAGGATCTATCAAGAGAGTTAAAGTTATCAATATTTTAAATTTATAAGGAGGAAGAAGTTTGAATAATATAATTAATCTTTTAAATGGAATTTTATGGGGTTACATAATAATTGCATTACTTATTATTTCAGGAATATATTTTACTTTTAAGATAAAGTTTTCAAATTTAACTCAGATAAAAGAGATGTTTTCGATAATGTTTGAAAAGAAGAGTGGAAATGGAATATCGCCATTCCAAGCCTTCTGTGTAAGTGCAGGGTCAAAGGTAGGAACAGGAAGTTTAGCTGGGGTAGCAATAGCAATCTCTTTAGGAGGACCTGGGTCTGTATTTTGGATGTGGGTTTTAACTCTAATAGTTGGAAGTTTAAGTATAGTAGAAAATATACTAGCACAGATATACAAAGAGAAAAAAGATGGAACATTCAGAGGAGGACCAGCTTTTTATATGGAAAAAGCTATGGGTAAAAGATGGATGGGAGTAGCTTTCTCAATACTTTTAACTATGACATATGGTCTTATCTTCAATGCTGTACAAGCTAATACAATGACAATAGCTATAGAAAATTATAGTGGATTAAGTAGAATGACAAGTGGAATAATAATAGTTATATTATCAGCTCTTGTTATATATGGTGGTATGCAGAGAATAGCTAAAGTTTCAGAGGTAATAGTACCATTAATGGGAGTAAGTTATCTTATAGTAGCTATAATCATAGTTTTAAAACATATTCCAATAATAATTCCGGTATTTGAATTAATAATAATGAATGCCTTTGGATTAAAAGCTTTTGGAGCAGGAACTTTAGGAACAGTTATAATGCAAGGGGTAAAAAGAGGATTGTTCTCTAATGAGGCAGGAATGGGAAGTACTCCTAATGCAGGTGCTTCAGCTTCAGCTTCACACCCAGTAAAACAAGGGCTAATTCAAACTTTAGGTGTATATGTAACAACATTAGGAGTTTGTACAGCCACAGCTTTTATCATTTTATTCTCTGGTGTTTTAGGAAAGAACTTAGATGGAATAGGATTAACACAACAAGCTATGAAAAGCCAATTAGGAGCATTTGGAGATGTTTTCCTTTTAATTTGTGTACTTCTATTTGCTTATACAACAATAATAGGAAACTACTACTATGGACAAACTAACTTAGAGTATCTAAACGCTGATAAGGGAATAAAGATACAAATATTCAGAGTTTTAGTTATTGCAATGGTGTTTTTTGGAGCAGTTAGAGAATCAGTTTTAATTTGGAATATAGCAGATTTATTTATGGCCTTTATGGTAATGTTTAATGTTTATGCAATATTTATGTTAAGAAAACCAGCGATTGAAACATTAGAGCACTATATAAGTGAGAAGAAAAAAGGAAAGGATCCAATATTTACAATAGATGTACTAAGTGATAGTACAGGAGTAGAGTGTTGGGATAAAAATGGAGAAATTCCGTTAGAAGATTAAAAAATTTAAACTTTTTTAAGAAAAGCTTCGTCTAAAAAGTATAATAATTAATTCATAAAATTCTTTCCCCAAACTAAAAGAGGAGTTCACCTAAGGTGAGCTCCTCTTTTCATTAATTTACATTTTTGCTGGAACTATCTCTATCCAATATCCGTCAGGATCTCCTATAAAGTAGATTCCCATAGCTGGATTTTCATATATAATAACTCCCATTTCTTTATGTTTTTGATAAGCTTCATCAAAATTTTCAGTAGTTAAAGCTAGATGGAACTCTTCATCACCTAAATCATATTTTTCCTCTCTATCTCTAAGCCAAGTAAGTTCTAAAGAGAAGTGTCCCTCTCCATCTCCAAGATATACTAATTTATAACTTCCATCTTCAGCTTCTTTTCTTCTAACTTCTTCTAATCCAAGAGCCTCTTTATAAAACTTTAAACTTTTTTCTAAGTCCAATACATTAAAATTAAAATGGTTAAATTTAAACATGGCAATCCCCCTTAAAAATTTATAAATAGATTATATCAAAATCTATTAGTCGTTGTCAAAAATAATTGAAGAGGGATATGACTGTTATAAAAAACATATAATTTAATATAAAATTCTGTAAATAATTTATAGATTATGGTATAATACTATTGAGGTGAGAAAATGAAATATTACTCAATAGGAGAATTTGCAGAT